>NZ_JBSHIO010000007.1:0-334899 GCF_053618995.1 Allobosea sp. NPDC055594
AAAGGGGCCAGCCTATCCAGTGGACGACTTTTACACCGCCCGCGCCCGCACAAGCGCCGGCGCTTCACTGGATGGTTTTCTCACCGCCGTGCACATAAGATCTTCGCCAATCCCGACCTGCCGGAGATCGACGACTATTACGAGCCGTTCGACTTCGATTACGGGCACCTGCAGAAGGCGCCCGAGCTCCAGGCATTCCCCACCGCCCGCCCGCGCTCGAAGATCACCGGCGAGCGGATGGAGAAGATCGAGTGGGGCCCGAACTGGGAGGAGATCCTCGGCGGCGAGTTCTCGAAGCGCAAGCTCGACAAGAACTTCGACGGCGTCCAGCAGGAGATCTATGGCCAGTTCGAAAACACCTTCATGATGTATCTGCCGAGGCTGTGCGAGCACTGCCTCAACCCGGCTTGCGTCTCGGCCTGCCCCTCGGGGGCGATCTACAAACGCGAGGAGGACGGCGTCGTCCTGATCGACCAGGACAAGTGCCGCGGCTGGCGCATGTGCGTCTCGGCCTGTCCCTACAAGAAGATCTACTACAACTGGTCTTCCGGTAAGTCGGAGAAGTGCACGCTCTGCTACCCGCGCCTCGAGGCCGGCATGCCGACGGTGTGTTCCGAGACCTGCGTCGGCCGCATCCGCTATCTCGGCGTGATCCTCTACGACGCCGACCGGATCGAGGCCGCCGCCTCGACCGAGAACGAGCAGGACCTCTACGACGAGCAGCTCGGCATCTTCCTCGACCCGCATGATCCGGCGGTGATCGAGGCGGCCCGGCGCGAGGGCGTGCCCGAGGCCTGGCTGGAAGCCGCCAGGCGTTCGCCGGTCTACAAGATGGCGATCGAGTGGAAGATCGCCTTCCCGCTCCATCCCGAATACCGGACGCTGCCGATGGTCTGGTACGTGCCGCCGCTCTCGCCGATCACCTCGGCGGCGTCGGCAGGCAGGATCGGGATCGATGGCGAGATGCCGGACGTCAAGAGCCTGCGCATTCCGGTCAAATACCTCGCCAATCTGCTGACCGCGGGCAAGGAACAGCCGATCGTCACCGGCCTGGAGCGCATGCTTGCGATGCGGGCCTATATGCGGGCCAAGACTATCGACGGCGTCATCGACGAAGCGCTGGCGAAGGCCGTCGGCCTGTCCGGCGCGCAGGTCGAGGAAATGTACCGGATCATGGCGATCGCGAATTACGAGGATCGCTTCGTCATCCCGACCAACCATCGCGAGATGGGAATCGAGGATGCCTACGATCTGCGCGGCTCCTGCGGCTTCTCCTTCGGCAATGGCTGCGCCGGCGGCACGAGCGGCACCAACCTGTTCGGTTCGCCCAAGCCGGCGAAGACGCCGATGGAAGTCGCCTGACGCAATCTGCTTCCCCCGCAGCCCGCCCTGCGACGGGCTGCGGATTTCGCCCGAATCCCGTTTGCCGCAGCTCAACGTCGCGCTTTTCGCAAGCCGGTAACGTTCCGGCAGCGCTCGGCGGCCGAGCTGCCCGGAGACATCAGATGAAAACCCTCAAGGCCTTCTCCGCCCTGCTGAACTATCCGAGCTGGGAGCTGGTGGCGGCGATTCCGGAGATCCGCTCGGTGCTGGCGGAAGAGGCCGTCGTCGATCCGGCGGCGCTGGAGCCGCTGCTGCGCATGCTGGAGGAGGCGGACCTCTATGATGCGCAGGAGCGCTATGTGATGCTCTTCGACCGGACGCGCTCCCTGTCGCTGCATCTGTTCGAGCATGTCCATGGCGAAAGCCGCGACCGCGGCCAGGCCATGGTCGACCTGAAAAGCGTCTACGAGGCGGCCGGCTTCACCATCGAGGGCACGGAGCTGCCGGATTTCGTGCCGCTCTTCCTCGAATACTGCTCGCTGCTGCCGGCGCAGGAGGCGAGGGTGGTGCTGGCCGATCCGGCCCATGTCATGACGGTGCTCGGCGAGCGGCTGCGCAAGCGGGAAACGCCCTATGCCGTCGTCTTCGAGGCGCTGGTCGCGCTCGCGGCGACGAAGCCCGCGCCGGAGGTGTTCGAGGCGATCGTGCCCGAGACGGAGCAGGACCCGAACGACCTGGCTGCGCTGGATGCCGCCTGGGAGGAGGAGGAGGTCCGCTTCGGCCCCGGCGCAGCTGCCGATTGCGGCGTCGAGAACCTCGCCGCCAAGCTGCGCCAGGCCAAGCGGCCGGCCCCCGGGCTCGGCGTCGCCACCGTGCGGCGGCCCAAGACCCGCTTCACCTATGCGTCACCCCGCGATTGAGGAGCAGCCGTCATGAACACGACGCTCAACCATATCCTGTTCGGCTGGTATCCCTATTTCGCCCTGACGGTCTTCCTGCTCGGGTCGCTGGTGCGTTTCGAGCGCGAGCAATACAGCTGGAAGGCGGATTCGAGTCAGCTCCTGCGCCGCAGACAGCTCGTCGCGGGCTCCGTCCTGTTTCATGTCGGCGTGCTCGTGATCTTCCTCGGCCATGCCGGCGGGCTGCTGACCCCGATCGTCGTCTTCGACGCGCTGGGCATCTCGCATGGCTTCAAGCAGGGGCTGGCGATCGTCGTCGGCGGGCTGGCCGGCGTGATGTGCTTCCTCGGCCTGAGCCTGCTGCTCCATCGCCGCCTGTTCGATCCGCGGATCCGCAAGACCTCGTCCTTTTCGGACATTGCGGTGCTGCTGATGCTCTATGCCCAGCTCATCCTCGGCCTTCTCACCATTCCGCTGTCGCTCGGCCATATGGACGGGCACGAGATGGTCAAGTTCATGAACTGGGCCCAGGGGACGCTCACCCTGCAGCCGGGCGCCTCGGCCTATGTCGCCGACGTGCACCCGATCTTCAAGGCGCATCTCCTGCTCGGCATGACGATCTTCCTCGTCTTCCCGTTCACCCGCCTGGTCCACATCTGGTCGGCGCCGGTCTGGTATCTCGGCCGGACGGGCTACCAGATCGTGCGTACCAAGAAGCGGCCCCTTGCCGGCCAGGGGGCTGTTCCCGCCCCGGTCCGCGCAACCCGCCGCTGACCGACATATCCGCCTCGGCACGCAACCCATTCCGGGATATCCGCCATGTCGTCCTGCTCGGCCCAGCCAGTCACCACAGCCCCGAAGGCCCCGATCAAGGTCAACGGAGCCGTGATCTCCCGGGCGATGATCTCGCGCGAGGTCCAGAACCACCCGGCCTCGTCGCCTGCCGCCGCCTGGAAGGCCGCTGCCCTGGCGCTGGTCATCCGCGAGGCCCTGGGTCAGGAGGTCGTCCGGCTCGGTATCGAGGCCGAGCCGCTGACGGATGGGGAAGGCCGGCGCGAGACCGAGGACGAGGCGCGGATGCGCGCCCTGGTCGAGCGCGACATCAGCGTGCCTGAGCCGACGGAGGAGGAGTGCCGGCGCTATTACGAGCGCAATGCCGGGCGCTTCCGCAACTCCGATCTCTACGAGGCGTCGCATATCCTGTTCGCCGCGCGGGGTGACGATGCCGAGAGCTATGAGCGCGCGCGGCGGCAGGCTGGCGCCGCCATCGCCGAACTGGCGGCCGAGCCCGGTCGCTTCGCCGAGTTGGCGCGCCAGCATTCGGCCTGCCCTTCCGCCGAGCTCGGCGGCAATCTCGGCCAGATCGGCCGCGGCCAGACGACGCCACTGTTCGAGAAGGCCCTGGCGGCGATGGAACCGGGCACGATCGGTCACGAGCCGGTGGAGACGCCCTATGGCTTCCACATCATCCGGCTCGACAGGGCCATTGCGGGCCGCCTGCTGCCTTTCGAGCTCGTGCGGGAGCGGATCGCGGCCTATCTCGGCGAAGCGGTGCGGCAGCGGGCACAGGCGCAATATGTCGCGCGGCTGCTCGGCCGCGCCCGGATCGAGGGTATCGACCTGCCGTCGCCGGGCGAGCTCAACGTCCACTGAGAGGCGATTGCCATGCTGCTCGGAGACATCATCTCCCGCCTCGACGACGAAGCCATGGCGATGCAGACGCTGGTGGGGCTGGGCGATCTCGTGCTGCTGGCCCGGGTCGAAACGGCCGCCTCGGCCGAGGGGCTCACACCCGGCGGCTTCGCCGCCCGCGCCGTCAACCTCTTCTCCAGCCAGGCTTCCGACGAGGATTGGGTCTCCCTGATCGGCGTCATGGGCCGGACCACCGATCCCGGCCAGGCCTGCCTGCGCAACATCCTGCACTTTGCCCTTCGTCCGCCGAAGGAAACGGTTCATGCCTGCGGCCACGGTCACTGAGCTTTCCGCCGAGACCGATGTACTGGCCCCGGTCCGCAGCGAGTTGCTGGCGCGCCCGCTCGAGTTCATCGTCGCCGAGCATCATCGTCTGCGCGACCTGTGCCGGCTGCTCGACGGCATCGCCGAAGCGCCGAGCTCTGCGGCCATCCCCGCCGACGCGATCCTGCACTGCATCGAGCATGAGCTGCCACTGCACGTCCTCGACGAGGAGGAGGATTTGTTTCCGCTGCTCCGCCGGCGCGCCATGCCGCGGGACGGCGCGGAGCGGCTGCTCGGCCTGCTCTCGCGGGAGCACGCCGAGGACGACCGGCTGGCCGGGATCATCGCGGGAGGGCTGCGGGCGCGGGGAAAGGCTGATTGGGACGGAGCCGGTTTCCGTACCGCCCTGGCCAGCTTCTCGCGCGGCCAGCGCCGCCATCTCACCGTGGAGAATGCGGTGCTGATTCCGCTGGCGGAGCTGCGCCTGACCGCGGGGGATCGCGACGGGCTGGCCCGGCGCATGGCGGCCCGGCGCGGCATCGTGCTCGGCGGGCGCAGCCATGGCTGAGGTTTCGATCCAGGCGCTGTTCGACCGCAATGTCGACTGGGCGATCGCCAAGACGCGCCAGGAGCCCGGCTATTTCCGCCGTCTCTCTGCCCTACAGGAGCCGCGATTCCTCTGGATCGGCTGCTCGGATTAGCGCGTGCCGGCCAACGAGATCGTCGGGCTCGATCCGGGAGAGCTCTTTGTCCATCGCAACATCGCGAACGTCATGCATACCGGCGACCTCAACCTGCTGTCGGTGATCGAGTTCGCGGTCGAGGCGCTGGGGGTGGAGGACATCATCGTCTGCGGCCATTACGGCTGCGGCGGCGTGCGCCGGGCTCTGGAGCGGCAGACCGGAGCGCTGGTCGACCATTGGCTCGCACCGGTCGTCGAGGTCTACGAACGCGAGCGGGCCCGCTTCGATGCCGGCGCCAGCGACGAGGCCCGGCTCAACCTGCTCTGCGAGCTCAATGTCGAGGCGCAGGTAGAGCGCGTCGCGCATACGCCGATCGTGCGGGCGGCCTGGACCGCCGGGCACACCCTGCGCATCCATGGCTGGATCTACGGCCTGAAGGACGGGCTGGTGCGCGATCTCGGCGTCAGCCGCGACGGGCCGGACAAGATGCAGGTAGAGCAGACGCCGCTCGACCCGGCCCCGGTCGACGACTGGTCGGAGCATATCCATGCGAGTGCGCTGCGCCTGCTCGGCGGCAAGGCGGCCTGCGGCTGCGACGCAGCGGGTGGCCTGCGCAGCGAGAGCGTGTCGTGAAGCGCCGCGCACGCCGCGTCGCGAAACAAGGACGACAGGAGGTCGAAACGTGGACACCCGCTCCGAGGAATGCGGCATCTTGGTTCTCGTGCATGAGCGCGACGAGGCGCCGGACCCGGTCATCGCACAGGCGGTCGCGCGCCTCGAGGCCGGTGGCCTGAAGCCGCGCGGCCTGCTGCAGCATGGCGTATCCGGCTGCGGCAAGGCCTGCGCGACGCTCTATCTCGACGATATCGGCATGCAGCGGCAGGTCTGCATCTTCGAGGATCGCGGCCCTCAGGCGCGCGGCTGCCGGCTCGATACGGCGGGCCTGACCGTCGCTGCCGGCTGGCTGCGCGAGGCTGTCGAGGCGCGGCCGGACGTGCTGTTCGTCAACCGCTTCGGCAAGCACGAAGGCGAGGGCCGCGGCCTGCGCGAGGAGATCGGCATGGCGGTTGCCGCGGGCATCCCGACCGTCATCGCCGTCAACCGCCAGTATCTGCTGCAGTGGCGGGCTTTCGCGGGCGAGACCTTCGCCACGCTCCCGCTCGATGCCGGCGAGATCGCCGACTGGTGCCACAAGGCCGTGGCCGGGGTCGAGGCCTGACATCCAGGGCGTCCCCGTCTCATCCCTGCTTGCGAAAAGCCTCGCTGCCGCCGCTGGCCAGAGCGTCCCTGATACAGTCCGCCAGCGAACTATCCTCGAGCGGCTTTTCCAGTACCGCGCGGCAGCCGCACAACGTCGCCAGCCGACGGATTTCGGCGCTGGCCTTCGCCGTGATCAGGATGGCGGGCAATGCGATGGCGCTCTGCCGCAGGCGGCCGATCAGCGCCAGCCCGTCGAGCGAAGGCATGCAGTAGTCTATGACCATGCACGCGCGGGCCGGCAGTTCCTGTTCCGCGAGCAGCTCCTCGCCGTTGCGAAAGGCCCTGACCTGGAAGCCTTCGAGCGCGAGGGAGAACGTCAGCGACTGCCGGACGGCATCGTCGTCATCGACGATGATCACGCATCCTTCGGGAGACATGGCATGCCTTGCTCCGGGCGATCCGCGGCTCGGGTCGCGCCGGGATGGCATGCCGACAGTCTGCGTCGGCCCGTCGCAGCATCCAAGTCAGGAATACACCTTACGCGAGCCGTCCCCGGCGACGCAGCACGATCTTAGGGGGCGTTGTCGCCGACCAGCAGGGCGAAGCGAACGAGCTCGGGCAGGCTCGCAGCCCGCATCTTGGTCATGACATTGGCCCGGTAGATCTCGACCGTCCTGGGGCTGATGCCGAGTTCATGCGCGATCACCTTGTTGGCCTTGCCTTCGACGAGACGGTCGAGCACCTGCTTCTCGCGCTCGCTCAGCGATTTGAGGCGCACCAGGATGTCGATGCCCTGCGCCTCGCGCTGCGTCCTGCGCTGGTGCCGGTCGAGGGCCGCGCGCACCGCGGCGAGCAGCAGTTCGTCGTCGAAGGGCTTCTCGATGAAGTCGATAGCCCCCTCCTTCATCGCCTCGACGGCGAGCGACACATCCGCATGGCCGGTCATCACGATCACCGGAAGGCTGAAGCCGCGCAGGGCGAGGCCGCGGAGGAATTCAATGCCGTCGATCCCCGGCATGCGCACATCGGTGATGATGCAGCCCGTCGGCGCCTCCCTGACGTTGTCGAGAAACTGGCTGGCGGATTCGTGCAGCCTGACCGGAAACCCGTCGGAAGCCAGCAGGAAGGAGAGCGACTGCCGGACAGCCAGATCATCGTCGACAATATGGACGATGGCATCACCCTGCATGAGCCAGCTCCTCCGGGTCGACGGCGCGCAGTGAGAAGGTGAAGCAGGTTCCGCGTCCCCGCTCCGACACGGCCGAGATCTTTCCGCCATGCGCCTCGACGATGGTGCGGCAGATCGAGAGCCCGACGCCCATGCCATGCTGCTTGGTCGTGACAAAAGGCTGGAAAAGCTGGTCCATGATTTCGGGAGCCAGGCCCGTACCGGTATCGCGGACCGAGATCTCCAGCATCTCCTCACTGACGCGTCGGGACTCGACGATCAGTTCGCGCCGCTCCTCGCCATCCATCGCCTCGATCGCATTGCGGATCAGGTTCAGCAGCACTTGCTGGATCTGGATGCGGTCGGCCAGCGTAAAGGCCGCGCGGGGGTCGAGGAGATAGGCGATGTGCACCCCCCTTTCGCGGGCGCCGACCATGGCCAGCGCGCTGGCCTCTTCGATCAGCTTGGCGAGAGGCTCGATCCGACGCTCGCTTTCGCCGCGCTGTACGAATTCGCGCAGATGCCGGATCACCTGGCCGGCGCGCAGTGCCTGATCGGCCGCTTTCGTGACGCCGTCCTCCAGCAAGCGGGCGGTTTCGCCCTCCATGCGCTGGAGAATCCGGCGGCACCCCTTCAGGTAGTTCGCGATGGCCGTTAGCGGCTGGTTGATCTCATGGGCCAGCGTCGATGCCATCTCGCCCAGCGCGGTGAAGCGCGACATGTGGACGAGCTCGGATTGCAGCTCCTGCAGTCGGGTTTCGGTCTTCTGGCGCTCGGTCAGGTCGCGGATGAAGCCGGTGAAGTAGCGCCGGCCGCTCGAATGCATCTCTCCGACGGCGAGTTCCATCGGAAAGGTCGAGCCGTCCTTGCGCTGGCCGACGACGACCCGCCCGATGCCGACGATCCTGCGCTCGCCGGTGGTGAGATAGCGCTTGATGTAGCTGTCGTGATGATGCCGGTAGGGGCTGGGCATCAGTATCTTGACGTCCTCGCCGATGACTTCGCTGCGAGCGTAGCCGAACTGCCGGACCGCTGCCGCGCTGAAGGACTGGATCCGGCCGTCCTCGTCGATCACGACGATGGCGTCGGGGATCGTCTCGAGGATGGAGCGCAGATGCGCCTCGCGGACCGTGTGGGCTTCCTCGGCATCGAGCTGTTCGGAGATGTCGCGCAGGACGAGCGCATAGCCGCGAGGGCAGCCGGGCTGCGCCTTCACGGTCGCGATCGAGAGTTGTGCGGTGAACGATGCCCCGTCCCGGCGCCGGCAGATGCGTTGTGTCTCGCTCCCGCCGGTCTCCTGCGCCGCGGCGAGCAGAGAGGCTGTCACGCCCGGCTCCGCAGCGACGAAAAGGCATGCGAGGTCGCTGCTCAGAATCTCGGCCCGGCTCCAGCCCGTGATCTGCTCGGCGCCGGTGTTCCAGCTGCCGATCCGGCCTGCCTCGTCGATGAAGGCCAGGCCGATTCCCGTCACCGCCTCGATGAGGACCGCTGCCAGTTTCGGAGTTTCGATCTCACGGTGCAAAAGCAAGCTCTCCTGCCGGATTGCCGTCGATGCGTCATGATCGCCGAGAGCGGCCATGCATCCACGCCAACCAGCGCGATGGCTCGAGTTGACCGCCTGCGTCGAAAAGACTCCTGATGGCGAGCGAATTCGATCTCGACCAAATTCACGGATGGGGTGAAACGCCAGCGTAAATTGTCAGGCTAGGGACGTCTCGTCCTTGTGCTGGGTCAAAGAATCCGGTGGTGGCTGCGCCTACCCTGCATCATCCCTCTTGCAAGGGAGCGCATCATGCATCCACGGCTACAAGGGCAGAAGGCGGCGCGGCGATGGCCCCGGTTCGAAAGGGTGCGGCGCCAGGCGGGCTTGTTTCGCGAGATGATCGAGAGGGCGGGCGTCGATCCCGGAGCGGCGGCCAAGGACGATTTCGGCGGCACTTTTGCCATGGCCGCCCGCCTTTGCCTGTCCTGCCCTCACGCCTGCGCGTGCCGCGACTGGCTCGATAGCGGTGCGCCCGGGCCGGCACCGGAGTTCTGCCGGAACGCCGCCTATCTGGCCCGGGTCCGTAGGCGGCCTAGGCCGGGAAGAGAAGAGATACTCGACGCGGACACCTGAGGGATGGCGGGCTCGTGGGTTTGACGCCCGCACGTATTACGAGCCTTAATCTTGGTCTTTCGCCTAGGAGCGAAAATTTCATGTTGAGGGTTTGGAAACGACACGTAACGTCAGCTCACCACCTCTAACGAATGTCGGCATCGGTGGTTGTGTGCCCCCGCAACCAAATTCGGAAAACCCCGCAGGTTCGCCCTGCGGGGTTTTTCGCGTGCGCTGCTGACAGCCTTTGTCGGGACGATGCAGGAAACCGTGCGCGTTCAGGCGCCGCGGCTGCCATAATGGCCTTGCCATGATCGACGGATCGGCACGATCCGGACCAGAGCGAACGCTTCGCTCGAGCCATCGCAAGGGAGATCGAGATGCCCGGCAAATCCAGCGGCAAGATCCGCATCGGCATTGGCGGCTGGGTGTTCGAGCCTTGGCGCGGCAGCTTCTACCCCGACGGCCTACCGCAGAAGCGCGAGCTCGAATATGCCGGCAGCAAGCTGAGCTCGATCGAGGTCAATGGCACCTATTACGGCTCGCAGAAGCCGGAAAGCTTCGCCAAATGGCGGGCCGAGACGCCTGATGGTTTCGTCTTTGCGCTGAAGGGCTCGCGCTTCTGCACCAATCGGCGCGTCCTGGCCGAGGCCGGGCCGTCAGTGGAGAAGTTCGTGACCTCCGGCATTGCGGAGCTGAAGGAAAAGCTCGGCCCGATCAACTGGCAGTTCATGGCGACGAAGGCCTTTGATCCCGCCGATTTCGAGGCCTTCCTCAAGCTCCTGCCCAAGGAGGTCGACGGCATAACCCTGCGCCATGCGGTCGAGGTCCGTCACCCGAGCTTCCGCTCGCCCGATTTCGTCGCCCTGCTCCGCGAATACGGTGTCGCCGTGATCAGCGCCGGCGATTCGGAGTATCCGGAGATCGCCGACGTCACCGCGCCTTTCGTCTATGCCCGCATCATGGGCACCAGCGAGGCCGAGCCGAAGGGCTATTCCGAGAAGCAGCTCGACCTCTGGGCCGAGCGTGCTCGCGCCTGGTCCGAAGGCGGCATGCCCGCCGATCGCGAAGCGCTGGCGCCGGCGGCGGAGAGGCGTCCGCGCGACGTCTTTCTTTATGTGATCAGCGGCGCCAAGATTCGCAATCCGGCAGCGGCGATGGCGCTGATCGCCCGCAGCCCTGGCTGAGCGGCCTCAGGCCGGCTCGACGATGGCGTCCTCGGCGGGCAGGGTGGGTGCCTCCTGGCAGACATCGACCCATTCCGCGCCGGTCAGCGCGACCATTCGCTCGGGGCTGATCCGGACGGCGCTCTGGGTCGAGCCCGCGGCAGGCACGACCTCGTCGAAGGCCTTCAGCGAGACGTCGCAATAGACCTGCAGCGGGTTCAGCAAACCGAAGGGGCAGACGCCGCCGACCGGGTGGCCGGTGATCGCCGCGACCTCCTCGAGGTCGAGCATGCGCGGCTTGGTGCCGAAGGCGGCTTTGGTCTTCTTGTTGTCGAGCCGGGCATCGCCGCGGGTGACGAGCAGGACGACGCGCTCGCCGAGCCGCAGCGACAATGTCTTGGCGATGCGGGCGGGCTCGACGCCGAAGGCCTCGGCGGCGAGCGCCACCGTGGCGCTGCTGCCGGAGGTTTCGAGGATCTCGATATCGGGGGCGTGCTGCGCGAAGAAGGCGCGGACCGAAGCAAGGCTCACCGTGTTCTCCCGTCGAAGCGCCAGCAGATCAGGGCGGCGACCGTCGCCGGCACGCCGAAGACGAGGAGCAGGATCGGCGCCTCCTGCAGGAAGGTGTAGCCGGCGCTGTTGATGCCGACGATCAGGTTGATCACCGAGGCGACGAACCAGAGCGGGATGAACAGCCGCATCGCGAAGATCACGGGATGGCGCCCGCCGGTGTTCAGGCGCGGTGCCAGCACGAGCAGGAGGCCGAGCAGGGCGAAGCCGGCGGCGATGACCTTGACGGTGTGCATCCGGCTCTCCCGTTTCGTTTCAGTGCCGGAAATGGCGGTGGCCGGTGAAGACCATGGCGAGGCCGGCCTCGTCGGCGGCCTTGATCACCTCGTCGTCGCGCATCGAGCCGCCGGGCTGGATGACCGCGGTGGCGCCGGCCTCGGCCGCGGCGAGCAGGCCGTCGGCGAAGGGGAAGAAGGCGTCGGAGGCGACGACCGCGCCCTTGGCCAGGCTCTCCGCCGCGCCCGCTGCCTTTGCCGCTTCACCGGCCTTCCAGGCGGCGATGCGCGAGGAATCGACGCGGCTCATCTGGCCGGCGCCAACGCCGACCGTGGCGAGGTTCTTGGCGTAGACGATGGCGTTCGACTTGACGTGCTTGGCGACCCGGAAGGCGAAGCGCAGATCGGCGAGCTCGGCCTCGCTCGGCTGGCGCTTGGTCACGACCTTGAGCTCCATGTCGTCGACCACGGCATTGTCGCGCGCCTGGGCCAGGAAGCCGCCGGCGACGGTGCGCAGGGCAAGGCCGGCCTTGCGGACATCCGGCAGGCCGCCGGTCAGGAGCAGGCGCAGATTCTTCTTGGCGGCGATGAGGGTGATCGCCTCCTCGTCGGCGTCTGGGGCGATGATCACCTCGGTGAAGATCTCGACGATCTTCTTCGCCGCCTGTGCGTCGAGCTTGCGGTTGAGCGCGACGATGCCGCCGAAGGCCGAGACGGGGTCGCAGGCGAGGGCGCGCTCATAGGCTTCGAGCAGCGAAGAGCCCTCGGCGACGCCGCAGGGATTGGCATGCTTGACGATGACGCAGGCCGCGGTGCGGGCCGGATCGAACTCGGCGACGCATTCGAAGGCGGCGTCGGTGTCGTTGATGTTGTTGTAGGAGAGCTGCTTGCCCTGGACCTGGCGCGCGGTGGCGACGCCCGGGCGCTGCTCCGGTGTGCGGTAGAAGGCAGCCCATTGATGCGGGTTCTCGCCATAGCGCATGGTCTCGGCGAGGGCACCGCCCAGCGCGCGGAAGGCCGGCGAGGTGTCGCCGAGCTCGCCGGCGAACCAGTTGGAGATCGCCGCATCATAGGCGGCGGTGCGGGCATAGGCCTTTTGCGCGAGCTTGCGGCGCAGCGTCAGCGTGGTCGCGCCCTTGTGAGCCTCGAGATCGGCGAGGACAGCGGCATAATCGCTGGGCTCGACGACGACGGCGACGTCCTGATGGTTCTTGGCGGCGGCGCGGATCATCGCGGGACCGCCGATGTCGATGTTCTCGATGCAGTCTTCATAGGGCTTGCCGGCCGCGACTGTGGCCTCGAACGGGTAGAGGTTCACCACCAGCAGATCGATCGGCTTGATGCCATGGCCGAGCATCGAGGCCTGGTGCTCGGGATGCGAGCGGATCGCGAGCAGCCCGCCATGGACCTTGGGGTGCAAGGTCTTGACGCGGCCATCCATCATCTCCGGGAAACCGGTGAGGTCGGAGACGTCGGTCACGGCGAGCCCGGCTTCGGCGATCGCCTTGGCGGTGCCGCCGGTCGAGACCAGCGCGATGCCCAGGCGCGAGAGCGCCCGTGCGAACTCGATCAGGCCGGTCTTGTCGGAGACGGAAAGCAGCGCGCGCTCGATGCGGCGAAGTTCATTCGGCATGAGGAAAAAGGTCCAAAAGTTGCGCGGCACACCGCAAAAAGTCTCGCGCGCCCTATCACGCCAGCGCCTCGCTGCAAAGCACAACCGGGGCAACCCGGCCCTGTCCTTATCGTCTCTCAGCCTTGCGGCGGCTGATCGACCGGGGCCGGCCCGCCTTCCGCTTCCGTATCGGTCCCGGGGGGAAGCCGTCCGGCGGTGCCAAGCCTCGCAAGGCGCCAGGAAATCCGCGGAGTCGTGGCGGCGTCGAATTCGATGATCAGTTGAGAGGTGCGCCGGCGGCCGTCGGCCGCGGCGAAAAAGACGCTCTCCTCCAATGTGACGGGCAGGCCCGAAGCCTCGAAGGCCCAGACCTCGCCGGAGGGTAGCGCCAGCAGCGCGCCCTGGCCCTCGCGGATCAGGCTCGGCTTGACGTTCGGGTGGAGGTGGAAGCGCGCGGCGGCGGGCAGACTCGCCATGGTCGGCGAGGGGCTGATCTCATCCTCGCCGAGCAACTGGTTGCCGCCCGGAGCAAGCACCAGGCGACGTGTATGGACAATGCCGAAGCTCCGCTTGTAGCCGTCATGGCTGGCGACCCATTCGACGCCCTGCTCGGTCTCCTGGCGGGCGGCACGGATATCGGCGGGGCCGGCGGTGATCCGCCGCTCGCCGAGCACCAGCCCGAAGATGCAGCTGGAGCGGTCGTCGAGGGTCACGGTGGAATGTGCGGCGGTGGCGCGGGCGGCGAGCCGCAATTCCGGCGAGCCGTAGCGGCTGGCACCGCAATTCACGATGATGCGCTGCGCGGCGCTGGAGAATTCAAAGCTCAGGCAGCCGGCATGGGCCTCGACGGAGTTCGCGCCACGAGGCGGCGGGCCGGCATCGACGATCACCGTGCTCGTACCGGCAGCGAGCCGGTCATAGCCGGCATAGGCGGCATGCTCGATTGGCCGGGCCCGGGCGTCGTCATAGGCGGCGAGGGTGGCCATCAGGTCGGGCGGGGTCGCGCCCATGCCGTTGAACAGGGCAAGCGCGCCGTCGCCATGCCGGAACAGCCGCAAATGCGGCATCATCCGGTCGATCGCCATGATGATGCTGCGGGGCGGCTCCAGGCCGCGCGCTGCAAAGGTCTCGCGCAGCGGCAAGAGGTCGAGCAGCAATTCGATGATGATGCGCGGATTGCGGCTGAGATGGCCACCATCGGGAAGGATCTGCCGTTCCAGCTCGTCCGACAATGCCGCTTCGAGGCGCCGCAGGCGACGCTCCTGGCCGTCGAGGCTGATTGCCGCGAAGGAGACTGCGATCAGGCATTGCAGGCGCGCCACGCCTTCGACCGCGCCGGCCAGAGCCAGCTGCAGCCGGTCCGCGGTCTGGACGATCTGGCGGACGAAGCGCTCGTAGAAGACATGGTCGGCGCCCTCGAGCAGGAGCGGCGAATGCGAGAGGAAGGAGATCAGCCGCCGTGCCGCGACGGCCGGCCGGCGCGCGATCTCGCCGCGATCATGCCGGTTGCCGATGAATTCCTCGACCAAAGCGCGGGCATTGGCGCGGGCGATCGCGGTGTCGGCGGCGCGCAGATGCCGAAGCCAGGAGAAGCCGAGCAGCGCCTCCGCCCAGGCCGGTGTCGGCGGCTCGATCTCGAAAGGCGATTCGCCGTGGCTGTTCACCGTTCGGCCGGCGAAGGCGAAATAGCCGGAATAGATGTCGCTCGCCGTGGTCGGGTCGGCGGTGCGCAGGTCATGCGGCGCAAAGAGCAGGCGGTTCGCCTTCATGCGACTGAACGGCCAGAGTGCACGGACGGCTCCGACGATCTGCCCGCGCGTGCGCTTTGCCGCGCGGGCGGTCGCCGCGCGTGCCAGGCCTCCCCGCTCAGACCAGCTCTTCAATGCCGCTGTCCGTTCCGCCCTTTCGCCACGCGCCATGTGACGAATCCGGCAAAGTCATAGCCTGATCAGGCGACATGCGTAAAATCCCGCCCATCCCGAAAGCCGCGGCGTTTCGCCGGCAAGCTGGTGCGGGAGCGTCCTCAGCTCGCCGAGTGGGGTCAGGGCCTCGGCGATCCCGCCGATTTCCGTCGCCGCGATCGGTTGCCGGGCAAAACCGGGCTGACGTTCGAGGAAGGCTGCGATCTGCGCCTCGCCTTCCTCCGGCTCGAGCGAACAGGTGCAGTAGATCAGGCGACCGCCGGGGCGTGTCAGCTTCGCGGCCTGGTCGAGCAGGCGTGCCTGAAGGGCGGTGAGCTTGGCGATGTCCTCGGGGCGCTTGGTCCAGGCGACGTCGGGATGGCGGCGGATCGTGCCGGTGGCGCTGCAGGGTGCATCGAGCAGCACGGCGTCGAAGGGCTCCGCCTCATAGCGGGCGGCATCGGCCGTGACGATCTGCGCCTTCTGGCCGAGCCGCTCCAGATTGGCGGCCAGGCGGCGCAGGCGCGGGCCGGAGCGGTCGACCGCGGTGACCTCGGCGCCGGCGGCCACGAGCTGTGCCGTCTTGCCGCCGGGAGCGGCGCAGAGATCGGCGACACGCTCGCCGGGCTTGGCCGCCAGCAGCAGGGCGGGCAGGGCGGCGGCGGCGTCCTGGACCCACCATTCGCCCTCGGCGAATCCGGGCAGGGCGGTGACGCTCTCCCGGCCTCGCAGCCGGACCGAGCCGGTCGGCAGCACGATGCCGTCGAGCTTTTCGGCCCAGCCGGAGGCGTCGGCCTTGACGGTCAGGTCGAGCGGCGGCTCTTGCGCATGGGCCAGGGCGATGGCGCTGGCGGTCTCGGCGCCGTAATGGCGGATCCAGCTCTCGCCCAGCCATTCCGGCGCATCGATCAGGGGATCGAGTTCAGCGAGGATGGTGTCGCGCTCCCGCGCCAGTCGGCGCAGCAGGGCATTGCCGAGCGAGACATAGCGTGACGAGCGCGCATCCTCGTGGAGATGGCGGATGGCAAGGTCGACGGCGGCATGGTCGGGAACGTCGAGGAAGAGCAATTGTGCCGCCGCGGCGACCATGATCGGCTCGAACGGTCCGGCATTGCGCGGGCTGCCGCGCTCGAGCCTTGCAGCGACGATGTGGCGGATCGCGCCGAGGCGGCGGAAGGCGACCGTGGCGATGGCGCGGGCGAGACCGGCATCGGCCGGCTCCAGCCTCGCCATTGCAGCCATGCGTTCATAGGTCTCGTCGAGGGCGGTCCCGGCGCGCAGGACCTCGTCGATCAGTTCCGCTGCCAGCCGGCGCGCGGCGAGCCCGGGGGCATCGTCACGCGGCTTTGCTTCGGGCGAGGGCGCGGCGGTTTCGGAGCGTGCCATCTCAGCCCCAAGGCCCAGGTTCGCGGCCGCCGCCGAAAGGACTTTGCGCCGCGCCGTGCAGGAAGCCGCCGGCCTGGCCGGAAAGGCCCATGGCGCGCGCCTGCTCCATCAGTGCGGCGATGCGATTGCCGGTGTCGGGGTGGGTTGAGAACAGGGAATCCATGCCGCGTCCGCTCAGCGGGTTGATGATGAACATATGCGCCGTAGCAGGCTTCTGTTCCGCCGTCTCGTTGGGAATACGGGCGACCCCGCCGGCGATCTTGGCGAGCGCGTCGGCGAGCGCCGCCGGATTGCCGCAAATCTCGCCGCCGAGGCGGTCGGCCTCGTATTCGCGCGAGCGCGAGATCGCCATCTGGATGATCGTCGCCGCCAGCGGCGCCAGCACCATGACGAGCAGCTGGACGATGAAGTTCGGACGCTGGTCGCGCGAGCCGAAGAACATGCCGAAGCTGGCGATGGTCGAGATCGCGCCGGCCATGGTCGCGGTGATCGTCATGGTCAGCGTGTCGTGATTTTTGATATGGGCCAGCTCGTGCGCCATCACGCCGGCAAGCTCGTCATAGCTGAGCGTGCGCAGGATGCCCGTCGTGGCGGCGACCGCGGCGTTTTGCGGATTGCGGCCGGTCGCGAAGGCGTTGGGCTGGTCCTCGTGGATGATGTAGACGCGCGGCATCGGCATGCTGGCTCGTGCCGCGAGGTCGCGCACCATGCCGTAGAGTTCAGGCGCGCGGCGCTCGTCGACTTCCTCGGCATTATGGGCGGCGAGCGCGAGCTTGTCCGAGTTCCAATAGCTGAACAGATTGGTCGCGACCGCTATGCCGAGCGCGATCATCATGCCGCCGGCGCCGGCCAGCAGATAGCCGACCGCGCCGAACAAAGCGGTCAATGCCGCCATCAGCATGCCGGTACGGACGTAGTTCATCGCTTTTCCTCGCGGGTTCGAGCCTTTGCGCCGGTCTGGCCTCGCCTGGCGCCGCATTCATCCCTATGTGGTGAAGGCGAGGCGTATCCTGCAAGAGAATGGTGCGAGTATGGGCGCGAAAGCAGAGAAGGGCGAGGCTGTCGAGCAGCCGTCCGCCAGGACATTGTCGCCGGCGGCGCAACGCGCCCTCGCCGAGGCGGCGGCCCGGCGGGCTGACCTCGATGCCAAGGCGGCGCAACTCGGGCGTGACAAGGAGATCGCCGGGCGTGGCGGTCTCGAGCCGGTGCGCTATGACGACTGGGAAGTGAAGGGCATCGCCAGCGACTTCTGAGTGCGCCGGCGAGGCTTGGTCAAAGGCCTTCAGGCGGCGCGCCGGTCAGCTGCGGGCTTCGCGGCTGTGCTGTCCGTCGTCCGGAAGGCGCTCATCAACAGGTTGAGCCTTTCGATCTGCTCGAGCAGGGTCCGGGCGGAAGCCGCGCTCTGCTCGGCCAGGGCGGCGTTGCTCTGGGTCATCTCGTCCATATGGCTGACGGTACGGGCCATCTCGTCGATGCCATTGGCCTGCTCGCCGGCCGCCGCCGCGATTTCGCCGACGGTCGAGGAGACCTGCGTCGAGGCATTGACGATCTTCTCCAGCGTCTCGCCGGCCTGACGCACCAGGCGCACGCCCTCGACGACCTCGGCGTCGGACGAGCCGATCAAAGCGGTGATGTCCTTGGCGGCGCCGGCCGAGCGCTGCGCCAGCGCGCGCACCTCGGCCGCGACGACAGCGAAGCCGCGTCCGGCATCGCCGGCGCGGGCGGCCTCGACGGCGGCGTTCAGAGCCAGGAGGTTGGTCTGGAAGGCGATGCCGTCGATGACGCTGGTGATCTCGGAGATCTTCTTCGAGGCTTCTTCGATCCGCTCCATCGCCTTGATCGCGTCTCTGACGATCTCGCCGCCGGTGCGGGCGACGTTGGAGGCATTGTCGGCCAGAACGAGGGATTCGCGCGAGGACTGGGCGGAACTCTTGACGGAGGCGTTGAGCTGCTCGGTGGTGGCCGCCGTCTGCTGCAGGGCGGCAGCCTGCTGCTCGGTGCGCGAGGAGAGATCGTCCGCGCCCGAATTGATTTCCTGCGAGGATGCCGCGATCGCGATCGAGCTCGCCTTGATGGTCGCGACCATCTCGCCGAGCCGGCTCATGGCGTGGTCGAAATGCTCGCGGATGCTGGCATATTCCTCCGGCATGTCGTCGGGCACGCGGTGGCTGAGGTCACCCTCGGCGAGCGCGGCCATGGCGGCGCCGACATAGCCGATCGCCTTGTCGCGCAGGCGGGTCTTGGCCTCGTCCTGGGCACGGGCCTCGACCTCGGCTTTCATCCGGGCTTGCTCGGAGGCCTGCACATAGACCGAAATGGCATAGTCCATGTCGAGCATGGCGGCCTTGAGGATGGCACCGATCTCGGCGCCGCGCTCGGCCGCGCCGGGAATCTTGCCGCCGAAGCGGCTTTTCGGCCAGCGCTCCTCCAGCACCTTGCCGATGATCTGCTCGAGCAGCAGGGCATAGCCGCCGATGTACCAGCGCGGCTCCAGCCCGATGCGGGCATGGACCTCGCCGATGGTGGTGACGGCGCGGACATAGTCCTGATCCTGGCGGCCGCTTGCGATGGCCCGCCAGTGATCGAGCTGCCGGCTCTTGGCCTTGTCGACCTGGCCAGCCGATTTGAAGAAGGCGCTCGCCTCGGGGAAGCGGGCGATCTGATCATAGAAGGCGTCGAGCGCCGCGGGCAGAGCGGCACGAACCACATCCTCGACATCGGCCATATGCGCGCGCGTCCCGGCGTCGAACTTCAGGAAATCAAGACGACGGCTGAGATGGTCGGCTGACGACATCATGGGCTCCAGAATCGGTCGGCGCGGTGGCGCTTCATCGTCTTTGGATCAGCGCAGGTTAATGATTGTGCAGGTTCGCGGGCGCCGATGCTGCGGTGCATGGCGCTGTTGCGCCGCATGCATGCCGGTGCATTGCCGGGCGCATGCGTGAACGCGGTTGCAATGGTCGGCGTCCTGCGGCCTAAAGGCCGCAAGGTCAACGAGCAAGGTATCGGCATGGGTGGCGACGTCGAACGTATCGAGGCACTCCGGCGGCTTCTGTCCGAGGCCCATGCGAAGCTCGGGCTGAAACTCGGCTTCTCGCTATGGGATGGCTCGCGCGTGCCGGCCGACTGGCCGCAGGACGGGCTGATGATCGGGATCCGCGATTCCGGCGTCATCGCGGCGCTGTTGCGCAAGCCGAAGCTCGACACCTTGCTGCATCTGCATATCGCCGACCGGATCGCGATCGAGAACGGCTCGATCTTCGACCTCGCCGCGGCGCGGCCGGAGGGCAAGGTCGGGCGCCTGGCGCGCGGCATTTCGAAGGCGGCGGTCTTCGACCTGGTCCGGCGCTTCATCTTCGCGCCGGGCAAGGCTTCGGCGGCGGTGACGCATCGCAAGGGCGACGAGATCGCCCGCGATGGCGACCCAGCGACCAACAAGGCCAATGTCGCCTATCACTACGATGTCTCGAACGCATTCTACCGGCTCTTCCTCGATGAGGAGATGGTCTATACCTGCGCCTACTTCGCCGAGGATCACGGTGATATCGCCCGCGCGCAGCGCGACAAGCTCGACATGATCTGCCGCAAGCTGCGGCTGAAGCCCGGCGACAAGCTGCTCGACATCGGGTGTGGCTGGGGCGCCCTGATCTGCCACGCCGCTCAGCATTACGGGGTCGAGGCGCATGGGGTGACGCTGGCCGAGGAGCAGTTGAAGTTCGCGCGCGAGAAGGTCGAGCGGCTCGGGCTGCAGGACAGGGTCACGCTGCATCTCAAGGATTTCACCCAGATGGAGGGCGTCTTCGACAAGATCTCCTCGATCGGGATGTTCGAGCAGGTCGGCATCCGCAACCACACGACCTATTTCCAGGCGGTGAACCGGCTGCTGCGGCCGCGGGGGCTCTATCTGCACCACACCATTTCGCGCCGCGCGAAAAAGACCGACAAGGCCTTCAACAAGATGCCGGCCGAATACCGCGCCCTGGTGCGCTACATCTTCCCGGGCGGCGAACTCGACCATTTGGGCATGTCGATCGCCAATCTCGAGCGCAACGGCTTCGAGGTCCATGATGTCGAGGGCTGGCGTGAGCACTACCAGCGCACGACGAGGCTGTGGTGGGAGAGGCTGAACGCCCGCAAGGCCGAGGCCGAGGCCGAGATCGGCGCGGAGCGGACGCGGATGTGGCTGCTCTATCTCGCCGGTTGCTCGCTCGCCTTCGAGCGCGGCGGCGCGCTGGTCAACCAGACCTTGGTTTCCAAGCGCCGCAAGGGCCCGTCCGGCCTGCCGCTGTCGCGCGAGGATCTTTATCGCTGAGCGCGCGGGCTCAGGACAGGCGCGGCGGCAGCAGCTCGAGCGGGCGGGTCGCCAGCGTCACCCCGCCGGGCTCGCGACCGGCGCTGAAGCGGGCATAGTGCAGGGCGGCGTCGAGGCTGGCGAAATAGCCGCCGCCGCGCCCATGTGTCTCGACGGCGATCCAGAAGCCCTCGCGGTCGCGCCCGACCTCGAAATGCGGGCAGCCGGGCCGGGAGGCGACGGAGGTTTGCGGGGCCGGCATGGCGGCACCTTCAGAAGAAGCCGATGGTGACGGCGAGCGCGAGACCGGCGCCGAAGACGATGACGGCGACGAGCGCGGCTTCGAGGCCGGCGAGAATGGCCGGGGTGTTGCTGGCGACGGCGGTGCGGGAAAGCGAGAACATGGCGAAATCCCCCGACGCGGCGATGCGTCATGCCGGGGGCTTGGTGGGATCAGCCGCGGTTTCGCCTGCGGGGATGGAAGACGGCAGGTAGCGGACCATAAAAAAGGCGCCTCCCCTTCGGAAAGCGCCCTGCGGCCAGGCCGCGAAACCGGTTCCTACTTCTTCACGAAGGCATCGAGCTTTCCGTAATGCTCGGCGAGAAGATAGTAGAAGGTCAGGCGCGATTTGGTCTTGTCGGCCTTCATGTGCTCGCAGACCGCCTTGATCGAGGCGTCGAGGTCGCCGCCGTTGAGGCCGAGCTTCTTCTTCAGGAAGTTCTCGCGGACGCGCTCCAGTTCGGCCGGGTCGGAACAGGCGACATAGCGCGTATCCGGCTTGCTCATGACCAGTGCATAGGACTTCGACATTCCGGCGAAGGCCGCTTCGTTGACAGCCTTTTTGGCGAATTTCTTGACGTCGGCGAGATGATCCATCGGTAGCCCCTCTGAGACACTGCGGTTCGAAGTTGAGCAAGACTGGCGTCGCGCGCGGCGAACGATATCCGGCTTTCTTCCCGCAGGCGAGGGGGGCGGGCGAATCCGATGCGACTTTACGGCAGGAGGGGCTTCCTGCCGTAAAGCCGGCCGTCTCAGGGCATGACGACGACCGCGGCGCCCATGCGGACCCGGGCGTAGAGGTCGATCACATCCCGGTTGTGCATGCGAAAGCAGCCATAGGATGCGGCGGTGCCGACCGAGCGCGGATTATTGGTGCCGTGGATGGCATATTCGCCGCCCGGGCCGAGGCCGATGACGCGGGCGCCCATCGGGTTGTTGGGGGCGCCGCTCGGGATGATGTCGGGAATCGAGGGATTGTCGCGCTTGACCGAGGCCGGCGGGCTCCAGGAAGGCTCGATTGCGAGCTCCTCGATGTATTTCACGCCGCGCCATTGCTTGCCGGCCTTGCCGACGGCGATGGTGTAGCGCAGCGCCTGGCCGGGCGCGGCGATGAAGTAGAGCTTCCGTTCCGCGGTGCGGATGACGATCGTGCCCGGCTGGTAGCGATGGTCGGGAAATTCCACGACCTCGCGCGCCTGAACCGGGCGCAGCGCCAGCAGCATCAGCAGCAGCGAGAAACCCGCCGCGAGAATGAAATCGATCGGCCCTTGCCGGCGGGTCATGTCCTTCACCTCCTGCGCGGCAGCTGCCGCCTCGCAGGCGATTTGACGAAGGCTCGGGTGAATCGCCGGTTCAGCAAGATGGTGAACGGTCGATTCAGAATGAATCACGCCTGAATCTGCTCGGACTCAGGCAAGGACGCTACCGGCGGCCAAGGCTGCGATCAGCAGTGACAGGGCGGCGGCGAGCAAGAAGTCGATCGGCCCGTGCGGGATGCTCATGACGTGTCGCTCCGGCTTGTCGCGGGCCCGAGGGCGCGCGGCGCGGTGTGGTCATGCCAGCACCGGCCATGCCGGTCCATGGCAGGGACGCGCAAGGCTCAATGGCGGGTTAAGCCCATCCGTCGCATTCGGTGCAAGCAGACGGGAGCAGCAGTGGCGGCTCAGGCCTTCTCGACGATCAGCGTCGCGCCCTCGACCCTGACGACGCGGACCTCGGAGCCGGCGAGCAGTTCCGGGCCGGTGACGCGCCAGGAGGAATCCCCGACGCGGACGCGCCCTTCGCCGCCGGTCATCGTCGCCTCGAGCCTGAAGACCCGGCCGATCAGTTGCCGACCGCGATCGTTGAGACCGTGGGCGGCATCGGGCTCCTCGTCCTTGCGCCTTGTCGCGATGCGACCGACGAGAACACTGACGATGGCGAGGGCGGCGAAGACGAGCCAGGCCCCCTGCCAGGCGATGCCGGTCAGGCCGACCACGGCGCCGGTGACGAGGGCGGCGAGGCCGAGCCAGAGCAGGAAAACACCCGGCGCCAGCGTCTCGCCGCCGATCAGGACGAGACCGAGCGCGATCCAGGCCCAGCCGCCGAAGGAGGCGAACCAGTCGAGCATATCAGGCTCCGGGACTGCGGCCGGCGGCCGGCACCGAGCCGGTGCGGCGGCTCTCGAGCGCCTCCTCGCCGAACACCGCCTTGGTGAGCTGAGCGATGCCGCCGACCGTGCCGGCGAGCGCGGCGGCCTCGATGGGAACGATCACCAGCTTGCTGTTGCTCGCGCTGGCCATCGCCTTGAGGGCGTCGGTATAGCGCTCGGCGATCAGGAAGTTGGCCGCCTGGATGTCGCCGCGGCTGATCGCCTCGCTGACCATGGCGGTGGCGTTCGCCTCGGCCTGGGCGAGACGCTCGCGCGCCTCGGCGTCGCGCAGGGCGGCCTCCTTGCGGCCCTCGGCGGCGAGGATCTGCGACTGCTTCTGGCCTTCGGCCTTGAGGATCTCGGCCTGGCGCAGGCCCTCGGCCTCGAGTACGGCGGCGCGCTTCTCGCGCTCGGCTTTCATCTGGCGATTCATCGCGCCGGCGATGTCGGCCGGCGGCAGGATGTCGCGGATCTCGATGCGGGTGACCTTGACGCCCCAGGGCGAGGCGGCGGCGTCCATGACGCGCAGCAGCCGCTCGTTGATCTCGTCGCGATGCGAGAGCAACTGATCGAGGTCCATCGAGCCGACGACGGTGCGGATATTGGTCATGGTCAGCACCATCAGCGCATCGTCCAGGCTGGCGACCTCATAGCGGGCCTTGGCCGCGTCGAGCACCTGGAAGAAGGCGGCGGCGTCGATGCGTACGCCGGCATTGTCCTTGGTGATCGCCTCCTGGCTGGGAATGTCGAGCACCTGCTCCATGACGTTCACCTTGTGGCCGACCCGGTCGATATAGGGCACGATCAGGCCGAGGCCGGCGCCGAGCGTGCGCGAATAGCGGCCGAAACGCTCGACGGTGTAGTTGTAGCCTTGCGGTACCGTGCGCACGCCGAGCGCGATGGTCAGGATGACCAGCGCCACCAGCGCGACGACGACGATGTCGAACCCGTACGGACCCATGAAACCAGTCTCCAATCCAGCCAGTGCCCATCAAGCTGATGATTGCGAAGCTTTGATGCAAGCTCGCGTCGGGATCAGCCCTCCAGCGCCTTGACGACGCGCCACATCGTCTCACCGATGGCGTTGCATTCCTCCTCGCTGAGGACGCCCATCATCGCCTCGATCCGGGCGGTGTGGATCGCCAGGGCCTTGCGGGTGAGCGCCTCGCCCTCCGGCGTCAGCCAGAGCCGGCGGACGCGCTTGTCGGCCTCGTCATTGCGGCGCTCGATCAGGTTCCGGCGTTCGAGCTCCGGCAGCAGCATGCTCATGGCGCTGCGGCCGACGAGCAGCTTCTCGGCCAATGCCTGCTGCGTCAGTCCTGGCGTGCGGAAGACATTGGCGAGCACGTCGTAATGGGCGAGCTGGATCCCGAGCGGCACCAGCGCCTCGGAAAACACCTTCTTCCAGAGCTGGTGCATGCGCGCGACGGCGAGCCAGTTCTTGAAGCGCGGCAGATCCCAGGGCAGCCCGGTCCCGCCGGTGCCTCCAGGTTCTCCTGCCGGCTCACATGCCGGTGCGGAAATCGGCTCTTGCATTTTGTTCATCGCTGAACATAGTAGTTCAAGACTGAACAAACAGGGTTCCCGATCATGCCCAGCGCAGCCCTTCGCGTCATTCGTCCTCTCGTCCGCATCGGCAGCTTCATCGCGCCCCGCACGGCCGGGCGCGCCGCCTTCAAGCTCTTTTGTACCCCGCCGCGCCGCCCCGCTTCCGAGAGCCGCTCCGGCAAGGCGATCGCGGCCGCCCGCGCCCGACTCGCGCCGGCGATCAGGCAGGCGGTATCCTACCCGTGCGGGACGGTCAGCACCTATCTGTTCGAACCGGAGCCCCGCTTGCAAGACGGCGATGCTCCGGCGCCGACGGTGATCCTGCTGCATGGCTGGAACAGCGAGGCGGCGTTCATGACCGCCTTCGTCGAGCCGCTGCTCGCCGCAGGCTTTAGGATCGTCGCCTTCGACATGCCCGCCCATGGCGCCTCGACCGGGGCCGAGCTCAACATTCCGCTCGGTGTCGCGGCGCTCGCCGCGGTCGCCCGGGTGTTCGCCCCGGTCCATGCGATCGTGACGCATTCCTTCGGCGGAGCTATCGCGCTCGCCGCCCTGGCGGGCAGCGTGCCGGGCCAGCCGCCGGTCGCGGCGCGCCGGCTCGCTCTGGTCGCGGCGCCCTCCTCGATCGCGCTGATCACGCGTAATTTCGGCGCGACGATCGGGCTCGGCCGGCGCGGCCAGGCGGCGCTGGAGCAGCGCATCCACAGCGTCGCCGGCAATCCGGTCGAGGTCTTCGAGGGCCGCGCGCAACTGGCCGGGATCGGCCTGCCGACCCTGGTGATCCACGACCGGCAGGATCGCGAGCTCGATTTCCACCATGCCGAGGCGCTGGCGGCGGCGGGCCCGTTCGTGACGTTGCAGGAGACGGGCGGGCTCGGCCATCGCCGCATCCTGCAGGCGAAGCCGGTGGTCGAAAGCGTGACGCGCTTCGTGGTGGGCTGAACGATGCGCCTCGGCGCTTCCCGTCATCCCGGGCGACCAAGGGTCGACCCGGGATCCATCGGAGGGCACTCGCTTCGCTCCGGCCGGATGACCGGCAAAGAGGGAAGGGCGTCAGGATGCCTCAGACCCAGCCCATCAGCTCCCGGCGGACCAGCGCCTCGATCACGTCGATGCCTTCGGCGGAATCGTTGAGGCAGGGCAGATAGGCGAATTTCTCGCCGCCATTGTGCAGGAAGATCTCGCGATTCTCGCCGTCGAGTTCTTCCAGCGTCTCCAGGCAGTCGGCCGAGAAGCCGGGCGCAACGATGGCCAGCGACTTGGTGCCGCCCTGCGCCAGAGCCTTCACCGTTTCGTCCGTATAGGGCTGCAGCCATTCCTCCGGCCCGAAGCGCGACTGGAAGGTCAGCCTGAAGCGCTCGGGCGAAAGGCCGAGCGCCTCGCCCAGCAGCCGCGCGGTCTTGACGCACTGGCAGTAATAGGGGTCGCCCTTGAGCAGGTTCTCCTTCGGCATGCCGTGCAGTGAGCAGAGGATGATTTCGGGCTCGAAGTCGAGCTTGGCGAGCGAAGCCCGCATCGAGGTGGCGAGCGCGCCGATATAGGCGGGGTCGTCGTGATAGGCCGGCACGGTGCGCACCGCCGGCTGCCAACGCATCTCCATCAGCGCCCGGAAGGCATGGTCACAGGCGGTCGCGGTGGTCGGGGCGGCATATTGCGGATAGAGCGGCACGAACAGGATGCGGTCGCAGCCCTCGTTCTGGAGATGCTGGATTCTGCTCTTCACGTCGGGAAAACCGTAGCGCATCGCCCAGTCGAAGACGATGCGGTCGCCGGCGAAGCCCTTCAGGCGCTGCGCCAGCTGCTCGGTCTGCGAGCGGGTGATGGTCTTGAGCGGGCCCTCGTCGCGCTCCTTGTTCCAGATCGTGGCGTAGTCCTTGCCCTTCCGGCCCGGCCGCGTTGACAGGATGATCAGGTTGAGGATCGGCCACCATTTCCAGCGCGGCTCCTCGATCACCCGTCGGTCCGAGAGGAACTCCTTGAGATAGGCCCGCATCGGCCAATAGCCCGTGCCTTCGGGCGTGCCGAGATTCATCAACAGCACGCCGATCCGGCCGGAGCGGATTTGCGGATGGTCCGCCGGCAGCGCGATGGCGGCTTCGGCGTTGGTTTCGATGCGCTTGTCCATGGCCTGTGATTTAGACGAGTTCCGGCTTTCGTCCAGTCGGCAGACCGGTTTCGCTGCCGGGGTGCGACACTGCGGAAGCTGTTTTGACGGCAATCACACTTTTGCCGTGTGCGGCATCTCGCCAATCCAGCACGGCTCTTGCTAGTCTGGAAAAAATCAAAATCCGGAGGGGTTGGCCGATGCCCAAGATGACCCGTCGCCGCGCGCTCAGCGTGCTCGCCGCCCCCGCTGCCATGGCGGCGACCGCTCCGGTGGCGAAGGCACAGGCGCCCGCTCCGAGCTTCACTCTGCTGCTCGTCAACGACATCTACAAAATGAGTGACGACAAGGGCCGCGGCGGCTTCGCCCGCGCCTCCGGCATCGCCAAGGCGGAGCGGGCACGCAGCGTGCCGGTGCTGTTCTGCCATGCCGGCGATTGCTATTCGCCCTCGCTGATGTCTGGTTTCGACCAGGGCGCGCATATCGTCGCCATGCAGAACAAGATGGGGCTCGACGTCTTCGTGCCCGGCAATCACGAATTCGACTTCGGCAAGGAAAACTATCTCAAGCTCACCGCCGCCCAGACCTATCCGACCTTCGCCGCCAATCTGCGCGACGCGGCGGGCAATCTCCTGCCCGGACACAAGGATTCGCAGATCTTCGAACTCGGCGGCTTCAAGGTCGGCGTCATCGGCACGACCTATGATCCGACGCCGCAGCTTTCCAATCCCGGCGACCTGAAATTCTCCTCGACCATCGAGGCGCTGCGGCGCGAAGCGCGGGCGCTGAAGGCGCAAGGCGCCGACATCCTGGTCGGCGTCGTCCATGCCGACCGCGCCACCGACCTGCAGATCGTGCGCTCGCGCGTCGTCGACATCCTGCTGACCGGCCACGACCACGATCTCGCCATCGCCTATGACGGCAAGGTGGTGATGGTCGAGTCGAACGAGGAGGGCAATTACGTCACCGCGATCGACGTCGCCGCCAAGGCGAGCGGCGAGGGCGCCAATCGCCGGGTCGAATGGACGCCGACCTTCCGGGTCAACGACAGCCGCGCCGCGACGCCGGATCCCGAGATCGCCGCCATCGTCAAGGGCTATGAGGCCGAGCTCTCCAAGGAGCTCGACATCGAGATCGCGACGCTGGCCGCACCACTCGATTCCCGCACCGCCATGATCCGCACCCAGGAGACCGCGATCGGCAATCTGATCGCCGATGCGATCCGCAGCGCGACCGGCGCGCAGCTCGCCATCAGCAATGCCGGCGGCATCCGCGCCAACAAGCAGTATCCGGCAGGCCACAAGCTGACCCGGCGCGACGTCTTGAGCGAGCTGCCCTTCGGCAATGCTACCGTGATGGTCCAGATCACCGGCAAGGACGTGCAGGATGCGATCGAGAACGGGTTGCGCGATGCGCCGCAGGGCGCCGGCCGCTTTCCGGTGATCTCGGGGATGAAGTTCGAAGCCGATCTGAAGCAGCCGCAGGGCTCGCGCGTCATCGTGGTGACGGTGGACGACAAGCCGATCGACCCTGCCGGCAAGTACACGGTGGCCTCGAACAACTTCCTGCTCGATGGCGGCGACGGCTATGTCGCGCTCGGCCGTGGCAAGACGCTGATCGGCCTGACCGACGGCAAGCTGATGGCCAATGAGGTGATGGTCTATGTCCGTCGGCTCGGCACGGTCGACGCCAAGATCGAAGGCCGGGCGGTGCTGAAATAGGTAAGTCTTGGTCTGATCACAGCCATACCGGTCATCTCGGGCGACCGAAGGGAGACCCGGGATCGATGCCTGATCCCAGCCAATAGAGGTTCAGGCATGGATCCCGGCTCTTCGCTGCGCTACGGCCGGGATGACCAAGTCTTCTCCTGCCAGCAGAATCTACGATGCCGACCTTCGACGCAGCGCTCGCCGCCTTTCTCGCTTCGCCCGCCTCGGCTCCCTGGCGCGATCTTTCCGTCTTTCGCGACGGGACGGTGGCGCAGGCCTGCGCTGCCGTCGATGCCGAACGTGCCGCCGGCGAGATCGTCGCGCCGGCACCGGAACGCTTTCTGGCCGCGCTTGCCTTGACGCCGCTCGACCGGATCCGCGCCGTGATCCTCGGCCAGGACCCCTATCCGACGCCGGGCCATGCCAATGGGCTCGCCTTCTCCTATGTCGGCCCGCCGCCGCTGCCGCGCTCGCTCGTCAACATCTACCGGGAGCGGGCCGATGATCTCGGCCTGGCGCCGTCGCCGGGCGGTGATCTCTCATCCTGGGCGCGTCAGGGCGTGCTCCTGCTCAATACGGCGCTGACGGTGCGCGAGGGCGCCAGCAAGGCCGGCTCGCATCTCTCCCTCGGCTGGGGCGCGGTGACCGATGCGGTCATCGCCTCGGTCTCGGCCGCCCGGCCGCATGTCGTCTTCCTGCTCTGGGGCGCGCCGGCGCAGGCCAAGCGCCGCCTGATCGACGAGAGCCGCCATCTCGTCATCGCCAGTCCCCATCCCTCGCCGCTTTCGGCGCGGCGTGGCTTCTTCGGCTCGAAGCCGTTTTCGCGCGCGAATAAATGGCTGGAAGAGAAGCGGGAGCAGCCGGTCGCGTGGTAGGCGTGGGGAACCCTCTCCTTCCAGGAGAGGGTTCCCCACGCCTTTTCCGACGATGACGAGTTTATCCCACGGGCCGCTCGTCGGCGATGACCTTGCCGTCATTGGGCAAGGCGCCGAGCGGCAGGACCTCGACGGTGCCTTTCAGCTTCGTGATCTGCTGCAGGGTCGAGGAAACCGCGTCGATGAAACCCTTAGGCTCGGCATAGATCTCGGCCTTGAGCGTCATCGTGTCGACCTCGCCGGCGCGGCCGACGACGAGGCGGAGCTTGGCGATCTCGGCATGACGACGCGCGATCTCGGCGACCTGCTCGGGGCGGACGAACATGCCCTTGATCTTGGCGGTCTGGTCGGCCCGGCCCATCCAGCCCTTGATGCGGGCATTGCTCCGGCCGCTGGCGCTCGCACCCGGCAGGATCGCGGTGAGATCGCCGACGGCGAGCCTGATCTGCGGGTGGTGCGGGTCGAGATTGGTGACGACGATCTCGCCGACCTCGCCTTCCGCCACCGGGTCGCCGGTGCCCGGCCGGACGATCTCGACGATCAGGTTCTCGTTCAGGACCATGCCGTCGCGGGCAGCGGTCTCATAGGCGATCAGGCCGAGATCGGCAGTGGCGTAGAGCTGGTAGGCGTCGATGCCGCGTGCCCGCACCCAGTCCTGCAGCGAGGGCGGGAAGGCGGCGCCCGAGACCACGGCGCGCCTGATGCAGGAGATGTCGGCGCCGCGCGCATCGGCGGCCTCGATCAGGATCTTCAGGAAATCGGGCGTGCCGAGATAGGCGCTCGGCTTGTAGGCCGAGATGACCTCGAGCTGCTGCTCGGTATTGCCGGGACCGGCCGGGATCACGGCACAGCCGATCGCGCGGGCGGCGGAATCCATGATGAAGCCGCCGGGGGTCAGGTGGTAGCCGAAGGTGTTGAGGACGATGTCGCCCTTGCGGAAGCCGGCTGCGAACAGCCCGCGCGCCGTGCCCCAGGCGTCGATGCCGGTGCCCTCCGGCTCGAAGATCGGCCCGGGCGAGGTGAAGAGCCGGCCGAAGGAGCCGAGCGGCGCGCTGGTGAAGCCGCCGAAAGGCGGCGCCGCCCGCTGGAGTTCCGGCAGGTCAGCCTTGCGCAGCACCGGCAGGCGCGCGAGGGCGGCGCGGTCGCCAATGCTGGCGGGGTCGAACTCGCCGAGATGGGCGCGATAGCCCGGCGTCGCCAGCGCCGCCGCGAGCACGGCGGGCAGCCGGGAGAACAGGGCGGCCTCGCGCGCCGGCGGCGATCGCGTTTCGAGATCGTCGTAATGCTCGCTCATGGCTCGGCCCCTCGGGGAATGGTGTCGGTCATCGGATGAAGCGCAGGAGGCGCAGGAAATTCAGCAGCCCGACCAGCGCGCCCGCGACATAGGTCAGTGCCGCCGCCCGCAGTACGCCGCGCGCCGCCGGCACGTCGCCGGGATGGAGATAGCCGTCATTGGTCAGGATCGGCAGCGCCTTGCCGAAGCTGGCGTCGAATTCGAGCGGCAGCGTCACCAGATGCACGACGAGACCGATGCCAAGCAGGGCGATGGCAAAGCCGAATTGCATCAGGGCGATTGACGGCACGCGGGTCAGGATCGCGACCAGCGGGGCGGTGACCAGCACGACCATCGCGACCTTGTCGACCAGGCCGAGCAGACGCGCGAGCCCGGTGCGGGCGCCGAACAGCGTGCTGCCCTGCGCGTGCTGTATGGCATGGCCGACCTCATGGGCTGCGACCGCCACCGCGGTGATCGAGCGCCCGTCATGATTGTCCGGCGAGAGCCGCACCGCGCGCGCATCGGGGTCGTAATGGTCGCCGGCGACGGTGGTCTCGACTGCGACCGTGCCGAGCTGAAACCGGTCGAGCAGATGGCGGGCGAGCTCGCCGCCGGTTCCCGGCAGATCGGGCCGCGCTCCCGCATGTTTCTCCATTTCGTGCCGGACCCAGAATTGCGGGCCGAAGATCAGCGCGAGGAGCAGGAGAACGATGACGAGATAGAGCATGGGTCTGGTCCTGGACCCCTCCTGCGGCGGATTCGCGACGGCGCTCTCAGGACAGCCAGCGCTTGCGGCGCTTGTAGCTCTTGACCTCGCGGAACGACTTCTTGTTGCCCTCGGCGACGCCGAGATAGAATTCCTTGACGTCTTCGTTCTCGCGCAGCATCTGCGCCTCGCCGTCCATGACGACGCGGCCGGTCTCCATGATGTAGCCATAGGTGGCGTAGCGCAGCGCCATGTTGGTGTTCTGCTCGGCGACGAGGAAGGAGACGCCGTCCTCGGCATTGAGCCGACGCACGATCTCGAAGATCTCCTCGACGATCTGCGGCGCCAGCCCCATGGACGGCTCGTCGAGCAGGATCATCTTCGGCTTCGACATCATGGCGCGGCCGACCGCGCACATCTGCTGCTCGCCGCCGGAAGTGTAGCCGGCCTGCGAGTTGCGGCGCTGCTTCAGACGGGGGAAGAGTTCGTAGATCTTCTCGAGGTCGCGCTTGATCGCGGCATTGCCGTCGCGCCGGGTGAAGGCGCCGGTCAGGAGGTTCTCCTCGATCGAGAGATGGCCGAAGCAGTGCCTTCCTTCCATGACCTGGATGCAGCCCCGCCTGACCAGCTCGTTCGGCGACATCCTGTCGACGCGCTCGCCGTCGAAGACGATCGAGCCCTTGGTGACCTCGCCGCGCTCGGCCTTGAGCAGGTTGGAGATCGCCTTGAGCGTCGTGGTCTTGCCGGCGCCGTTGGCGCCGAGGATCGCGACGATGCCCTTGCGCGGCACGGTCAGCGAGACGCCCTTCAGCACCAGCACGACATGGTCGTAGATGACCTCGATGTTGTTCAGCGACAGGATCGTGTCCGTCGCGGTCACCGGGGCGGGCTGTTCGAGGGTGGCGGTGGACATCGTGCGCTCCTTCCCTTCTCCCCTCGGGGAAGAAGGTAGTCCGGCGTGAGCCGGGTCGGATGAGGGAAGGACGGATGAGGGCGGGTGCAAGACCTCCCTCATCCGTCTGCTTCGCAGACACCTTCTCCCCCGGAGGGGAGAAGGATTCGCGCTCGTCAGATCAGGACGACTTCTCGCAGGACTCGGTGCGCTTGGGCCAATTGCCGGCCTTCTCGACATAGTCCTTGGCGGCGGCCTCGATTAGCGGCCGGACCTCTTCTTTCATCGGCTCGATCCAGTCGCCCTTGCGGGTCCATTTGGCGCCGTCCCATTCGGCGACATAGGCCTTGTGGTGGCCGGAATGGTCGGTGCAGCTGACCTTCACCGGGGAGGCGAAGCCGGCCATGCCGATCTCCTTGAGCCGGGCCTCGTCGATATTGAGGTTCTCCAGGCCGCGGCGCATGTCCTCCGGCGTGATCACCTTCTTGCCGGTCAGCTTCTGGGCGGTGCGGATCGCCTCGACGACCAGCATCGAGTTGTAGACGCCGCGATTATAGAGGTTCTCGCCGACCTTCTCCTTCGGCGTGGTGCTCTTGCCCTTGTCGACGACGTGCTTGAGGATGTCCTGGATCACCGGGAAATCCTGGCCGGCCGCGTTGAAGTTCAGCGACCTGTAGCCCTTGGCCTCGGCGCCGCCGGCCCGGGCGTCGTCATCGCCGCCGGCCCACCAGACGCCGACCAGCTTGTTGATCGGGAAGTTGTTCTTGATCGCCTCCTTGACCGCGGTCGGGTTCATCGCGCCCCAGCCCTGGTTGTAGAGGAAATCGGGCCGGTCACGCCGGATCGAGAGCCAGAGCGAGCCCTGGTTCTGCATGTCGGCGGCGGCGACCGGATAGAGCTTGAGCTCGAAGCCGTATTTCTTGGCGAGGCTCTCGAGCACCGGGATCGGCTCCTTGCCGAAGGGCGCGTCGAGATGGATCAGGCCGAGCTTCTTGCCCTTCAGCTTGTCCATGCCGCCGAGTTCGGCCGCCATGTGCTTCACCATCACCGAGGCGCCGTCCCAATAGGTCAGCGGCGGGATGAAGACCCAGGGGAAGCTCGTGCCGTCGGCCGAGGCCGAGAGGCCGTAGGCCATCGAGAGGATCGGCAGCTTGTCGACATGGGCGCGCGGGATCGCGGCGAGCGTCGCGCCGGTCGACCACGGGCTGTAGACGATCGTCTTCGACTTCACCTGCTCGTAGCACTCGATCGACTTCTTGGTGTCGTAGCCGGTCTCGCACTCCTCGTAGACGATCTTGACGCCGTTCACGCCGCCATCGCGCTCGTTGATCATGGAGATGTAGTCGCGCATGCCGTCGCCGATCGGAATGCCGGAGCCCGAGAACGGCCCGGTGCGGTAGGCGTTGTTGGAGAAGTAGATCGTATCCTGCGCCGAAGCAGGCGCGGCGACGGCACCCGCCGCCAGGAGCGCGCCGAGCGCGACGCCCTTGATCATGCTGCTCTTCTTCATCTGCTTCCTCCGTGGGTTTCGGTCGGGTGCGGCCGGGGCCGTTCCGCCTTCTGGTGCCCGCGGCTTGGGTTTTGCCGCGGGTCGTGTTGTTGGGTCTCCGCCCCGGCTCAGTAGGGGAAAGGCCAGGTCCGCAATTTCTGCTTGCCGATCTGCCAGAGGCGGGCGAGGCCGTGCGGCTCGACGATCAGGAAGACGATGATCAGAGCGCCGACCAGCATGAAGGTGACGTGCTCGGCCGTGGCGCCGGTCAGCGGCACGCCCAGCGCCGGCAGCCCGAACTTCAGCGCGGTCGGCAGGATCGAGAGGAAGGCCGCGCCCAGAAAGGAGCCGATCAGCGAGCCCAGGCCCCCGATGATGACCATGAACAGGATGTTGAAGGAGAGACGGATGTTGAACACGTCGGCGGCCTCGGCCGTGCCGTACCAGAAGAAGATCATCATCGCCCCGGCGACGCCGGCATAGAAGGAGGAGACGGCGAAGGCGAGCAGCTTGGCGTTGAGCAGCTTGATGCCCATCAGCTCGGCGGCGATGTCCATGTCGCGTACCGCCATCCAGGAGCGGCCGATCTTGCCGTGGACGAGGTTAGAGGCGAACCAGGTGAGGACGACGACGAGCCCTAGGCAGACGAAATAGCGCGTCTCCGGCGAGGCCGTGGCTCCCGTCACCGGCAGGCCGAAGAGCAGACGCTGCGGCACCTCTATCGCGCCCGAGGCGTTGTAGTTGAACAGCCAGGGCACACGCACGAAGGCCCATTGCAGGAAGAACTGCGCGGCCAGCGTCGCGACGGCGAGGTAGAAGCCCTTGATGCGCAAAGAGGGCAGGCCGAAGAACACGCCAACCGCCGCCGAGAACAGTCCCGAGACCAGGATGAGCACGATGATGTTCACGCCCGGGAAGATCGTGGTCAGCTTGTAGCAGGAATAGGCGCCGACCCCCATGAAGGCGGCGGTGCCGAGCGAGATCAGCCCGGTATAGCCGGTGAGGATGTTGAGCCCGATCGCCGCCAGCGAGAACACCAGAAACGGGATCATCACCGAGGAGATGAAGAAGTCGTCGCCCAGCATCGGGATCGCGACGAAGGCGATGCCCAGGATCACGGCGATGCCGATCCGGTCCTGCCGGATCGGGAACACCGCCATGTCGGCGGAATAGGTCGATTTGAACTGGCCGGCTTCGCGGTAGAACACGGGCTCACCTCGTCATTCCGGGGCGGCGCTGAGCGCCGAGCCCGGAAACCATGAACATTGTCGCTTGCGAAGAGGTCGCGCCCTTACCGGCGCCACCTGCGGTTATGGCTTCCGGGCTCGATCCTGCGGATCGCCCCGGAAAGACGGCCTGGCTCGCGCGGCCGGTCATCAGATCCGCTCGATGATCTTGTCGCCGAACAGGCCCTGCGGCCGGAACAGCAGGAAGCCGAGCGCGATGAAATAGGCGAGCCAGCTCTCGATGCCACCGCCGATCAGCGGCCCCCAATAGAACTCGCCGAGCTTCTCGCCGATGCCGATGATCAGCCCGCCGACGATGGCACCGGGGATCGAGGTGAAGCCGCCGAGGATCAGCACCGGCAGGGCCTTCAGCGCGACGATCTCGAGGGCGAAGGAGACGTCGGAGCGCGCGCCCCACATGATGCCGGTGATCAGCGCGACGATGCCGGCGGTGAACCAGACGATCACCCAGATCTGGTTGAGCGAGATGCCGACCGAGAGTGCCGCCTTGTGGCTGTCGGCGACGGCCCGCAAGGCCCGGCCGATGCGGGTATACTGGAAGAAGACGGCGAGCGCGGCGATCATCAGCGAGGCGATGATGGCGGCGGCGATGTCGATCTTCTGGAAGGAGACGAGGCCGCCGAGAATCTTGGCGTCGATCGCGCCCTTGGGCAGGTAGAGCTCGCTGGTGATCATCTGCTTGGGATTGCCGCCGAAGACGGATTCGCCGAAGCCGATCAGGAAATAGGTGATGCCGAAGGTCGCCATGAACAGGATGATGTCGGGCTGGTTGACCAGCGGGCGCAGCACCACACGCTCGATGGTGGCGGCCAGCACGAACATCACGCCGAGTGTCAGGATGACCGCGAGGAAGGCCGGAACGCCCTTCTCGTGCAGGCCGACCAGAGTCAGCGCCGCGAACACCACCATGATGCCCTGGGCGAAGTTGAACACGCCCGAGGCCTTGAAGATCAGCACGAAGCCGAGCGCGATCAAAGCATAGAGCACGCCGGAGACCAGCCCCTCCCAGACGGTCTGGGCGAGCAGATCGGGGGCCTCGACCATCTGCTGGAACGGGTCGACGAAGACCTTGTGAATGGTGCCCGATGGATCGATCCGGGCGCCGATCGCGATCGCTGCGATCACGGCGGCGGTGATCAAGCCGGTTCTGATCCAGCCATTGGCGAGGAGGCTAGGCGCGGGCTGCGCGGCGACGTCGCTCATGCGCTCTTCCCCTTTGCACTCGGGTTCCTGGATGCGGTGGTCATCAGTGCGCCACTCCGAGATAGGCATCGATGACCTTCTGGTTGGCCTTGACCTCCTCGGGCGTGCCGTCGGCGATCTTGCGGCCGTATTCGAGCACGACGACGCGGTCGGAGAGGTCCATGACCACGCCCATATCGTGCTCGATCAAGGCGATGGTGGTGCCGAACTGGTTGTTCACGTCGAGGATGAAGCGGCACATGTCCTCCTTCTCCTCTAGGTTCATGCCGGCCATCGGCTCGTCGAGCAGCAGGAGCTCGGGCTCCATGGCGAGCGCCCGGCCGAGCTCGACGCGCTTCTGCAGCCCATAGGGCAGCTTGCCGACCGGCAATTTGCGGATGTGCTCGATCTGCAGGAAGTCGATGATGTCCTCGACCACCTTGCGGTGCGCGATCTCCTCGTCCATCGCCGGCCCCTGGCGGAAAAGCTGCCAGAACAGGTTGCCGCGCATCTTCAGCGTGCGCCCGGTCATGATGTTGTCGAGCGTCGACATGCCCTTGAACAAGGCGACGTTCTGGAAGGTGCGGGCGATGCCGGCCGCCGCCGCCTGGTGCGGGCGGACCTTGCTGCGGCGCACGCCCTTATAGGTGATGCGGCCTTCCTGCGGGTGGTAGAAACCGTTGATGCAATTGAGCATTGAGGTCTTGCCGGCGCCGTTCGGGCCGATGATGGCGCGGACTTCGCCCTTGCGGATGTCGAAGGAGACGTCGGTGATCGCCTTCACGCCGCCGAAGCGCAGCGAGACGTTCTCGACCGAGAGCAGGACCTCGCCCTTCTGCGTCACCGGTGCGCCGGCGGCTGCCATGGTATGAGCGTTCATGCCGCCTCCTTTGGCGCCAAGGCGGCCGCCGGCGCCTGAACCGGATAGGTCTGCGCGTCGCGGATCTTGACGCGGGCCGAGATCGTGCCCTTGCGGCCGTCCTCGAAGGTCACCTCGGTGGAGATGTCGGCTTCGGTGGAGCCATCATACAGAGCCTCGACCAGCGGCGCGTAGCGCTCGGCGATGAAGCCGCGGCGGACCTTCTGGGTGCGGGTGAGCTCGCCGTCGTCGGCGTCGAGCTCCTTGTGCAGGATCAGGAAACGCTTGATCTGGGCGCCGCCCATCATCGGCTCGGCGGCGAGCTGCCGGTTCACCTCGTCGACATGCCTGGCCATCATCTCGTAGACTTGGGGGTGGCCGGCGAGCTCCTGATAGGAGGCGTAGACGACATTGTTGCGCTCGGCCCAGTTGCCGACGGCGGTGAGGTCGATGTTCAGCGCGACGGTCGCATAGTCGCGGCCTTGGCCGAAGGCGACGACCTCCTTGATGTTCGGATAGAATTTGAGCTTGTTCTCGATGTATTTCGGCGGGAACAGCTCGCCCGAATTGAGCTTGCCGACATCCTTGGCGCGGTCGATGATCTTGAGGTGCCCGCTCTCGTCGAAGAAGCCGGCATCGCCGGAGCGGACATAGCCGTCCGCCGTCATCGTCTCGGCGGTCTTCTCCTCGTCCTTGTAATAGCCGCGGAAGATCGAGGGCGAGCGGTAGAGCACCTCGCCATTCTCGGCGATCCGGATCTCGACCTGCGGCGCCGGCTTGCCGACCGTGTCGGCCTTGATCTCGCCGTCCGGCTGCATGGTGATGTAGACGCCGGCTTCGGTCTGTCCGTAGAGCTGCTTCAGATTGACGCCGATCGAGCGATAGAAGCGGAAGAGTTCGGGGCCGATCGCCTCGCCCGCGGTGTAGCCGACCTTGATGTTGGTCAGGCCGAAGCGGTTGCGCAAAGGCGCGTAGATCAGGATGTCGCCGAGCTTGTAGAGCAGGCGTCCCCCGAGCGGCACGGGCTCGCCATTGAGGAGCTTCTCGCCGTATTTCTTGGCCACGCCGAGGAAGTAGTGGAACATCTTGCGCATCAGCGGGCCGGCATCCTCCATGCGCACCATGGTGATGGTCAGCATGGTCTCGAAGACGCGCGGCGGCGCGAAAGCGTAGGTGGTGCCGATCTCGCGGCGATCGTCGACGACGGTGTCAGGTCCTTCCGGGCAGTTGACGCAGAAGCCGGCGATGATCGCCTGGGCATAGGAGAAGACATGGTCGCCGACCCAGGCGATCGGCAGATAGGCGATGATCTCGTCGGTCTCGTTCAGCCCGTCGAAGCTGCAGCCGATCTCCGCGGCGGTGATGACGTTGTAATGGCTGAGCATCACGCCCTTGGGCCGGCCGGTCGTGCCCGAGGTGTAGAGGATGATGGCGAGGTCGGAGCCCGTGCCCTGCGCCATCTCGGCCTCGAGCGCAGCGCTCGCGGCCGGATCCTTGAGGGCGGCGCGCCCGGCCTCGATCACGTCCCCGATATCGTGGAGCTTGCCATGGTCGTAGTCGCGCAGGCCGCGCGGCTCGTCATAGAGCATGTGGCGCAGGTTCGGCAGGCGCTCGGCCACCGAGAGGATCTTGTCGACCTGTTCCTGATCCTGGACGCAGGCGAAGACGGCGCCGGCATGGTCGAGCACATAGGCCATCTCGTCGGCGACGCTGTCGGCATAGACCGGGACCGGGATCGCGCCGAGCCATTGCGCCGCGGCCATCGACCAATAGAGGCGCGGGCGGTTGTAGCCGACGATGGCGACCTTCTCGCCGCGCTTCAGGCCGAGCTGCTCGAGCCCCTTGGCGAAGGCGCGGATCTGCTCGACCACCTCGGCCCAGTTCCAGGATTGCCAGATGCCGAGATCCTTGTGCCGGAAGGCGACGCGCGAACCCCGTTCGCGCGCATTGCGCACCAGCAGCTTGGGAAAGGTGTCCGCCTGGCCGGCGGGGCCGCTTGCCACGATCGTCGTCTCCACCCTGTCGCCCCGTCTGTCGCGGGTTTGTCCGGGCCGGTCGGCCCCTTGTGCGATCATGCAAGCTTTGCAGTTGGCTCGGCGCTGTGCAAGGAGGTGCTTGACAGACAGGATGCTTTTTGAGCTGTATCATCGCGCTGAGGTTTGATTCGCGCTAAGCCGCTGCATGCGGCAAGCTGCGCTGTTCCCTGGCGACAGTAGATTTGCGGCGTCACGAGGCCGTTCTGCCGGTCGTGCGAGCCTCCTACCGCAGCCCCTGCGCAAGGGACGGCATCCAGCATCCGGCAGCATCCCGAGCCGCCTTCGCGATGCGATTTTCGCGTGCTCCCAAGGGCTCGAAGCCAGCAAGGCGAGGTTCGGGCGGAGTCGGGTCGGCGCCGCAACGGCGCAGTGCCTTCGATCCACCGCATTCAGGCGGGAGTTTGGCTATGGGGACCGGCCCATGCGCCTTCTTGCCTCGATCATCTTCGCGATCCTGCTCGCCCCGGGGGCGACGGGCAGCTGTGCGCACGAGGCCCCCAGCGGTTGGGAATATCCCTTCGCCTGCTGCTCGGGAGCCGATTGCGCGCGGATCGATGCGAGCGCCGTGCGGGCCGGCCCGCCCGGCTTCGTCGTGACGATCGCCCCCGGCCGCCATCCGATGTGGCCGCGCGAGCGCCGCGAACTGCTGATCCTCGAAATCCCCTATGAGAAATCCCGCCTGTCGCCGGACGGACTCTGGCATCTGTGCATCAACGATGCCGGCGAGCTGCTCTGCTTCTTCGCGCCGGGCGGGGATTCATAGGGCCTCTTCAGGTGGGTGGGCGCGCGGCGATCTGGGAAATGCTCTCACAACGCCGGATCACCAATTCGTGTCCGCCAGGAAGCGCGCGGATCTGGGCACGGCCCCGGTTCCAAGGCTGGCCTCATGCGCGCCCTCGGCGGATTATCGCGTCGGGCCGCAGCGTCACCGCCAGTTGCGCAGCCGCAATACCAGGATGGCGCAGGCGGCCAGCTGGCCGGCCACGATGAGATAGGGCCAGTTGAAGCCGCCCGTTGCGCTCGCGATCACAGCGAAGGCGAGCGGCCCGCAGACCGAGCCCAGAAAGCCGAACAGATTGGCCGCAGAAGTCACCTCGCCTATCGCCGCGGGCGGGGCAAGCCGCGCCAGCTCGGCCATGTAGATGCCGTTCCAGCCCAGTGACGTCGCTCCGACGAAGGAAACACAGACATAGACCGTCCAGGCAGGCGCTCCAGCCGACCAGACCAGCAGTACCAGTGCGGCGCTCGCTGCCAGGGCCAGCAGGCAAAGCAGCAACAGGTTGCGGCCGAGCTTGTCCGCCAGCCAGCCGAGGACGATGCGGGAAACCGTGCTGGCGGCGAGCAGGACCGCGACGAAGGTGCCGGCTTCGGCGAGATCCTTGCCGTTGGTGACCAGATAGGTCGCCGTGAAGGCCTGGACGCTCGCCTGCGTGATCGAGAAGGCGATGCCGATAGCGGTGAGCAGCGGCAGCGAAGGATGGGAGCGGATGACCGCCGCCGATCTGCGCAAGGCGGAGGGTGACAGGAAGGTCCGCGCCCATGCCCGGTTCGCTGGGCCCTTCTCCGTGTCGAGACGTTGCCGAAAGGACTGTACGGCCAGAAGGCTGAGGAAGACGATCGCGCCGATCAGCCAGATCGCCTTGCCGAAGCCGAGCAGGAGCACTGCGGGGGCGACCGAAATGCCGGCGATGGCGCCGCCGAGGGGGACGCCGGCCTGCCGGATCGAGAAGATCAGATTGCGATGCCGGGCCGGGGCGGTGCGCATCAGCATCGTGCTGCCCGCCGGATTGTTCGGGGCGAGGCCGAGGCCGATCAACAGGGCGCCGCAAAATCCGAGCACCGCGATCGGCTGAGACAGCAGAAGCAGACCTAGGCCGATCGAGGCCAGGCCGAGCTGGAGGGTCCGGATCGGCCCGTGATGATCGAGCATCGGGCCGCCGCAGGCCAGACACCAGCAGATGCCGATCGAAACGGTCGCCGAGACATAGCCGATGCTCTCGGGCGGCAGGTTCCAGCGCTGCGTGAGAAGCGGACCCAGGAGAGGAATGGCCGCGGCGGCGAAGGAGCTCACGACCTGCACGAGGAGCGTCGCGCTCAGCGCGCTCCCCCATAGTGGCAGCTTCAAGCCAGTTCCTCCCAGCCTCGCTGCGGGCTTGTTCATGCCCTCCGGCCGACCGTTCGATCGTCCGGCGAGACTGCAGCGTTGATCCGGGTCTTCCTGCAATGGCTCGTCGCGGTCGATACCGGTCTTGGATTGACTGCCCTGCGTGGTGCGCATGCGGGGACCGGCCGACCGGGCGGCGAGCCCCGGCTGCGCCGGCGTGCCTCAGCCCTCGTAGCGAGCCAGCCGTTCCAGATCGAGGATCGTCACCTCGTTGTGGCCGACCTCGACGAGCCCGAGTTCTGCGAGCTTCGCCAGGCTCTGATTGGCCATCTGCCGGGAGATGCCCGCGAGCAGGCCGAGTTCTTCCTGCGAGATCGCCAGCGTCCGCTCCTGGCTCGGATAGAGGATCGGATTGAACAGCCAGGCGAGATTGCGGGCGAGGCGTCCGGTCGCGCCGAGCATGCGGTCATATTCGGCGAGGCCGATGAACTGGGCGAGGCGCTCGTTGAACTGGTGGACCAGGAAGCGGTTGAAGGCGGCGGAGTGCTCGAACAGCCAGATGAAGGTCTGGCGCCGCATCAGCGCCACCTTGCTCTCGCGCAGCGCGACGAGATCATAACGTCGCGGCTCGTTCTTGATGATCGTGCCTTCGCCGAACCAGGCGCCGCTGCGCAGCCCGGCGAGCGTCGCCGATTTGCCGGTGCGCGAGGTCGTGCTCATCTTGAGCAGCCCGTCGGCGACGCCGGTCCAGGATTCGAGCCGGTCGCCGACATGGCAGAGATAGGCGCCCTTGCCATAGGTCTTGATCGTCGTCCCGCGCCGCGCCTCATCGAACTCCTCGGGCGTGAGCTCGAGCGACCAGGAGGCGATCTGGCGCAGTTCTTCGGCTGGGATCAAAGCGGGCTCGCCGGAGACAGGGTGCGGGCCTCGCGGCCCGCCTGAGGCTGAGTATGCGGCGAGCCAGCAGGCAAACTCAAGCGGATGTGCCGGCCGGAGGAGTGGAACAAGGGGCGGGTGACCAAGTCTATTCGGCGGCCTTCGGCATGGCGAGCGCCGCCTCCGAACCGTCGCGCAGGCGCACCAGCAACTCGGCTTCTTCGGCCTTGGCCTGCTTCAGATGGCGTTCCTTGACATGACCGAAGCCGCGGATCTTCTCCGGGATCGCGGCGAGAGCGACGCAGAGCGCATGGTTCTCTGGCGCCAGCTTGGTCAGAATCTCGCTCAGAAGCGCCTCGTAATCCGCGACCAGCTTTCGCTCGGTCTTGCGCTCCTGCGTGTAGCCGAAGATGTCGAAGGCGGTGCCGCGCAGGCCCTTCAGCTTCGAAAGCAGGCCGAAGGCGCCCATCATCCAGGGGCCGAAGCTCAGCTTGCGCGGCAGGCCGGTGTTCGGATCGGCCTTGGCGAGAAGCGGCGGGGCGAGATGGAATTCGAGGCGCAGCTTCTCGCCGGAGGCGCTGTCGGGCTCGAAGGTCGCGGCGAGCTGCCTGCGGAAGGCGCCGTCGCTATAGAGGCGCGCGACCTCATATTCGTCCTTGTAGGCCATCAGCTTGAAGAGATTGCGCGCGACGCTTTCGGCCAATGCGCCCTGGCCGGGCAGGATGCCCGACTCCCTGACACAGACCTTCTCGACGAGGTCGCGATAGCGCGCCGCATAGGCTGCGTCCTGGTAGCCGGTGAGGAAGTCGACGCGGCGGGCGATGATCTCGTCCAGCGTCTGCGAGAGCTGGCGCGCCTGCGTCGGGGCCTTCGCCTCTGCGAGCGCGGCGAGGAGGGCGGCCGGCTCGTGCGCGGCACGGCGGCCGAGCTCGAAAGCCTGCTGGTTCATCGCCACGGCCTCGCCGTTGAGCGCGATCGCCTGCAGGAGCGATGCGCGCGAGAGCGGCACCCCGCCATGCTGCCAGGCATAGCCGAGCATGAACATGTTGGCGGCGATGGCATTGCCGAGGAAGGCGACGGCCGCGGCGGTCGCATCGACGAGATGGGTATGCTCGCGGCCCGACGCTGACAGGATCGCCCGTTTCAGACGCTCGGTCGGCAGCGAGAAATCGGCATTGCGGGTGAAGTCGCCCGGCAGGCTCTCGGCGGTGTTGACCACCACCGTCGAGCCCGGGCGGATCGCGCCCAAGACCTTCTTCGAGCCGGTGACGGTGAGGTCGCAGCCGAGCACGAGGTCGGCCTGGCCGGCGGCGACGCGGATCGCGTGGATCTCGTCCGGCGTCGGGGCGAGCCGGACATGGCTGAAGACGGCGCCGCCCTTCTGGGCAAGGCCGGCCATGTCGATCATGCCGCAGCCCTTGCCTTCGAGATGCGCCGCCATGCCGAGGATCGCGCCGATGGTGACGACGCCGGTGCCGCCAACCCCGGTGACAACGATCGCGAAATTGCGATCGAGCGCCGGCACCTTGGGCTCGGGCAGATCGCCGGCGCCGAGCGCCGAGGCGCCCACTGCGCGCGGCTCCGCCTTCTTCGGCCGGGCGCCATGCACGGTGACGAAGGAGGGGCAGAAGCCCTTCACGCAGGAGAAATCCTTGTTGCAGTTCGACTGGTCGATCTGGCGCTTGCGGCCGAATTCGGTCTCGAGCGGCTGTACCGAGACGCAGTTCGACTGCACGCCGCAATCGCCGCAGCCCTCGCAGACCAGCTCGTTGACGATGACGCGCTTGTCCGGGTCGGGATAGGCGCCGCGTTTGCGGCGCCGGCGCTTCTCGGTAGCGCAGGTCTGGTCGTAGAGCAGCAGCGTGACGCCGGACGTCGCGGCGAGCTCGCGCTGGACGGCGTCGAGATCCTCGCGATGGTGCAGCGTCGTGCCGGGCGGCCAGAGCGTTCCCGGCGGGTATTTCGTCGGCTCGTCCGAGACGACGGCGATGCGGGCGACGCCTTCGGCCGCGACCTGGCGGGCCATCTGGTCGGGCGAAAGATGGCCTTCGGCCTGCTGGCCGCCGGTCATCGCGACGGCGTCGTTGTAGAGCAGCTTGTAGGTGATGTTGACGCCCGAGGCGACGGCCCAGCGGATCGCGAGCGAACCGGAATGGGTGTAGGTGCCGTCGCCGAGATTCTGGAAGATGTGGCCGCGCTTCGAGAACGGCGCCTCGCCGATCCAGCTCGCGCCCTCGCCGCCCATCTGGGTGAAGCCGGCAGTATCGCGATCCATCCAGAGCGCCATGAAATGACAGCCGATCCCGGCCGAGGCACGCGCCCCCTCGGGCACCACGGTCGAGGTGTTGTGCGGGCAGCCGGAGCAGAAATAGGGCGTGCGCTTCGCCAGTTCGATCGCCTCGGCGAGTCGGCCCTGGGCGGTGGCGATCACCTCCAGCCGGGCGCGCAACGCCGGATCGTCGCGGTATTGCAGCAGGCGGGCGCCGAGCGCGATCGCGACGTCATTGGGGTCGAGCGCGCCATGGACCGGGAAGAGCCAGTCGCCTTTCTCGTCCTTCTTGCCGATCACCATGGGCTGGTGCGCCGAGCCGTAAAGCTCCTCGCGCAGCTGGACCTCGATCAGCGAGCGTTTCTCCTCGACCACCATGACGAGGTCGAGCCCGGCAGCGAACGCCTTGAGCTCGGCCGGATCGAGCGGCCAGGGGCAGGCAACCTTGAACAGGCGGATGCCGAGATCATTGGCCCTGACCTCGTCGAGGCCGAGTTCCTCCAGCGCCTGGCGGACATCGAGATAGGATTTGCCGACGGTGATGATGCCGATGCGCGGCGCCTGCCCGCCGGAGAGGATGGTCTGGTTGAGCCTGTTGGCGCGCAGATAGGCGAGGATCGCCTCGCGCTTGTGGACGTGAAGCCGCTTCTCCTGGTCGAGGAAGTCGAGTTCGCGCCTGATGCCGAGCCCGCCCGGCGGCATGACGTAATCATCGGGCAGCGCGATCTGGACGCGCTCAACCGAGCCGTCGACCGAGGCGGTCGATTCGATGTTGTCCTTGACGCATTTGATGCCGACCCAGACCGAGGCGAAGCGCGAGAGCGCGAAGCCGTGCAGGGCGTAGTCCATGATCTCCTGGACGCCGGCCGGGTTGAGGATCGGCATCATCCGGTCGACCAGGACGAACTCGGTCTGATGGGCGTTGGTCGAGGATTCGGCGGTGTGGTCGTCGCCGAGCAGGCAGATCACGCCGCCATGGCGCGAGGTTCCGGCCATGTTGGCATGGCGGAAGACGTCGCCGCTGCGGTCGACGCCCGGGCCCTTGCCGTACCAGAGCGCGAAGACGCCGTCATGCTTGCCCTCGCCGGAGAGCTCGGCCTGCTGCGTGCCCCAGATCGCGGTCGCTGCGAGGTCCTCGTTGAGCCCGGGCTGGAAGACGATGTCGGCCGCCTTGAGCTGCTTGCCGGCGCGGGCGAGCTGCTGGTCGAGCCCGCCGAGCGGGGAGCCGCGATAGCCGGAGACGAAACCCGCGGTGTTCAGCCCGGCGCGCCGGTCGCGCTCGCGCTGGACCAGCAGCATGCGGGCGATGGCCTGCGAGCCGGTCAGGAAGATCTGCTGCTTCGAGAGGTCGTATTTGTCGTCGAGGGAGACGGCGCGGAGCGCACCGGTCCCGGAGTCCTGCTGCGCCTCGGCCATGAGCGACCTCCCGAAGATCGAACCCCGCAGGGATTATGGGGACGGTATCGCCGGCCTCCAACCCGTTATTATGTCAGTATTGCTGTCATACTGCGCGGGTGCCGTCAAATCAGTTTGGTCCAATGCCAGACTGCGCCGTCAGTGCCGCGATTTGGCCGCCTTTGCGGGGGAAGGCTGGGCAGGCCTCGCAGCCGATTGCGGGCTAGGCGCGAAGTGCGTGCGTTTGCTAGCATGGATTGCCGATTCCGTCGCAGATTCGAGGACATGCCACCGTGCCGCGTCGCCAGACCGGATCGCTCGCGCTCTGCGCCGTCATTGCCTGGCTCGGCCTCGTTCCGCCGGCTGCGGCGCATCCGCATGTCTTCGTGACCTCGCGCACCGAGATCATCTATGCGCCCGACGGCATGGTGCAGGCGCTGCGCCATCGCTGGAGCTTCGACGAGGCTTACTCGGCCTATATGGTCCAGGGGCTCGACAAGAATGGCGACGGCAAGCTGACGCCGGACGAGCTGGCCGAGCTCGCCAAGGTCAATATCGAATCGCTGCCGGATGTCGATTTCTTCACCGCCGCCAAGGCGAACGGCAAGACGCAGGCCTTCGGCACACCGCGTGACGAAGGCCTGGTCTACGAGAACAAGGTGCTGACCCTGAGTTTCACCCTGCCGCTCAAGACGCCGGCCGCCGCCAATCGCTCCTTCGGCATCGAGATCGGTGACCCCACCTATTTCGTCGCCTTCGAGGTCGGCGCGGAGGCCGATGCGGTGACGACGCGCGATGCCCCGAAGGGCTGCGTCGTGCGGGTGATGCGCCCGCCCAAGCTCGATACGGCGACGCAGCAGCGCCTGGCCCAGGAAGACATCACCGCGACGCCCGACATGAGCGCCTATGTGGTCACGACACGCGCCTTGGTGGCATGTCCCTGAGCGTCGATGCCGCGCCGGGCCTTTCGGCCTTGCCGCGTCGGCTGTTCGTCGCCGTGCTGGCGCTCGCCCTGGTAGCGGGCGCGCTCGGGCTGGTCGCCTGGCTGCTCAGCCTCTATTTCCCGCCGCCACCCCCGCCGCCGCGCAACCCCTTCGGTACGGCGCTGCCGCGCGAGGCACTGCCGGCGACCTCTGGCCTCGGCGCGGTCATCCTCGCCTGGCAGTCGAGCTTCTATCGCGAGCTGACGGCGACGCTGAAGGCGATCGCAGGGTCGCCGGCCGCGCTGCCGGCGCTGCTCGGCCTGGCCTTCGGCTACGGCGTTTTCCACGCGGCCGGCCCCGGCCACGGCAAGGCGGTGATCTCGGGCTATATCGTCGCCGATAACCGCAGCCTGAGGCGCGGGCTCGGGCTCAGCTTCGCGGCGGCGCTCGTCCAGGCGCTGGTCGCGATCGGGCTGGTCGGGACCCTTACCCTCGCGCTGAATGCGACGGCGAAGACCATGGCCGCGACGACACGGGTGATCGAGCTCGGCAGCTTCGCGCTGGTGGCGCTGGTCGGGCTCTACGTGCTCTGGCGCAAGGCCGGCAGCTTCGTCGCGCTCGGCGGCGGCGCGGCGCATGACCCGGCCTCCTGCGACCATGTCCACATGCCCGGTCCCGACGAGATCTCGCGCCTGCGCTCCTGGCGCGAGATGGCTGGCGTTGTCTTCGCGGCGGGGCTGCGGCCTTGCGCTGGGGCGCTGATCATCCTGGTCTTCGCCAATGCGCAGGGCCTGCTCTGGGCCGGCATCGCCGCGACCTTCGCCATGGCGCTCGGCACCGCGCTGACCACCGGAGCACTGGCCGCGCTTGCGGTGTTCTTCAAATTCGCGGCGCTGCGCCTCGCCGGCGGCGGCTCGCTCACGGGCGTGCGCATCATCGCCGGACTCGAAGTGCTGGCGGCCGCCTTCGTCGCCGTGCTCGGCGCTGCCCTGCTCTTCGGCCTCTGGGCGGCCGGGCAGGGCAGCTGATCACACCGTCATGCTCGCCCGTGCGGCGGCATCCACGTCTCGAACGCCGCGTGGTGAGGGAAGACGCGGATGGTCGGGACAAGCCCGAGCATGACGAGGCAGGTGCCGTGAATCAGACCTACTTCACCGCCGCCTCGAAGGTGAACAGGGTCGACCTGTCGTCGTCCGGCATGAAATAGGCGCGCACGCCTTCGGCCGTGGGCTCGACCCAGAACGGGTTCTGCGTCATCGGCAGCCCTGAGGTCGGCGACCAGAGCTCGACCGGCACCTGATAGACCGGCCTGTTGTCCTTGAGGTCGACGATCTCGAGCCCGCCGAGACGGAACACCGGGCCGTCCTTCGTCGTTCGGTAGGCGTTGAGGCCCGAGCAGAGCATCCGGCTCATGCCGATATAGTGGCAGTCCTGATAGTCGATGTAGAGCGCGGGATTGGCGACGCGCAGCGCTTCGGGCGCCGTCGCCGCATTGGTTACCCTGCCCTCGCCGTCGAGCGGCCATTTGTAGAAGCGGCGCGAGCCCCAGCTGACGCCGTGCAGCGACTTGTCGTCTGTATTGTGGACGATGCCGCCGACATGGTCCTTGAAACGGAAAACCTCGGTCGCCTTCAGCGTCTCGGGATCGACCCTGTAGACGATCGACTGGCTGTTCGGCCGGTATTCTGCGACCGGGACCCAGATGTCCTTGCCGTCGAAGTCGATGCCGCCGGGGTGGTAGACCGAGCCTTCGCCGAGGGTGACGCTGCCGAGAAGCTTGCCCTGCGCATCGACCTTGAAGAGATGGCCGGTGCCCTCGCCGGTGTCGCGGTCATAGCCGTCCTGCAGGGTGGGATAGCGGGTCGTCGGCTTTTTGATCTCGACCGAGGAGATGAAGAAAGCGTCGCCGATCTTGACCATGCCCTGGGGGTGGTGCGTCGGGAACTGCAGCGCGACCGCCGACTTCTGCGTCCACTGCGTGCCGCGCGTCAGCTTCGGGATCAGCGTGTTGAGCGCCGGGTCGGCGGCATGGGCCGGCGGACTCGCAGCCGGAAGGGACAGAGCCGCCGCGGCCAGGGCGGTCAGGCCGGTGAGAACCGTCTTCATGCTGCGTCCCTCCCGTTTTCGCTTCGTCGCGCGAAGCGGTTCTGCGAAGTTCCGGCCTTGTGCCCGGCCGGAGATACAGTGTCGTGACGGCGAAGGAGCCCGGCCGGGGCATCAGCGTTGCGGGTCGTTCTCCAGCAGGATCGGCTTGCCATGCGGCGTCGCCTCTGCGGCCCGTTCCCAGGCGGCGCTGCGGGCGTCGACGCCCTCATGGCTCGTCAGGCCCTTCACGATCAGCAGATGCTCGAGCGCCTCGCACCAGCGTTCGTAATAATCCGAGCCGTCGCGACAGCCGCCGGCGGCGAGCGCCTCGCGGATTTCGGCGCCGAGCGCCTGCGCCCATTCATCGGCGCTGAAGACGCCGCGGTTCTGCAGGGCGACGACCAGAGCGAAGGCCTGTGCCTGCCAGGGTTCGGCGAAGACCGGACCTTCGGCGTCGCGCGGGATCGGGGTATTGGCGGTGAGCGCCTCGGCGAGGGCGGTATCAGGCCGGCTCAAGATAGCTCTCCCAGGCTTCGATGCTGACGCTGGAGGCCGGGTCGGCGTCGCGCCCCCAGAGCTCGGGGCCGGTGAAGACCACGGTATAGAGCCATTGCGCCGTCTCCGGCGCGCCATGGGCGCCGGTGTCCGGGAAGACATGGCAGCCGGTGATGCGCTCGATCACGCCCTGCTTGCCACGGGCATAGCGCGGCAGGCGGGTATGGTGCTGCGGATGCATGACGATGGTACAGACGGCGTCGCCGACCTTGAAGCGCGCCGGCGCGGCGGCCTCGCGCTCATAGGGGAAGCCGCGGCGCAGCACGGCGGGCACCTCCTCGCCCTTGAGCACGCGCTTGGGTTCCCGGCGTGCGCTGGCGGGGATGCCTGATTTCAGCTCCTCCTCGCTCAGGAAACCGTGCCCGACCAGGACCTTGTCGAGCGCCGCCAGCCAGATCTGGTAGTAGCTCGACGACAGATACTGCGCCGGCGGCAGGCTCTCGCGGGCATGGCGGATGCCGTCGATCGTCCAGGCTCCCATCGCGCCGGCCGCGACATTGATGGCGAGGACCTTCTTTTCCCAATCGGCATGGAAGATCGGCTCGTTCTCCTCCGGAACCACAGGGCCAAAGCCCATATGGCCGCCGAGATCATGGGCGCTGTTCATGGCGTATCCTCCCAAGTCAGTTCGGCATGGCGCACTTCGGACGCAGGACCGCTTACTTTCGCGCCGAAACCGCGCTGGGCAGGCCGACGCCGATCATCGAATCGCGCGTGACGATCTCCGCCAGCTCGTCCTCGGACCAGCCCTCGGTGCCCTCCGGGCGCATCGGGATGACGATGAAGCGGGTCTCGGCGGTCGAATCCCAGACGCGGATGCGCCGGGCCTCGGGCAGGGTGACGCCGAAATCCGCGAGGGTGCCGCGCGGGTCGATCACCGCCTTGGCGCGGTAGGGCGGGGATTTGTACCAGACCGGCGGCAGGCCGAGCACCGGCCAAGGATAGCAGGAGCAGAGCGTGCAGACGATCAGGTTGTGCTCTTCCGGCGTGTTGAAGCAGGCGACGATGTGTTCGCCGCCGCGCCCGCCATAGCCGAGCTCCGCCACGGCGGCGGTGCCGTCCTGCTTCAGCCGCTCCGCATAGGCCGGGTCGCTCCAGGCCTTCGCCACGACGCGGGCGCCGTTGCGTGGGCCGACCCTGGTCTCATAGGTCTCGACGATGGCGTCGAGCGCGGCCGGGTCGACATAGCCCTTCTCGACCAGCAGCGATTCCAGCGCCTTCACCCGCGCCTCGATCGGCGTGAAGTGGTTGTCGTGGTCGTGGTCATGATCGTGGTGATGATGGTGGTCGTGGCCGCTCATCGCCGCCTCCTCCTCATGCCCGGCTGATCGCTAGGCCAGCCTGATCCTCGCCGCCCGCTCGACCCTGACCGCGAAGGCGGTGAGCGACTTGTCCGAGCCCTTCGGCCCGATCACCGAAAGCCCGAGCGGGGCATCGTCGCGATGGGCCACCGGAATCGAAATCTGCGGGAAACCCGAAAGCCCCGCAAGGCAGAGCAGGCGCAGGGCCCGGTTGCGGAAATCATCGAGCTCGCTCTCGCCGGCGCTGACCAGAGGCGCGATGTCCGGCACGGTCGGCAGCAGCAGCACGCCGTCCTGGCCGAGCAGCTTGGCGAGCCTGGCGCGGAAGTCGCGACGGACGGTCTCGCCGCGCGCGACCTCGGCGTCGCTGACCGAGCGGCCGAAGGCGAAACGCTCGGCGACACCGGGGCCGAGCGGCGGGGCGAAGCGCTCGATCATCGGCCCGTCCGCTTCCCAGGCCTCGCGGCCCTGGAGCCAGCGAAAGGCCCAGTAGAGCGCGTCCATGTCGCGCACGGCGCGGACGCTCTGCGGCTGGCCGAGCAGCGGCACGATGCGCTGCACGGCGTTGCGCAGGATCCGCTCGGCTTCCGGCACCGCCTGGGCGAAGAGGTCGTCGGCGAGCAGCAGCCGCGGCCGTTCCGGAAGGGTCACGCGGTCCTTGCCGAACAGGACCTCGGCGACGCGGGCGAAGGTCTCGCCGTCACGAGTGAAGAAGCCGGCGGTGTCGAAGCTCTCGGCCAGCGGCCAGGCCCGCTTCAGCGAGAGGCGGCCATGGCTCGGGCGGATGCCGAACAGCCCGCCATAGCTCGCCGGCGCGCGCACCGAGCCGCCGGTATCGGAGCCGAGCGCGATGTCGGCGAGCCGCCCGGCGACCGCCGCCATCGAGCCCGAGGAGGAGCCGCCGGTGATCCGATCGGGCGCCGCCGGATTCACCGGCGCGCCGAAATGCGCGTTCTTGCCGTTGAGCGAGAAGGCGAGCTCGTCGGTATGGGTCTTGCCGATGAAGCGGGCGCCGGTATCGAGCAGCGCCTTCACCACCGGCGCCGTCCTGGTCTTGATGCCGGACTGCGCCAGCACGGTCGGCGAGCCCGCTCCTGTTGGATAGCCCTTGATGTCGAACAGGTCCTTGACCGCCAGGGTCAGGCCCGAGAGCGCTCCGGAGGAGGCGTGGCTCACCTTCGCCGGCGGATAGGGCACGAAACAGCGGAACGGATCGTCCTCGATCATCGCGTGTCAGATCCCCCTGGCATCACCGTCGGAGCGCGGGTCATGCGTCGCCTCGACATGACCCTTCTGGTGCTTGACCAGCAGGCCGGCATGGCCGAACTGGTCGGAATAGGCTTCGCTGTATTCCTCGACCGGGTGGCCGGCGGCGGTCAGCCGGGCCAGCAGCATCGGGTCGAAGCGGCTTTCGAGCTTGAGCGAGATCGAGCCGGCGCCCCAGGTCCGGCCGAAGAGCCAGCGCGGCGCGTCGACGGCATCCGCGACGCTCTGGCCGAAGCGGTAGCGCGACAGGATCTGGGCCTGGAACTGCGGCTGGCCGTCGCCGCCCATCGCGCCATAGGAGACGATCCGGCCGTCGTCGAAGCGCGCCAGCGGCGGGTTGAGCGTGTGGAAGGGCTTGCGGCCCGGCGCCAGCGGGTTCAGCGCCTTGGCGTCGAGCGAGAAGGAGACGCCGCGATTCTGCCAGTTGATGCCGGTCTTTGGCAGGATGCAGCCCGAGCCGTACTCCCAGTAGATCGACTGGATGTAGGAGACGGCGAGGCCGGAGCCGTCGATCGCGCCCATCCAGACGGTGTCGCCCTCGCCGGGCCGGAAGGGCCAGCTCGCGGCGCGGCGGCGGTCGATCTTCTGCGCCTCGCGGGTGAGGACGGCCTCGCTCAGCAGGCTCGCCGGATCGATGGTCATGAAGGCGGGGTCGGTGATCACCTGGTCGCGCAGTGCCAGCGCCCGCTTCACCGCCTCGACCAGCCCGTGATGATGGTCGAAACTCTCGGCCCGGGCGACGCCGAGCTTCTCGAAGATGCCGAGGATCAGCAATGCCGCCAGCCCCTGCGTCGGTGGCGGGAAGTTGTAGGCGGTCAGCCCCGGCAGCTTCAGGGACAGAGGCTGGACCGCGCGCGCCCGGAAGGCCTCGATATCGGAACGGCTGATCGGCGCGCCGAGGCGTTCGAGGTCGTCGGCGAGTTCGCGGCCGATATCGCCGCGGTAGAAATCGTCGAGCCCGGCATGGGCGAGTTGCTCGAAGGTTGCGCCGAGCGCCCGGGGCTTGCGCCGATCGCCGGCCTTGGGTCGCTCGCCGTCCGGCCAGAAGAAATCGCTGAAGCCGGGCGCTGCCTTCACGGCCTCGATCTCCTGAGGCCAGGTGCGCAGCTCGGAATCCGAGATGGCATAGCCCTCGCTGCAATGGCGGATGGCGTCGGCCAGGAGATCCTTCAGCGGCATCCGACCGCCGAGGCTTTGCGCGAGCGCCAGGGCCGCCTGCCAGCCACCGATCGCGCCGGCGACCGTGATCGCTGCATCGGCGCCACGGGACGGCAGGGTATCGTAGCCCTTTTCGCGATAGCGTTCGATCGTGGCGAGTGAGCCGGCGCCGCCGCAGGCCTCGATGGCGTGGACCTTGCCGCCGGGCTCGTGCACCAGCCAGAAGCCGTCGCCGCCGATCGCGTTCATATGCGGGTAGACGACGGCGATCGTCGCAGCCATGGCGACCATGGCCTCGATGGCGTTGCCGCCTTCGGCAAGGATCGCCCGGCCGGCTTCCGAAGCGAGATGATGGGGAGCGGCGACCGCGGCGCTGGCGAAGACGGGAGACTCGGACATCAGGCTCTTTTCATTCGGGGTAGCGGTGACCATTTGCCGATCGGGCGCGATTTTGTTGCATGCCGCCGCCGCCTAGGCTAGGCGGTCTACGCATGGGTCCGAGGAATCGAAGCATGGCCGCAGGGCGTACCAACTGGCGCAACATGATCCTGGTGATCTCGATGGCGATCCTGATCGGGGTCGAGCTGTTCGGGGTCGCCCTGGCTTCGGGCTGGGCACTCGCCGGCATGTTCGAGCTCGGCCATATCGTTGCCTATGTGCTGATGGCGCTGTTCTCGGGCTTTGCCGCCTATGGCATGGTCGCCTTCATGCGCCGCGTGGTGAAGATCGAGCGCCTGCACCCGCCCCACTGAGCCGTCACGGACAGGGCTTCAGCACCACCGGATCGGCTTCGGCCGGAATCAGCTCCGCCATTGCATGGCAGGAATTCCCGACGCAGACGCGCCAGTCTGCCGTGGCGCCGGAACGGCGCATCACGACCTCGCGCAGCGCCGGCAATTTCGGCTGCCAGCGCCAGAAGCCGTCGGCCAGCTTCGCCCCCTCCGGCGGATCCATGCCGGCGCCCGAGCCCTGCACGCGCGCCTCGGCGAGGACGAGCCCGTCGGGGCTCTCGCGCCAGAGTTCTTCCCAGAGCGTCTTCTCGACCGAATGGCGCCAGGCGAGGGTGATCTCGCCGGCGCCGAGCGGCACGAGCAGGGCGCCGGCGGCGAGGCAGATGCTCATGCCGCCGGTTTTTCCACTGCCTTGGCGCGCCAGAGATGGAAGCCGATGAGCAGGGCTGCGAGCGCGAAGCCGATCTCGTCGGTGATCGGCAGGGCGGCGACGAGGAGGGCCGCGGCGAGGGCCGCGGCCACGCGCTCCCAGAGTGCCAGGGGCCGCACGAAATAGCCGACGAAGGCGGCGCCCCAGAGCACCATGGCGAGCGTCGCCTTGATCACGATGTAGGCGACGGCGAGCCAGTAGCTCGCGCCGGAGAGGCCAGCCACCGGCTGAAGCATCAGGGTCGGGTCGTAGACCGCCATATAGGGCACGACGAAGCCGGGCAGGGCGATCTTCACCGCCTGCACGCCGATCTTCATGCCGGAGACCTTGGCCATCGGCGCCGCCGCAAAGGCGGCGAGCGCCACCGGCGGCGTCAGGTCGGCCATGATGCCGAAATAGAAGACGAACATGTGGCTGACGATCAGCGGCACGTCGAGCTGCAACAGGATCGGCGCCGCCAGCGAGGAGGTGATGATGTAGTTCGGGATGGTCGGGATGCCCATGCCGAGGATCAGGCTGAAGATCATCGTCAGGACGAGGGCGAGGAACATCGAGTTCTTGCCGATGCCGATCAGCCAGGAGCCGAAGATGGTGCCGAGGCCGGTCAGGGTCATGGTGCCGATGACGATGCCGACCAGGGCGCAGGCGAGGCCGACCGGCAGAGCCTGGCGGGCACCGTCGGCGAGCGCCGCGACACAGGATTCCAGGACCTCGCGGCCGGAGCGGCCGCGCAGCACGTTCCAGAGCACGAGTGCGAGCACGACCATCAGTACGGTCGCCATGCTGATCGCCATCGAAGCCGCCGAGATCAGCGCGAAGCCGACCCAGAAGACGATACGCAAAGCGGGTGTGGTGAGCCCGGTCGAGATCGCCAGAGCGAGGATCAGCGCGACCGTCAGAGCGAGCCCGATCGCGCCGGCGAAGAGCGGGGTGAAGCCGGCGAAGAGCAGATAGACCAGCACCAGGAGCGGGGCGATCAGATACCAGTTCTTGCGGATCTCGGCGCGCGCGCTCGGCAACTGCGCTTTCGGCAGGCCATGGAGGCCGAGCTTGCCGGCTTCCAGATGCACCGCCCAGTAGCAGGCGGCGAAATAGAGCAGGGCCGGGATGATCGCGGCCTCGACGATCTTCGAATAGGGCACGTCGATCGTCTCGGCCATGATGAAGGCGACGGCGCCCATCACCGGCGGCATGATCTGCCCGCCCATCGAGGAGGTCGCCTCGACGCCGCCGGCGAAGGCGCCGTTGAAGCCGGAACGCTTCATCAGGGGAATGGTGAACTGGCCGGAGGCGACGACATTGGCGACGCCGGAGCCCGAGACCGTGCCCATCAGCGCCGAGGATGCGACGCAGACCTTGCCCGGCCCGCCCTGCTTGCCGCCGAACACCGCCATCGAGATGTCGTTGAAGAAGTCGATGACGCCGGCCCGCTCCATGAAGGCGCCGAACAGGATGAACAGGAAGATGAAGGTGGCGGAGACCGCGGTCGGCGTGGCGTAGAGGCCCTCGGTGCCGAAGGCCATCTGCTCGACCACCTGCTCCAGGCTGTAGCCGCGATGGTCGTAAGGCGCGGGCAGGTAGTTGCCGAACAGGCAATAGGCCAGGAAGGTGCCGGCGACCAGCGGCAGAGCGATGCCCATCGCCCGCCAGACCAGGAGGAAGAGAACGACGAGCGCACCGAGGCCCACCACCATGTCGGCATGGGTCAGCTCGCCGGCGCGGTTCACCAGCTCGTTGTAGTTCCACCAATGATAGAGGCCGATGGCGAAGCCGAGCACACCGACCGCCCACCAGAAGGCCCGGGCCGGCGGCGAGGTCTCGTCGGCATTGGCGAGCAGGCCGCAGGCGGTCAGGCTGAGGAAGCCGACATGCAGCGTGCGCAGCACCTGGTTCGGCAAAGTGCCGGTATAGAGCGTCACCAGTTCGAAGGCGCCGAACAGGGTGAGGAAGGCGAGGACCGCCTCGAGATTGGGTCGGCCGCGGGCCGCGCCGAGCAGGATCCAGCCGAGCCAGAGTACGAAGGCGATCCGGATCAGGAGGATCGGCGTCAGCCAGGCGATCGCGGGCAGGATCCGGAAGTCGAGCGGAATGCCGAAGGCGGTGACGATCTGGAAGGCCGAGAAGGCGACCGCGATCCAGAACAGCAGCCTTCCCTTCCAGCCCTGGCCGAAGGTCGCCGGCAGGCCGTGCTCGGGATCGTAGGGTGCAGCCTGCGGAGAGCCGGCGATATCCGGGACGGCCAAAGGCCTGCTGGCTTGCGTGCTCATCGGCTGTTCCCCGTCATCGCCGCGCTCGCAGCGCGATCTTGCTGCTTCTGTCGGTTAAAAAAGGCGAGGCCGGTTCGACCGGCCTCGCCTGGCGTATCGCCGTTGAGGTGGCTCAGGAGCCGACCTTCAGGCCCTTTTCCTTGAAGTAGCGCGCGGCGCCCGGATGCAGCGGCAGAGGCATGCCGTCGAGCGCGTTCTCGAGCTTGATCGAGCGCGCGGCCGCATGGGCGGCGGCAAGATCGGGCAGGTTTTCGAAGATGGCCTTGGTCATCTGGTAGACCGTCTCCTCCTTCATGCCCTCATGGGTGGCGAGGTAGTTGACCACGGCGGCGGCCGGGACGGCGGCGGTCTGGCCGGTATAGGTGTTGGCCGGGATCGAGACCTTGACGAAGGGCGGGCCGGCCTTGTCGACCACGGCGGCGGGCACCTCGACCACGGTGATCTCGACCGAGGTGGCGAGGTCGCGCAGCGAGGCGACGCCGAGGCCGGCCGATTGCAGCGTGGCGTCGAGCTGGCGGTTCTTCATCAGCTCGACGGATTCGGCGAAGGGCAGATACTCGACCTTGCCGAGATCCTTGTAGGACAGGCCGGCCGCGGCGAGGATGGCGCGGGCATTGAGCTCGGTGCCGGATTTCGGCGCGCCGACCGAGAGGCGCTTGCCCTTGAGATCGGCGAGCGTCTTGATGCCGCTATCCTTCGAAGCGACGATCTGGATGTAGTTCGGATAGATCGCGGTGATGCCGCGCAGCTTCTTCAGCGGCGCCTTGAAGCCGGCCTCCTCGTCGCCCTTCCAGGCGGCGTCGAGGGAATCGCCGAGGGTGAAGGCGATCTCGCCCTTGCCCTGCTGGAGCAGCTGCAGATTCTCGACGGAGGCCTTGGTCGCCTGCACGGTCGGGCGGACATTCGGCACCTTCTCGCCATAGATCTTCGAAAGGGCGACACCGAGCGGATAGTAGACGCCGGAGGTGCCGCCGGTCAGCACGTTGATGAACTCCTGGGCGCGTGCGGCGCCCGGCGCGACGGCGATGGCGAAAGCGGTGGCGATCCCGGCCAGGCTGCGGCCGCTGAACAGCGTCTTCATGGTTCCTCCCGAAACGGTTCCCGCGCTTCCAAGAGCCGGGCTTCGGCATTTGTAGGATGCTTGGCGCCGGAAAGGGAAGCCGGGCCAAAGGGCTAAGTGGCGGAATGCCCGCTTGCGGCGCGATTTTCGCCCTGCTCCCGACAGAATGAGGCGGAGATTGCCCTCACCGGCTGGACAGGCTAGCCGGGGAACACCATCTGCACATCCGTCCCACGCCGCCGTCACGGAGCGCTTACCCGATGCCTTCGCAGAAGCCGAACCAGCCTTCGATCGACCGTCGCCTGCTCCTGTCGGGGGCGGCTGGAACGGCCGTGCTGGCCGCGCTCGGCTTCGCGCCCGGGGCGCTGGCGCAGCAGGGGCTGAAGCTCGGCCAGGCCGAGGCGTTCAGCTTCGAGGGGCTGAAGGCGCGGGCTCGCGACCTCGCCGGCAAGCCCTATCAGGCGCCGCCCAATCCCAAGCCCGACGTGCTCGAGAAGATCGACTACGATGCCCATGGCAAGATCAGGTTCAAGCCGGAGCTGGCGCTCTGGGCGAACGGCCCCTCGCCCTGGCCGGTGACCTTCTTCCATCTCGGGCGCTATTTCCAGAAACCGGTCCGCATGCATGTCCTCGAAGACGGCAAGGCGCGCGAGATCGTCTATGACGAGAGCTATTTCGAGATGCCGGCCGACTCCCCGGCCAAGCAGCTGCCGCCGGGTGCCGGTTTCGCCGGCTTCCGCTTCCAGGAAAGCCGCTCGGGCCATCCCGGCCGCAAGGGCGAGAAGCTCGACTGGCAGAAGAACGACTGGGTCGCCTTCCTCGGTGCCTCCTATTTCCGCGCCATCGGCGAGCTCTACCAGTACGGGCTCTCGGCGCGCGGCCTCGCCATCGACCCGGCTGTAGGCGGCAAGGCGGAGGAGTTCCCGGACTTCACCCATATCTGGCTGGAGACGCCTGCGGCCGCCGCCGAACAGGTCGTGGTCTACGCTCTGCTCTCCGGCCCCAGCGTCGCCGGGGCGTTCCGCTTCCGGATGCATCGCGGCAAGGGCGTGGTGATGGAGATCGAGAAGGAGCTTCATCTGCGCAAGGATGTCGAACGCCTCGGCATCGCACCGCTGACCTCGATGTATTGGTATTCGGAGAAGGCCAAGGCGACGGCCGTCGACTGGCGGCCGGAAGTGCATGATTCCGACGGGCTGGCGCTGTGGACCGGCAGCGGCGAGCGCGCCTGGCGGCCGCTCAACAATCCCACGCGCACCATCGCCTCGGCCTTCGTCGACGAGAATCCGCGTGGCTTTGGGCTCATGCAGCGCGACCGCGAGTTCGGCCACTACATGGACGGCGTATTCTATGAGCGCCGGCCGAGCCTCTGGATCGAGACGATCGGCAATTGGGGCAAGGGCTCGGTGCAGCTGATCGAGATCCCGACCGATGACGAGATCCACGACAACATCGTGGCGATGTGGGTGCCGCAGGCACCGGCCAAGGTCGGCAGCGCCTTCAGCTTCCAGTATCGCCTGCACTGGCTCGCCGACGAGCCCTTCCCCTCGCCTCTCGGCCGCGTCGTCGCGACGCGGATGGGCAATGGCGGCCAGCCGGGCACGGTGAGGCCGAAGGGCGTGCGCAAGTTCATGGTCGAGTTCAAGGGCCCGGCGCTGGAGACGATCCCCTTCGGCGTCAAGCCGGAGGTCGTGCTCTCCAGCTCGCGCGGCAGCTTCTCCTACATCTTTGCCGAGGCGGTGCCGAACGACGTCCCCGGTCATTGGCGGGCCCAGTTCGACCTGACGGTGGAGGGCACCGATCCGGTCGAGATGCGCTGCTTCCTGCGCGGCGGCGACAAGGTGCTGACCGAGACCTGGATGTATCAGTACCTGCCGGGTTGACGCTGCCGCACGGCGTTTGCCTCCCGGAAACCACTCTGCGGGCATATCGTCTTGGGGCATATCGGCCCATCGATCGGGCCGGAGGCGCTCTGGTGGAAACGTCGCTCTATCTTCCGGTCAAGCGCTTCCTCGAAGGGCTGGGCTATTGCGTGAAGGGCGAGGTCGGCAATTGCGACCTCGTCGCGCTCCATGGCGAGGATCCGCCGGTGGTGGTGATCGGCGAGCTGAAGCTCAGCTTCAATCTCGAGCTGATCCTGCAGGGCGTCGACCGGATGAGCGCCGGTGACGAGATCTGGCTCGCCGCGCAGCTCTCCGCCAGGGGCAAGGGGCGCGAGAGCGACCCCCGCTACCGTAATCTCTGCCGACGCCTCGGCTTCGGCCTGCTCGGTGTCGGAAAGACGGGCGAGGTCGAGGTGCTGGTCTCCCCGGTGGCACCGACGCCCCGCAAGGACCCGCGCCGGCGCTCGCGGCTGGTCGACGAGCACAGGCGCCGCAAGGGCGACCCGGCTGCCGGCGGCAGCACGCGCAAGCCGATCATGACTGCCTATCGCCAGCAGGCGCTGGCCTGCGCCGCGGCGATGACGGAGGCGCCGCAGCGGCCGCGCGATCTCAGGCCGTCCTGCCCGGATGTGCAGAAGATCCTGCATCGCAATGTCTATGGCTGGTTCGAGCGCGCCGAGCGCGGGCTGTATGCGCTGACGCCGACGGGACGCAGTGCGGTCGCGGCCTGGCTTGCCTCATCGGCTGCGCTGGCCGTCGAGCCGGTGCGTGAGCCCGCCGAGCCCGTCGCGTGAGTTCCTGTCGACGCATTGCGAGCGGGGCTCCGGCGCGCTTGCCATCAATCTAGCGTAACATTATATCGTTCCGCATGGCCCATGCGCATTCCCACCGCCATCCCGTCTCGGAAAGTCCCGGCTGGTCGCTGCTGCGGCTGTCGGCGGCGGGCCGGCTCGGCCTGGCGCTGGCTGCGATCATGGTGCTCTGGGCGGCGACGCTCGCCGTCATCGCGTGAAGAGTAACGCCGTCATGCCCGCCATCCGCCTCACCGATCTGACGCTCGGCTATGACCGGCATCCGGCCGTGCATCATGTCTCGGGCGAGATCGAGCAGGGCAGCCTGACCGCGATCGTCGGCCCCAATGGCGCCGGCAAGTCGACCCTGCTCAAGGGTATCGCCGGGGCGCTCTCACCGCTCGGCGGCGCGATCGCGCTGCAGAAGGGCCAGCGCCTCGCCTATCTGCCGCAATCGGCCGAGCTCGACCGTTCCTTCCCGATCCATGTCTATGATCTTGTCGCCATGGGGCTCTGGAACAGCGCCGGCATGTTCGGCCGGATCGGCCTCGGCCAGCGTGGCCGGATCGAGGCGGCGATCGCGGCCGTCGGTCTGACCGGCTTCGAGCGTCGCAGCATCGGCACCTTGTCGGGCGGGCAGATGCAGCGCGCCCTGTTCGCGCGCCTCCTGCTGCAGGATGCCGATCTGATCCTGCTCGACGAGCCCTTCACCGCGATCGATGCCCGCACCACCGCCGATCTGCTGGAGCTGGTCCAGCGCTGGCATGGCGAGAAGCGCACGGTCGTCGCCGTCCTCCATGATATCGAGACCGTGAAGCGCGCCTTCCCGCAGACGCTCCTGCTGGCGCGCGAGACCGTCGCCTGGGGCGAGACCGGCGCGGTGCTGACCGCCGGCAATCTGCTCAAGGCGCGCCACATGGTCGAGGCCTTCGACAGCCATGCGCCGGCCTGCGCGGCGTGACGCCGCTTATGCCGGAATAGACAACCTCAATCCCTCATCCTGAGGAGCCGCGATAGCGGCGTCTCGAAGGATGCTCCAGCGCGCACTGGACCGTCCTTCGAGACGCGATCTGCGATCGCTCCTCGGGATGAGGGCTGTATTTGCCATAGGCTGAGAGAAGCCACGCTCGTGCTCTACGACCTCCTGATCGGCCCCTTCGCCGAATTCGACTTCATGCGCCGGGCCCTGGTCGGCATCGTCGCGCTCTCGCTCTCGGGGGCGCCGGTCGGCGTCTTCCTGATGCTGCGGCGGATGAGCCTGACCGGCGATGCCATGGCCCATGCGATCCTGCCGGGCGCGGCGCTGGGCTATCTCGTCGCCGGCTTCTCGCTGCCGGCGATGACGCTGGGCGGGCTCGCGGCCGGATTCGCGGTGGCGCTCGCCGCCGGGGCTGTGGCGCGCCTGACGGTGCTGAAGGAGGACGCTTCCCTCGCGGCCTTCTACCTGATCTCGCTGGCGCTGGGCGTCACCCTGGTCTCGCTGCGCGGTTCGGCGGTCGATCTCTTCCATGTGCTGTTCGGCAATGTTCTGGCGCTCGACGACGAGGTGCTGCTGCTGCTCGCCTCCGTCGCCAGCATCACGCTCGCGACCTTGGCGCTGGTCTACCGGCCGCTGGTGATGGAATGCGTCGATCCCGGCTTCCTGCGTTCGGTCAGCCGCTCGGGCGGTTTCGTCCACCTGACCTTCCTTGGCCTCGTCGTGCTCAATCTCGTCGCCGGCTTCCACGCGCTGGGCACCCTGCTCGCGGTCGGCCTGATGATGCTGCCGGCCGCCGCGGCGCGTTTCTGGACCGCCGACATCACCCGGCTGATCCTCACCGCCTGCGGCTTCGGCATGCTCTCCGGCTATGCCGGCCTGGTGGCGTCCTATGCCGCCGGCAGTAATCTTCCGGCGGGGCCAGCGGTGATCCTTGCCGCGGGAGTGCTTTATCTCGGCTCGCTGCTGTTCGGCTCGCAGGGCGGCTTGGCGCGACGGCTCTTGCCTCGGGCCCATCTCCAGCGCTAGTAATGTTATAGTGTTTCATATAGCGCGAGAGCTGTCATGCTGAACCGCCGTCTCTTCCTGTTCTCCGGTCTTGCGACCGGAATCGGCCCGGCGCTCCCGGCTTTTGCCCAGGGGCAGTCAGGGGAGGGCAAGCTCGCGGTCGTCGCCAGCTTCTCGATCCTCGCCGATTTCGTCCGCGAGGTCGGCGGCGAGCGCGTCGCGCTGACCACGCTGGTCGGGCCGGATGGCGACGCCCACGTCTATTCGCCGAGCCCGGCCGATGCGAAGGCGATGGCTGCGGCCAGCCTCGTTGTCGTCAACGGGCTGAAATTCGAGGGCTGGCTGACCCGGCTGCTCAAATCCTCCGGCACCAAGGCGAAGCTGGCGACGGCGACGGAAGGTGTCACGCCGCTGAAGATGCAGGACGACGGCCACGGTCATGGCCATGGCGGCGAGGATCCGCATGCCTGGCAGAGCGTCTCGAACGCCAAGGTCTATGTCGCCAACATCCTGAAGGCGCTGAGTGCCGCCGATCCGGCCGGCAAGGCGATCTACGAGGCCAATGCCGCCGCCTATCTGGCGAAGCTCGACGCGCTCGAAACCGAAATCAAGGCAGCGGTGGCCCGCATCCCGGCCGACCGGCGCAAGGCGATCACCTCGCATGACGCCTTCGCCTATTTCGCCAAAGCCTATGGCATCGCCTTCGTCGCGCCGCAGGGCGTCTCGACCGAAGCGGAGGCCTCCGCCCGCGATGTCGGGCGGATCATCCGCCAGGTGAAGGCGCAGAAGGTGCCAGCGGTGTTCCTGGAGAACATCAGCAATCCGCGCCTCGCCGAGCAGATCGCCCGCGAAAGCGGCGCCAGGATTGGCGGGCGGCTCTATTCGGACGCGCTCTCGGGCAGCGATGGGCCGGCCGGGACTTACATCGCGATGATGAAACACAATATAAGCCAGATCGAAAAGGCGCTCGCCGCCGGCCCGGCCTGAGAGGCAAGTTCACAGTAGCCACGCGTCATCCCGGACAAGCTGCAAGGCAGCGCAGCTCCGGGATGACGCGTGGTTGACATGACTCCGGCCGCCGCCCGACCGAATCGCGAAGTGAATCAGGATCGACCCATGTCCGAAAAAATTCCCGTCACGGTGCTCACCGGCTATCTCGGCGCCGGCAAGACCACGCTCCTCAACCGCATCCTCACCGAGGACCACGGCAAGAAATTCGCCGTGATCGTCAACGAGTTCGGCGAGGCCGGCATCGATGGTGACCTCGTCGTCGGGGCCGACGAGGAAGTGTTCGAGATGAACAATGGTTGTATCTGCTGCACGGTGCGCGGCGATCTGATCCGCATTCTCGACGGGCTGATGAAGCGCAAGGGCAAGTTCGACGCGATCATCGTCGAGACCACCGGCCTCGCCGATCCCGCGCCGGTCGCCCAGACCTTCTTCGTCGATCAGGATGTCGGAGACGCCACCAAGCTCGATGCGGTCGTGACCGTAACCGATGCGAAATGGCTGAAGGACCGCCTCAAGGACGCGCCGGAGGCGAAGAACCAGATCGCCTTCGCCGACGTCATCATCCTCAACAAGACCGATCTCGTCACCGAGGCGGAGCTGGCCGAGGTCGAGAGCGCGATCCGCGCGATCAACCCCTATGCCAAGCTGCACAAGACGACGCGCTGCGAACTGCCGATCGAGAATCTGCTCGACCGCAACGCCTTCGATCTCGACCGCATCCTCGATATCGAGCCCGATTTCCTCGAGGCCGGGCATCATCACCACCACGCGGACGATGTCCGCTCGATGTCCTTCACCATCCCCGGCGATGTCGACCCCGACAAGTTCATGCCGTGGATCAACGATCTCAGCCAGGCGCAGGGTCCGAACATCCTGCGCTCCAAGGGCATTCTCGCCTTCAAGGGCGAGCCGCGGCGCTTCGTCTTCCAGGGCGTGCACATGATCCTCGACGGCGATCTGCAGCGCGACTGGAAGCAAGGCGAGGCGCGGCAGTCGCGGCTGGTCTTCATCGGCCGCGATCTCGACGAGAAGGCGCTGCGCGAGGGTTTTCTGGCCTGCGCGGCCTGAGCGCTGCCACGACGCGCCATCCATCTTGCGTCATCCCGGAGCGAGCTGCGGCCGTCCGGGATGACGGCGGAGGTTGGCTGATCTACTTCGGATAATGGTTCCTCTCGCCCGAGATTTTGCTAGACCGCGACCATGGACACCATCAGCAAACCCGTCTCGCTGCGCGAGCATGTCGTTCCCGTCGAAGCCGGCGAGCATGTCGTCGCCGTCGCCTGGCTGAAGCAGACCCTGGTGCTGGCGCTTGCCGACGGGCGCCTGCTGCGCTGGCGCGACGGCGCGGTCGAGAGCGTCGCCGCGCATCGCGGCGGCATCCTCAGCGCCTGCTCGGATGGCGAGCGCCTGATCAGCGGCGGTGACGACGGCCGCATCGTGGCGACGGCCGCCGAAGGCGAGCCGACGGAGATCGCCGCCGATCCGAAACGGCGCTGGGTCGACGCGGTGGCGCTGTCGAATTCCGGCAGCATCGCCTGGAATGTCGGCCGCTCGGTCCATGCCCGCGACGACAAGGGCAAGGTCAAGTCGCTCGACGTCGCCTCGACGCCGCAAGGCGTGGTCTTCGCGCCGAAGGGCTACCGGCTCGCCATCGCCCAGATGAACGGGGTCTCGCTCTGGTATCCGAACACCGAGGCGAAGCCGGAATTCCTGGAATGGAAGGGCTCGCATCTCGACGTCACTTGGTCGCCGGACGGGCGTTTCGTCGTCACCTCTATGCAGGAGAATGCCCTGCATGGCTGGCGGCTCGGCGACAAGCCGACGCATATGCGCATGACCGGCTACCCGGCCAAGCCGCGCTCGCTGTCCTGGTCGCATGACGGGCTTTGGCTGGCCTCGAGCGGGGCGGATGCGGCGATCGTCTGGCCCTTCCAGGGCGAGGGGCCGACCGGCAAGGCGCCGCGCGAATGCGGCGCCCGCCATGCCAAGGTGACCCGCGTCGCCTTCCATCCCAAGGCGCTGGTGCTCGCGGTCGGCTATGATGATGGCTGCATCCTGATGATCCGCCTGGTCGACGGCTCGGAGCTGCTGGTCCGCGCGGCGCAGCGCGGCAGCGGCATCACCGCCTTCGCCTGGGACAAGCTCGGCAAGAAGCTCGCCTTCGGCGCCGAGGACGGGGCGGCCGGCGTCCTGACCCTGCCGGGCTGAGCGCGATGCGCTTCGGCCTGTTCGGCAGGGGCAAGCGCGAGGCGGACGAGGCCGATGCCGCGGCCTCGGTGAAGCGGCAGGTGCGGGCGCTGCTCGCCCTGCCGGAGAATGCGGTGATCGCCGTCAACGAGATCCTCTGCGCCGATCCGGCCTGCCCGGGCACGGAGACGGTGATCCTGGTGATGAATCCCGGCGAGAAGACCAGAGCCTACAAGGTGCAGAGCGCCCTGGCCGAGCTGACGCCGGAGGCCTTGGCGCTGGCATTGGCCGTCTGACTCAACTCACCGCCGCCATGGCTTGTCAGCAGTGCCTGGCGTAGCGCCTTAACCTTCGCGCGCCGCCTCGCTAGCTTGCGGCAAATGGCGACGCGACCCCGCAAGATTCCCGAACTGGGCAAGCCCCAGGCCCGCAGTATCTGGCTCAGGGCCCAGCGCCTCGACAGGGCCGAGCCCTTCGGTGCCGGCCCCGGGGCGACGGAGGCCGCAGTCGCGCATCTCGGCTATGTCCAGATCGACACGATCAACGTGATCGAGCGCTGCCATCACCACATTCTGTACAGCCGCATCCCCTCCTATGGGCGGGCCGATCTCGTGCAGGCCCAGTCGGCCGACAAGGCGGTGTTCGAGTACTGGACGCATGCGCTGTCCTATGTGCCGTCGGCGGATATCCGCTATTTCCTGCCGGCGATGAAGGCACATCGGGCCGAGCCGAAGCGCTGGTCCTCGGTCGGGGGCGGGGCGGAGGCCCGCAAGCTGCTCGCCCGCATCCGCAAGGAGGGCGCGCTCACCATCCGCGACATCGACACCGACGTGCTCGTCGAGAAGACCCATCTCTGGGCGAGCAAGAAGCCCTCGAAAGGCCTGCTCGAACGGGCCTTCTACGATGGCGAGCTCGTCATCTCGGCCCGCTCCGGCATGCTCAAGACCTATGAGCTGATGGACCGGCATTTCGGCTGGGAGAAGCGGCCGGCGCCTGCCTCCGAGCGACAGGTCATCGCCTACAAGCTCGACCGCGCCCTGCGCGCGCAGGGTGTCGTCAGCCTCGATTCGATCTGCCATCTCGATGCGCCGAGCAAGAAGGCCGTGGCCGAGCTGATCGCCGCCAGGGTGAAGCGCAGGCAATTGGTCGAGGTCACGATCGAGGGGGCCTCGACCTCGCCGCATTGGGCGGCGCCGGAGATGCTTGAGCCGGCCGCGCCTGGGGGTGAAGAACTCGTCCACATCCTGTCGCCCTTCGACCCGCTGATCATCCAGCGCAAGCGGCTGAAGCTGTTCTTCGGCTATGAGCATCTGTTCGAGGCTTATCTGCCGAAGGAGAAGCGCCTCTTCGGCTATTTCGGCCTGCCGGTTCTGGCGGGAGACCGGATCGTCGCCGTCGCCGACCTCAAGACCGACCGGGCCGGACGCAAGCTGCTGATCCAGCAATGGACCTGGCTGGAACCGGTGCCCTCGGCGGAGCTGCGCCGGCGGGTCGACGCCGAGATGGAGCGTTTCGAGCGTTTCCAGCTGGGCTAAACCCGTCTGTGGCCGGGCTCAGTTCGGCCTCGGCCAGCGGAAATCGTCGGCGCGGCCCGGCTTCGGCTCGGGCGCGACGCCGTCTCCGAAGATGCGGTCGAGCTGGGTCGCGGTATCGCCGCGGCCGCGGGCATCCTGGATCGAGGCCAGGAGCGCGGATTCTCCGGCTGCCGGTGCTGCGCCGGTCAACGGCAGGATCGGACCGGCGAGCGGCCTGACCGGAAGGACGGGAACGAGGGAAATATCGTCCGTCCGGCCGCTGACCATCCGGTCGATCAGCCGTTCGATCGCGTCGGTCTGCTGCTCGGCGGCCGCTGCTGCGCCGGCTTCGGCAGGCAGGGCGATGACGTTCTCGCTCGGCGTGCGGTCGAGGATGCGGCGGATCAGGACGTCGACGAAATGGGCGGCTTTGCGGGCGCCCGCCTTGGTGAAGTGCACGCCGTCGCCGAGGCGCAATCTCGTGGTCTGGCCGTCCACGTCCGGGCCCATCGCGCTGTAGCGGTTCTCGGCGTCGAGATAGGGGGTCCAGAGATCGACGAACTGCCCGCCGGACGCCTCGACGCCCTTGCGGAAGAGGTCGTTCAGCACGGTGAGGTCGGTCGAAAGCCTGGTGTTCTGCATCGGCGGGGCGCCGGCCCAGATCAGCGGTATGCGCCGCGCCGCGAAGGCTGCCGTCACCGCCTCGATGCGGGAGCGGTAGATCTGCAGCCAGCGTTCGCTCAGCGGTTCAAGCGTGACCTCGCCCTCGCGGATCGCCTGGCGATCGTTCGGCCCCAGCGAGATCACGCCGACCATGATCTTGGGATCGGCGGCGAGCAGCTCCACCACCGCCTTCGGCCAATCGTAGAAATCGTTGCGGACCAGGCCGCTATCGGCCTTGGCCTTGCGCTGAACCGCGACGTCGGCCCGGTCATTCAGGCTGTCGGTGAGGCCGATGGCGATCTGGTCGGCGAGCGTGTCGCCGACGACGAGGACATGGTGGTTGACGTCGACCTTGGGGATGACCGGATCATCGCGGACCATCTGGGGCGGCCGGCGCCGGGTCTGCTGCGGCGCCGGCCGGCTACGCTGCCGCGGCTGGACCGCTGGTCGCTCGGGCACCTGCCAGAACAGGTTGAAAAGACTGCGGCGCTGCGGCTCGCCCTGGGCGAAGGTCGCAGGGCCGCCGGTGAGCAGCAGGAGCGCGGAGGCCGCGAGGATCATGGCGATGGAGCGTAGACGCATCGCTCGGCTACCCGGCGTCGGTCAGATCCGACCACTCACTTCTTATAGCTGAAACCGGGCCGAAAGTCAGCGCGCGGCCTTCATCCGCGCCAGCAGTGCCGGCGTCGGCCAACCATCGGCGAGCAGGCCGGCGCGCTGCTGGTACTGGCGCACGGCGTCGCGGGTGCCGGTGCCGATGCGGCCATCGGCGTCATGCGAATAGAGGCCGAGGCGCTTCAGCCGGTGCTGGAGATCGGTGACGCCTTTCATGTCGAGGCGCGGCGCCTTGACCGGCCATTCGCCCTGCAGGGCCGGGCGGCCGACGATCCGGTCGCCGAGATGGCCGACCGCGAGCGCATAGGCGTCGGAGGAATTGTACTTCTTGATGACGTCGAAATTCGCGGTCAGCAGCAAAGCCGGGCCGGTATGTCCGGCCGGATAGAACAGCCGCGCCTCGCCGGAGGAGGGCAGCGAACCGCCATCGGCGCGGCGCAGGCCGGCCGAGCGGAAGCTCGCGAAGCTGGCGCGGTAGAGACCGTGGTCGAAGCCCTCGGGCACCACGACCTCGATGCCCCAGGGCAGGCCGGGCACCCAGCCGAAGCTCTTCAGATAGTTGGCGGTCGAGGCGATGGCGTCGCTGGTCGAGGTCCAGATGTCGGCATGGCCGTCGCCGGTCTGGTCGACGGCGTATTTCATGTAGCTCGACGGCATGAACTGGGTGTGGCCCATGGCACCGGCCCAGGAGCCGCGCAATTCGCCGCGCTCGGCATAGCCCTTCTCGATCAGTTCGAGCGCGGTCAGCAGCTCGTCGCGGAAGAAGTCGCCGCGATAGCGGATATTGGCGAGAGTTGCGAGCGAGCGGATGACGTCCTTGTCGCCCTTGAACGAGCCGTAATTGGTCTCCATGCCCCAGATGCCGAGGATGATCTCCTTGGGCACGCCATAGCGGGATTCTGCCTGGGCCAGCACCCCGGCATGGGCGGCGAGCATGTCGCGGCCGCGCGAGATGCGGGCGCCGCCGACGGCGCTGTTGAGATAGCTCCAGATCGGCGCGACGAATTCCGACTGCTTGCGGGTCAGCGCGACGATCGAGGGATCGGGTACGACGCCCTGGAAGGCGAGGTCGAAGGTCTTGCGCGAGATGCCGCGAGCCTGGGCCAGCGGCCAGAGGGTCTTCAGGAAGCCGTCGAAGCCGGCGCTCGTCGTCGGCCGCGGCGCAGGCTTCGGAGCCTGGGCGCGGGCCTGGTTGATCGAGCCCGTGGTCTGCGCGAGGGCGGGGCCGAAGCCGAGCATGGCGGCGAGGACGAAGGCGGAAAGGCGGCGCATGTCGGTTCCCTGGCACGGTCGCTGGACGGGCTTTCCCGACACAGCGCCTGAACGAGGTTAACCATGGGTTAATGCGGCGCCAAATGCCTTGCTGCAAGGCCCGTCTGCAGCGGAGCCCTCATCCCGAGACGCCGCTTCGCGGCTCCTCGGGGTGAGGGTTGAGGGGAACGGGCCTCAGCTCGCATTGCGCTTGCGCAGGCTCTCCTCCCAGGCGAGTGCCTGGGTGACGATCTCGGTGAGATCGTCATGCTGCGGCCGCCAGCCGAGCTCGTTGCGGATCCGGTCCGCCTTGGCGATCAGCGAGGCCGGGTCGCCGGCGCGGCGCGGCGAGAGCTTGACCGGAAAGTCGACGCCCGAGACCTTCTTAACCACCCCGACCACGTCCTTCACCGAATAGCCGCGGCCATAGCCGCAGTTCAGCGTCAGGCTGTCGCCGCCGGCGCGCAGATGGTCGAGCGCCGCAAGATGGGCACGGGCGAGGTCGGTGACGTGGATGTAGTCGCGCACGCAGGTGCCGTCGGGCGTCGGATAATCAGTACCGAAGATCTCGAGCCCGGTGCGCTGGCCGAGCGCGGCCTGGCTCGCGACCTTGATCAGATGGGTGGCACCGGCCGATGACTGGCCGGAGCGGCCTCTGGGATCGGCGCCGGCGACGTTGAAATAGCGCAGGGCGATATAGGACAGGCGGTGGGCCTTCGCCGTGTCGGCGAGCATCCACTCGCTCATCAGCTTGGAGCGGCCATAGGGGTTGATCGGGTTGAGCGCGATCTCCTCGGGCACCGGCGAGACCGGCGGCTCGCCATAGACGGCGGCGGTCGAGGAGAAGATCACGTGCCTGACGCCGGCGCGCACCGCGCTTTCCAGCAGGGCGCGCGTCTTGACGGTGTTGTTGAGATAGTAGCCGAGCGGATCGGCGACCGAATCCGGCACCACGATCCTGGCGGCGAAATGGGCGATCTCGGTGATGCCGTGCTCGGCAACCACCCGCTCGACCAGCGCCTGATCGCCCATGTCGCCCTGGACGAAGGTCGCCTCCGGCGGCACGGCCCACCAGAAGCCGGTCGAGAGATCGTCGAGCACCACGACCTTCTCGCCGCGGTCGAGCAGCTCCAGCACCATATGGCTGCCGATATAGCCGGCCCCGCCCGAAACCAGAATCGCCATCGTCGTCTCCCTGTCGCCCTTAACCGTATCAAACGCGATTGTGCGCGGCTGGACCAGCCCATCCAGCCGGCACTCCCGGGCGAGGCGCGGGAAGCGGTACCTGCAAGAACGGTGCGGCCTGCCGGAGAATTTCATGTGAAGGCATTGACGTTCCGGCAAGGCCTGACTGCTATTCCGGTGTCGGGAGGCGGCCCGTCTTTCGCCAGAATTGGACGACAGCCTCCAGAAGCCGGCATTGAACGGGGCGAAGCCGGTTTCCCAGAAGCCCTCCGATCTAGCAGGCGCGCGCTGCCTGGCGCGCGAGATGGATGCGCATGAGCAAGAAGATCCGCAAGGCGGTGTTTCCGGTCGCAGGGCTGGGCACGCGTTTCCTTCCCGCCACCAAGGCGATCCCGAAGGAGATGCTGACCATCGTCGACCGGCCGGTGGTCCAGCACGTGGTCGACGAGGCGCGCGCGGCGGGCATCGAGCATTTCGTCTTCGTCACCGGCCGCAACAAGGGCGTGATCGAGGACCATTTCGACATGGCCTATGAGCTCGACGACACGCTCGCCAAGCGCGGCAAGGTCAAGGAGCTCGAGGCGCTGAAGCAGGACCTGCCGGCGGCCGGCGCGGCGAGCTTCACTCGTCAGCAGGGCCCGCTCGGCCTCGGCCATGCCGTCTGGTGCGCCCGCGACATCATCGGCGACGAGCCCTTCGCGCTGCTCCTGCCCGACATGCTGCACCATACCGGCGGCAAGGGCTGCCTCGCCGAGATGATCGAGGCCCATGCCGAGCATGGCGGTAACCATATCGCGGTCGCCCCGGTGCCCGACGACCAGACCCATCAATACGGGATCGTCGGCGTGCACGACGCCAAGGCCAAGGTCTCGCAGATCACCGGCATGGTCGAGAAGCCGCCCAAGGGCACGGCGCCGTCGAATTTGCACATCACCGGGCGCTATATCCTGCAGCCGACGATCTTCGACCTGCTGGCCAAGCAGGAGAAGGGCGCCGGCGGCGAGATCCAGCTGACCGATTCGATGATCGCCCTGGCGAAGCGCGAGAAATTCTTCGCGGTGCGCTTCGATGGCGACATCTACGATACCGGCTCGAAGATCGGCTTCCTCGCCGCCAATCTCGCCTATGCGCTGGACCGCGAGGATCTCGGCCCGCAATTGCGCGAGGAGATCGGGCGTCTGCTGAAGCGGTAGAGCCAAGTCCGGCCGTCATGCTCGGGCTTTGGCCCGAGCATCTCTGGCAGGATGGTCTCGTTCTAGAATGTCTCTATCGGCCTGAGCTTCCCGGGTTTGCGCCGCGCTTCACCTGGGAATGACGCGCCGTCAGAACTGCATTCTGAGGCCGACCAGCGAGACATTGGCGGTGTAGTCCGAGCCCTGCTGGGTCGAGTTCAGGCGCTCATGGGTGAAGCTGGCGCGGACCGAGAAGGTCCGGGTCAGCTTGTAGTCGAGCCGCGCGCCGATGGTGGAGAGGTCCTCGCGCAGGCCTTGGCCTTCATAATCGGTGCGCTGGAAGGTGGTGAAGCCGGTGACGGTCAGGTTGCGCCTGAGCGCATGCGCCACCTCAAGGCTGACGCGCCGCGCCGTGGTGCCGCTCGAGCCGGCGATGGTGGTGTCTCCGAGTTCCGCCGTGCCGCGCAGCGTCACGGTGGTCAGCGGCGTCGGGGTCCACAGGATCGCGGCGTCGCCGACCATGCCGCGCAGCTGCTTCAGGCGTGGATCCTGGTATTGGCGGTCCTGATAGCCGGCCGAGACTTCGCCTGTGAGCATGCGGCTGATCTCGAAGGTCGTGCCGAGACGGGCGGTGTAGCCGTCGGAGGAGCGCATATAGCCGCTCGAATCGACTTTCTGGTCGAACTGCCTGGTGTCGACCTCGCCCTGCACAAAGGGCCTGAAGCCTGGCGTCACCTCATAGGCGGCGCGCAGCCGCAGGCCGTATTGCGTCTGGTTGCGGTCGGCCTGGCTCAGCACCTGGCCGTTGGTCAGTTCGGCGTTCTCGTAGTCCTGGCGGTCGATAGAGCCGCGCAGGGTGAGCTGCAGGCGGTTGATGTCGTGGGTGACGCCGGCCGAGGCGCCATAGGCCCAGGTGATCGGCCGGCCCTGCACGGAGGCGGTGAGATCGGGCGAGCCCGGGCGCTGCGTGTCGAGCACCAGGCGGGATTCGAGCAGGATGCGGGTGTCGCGCGTCGCGTCGAGGCGCAGCGACATGTTGCCCTGGGCATCGGGACGGGAGGCGTTGTCGTCGCGGAAATAATGGCTGTAGCCGCCGCGCAGCGAACCGGTCAGTTCATGCACGTTCCAATCGGACTGGATGCCGAGCTCGCCCTCGGTGCGGCTGAAGGCCGAGCCCTTGCTCGGGCCGGCGATGCGCGAGGGATTGCTGTCATAGCCGATCGACCCGGTGAGTGCCGGGCGCAAGGTGACGGCGCCGAAACGCAGGCCGAGCGGTGCGTAGGGGTCCTCCTCCGGGGCGCGGCGGCGTGGCGGAGGGGGTGGCGCGGCAGGCGCCGGCGGCAGCCCGGTGACGACCGGTTGCGGGGCACGGATCTGGCGCTGGGTGACGCCGCGCAGCGATGGCGCCTGGACCGGCCGCCCGGCGCGCGGCGGCTGGCGCTGCGAGATCGCGCCTTGCTGGCGCTGGACCAGCGCGGCGGGGTCGCTGATCGCCTCGGGGGCGGCAGAGGCAGGGCCGGTGCCGGTTTCGGCATTCTCCGGGGCACGCTGCTGCGCGACGTATTGCGGCGTGCCGGTGCGCAGACCCGAGGCGCGCGCCCGGGGCGCCGGCTCGTCCTGCGTCTGCGCCAGGCCGGTTTGGGGCCAGGCCAGCAGTCCGGCCACGCCGCAACAGCTCGCGACGCCGGCCAGCCAGCAGATCTTGGCGAAACGGGTCACGGGCAGGCCGAGGCTCCGGCGTAAACGGGACAAGGCGCACCGGGATGGCGCGCATGGTTAACGGAGTTAGAACGAAGAGGGTTAATGCCGCGTCAACGCGAGCGGGGCAGTGGTCACCCGGCACGTCGCCGTGCTAGATGCCGCGGCATGACCGCGACCATCGGCGCTTCCGCGCTCCGCACCATCGCCACCGAACGCGCCGGGCTCGACGCGCTCCACGCCGCCATCGGCAACGGGCTTTCCGCGCCCTTCGCCGCAGCCGTCGAGATGATCCGCACCGCTTCCGGCCGCGTCGTCGTCACCGGCATGGGCAAGTCCGGCCATGTCGGCCGCAAGATCGCGGCGACCATGGCCTCTACCGGCACGCCCGCGCATTTCGTCCACCCGGCCGAGGCCAGCCATGGCGACCTCGGCATGGTCCAGCCCGATGACGTGGTCGTTGCGCTATCCTGGTCCGGCGAGGCGGCCGAGCTCTCGGCGATCGTCGCCTATACGCGCCGTTTCCGCGTCGGGCTGATCGCAATCACCGCCAATGCCGAGAGCGCGCTCGGGCGCGAGGCCGATATCGCGCTCGTCCTGCCCAAGGCGCAGGAGGCCTGCCCGAACGGGCTCGCGCCGACGACCTCGACGACCATGCAGATGGCGCTCGGCGACGCGCTCGCCGTCGCCCTGCTCGAGGCCCGCGGCTTCTCGCGCCAGGATTTCTACGTCTATCACCCCGGCGGCAAGCTGGGGGCGCAGCTCAAGACCGTCGCCAGCATCATGCATCAGGGCGAGCGCCTGCCGATCGTCGGTGCGAGCGCGGCGATGGCCGATGTGGTCGAGATGATCTCGGCCAAGAGTTTCGGCTGCGCCATCGTCATCGACCCCGACGGCAAGCTCGCCGGGGTCGTCACCGATGGCGACCTGCGCCGCAAGCTCGGCAGCGGCTGGGGCGGGCGATTGGCACGCGACGTGATGACGGCGAATCCGCGCCGGATCGCGCCAGATGCCCTGGCCGTCGAGGCGCTGGAAATGGTCAACCGGATGCGGGTGACGGCGCTGATCGTCGCGGATGCGGACGAGCGCCCGGTCGGCCTCGTGCATGTGCACGACCTGCTCAATCTCGGCGTCGCCTAAGGTTCGTCGCGGGGCCGGTCTTCTCGCAGGGCCTGACGCAGCGCCTTGCCGGCGAAGGCCATGAAGGCCCTGACCTTGGCGGCGTAGCGCAGATCCGGATGGGTCAGCAGCCAGACCTGCGAGTGCAGCTCCGGAACAGGCGGGCTCACCCGCGCCAGTCCGAAGAGCGGGTCATCGCCGAGATAGGCGGGCAGCAGCGCATAGGCCCCTGAACGCGCCGCGAGCGCGGCGCCGAGCATCAGATTGACCGAGGCGATGCGGGCTGCCGGCGGGACATGCGCATCGAGCCAGCGCGCCGCCGGCGTCTGGGCGATCTCGCCCGACAGGCCGATCCAGCCGCCTGCGGCGATGAGTGCGGCGAGGCTCGCCGGGTGCGGTTCCGATCCTCGCGTGTAGACCGCATAGTCGAAGCTGCCGAGCTTCGTACCGATCAGCGTGTCCGGCGGCGCGCGCGTCGGGCGGATCGCGATGTCGGCCTCGTTGCGCTGCATGTCGGCCATAGCGCTGGACACATCGAGCCGCAGCTCCAGTCTTGGGTGCAGACGGCCGAAGGCGGCGGCGACCGGCATCACAAGGGCCTGCAGCGTATCGGTCGTCGTTACGGTGAGGGGACCGCCGAGCCGCGCGTCGCGGCCGCTGACCGCGCGGTTGAGCGCGTCGAGCCGTTCCGCGATCGCCTCCGCCTCGGCGACGATCTCCTCGGCCAGGGCGGTTGGCGCCTGGCGGCCGTCGATCCGCTCGAAGAGCTTGCCGCCGAGCCGATGCTCCAGCGCTTCCAGGCGGCGATAGACCGTGGCGGGATGGGATTGCAGCGCCTCGGCCGCTGGCTTCATGCGGCCGGCACGGGCGATGGCGAGGACCAGAGCGAGATCGTCATGGCTCAGCATGCTTCGCATTCATGCGAATTCTGATCGCAACGCAAGCATTTCGATTCGCGTTAGTGCGAGGCATTTCGATCGTGATGCGCCGCCTGGGCGTACCGCAACGGAGCCGAACACATGCCGAGACTGCTGCTCGTTCAAGCCTCGCCGCGCCAGGGCGATTCCGCCTCGCGCGCGGCCGCGGCGGCTTTCCTGACCCGCCTGCACGAACTGGTGCCGGAGCTGGAGGTCGATACGCTCGATCTCTGGCGCGAGCCGCTGCCGGAGTTCGACGGGGCGGCACTGGCCGCGAAATATGCCCGGCTTGCCGGGCGACCGCCGGCTCCTCCTGAGGCGGAAGCCTGGAAAACCATCGAGGCGATGGTCGCCCGGCTCGACGCCGCCGATATCGTGCTGATCGCGACGCCGATGTGGAATTTAGGCATTCCCTACAAGCTCAAGCACTGGATCGACCTGGTGACGCAGCCGGGACTGGCGTTCCGCTTCGATCCCGCGACGGGCTATACGCCGCTGCTGCGGCCGCGCCCGGCGCTCGCGATCATTGCCAGCGCGGGCGACTACAGCGACGGCCCGAGCTGGGGGAGGCCCGATCTGGCGACGCCTTATCTTCAGGCGGCGCTGCGCTTCATCGGGCTCGGCGAGATCGCGGTGGTCGGGCAGGGACCGACGAGCGGGCCGAAGCCGGTGATCGCGGCCGCCCGCGACAAGGCCCGTGCCAGGCTGTGCCAGCTTGCCGAAAGCTTCGCAGCGGCGCTGCCGCGGGCGCAGGCCAGCGCCGCGAGGGCGTCATGACCGCCGGCTGGGCCTGGCTCGCCCTGATCGCGTCCGGCGTCGTCGACGTCGCCTGGGCGTTCTCGATGAAGAAGGCCGATGGCTTTCGCGATACGCCCTGGGCGCTGGTCTCGATCGTCCTGCTGGTCGTCTTCGTCGTCCTGCTGATCAAGGCGCTCGAAGTGCTGCCGCTCGGAACCGCCTATGCGGTCTGGACGGGGATCGGCGCCGCCGGCTCGGTCGCCGTCGGCATCCTGATCTTCGGTGAGCCGGCGACGGCGGCGCGGCTGTTCTGGATCGCGCTCGTCCTCGCCGGGATCGTCGGGCTGAAGCTGCAGGCCGCCTGAGCGGCCCACGCTCAGCCGCGCTCGTAGAGCAGGCGGGCGCGGATCGTGCCGTCGAGGCTGCGGATTTCCTCGATGATCTCGCGCGCGACCTCGCCGACCGGATCGGCCTCCATCACGACATAGCCGATCTCGCCATCGGTCTGGAAATTCTGGGCGGCGATGTTGATGTCGCGGCTGGCGAAGACGTCGTTGAGGCGCCGCAGCATGCCCGGCGCATTGCGCTGGACCTGGATGAAGCGCGTGCCCGCCGGGCGCGCCGGCAGCTGGACCTGCGGGAAATTGACCGCGCCGACCGTCGAGCCGACATCGGAATAGTCGACGAGCTTGCGCGCCACCTCGGCGCCGATGCGCTCCTGCGCCTCCTCGGTCGAGCCGCCGATATGCGGGGTCAGGATGACGTTGGGCAGGCCCTGGAGCGGGGTGACGAAGCGGTCATTGTTCGAGGCCGGCTCCTTCGGGAAGACGTCGACCGCGGCGCCGGCGAGATGCCCGCTCCTCAGGGCCTCGGCGAGCGCCTCGAGATCGACCACCGTGCCGCGCGAATTGTTGATGAGATAGGCGCCCTTCCTCATCAGGGCGATCTCGGCCGCGCCGATCATGCCATGGGTCGCAGGCGTCTCTGGCACGTGCAGGGAGACGATGTCGCTGCCCGACAGCAGTGCGGCGAGGCTCTCGACCGGCTCGGTGTTGCCGTGGCGCAAACGGTCGGTGTGATCGTAATAGATCACCCGCATGCCCATCGCCTCGGCGATGTTCGAGAGCTGGCTGCCGATATTGCCGTAGCCGACGATGCCGAGCGTCTTGCCGCGGACCTCGAAGGCGCCGTTGGCCGACTTGTCCCAGCCGCCCTGATGGGCGGAACGCGAGCGGTCGGGAATCCGGCGCAGCAGCATGACGATCTCGCCGATGGTCAGTTCGGCGACGCTTCGAGTGTTCGAGAAGGGCGCATTGAAGACCGGGATGCCGCGCAGCCGGGCGGCGTCGAGATCGACCTGGTTGGTGCCGACCGAGAAGCAGCCCACGGCGAAGAGCCGCTGCGCGGCCGCCAGCGCCGTGCCGGTGAGCTGGGTGCGCGAGCGGATGCCGAGGATATGCGTCTTGGCGATCGCCTCGACGAGCTGGGCCTCGTCGAGCGCCTTGGGCAGCCGGGTCAGATTGGTGTAGCCGGCGTTCTGCAGGATCGCGACGGCGGAATCGTTGATGCCTTCCAGCAGCAGGACGCGGATGCGATCCTTCGGGAAGGACAGGCGGTCGATCTGTTCGGTCATGGCACGGTCGCAAAGCGAGGGGGGCGCTTGGCTATAGACCCGCGGCGACGCCTGACCAACGCTTTCTTGCGGATGTCAGGCGCCCGCCGCGTGCAGTGCAGACCCACCACCGGCGCGCAGATGCTGTTGCGGCAGCAGGAAGGGCAGTCCGGTCGGCGGCAGGCGGCTGAAGGCGAGATCGACCCGGAAGACGCCGCGCAGCAGGGCATCGTCGAGAATGACGGCCGGAGCGCCTTGTGCGACGACCCTGCCCTCATGCATCACCAGCAGCTTGTCGGCATAGGTCACGGCGAGGTTGAGGTCGTGCAGCACGATCAGCACCGCCGCTCCTTGCGTCGCTATGGCGCGGGCGGCATCGAGCAGAGCGAGCTGGTGGCAGAGATCGAGGCTGGCGATCGGCTCGTCGAGGAAGAGGATCTGTCGCTCGGCGACCGAACGCCCGGCCTCGAGCTGGCAGAGCGCCCTTGCGAACTGCACGCGCTGCTGCTCGCCGCCGGAGAGCGTCTGGTATTGGCGGCCGGCGAGGCCGAGCACGCCGGCCGTTTCGAGCGCCTCGGCGATGATCTGCTCGCTGCGGCCGCGGGGTTGTGCCCGGCCGACGCCCTCGAGGCCTAGTCTCGCGACCTCGTAGACGCTGAAGGGGAAGGCGAGGCGCTGGTTCTGCGCCATCACGGCGCGCTGGCAGGCGAGCTTCCAGGCCGGCGCGCCGGCGAGCGGCGTGCCGTCGAGCCGGATTTCGCCCTGGGCCGGGGTCAACTCGCCGGTCAGCAGCTTCAGCAGGGTCGATTTTCCGGCCCCGTTGGGGCCGACGATGATCGAGGTCGTGCCGGCATCGAGCTGCAGCGAGGCATCGCGCACCAAGGCGGTGCCGCGAACGCTGAAATGCAGGTCCCGGGCTTCGAGAATAGCCGCCATGATCGAGCTCCGGCCTTTCAGCTTTCGGCGATCCGGCCGCGGCGGAGCAGCAGCCAGAGGAAGAAGGGCGCGCCGATGAAGGCGGTGACGATGCCGATCGGCAGCTCGGCGGGTATGACGATCAGGCGGGCGACGATGTCGGCCCCGACGAGGAGCGCGGCGCCGCCGATCGCCGCAAGCGGCAGCAGCAGGCGGTGATCCGGGCCGATCAGGAGACGGATCAGGTGCGGCACGACGATGCCGACGAAGCCGATCACCCCGGCGGCTGCGACGCTGGCGCCGACCGCGAGCGCGACCAGAAGCACGGCCAGCGCCTTGATGCGCTGCACGGGGATGCCGAGATGATAGGCCTCGGCCTCGCCGAGCATCAGTGCATTGAGCCCGCGCGCCAGGAAGGGCACAGCGATGAGCAGCGGCAGCACGATCGGCGCGACCACGGAGAGCTTGCTCCAGCTCGCGCCGCCGAGGCTGCCCATCGACCAGAAGGTCAGGTCGCGCAACTGCCGGTCGTCCGAGATGTAAGCGAGCAGTCCGGTGAGCGAGCCGGCGAGCGCTCCGAGCGCGACGCCGGCCAGCAGCATGGTGGCGACCGAGGTCCGTCCTTCGCGTGTCGCGATCAGGTAGAGCGCCAGCGTCGAGATCAGCCCACCGAAGAAGGCACCGAATGGCAATGCGGCGAAGGGCAATTTGATGCCCATGCCCATGCCCACCAGGAGCCGGTCGCCGAGCACGATCGTCGCCGCGGCGGCGAGACCGGCTCCGGCCGAGACGCCGACCAGGCCGGGATCGGCGAGCGGGTTGCGGAACAGGCCCTGCATCAGGGCGCCGGAGATGGCGAGGGCGGCCCCCACCAGCGCGCCGAGCAGCAGGCGAGGCATGCGGATATTGAGCACGACCAGCGCCTCGCGGCTGTCGAGCAGTTCGGCCGGGCCGCTTCCGAGGCGCGCCAGCAGGATCTCGGCGACGCGTCCGGGCGCGATGGCGAAGGCGCCAGCGCCGAGCGAAAGCAGCATGAGCAGCAGGCACAGGCCGAGCAGGGCGCCGCAGGCGACGAGATTGCGCTGCCGGCGGCTGGCGGTCAGCCGCGCCAGCGCAGCTGCGCCGGGCGCCGTGACTGGCTTCATGGCGAGGGTCATTTCGTCGCGGGGAGCTGGGCGATCTTGGCCTCCGGATAGAGGGCGGCCATCAGGTCGCGGGCGGCGTCAGGGGTGCGCGGCCCGAAGCCGAGCAGATAGAGTCCGTCCATGCGGATCAGGCTCTTCGCCTTGGCCGCCGGCGTCTGGGAGAAGGCCGGCATGGCGAAGAGCTCCTCGGGCGTCTGGGAGGGAGCGGCGCTGTGGCGCATCATCAGCACATGGTCCGGGGCGGCGGTGATGATCGCCTCGTCCGTCATCGGCTTGAAGCCCTCGACCGCCTCGGCGGCATTGACGCCGCCGGCGAGCGCGATGATGGCGTCGGCGCTGCTGTTGCGGCCGCCGACCATGGTGCGGCCATTCTGCAGCGAGAGCACGAAGAGCACGCGCTTCTGCTTCGGCAGGCCGGCGCGCAGCTTGTCGAGCTCGGCAAAGCGCGTCCTGACGCCGGCGGCGAGCTGCCTTGCCGGTTCCGCGGCGCCGGCCGCCTTGCCGATGATCTCGATCTTCGAGACCACGGCCTCGGGCGTCAGCGCCTCGGGCACCGGCGCCATCGGCAGGCCGGCCTCGCGGACCAGCGCCAGAGCGTCGGGCGGGCCCGCGCCTTCGACCGCGATCACCAACGAGGGCTTCAGCGACAGCACGCCTTCGGCCGAGAGAGCCCGGACATAGCCGACATTCTTCTTCTCTTTCAGCGCCTCCGGCGGCCACAGGCTGGTGGTGTCGACGCCGACCACGCTGTCCTGCAGGCCGAGCGCGTAGAGCACTTCGGTGACGACGCCGCCGACCGCGACGATGCGCTGGGCGGATTGCGCCTGAGCGCTGGCGACGAAGCCGAAGCCCGTCTGCGCCATCCGGGCGGGCCAGGCTTGGCTGCCGGCGAGGCTGGAGGCGGCGAGAAGCGTCAACCCGATGGCGGCCGTGAGTTCCCGGCCGAGGCGCTTGGCCTTGATGCCGGCAAGGGGGGCGGTCGCGGGCGATGGCATGTATTGCATGGCTCGGTCTCGTCGGGTCCAACAGTGCGATGCCGCCAGGGTCCGGCGGTGGCATCGTCTGTTTATGGTGATTCCAAAGTATAGGCTCTGTTTGTAATCATTAAAAACTGTAATTACTGAGCCATTGTTGACGGTGATATTCAGTTTTACTAAGAGGGGTCAAGTGTGGCGCGGCGGTTGCAGTGCTTCAACGCCCGCCGTCCGATCGTCCGTCTTTGTCCGTCAGCCTATCGAGGAAAACCCATGTTCATCGCCATGAACCGCTTCAAGGTCGTCAAGGGGGAGGAGGCGACGTTCGAGTCGATCTGGTCGTCGCGCAAGACGCGGCTCGACGAGATGAAGGGCTTCATCGCCTTCCATCTGCTCAAGGGGCCGGAGAAGGAGGATCACACCCTCTATTCCTCGCACACCACCTGGGCCTCGAAGGAGGATTTCACGGCCTGGACCAAGTCCGAGCAGTTCCGCGAATCGCATCGCAGTGCCGGCCAGCCACGCCCGACGCCGATCTATCTCGGTCATCCCGAGTTCGAGGGCTTCGAGACCGTGCTGAGCGAGCGCAACCCGCATCTGCCGCGCCAGGCGGCGGAATAAGGGGGAGGGCGGACATGCCGATCTCGCAGGCGCTTGCTCCGGCAGGCCAGGAACCGCCGGTCACCGACCCCATGGAACGCGTCAGGCAGGCGCTCGCCGCGAAGCCGGACGGTGTCATCGAGGCGATCGCCCGCGAGGTCGGCGTGTCGACGCTCGCCGTGCTCGAGGCGGCGCCGGAAGAGCAGCGCCGCTTCATCCCGGCCGAGCGTTTCGAGGCGCTCTGGCTGGAGCTCTCGAGCTGGGGCACCGTGCTGTTCATCGTGCACACGCTGGACATCGTGCTCGAATGCGAGGGCTCGCTCCCGGTCGGCTCCTTCGGCCACGGCTACTACAACATCCATGGCGACAGCCCGATCGGCGGGCACATCAAGGCCGGCAATTGCACCAGGATCGCGCTGGTCGACCGGCAGTTCCATGGCCGGCGCTCCTGCTCGGTGCAATTCTTCAACGGTGCCGGCGAGGCGATGTTCAAGGTCTTCGTCCGCCGCGACGAGCAACGCGCGCTGCTCGCCGACCAGGTCGCCCGCTTCGAAGCGCTGCAGCGCGACTTCGTCTGAGGCGATGGCGGCCGCGATGCCGCGCCGCGAAGAGGCGCCTGCCCTTGCGGCGTGCGCCTGACCAAGGGGCAGCGCCCGCCATCTTCTCGCCATGCCCGGTGCCCAGATGGAGCCCCTGCCGGTCTGCCGCGCGGGTTTCGTCAAGGATCTGTTAACCACGTGAGCGCACTGTCGAGGTTGCGGCACGGTATGCGCAGAGCGGCACAACGGCTCTCGCCCCGTTCTCGCAAGGCCGCCGAAAGACCCGGGAAGGCGGCGGGGACCACCCCCGAAATCCCGACAGAGGCGCTTGGAATGGCTGCGCAGGCGACTTTGGAGCGAGCTCTGGCGCCCTTGTCGGCAGTGCGCCCCGAGCTGGCTCAGGGCGCGCTGCGCTCGCTGCGTCCGGGCGGCGGCATCGCCGCCGGAATCCTGCTGGCGCTGCGCTATGTCCAGGCGCGCTTCCTCTCCGTCTGGGGGCTGTTGATCGCAGCGCTGCTCTGCCCGCCCCAGGTCTTCGCCGAATTCGCGATCTACTCCGCCCTCGCCAATTTTCTCTCGATCGCGGCACTGCTGCGTTTCGAGACGGTGTTCTTCCAGAACAGCGACCCCGACCGGCTGGGACGGGCCTTCCGGCTTTCGGTCGTGACGGGCGTCGGATTCCTCGCGCTGGTCGGGCTCGCGGCGATCGCGTCCTCGGCGCTGGGCCTCGTCCTGGCCGGCCATGCAGCGCTCTTCGTGTTCTCGCTCGCGGGCCGGGCGGCGATCCGGCTGGCGACAGCGGAAGCCACGGCGGAAGGTGATTTTCGGGCGCTCGGCAATGCCGGTCTGCTTCAGGCCGTGATCCAGCCCGGCGCGATGCTGGCTCTGATCCTGCCCTTCGGCGCGTCCTCGCTGGCCCTCTTCGCCGCCGATGCGATCGGTCATGCCGTTTCGGCCGGCTATCTCGGCTGGCGCCGTCGCTTCGCTTTCCAGCGGCTGGCGCTGCAGGCCGAGTGGTCGGTGCACGAGCTGCGGCGCTCGGTCCGGCAATGGAGCGCGGCGCCGCGCCTGCTGCTGCCTTCGGCCCTGCTCTCCTTCGGCTTCTCTGTCGCGCCGCTGCTTGCGCTGCCCTTCTCCTCCGATCCGGTCTTCGCTGCGCATGTCGCGCTGGCGATGCGCCTGCTCGATGTCCCGACGCAGATGTTCGGCGCGGTCACCCTGCCGCTGGTGATGAGCAGCCTGCGCAGCCGACAGGGGCCGGCGCGTCGGCGCTGGGCCCGGATCCTGACCGGCGGGCTGATCGTCGCCGCCTTCGCCCTGTTCGCAAGCGCGGCCGCTTTCGTGCTCCTCCTCGATCCCTGGCTTGAGGAGACGCAATGGCACGGCATCGGGACGGTGCTGTCGATCCTGACGCTGTTCTATGTCGGCATTGCGCTGGTCGCGCCGCTGAACGAGATCGGGACGCTGTCGCGCGACCCGCAGCATCCGATGATGATCAACGCTGTCGCCCTGGTCGCGACGCTGGCGCTGATCGCTTGGTTCGGCAAATTGTCGCTGGCGATGCTGTGCGCGATCGGCGCGATGTCGCTGCTGCGGATGTGCGCCCATGCCTGTCTGACCTGGACGGGCTTCGGCGGCGGTGGAGCTGCCAAGGCGCTGCCGCAAGGCTCCCGGATCTGAGCAGCCGGCCCGGCTATTCGCGCCGGATCAGCCGGTCGGCGAGCAGCGAGGACAGGAAGCCCGGCCTGAACTCGCGCTCCAGGCGTTCGGGATCGTAGTGATTGGCGACCCAGTCGAGGAAGGCGATGCCTTTGGCTTCGCCTTCGCGCTCATAGGCCTCGAAGAAGGTGTCGAGGATGCCGGTCTTGGCGAAGCGGAAATGGCCGTAGCGGAAGGAGAGCGCGGCCATGGCCTCCTTCAGCGGGCGCTTTTCATGGACCAGCAGATAGAGCGCGGCGAAGAAGCCGGCCCGATCGGCGCCGGACTTGCAGTGCACCAGTGCGGGCAGGGCAAGCTCGTCGAAGAATTGCGGTGCCGACAGGATGGTCTGGCGATCAGGGGCGCCGCGCGAGCGCAGCACGAAGTCGATCAGGGCGACGCCGTGGCGCTCGCAGGCCTCGCGCTGGAGCTGCCAGGAGCCGTGCTCGCGCCCGCCGCGCAGATTGACGATGGTGCGCACCCCCTGTCGGGCGAACCAGGCGATATCGCCTGGTGCCGGCTGTGCCGCACGCCAGAGCCGCGGCGTGACACGGTGGGCGTTGAGATAGGCGAGCCGGAAGATGCCATGGTCGACCAGCAGCATGTTGGCCCAGGCGCGCAGCCGGTCGACCCGGCCGCCGAGCGGGCGGTCCCAGCGCGCGATTCGTGCCATGCGCCTGGCATAGCGGTCCTCGTCCCGCCGCAAGCGGTTCAGCATCTCGTCATGCTCTCTTCCATGCTGGCCCGATACCAGCGCCGGCGCTCGCGCGCAAATCCGGGCGAGCCGTGCCTGCCGCAGGGCGGGGATGACGATTGGGCAGAAGGTCGGACTTGGCCTTTGCGGCGCGAGCCGGCATAAGGCGCGCCAGTATCGTCCATAGACAGGTCTCGTTCATGCGCCTCGACGCCATCTCCATCGGCAAGAATCCCCCCGACGAAGTCAATGTCGTGATCGAGGTCGCGATCGGCGGCGAACCGATCAAATACGAGATGGACAAGGAGGCCGGCACGCTCTTCGTCGACCGCTTCCTCTATACGCCGATGCGCTATCCCGGGAATTACGGCTTCATCCCGCACACGCTCTCCGAGGATGGCGATCCCTGCGACGTGCTGGTCGCCAATACCCGCCCGCTGGTGCCGGGATCTTACATCGCGGTCCGCCCGATCGGCGTGATGATGATGGAGGACGAGGGCGGCGGCGACGAGAAGATCATCGCCGTGCCGGTGCCGAAGCTGACCAGGCGCTACGAGAACGTCCACAACTACACGGACCTGCCGAAGATCACGCTCGACCAGATCCAGCACTTCTTCGAGCACTACAAGGATCTCGAGCCCGGCAAATGGGTGAAGTTCACCGGCTGGGGCGACGCCGCCAAGGCCAAGGAACTGATCCTCGAGGCGGTCGAGCGCGCGAAGAAGGCCAAGGCGAAGGCCTGAACTGCTTCGTAATTCTCGGGCGAAGCGAAGCGTGGGCCCGAGAATCTCTTGCGGGAGATGCTCGGGTCAGGCCCGAGCATGACGCGCGCTTGCCGTCAGCCCTCGTATTTCTCCAGGAAGGCTTCGACGCCGAGCGCCCGGAAGTCGGCGAGCGCGGCGCGTAAGCGCGCATGTTCCCAATCCCACCAGGCGAGCGCCTTGAGCCGCTCGGCGATCGCCTCCGGGAAGCGCCGGCGGATGATGCGGGCGGGGTTGCCGGCGACGATGCTGTAGTCCGGCACGTCCTTGGTGACGATCGCGCCACCGGCGACCACCGCGCCCGTGCCGATGCTGCGGCCCGGCAGGACGATGGCGCCGTGGCCGATCCAGACATCGTGGCCGATCGTGACCGGGGTCGAGCGCCGCCAGGCGAAGAAGTCGGCATCGTCCTGCGCATCGTCGAAATAGGCCGATGAGCGATAGCTGAAATGCGACTGGCTCGCCCGCTGCATCGGGTGGTTGCCCGGGTTGATGCGGGTATGGGCGGCGATCGAGCAGAACTTGCCGATTGTCGTGTAAATGACATCCGCGTCGTTCACGACATAGGAGTAGTCGCCGAGGCTGGACTCGGCGAAGGCGGTGCGGGCGCCGATCTCGGTATAGCGGCCGAGCACCGCCTGCCGCACCCTGGCGGTGGGGTCGATCACCGGTTCAAGTCCGAGCTTCTTGGCCACCATGACGCATTCCTCTGCTGAAACGATGATCGCGGCGCCGGCCCTGGCCGGCGTGCTGGTGCTGGTGGTCGGCCCGTCCGGGGCCGGCAAGGATGCGCTGATGGACGCTGCCCGCCGCGCGCTCGCCGATGATCGGCGCTTCCGCTTCGCGCGCCGCCTGATCACCCGCCCGGCGCTCGCCGGGGCGGAGGACCATGACAGCTGCGACGAAGCCGGTTTCGTGACCGCCCGGGCGCGCGGCGAGCTCGCCCTGAGCTGGGCCGCCCATGGCCTGGATTACGGCATCCCGGTGCGCGAGCTCGCCGGCCTCGCCATGGGGCAGGTGGTGATCGCAAACATCTCGCGCGGTGCGATCCGTGCGGCGGAGGCCCTGGCGGAGCGTGTCGTCGTGGTCGAGATCACCGCGCCGGCGGCTATTCTGGCGAAGCGGCTCGCGGCGCGCGGGCGCGAGAGCGAGGCCGATATCGCGGCCCGGCTGTCCCGCGAGGCGCCGCTGACGACCGAGCGCGCCGAGCTGCGGCGGATCGTCAACGACCGGACGATCGCCGAAGGCGCGGCCGATCTCCTGGGCTTGCTGCGCGCCTCGGCCGAGCCAGTCTGACACGCCGCGGCTCGTGCTTCAGCCGAAAGGCAGGGCGTCGAGCAGGGTGAAGCGGCTGGTGCGATCGGCCTGCTTGAAGATCGCGATCCGGTCGAGCAGCACCTCGCCGGGCGGAACCGCCTGTGCATGCGCTGCGACGAGCGCCGTCTTGACGGGAGAGACGAGGTCCTGCGGCAAGGCGCCGGTCAGGGTCATGTGGAAGCGGAAGGCGTCGCCGACATAGGGGTAGCCGTAGGCCTCGAGATAGGCCCGGTGCGCCGGGGTCAGCGGGCTTTGCAGCCGCCGCGCCAGATCAGCCTGCGAGAGCGGCGCCCTGAAGGGCTCGAAGGCCTGGACGACATCGAAGGCGAGAGTCTGCAGCGCCTGGCTCGGCTCGGCCGGGGTCAGGGCGACGAAGTGGCCGAGCGCGTCGACGGCGAGCCCTTTGAGCCCGACCGGCGCGCGGCCGGCGACATAATTGCGGGCGAAGGCGCGCAGAGCCCCTTCACTGCGGCCGTCCGAGAGCTCGAACGGCGCCTTCAGCGTCGCATGGAAGCCATAGCGCCGCGGCTCGGCGGTGAGCGCCGGCCAGTCCAGCGCCTCGCAGCCCGGTGGCACCGCACCCGGCAGCTCGCCGCCGGTGGTGGCGTCATAGCCCAGGGTCGCACTGCCGAAGCGCCAGAGGGCGCTGTCGGCGGCAGGCGCGAAATAGATGGCGTAGCGCGGCGGGGTCGTGGTCAAAACGCGCGCTCGCCCTTCGACCAGACGGCGTTGAGCACCGGCGTCGCGCTGAGCGTCCGGAAGCGCAGCAGATCGGCGCGCAGACCGGGCTTGAGATGGCCGCGATCGCGGAGGCCGAGAATGTCGGCGACCTTCCAGGTGACCATGCCCATCGCTTCGGGCAGGGCGACGCCGTGGGCGGCGTGCAGCTTCAGCACGGCCTGGAGCAGGCTGGCGGGGACATAGTCGGAGGAGAGCCCGTCGAGCAGGCCCTTCTCCGCCAGCTCCGATACCGAGACGCCGCCGGAATGCGAGCCGCCGCGGACGACGTTGGGTGCCCCGGCGATGGTGGCGAGGCCACGCTGCTTGGCGGCCTGCGCCGCCTCGACCGTGGTCGGGAACTCCGAGATCACTGCGCCCGAGGCGATGCCGGCCTCGACATGCTCGACCGTGGTATCGTCATGGGTCGCGATCGGGATGCCGCGGGAGCGGAACATCTCGACCACGGCGCTCCAGTTGCGGCTGACATTCTCGGCGCCTTCGCGCTGGCGGACGACGACATCCTCCTCGAATTCGGCCTCGGTCTTGCCGGTACCGAGCGAATAGGTGCGCAGATGCTCGATATTGCGCCATTGCCGCTGGCCGGGCGTGTGGTCCATCAGCGAAACCAGCTGGACGAGGCCGTCGTCCTGATAGGGCTCGATATCGCGCAAGAGGTCGGGGCTGGTCAGCTCGCAACGCATATGGATGCGGTGATCGATGCGGAAGACGCCTTCGGCGGTGCCGAGCCGGAGCGCGTCCATGACATCGGCGAAGATGTCCTTGCGATAATCCTTGGCCGAGAAGGGCGTACCGGCGCAGATCGCGTCGTAAACCGTGGTGACGCCGGACGCCGCCATCTGCGCGTCATGGACCAGCGCCGCAGCGAGCCCGTTCGGCCAGAAGACCTTGGGGCGCGGCATGAAGTGCTTTTCCATGTTGTCGGTGTGCATCTCGACCAGGCCGGGCGCGACATAGTCGCCCTGCACGTCGATCGCGGCCGGCAGCGAGGAGCGGCCCTGATCGACGGAGAGGATGCCGGTCTCGTCGAAGGCGATGCTGCCGTCGACGATCTCGTTCTCGAGGATCAGCCTGGCATTGGTGAGGATGGTGGTCATCAGGCGGCCTTCCTGAAATCGGTGATGTCGAGATAGCGGGTCGCCACAGCCTCTCGCACGGCCTCGTCATGGAAGATACCGACGATCGCCGAACCCTGCGCACGGGCCTCTGCGATCAGCTCTACCACGACATTGCGGTTGCCGGCGTCGAGCGAGGCGGTCGGCTCGTCGATCAGCATGATCGGCGAGGGATCGACGAAGGAACGGGCGATGTTGACGCGCTGCTGCTCGCCGCCGGAGAAGGTCGCGGGCGCGAGATCCCAGAGGCGCTGCGGCAGGTTGAGGCGCGCCAGCATGGCTTTGGCGCGCTCGCTCGCCTCCTCGGCGCTGGCGCCGCGGGCGAGCAGCGGATCGCGGACGATGTCGAGCGCCGAGACGCGCGGGATCACCCGCAGGAATTGCGAAACGAAGCCGAGCGTGCGGCGGCGGATGTCGAGCACGGTGCGCGGCACGGCGGTGACGATGTCGATCGGCCTGCCGGCATGGGTGACGGCGATCCTGCCGGAGATCGGCCGGTAATTGCCGTAGAGGATGCGCAGCAGGCTGGATTTGCCGGCGCCGGAGGCACCGGCCAGGACCAGCGCCTCGCCGGCCGCGACCGAAAAATTGACGTTGTCGAAGACCGGCAGGCGGACCCCGCCCTGATTGTGCAGGGTGAATTCCTTGGCGACGTTTTCGACCTGGATCATCGTGGTCATGGGATCAGTGCCTTGTGCCGGCGCGGTGACGCGGATGTGACGAAGCTCCCACCGTCATGCTCGCCCTTGTGGCGAGCATCCACGTCTTGAACACCGCTCTTGAAGAACGAAGACGTGGATGGTCGGGACAAGCCCGACCATGACGGGAGCGAGTGCGACGAGAGGCTCATACCGTCAGCACCGCGGATGTCAGGAGCTGCGTGTAGGCGTGGTGGGGATCGTCGAGGACCTGGTCGGTCAGGCCCTGCTCGACGACGCGGCCATCCTTCATCACCATCAATCGGTCGGTGAGCAGGCGCGCCACGGCGAGATCATGGGTGACGATGATCGCGGCGAGGCCGAGATCGCGCACCAGCACGCGCAGGAGGTCGAGCAGACGCGCCTGGACCGAGACGTCGAGGCCGCCGGTCGGCTCGTCCATGAAGACGAGCTTCGGCTCGGAGACCAGCACGCGGGCGATCTGCAGGCGCTGCTGCATGCCGCCCGAGAACTGGCGCGGCCGGTCGTCGATGCGGCCGGCGGCGATCTCGACACGCTGCAGCCAGTCGAGCGCGGTCTCGCGGATCTTGCCGTAATGGCGCGCGCCATTGTCCATCAGGCGCTCGCCGACATTGCCGCCGGCCGAGACGTCTATGCGCAAGCCGTCGCGCGGATTCTGGTGGACGATGCCCCAGGCGGTCCGCATCAGCCGGCGCCGCTCCTGCTCGGCGACCGAATAGATGTCGAGCGGTTCGGTACCGCCGCGGAACAGCACCTCGCCCGCGTCGGGCTTGTCGATGCCGGCGAGGCAGCGCAGCAGGGTCGATTTGCCGGAACCGGATTCGCCAACGATGCCGAGCACCTCGCCCGGCCAGAGATCGAAGGAGACATCGGCGCAGCCGATGCGCTCGCCATAGAAGCGGGAGACGCCGGCGACCGAGAGCAGCGGGGCGGGATCGAGTGCGAGTTGCTGCGGATTGATCTGAATGTTCATGACTTGGCCTCGTCCTCGACCAGATGCAGCGCCGAGGCGTCGGCGAGCATGGCGCCGCGATGGCCTTCCGCCCGACGCGTCTCGCAATGATGGCTGTCGGAGCAGACGAACATGCGCCCGCCCTGGTCGTCGATCACCACCTCGTCGAGATAGGAATCGGCGGCGCCGCAGAGCCCGCAAGGCTGCTCCCAGCTCTGGATGCGGAAGGGGTGGTCCTCGAAATCGAGGCTGCGCACGCTGGTATGCGGCGGTACCGCATAGATGCGCTTCTCGCGCCCGGCACCGAAGAGCTGCAGCGCCGGCGACATCTGCATCTTCGGATTGTCGAATTTCGGGATCGGCGAGGGCGCCATGACATAGCGGCCATTGACCATGACCGGGTAGTCATAGGTCGTCGTCACCTCGCCGAAGCGGGCGATGTTCTCGTAGAGCTTGACCTGCATCAGCCCGTATTCGGCCCAGGCGTGCATCTTGCGCGTCTCGGCCTCGTGCGGCTCGAGCTTCCGCAGCGGCTCGGGCTGCGGCACCTGGTAGACCATGATCTGGCCGCTCTTCAGCGGCGCCTCGGGGATGCGGTGGCGGGTCTGGATGATCGTCGCCTCGTCGGTCGCCTCGGTGGTGCGGGCATCGGCGGTCCGCTCGAAGAAGCGGCGGATCGAGACGGCGTTGGTGGTGTCGTCGGCGCCCTGGTCGATCACCTTGAGCCGGTCGTCGGGGCCGATGATCGCGGCGGTGACCTGGATGCCGCCGGTGCCCCAGCCGCGGGCGAGCGGCATTTCGCGCGAGCCGAACGGCACCTGATAGCCGGGGATCGCGACCGCCTTGAGCAGGGCCCGGCGGATCATCCGCTTGGTCTGCTCGTCGAGATAGGCGTAATTGTAAGCCGGCTTGTTGTCTTCGCCGACGCTCTGATGCGCGTTCATTCCGCGGCCTCCGGCAGCGCTTCATTCGCCTGATCGGCGTGCTTGTCCTGGCGCTCCTGCCGCTCCCTGCGGATGCGGCGGATTAGTTCGAGCTCGCCCTGGAAATCGACATAGTGCGGCAGCTTGAGATGCTCGACGAAGCCGGCCGCCTCGACATTGTCGGAGTGGTAGAGCACGAACTCGTCCTGTTGCGCCGGATAGGTCGCCGCCTCGCCGAATTCGCCCGCCTTCAGCGCTCGGTCGACCAGCGACATCGACATCGCCTTGCGCTCGCTATGGCCGAAGGCGAGCCCGTAGCCGCGGGTGAACTGCGGCGGCACATCCTTGGAGCCGGCGAACTGGTTGACCATCTGGCATTCGGTCAAGGTGATCTCGCCGAGATCGACGGCGAAGCCGAGTTCCTCCGGCACGAATTCGACGCAGACCTCCCCGACCCTGACCTCGCCGACGAAGGGGTGGCTGTTGCCGAAGCCACGCTGCACGGAATAGCCGAGGCCGAGCAGGAAGCCCTCGTCGGCGCGTGCCATCGCCTGGAGCCGGACGTCGCGCCCGGCCGGGAAGGAGACCGGCTCGCGGGTGAGATCGAAGGGCCGCGGATCGCCTTCCGGCGGCGCTTCCTCCTCCATCAGCCCCTCGGCGCCGAGAATGTCGGGTACGCGTGGCATCGAGGCGTCGAGCGGCTGCGCAGCCGGACGGGCCTGCACGTCGCCCGGAGCCGCCTCGTCCATCAGGGCGAAATCGAAGAGCCGGTGGGTGTAGTCATAGGTCGGGCCGAGCACCTGGCCGCCGGGCAGATCCTTGTAGGTCGCCGAGACGCGGCGGCGGATCGCCATCTTGCCGGTGTCGAGCGGCTCGGAGGAGCCGAAGCGCGGCAGGGTGGTGCGGTAGGCGCGCATCAGGAAGGCGGCCTCGATCGCGTCGCCCTGCGCCTGCTTCAGGGCCAGCGCCGCGAGATCGGGATCGTAGAGCGAGCCTTCGTTCATCACGCGCCCGCAGGCGAGACCCATCTGCTCGCGGATCTGGGCGACTGCGATTTCCGGCACGCTCTCGTCGCCGCGGCGCGCTTCGGCGACGAGATCATGGGTGGCGAGGATGGCGGCTTCGCCGCCCTTGACCGCGACATACATCAGTAAAGCTCCCGGCGGGGCATCAGCGGGTCTCCAGGATTTGCGTCGAGCGCGGCAGGCCGATGAGGCGCGCGCCATGGCTCAGGATGAGGTCGACACCGCAGGGGTAGAGCGCGGCATTGGCGGCGAGTTCGGCCCAGAAGCCGGGGCGCAGGCCGGAGGGCGCGATCTCGCAGGTCCCGGCGATGCCCGGGCCTTCGAGCGTCACCGCCTCTCCACCGGTGAGCGCGGCGCATTGCACGATCACCGTGGTCGAGCGGTCGGGAAACTGGTCGTCGCCGGGGTTGAAGGCGGCAAGCTTGGGCTCGGGCATCGCGCCGTCGATGACGGCGAAGGCGGCGCTTGCCGGATCCTTGACGAGAGCGGCGCCGCAATGGAAGCGCAGCCAGGCGCCCGCCGGCCCGTCGCGCAGGGCGGCGGGCAGCCAGATCGGCGTCTCGTAATCGGCGAGCGTCAGCAGCGCGAGGGCGCTGGCAGGCTCCAGCCCGGCTGGAGGCTCGACGGCGATGGCGAGCTCACGGGTCTGCCCGGGCTCGGAAAGCGCCGCCAGCAGGGCTCGGAAAGCTGTCTGCGATTGGAAGACCGGGTCCGAGAAGCCGGCGCCGAGCAGGGTTTCGTTCGTAGCCATCAGCCGCCCCGGACCAGCGTGAAGAAATCGACCTTGGTGGCGGCCGCCTTGCGCGAGGCGAGTTCGCGTGCCGCCTGCTGCTTCTCGGCCAATGCGCCGACGCCCTGCCGCAGCGGGCCGGCCTCGGCCTCGTCCTGGAGCAGCGCGTCGGCGATCGCCGCCAGCCGCGCCTTGCCGACATCGCGGCCGAGGGCATAGGAAAAGCCCATCCTGCCGCCGCCCAGGCGGACGACGCAGCGCGTCACCGTCGCCTCACCGAGATTGAAGCGCCGCCCGGCACCACCGGCGCGACCTTCGACCATGACTGTGCCGGTTTCGGGCGCTTTGAGGACGTCGTGTTCGGGCTGCGGCCCGGCCTGCGCCAGCAAGGCCTCGATCTCGCGGCGCGAGGCGCGGGCCAGCACGGCCATCCAGTGCTGCCGTGTTGCGGTTTGAGTCATCCGGTGAGGCCTCTCGCCAATCTCTAATGTCTAGACTATCATGGAGCTGAGCTCAGAAAAGGTCTATACATTTCAGATGAAATTTTCATGACGGATGCGGTTTCCGAGACTGCGACCGGCGAAGCCGGCACGGCCTGGCGGCGGATCGCCGATGCGCTGGCGGCGTCGATCGAGCAGGGCGAGTACCGGGCGGGCGATACGCTGCCGGCCTCGGTGGCGCTCGCCGAGCAATATGGCGTGCACCGCCACACCGTGCGGCAGGCCTTTCGCCATCTCGCCGAGTGCGGGCTCGTCACGGTGTCACGCGGCCGCGGCACTCAGGTGACGGCACCACGCTTTCCCTACCGGCTCGGCCGCCGGGTCAGCATGCGCACCAATTTCGGCGCCGCCGGTATCGCCGTGTCGAGTTCGGTGCTGGCGGCCGAGATCGTCGCCGGCGAAGCGCAGCATTGCGCGATGCTGGGGCTAGCCGAGGGTACGCTGCTCTGGGCGATCGAGACCCTGAGCCGGGCGGGTGGGACGCCGGTCGGCACCGGCATCCACTATCTCTGCGCCGAACGTTTTCCGGGCTTCGACGCGATCCTGCGCGAAGCCGGGGGCTCGATCACCGCCGCCTTCAAGGCCTGCGGCATTCCCGATTATGTCCGGAGTTCGACAAGGCTGGCGGCGCGGCTCGCCACCGAGCGCGAGGCGGCGCTGCTCTCGATCGCGCCGGGCTCGGCGGTGCTGCAGACCCATGGGCTCGACGCGCTGCCGGACCTGACGCCGATCCACATCGTCAACAGCGCCTTCGCCGGCGAGCGCATGGAGATGGTGGTCGAGCCCTTCGGGGAGTGAGGCCCGGGTTGGCCGTCGCCGTCATGCTCGCCCTCGTGGCGAGCATCCACGTCCTGAACACCCTGTTCGATCAGTGAAGCAAAGTCGTGGATGGTCGGGACAAGCCCGACCATGACGGGGAGAATGTCAGATCGCCCGCTTGCCGATGATGGCGTGGCGCAGCTTGCCGGAGATGAAATCGATCGTCGTCACCGCCGCCAGGATCAAGAGGATCAGGAAGGAGACCTGCTGCCATTCGAGCGTGCGGATCGTCTCGGCGAGATAGAGGCCGATGCCGCCGGCGCCGACGATGCCGATGATGGTCGAGGAGCGGGTGTTCGACTCGATGTAATAGAGCACCTGGCTGGCGATCACCGGCAGCACCTGCGGGATCAGCCCGAAGCGGATCTCGTGCAGCTTGCCGCCGCCGACCGAGGCGACACCGTCGACAGGCTTGCGGTCGGCGGCCTCGATCGCCTCCGAGAACAGTTTGCCGAAGGCGCCGAGATCGCTGGTCATGATGGCGAGCATGCCGGCAAAGGGACCGAGGCCGACGACATTGACCCAGATCAGCGCCCAGATCAGCGCGTCGACGCCGCGCACCGTATCCATCGAGCGACGGGCGAAAAAGTGGACGACGCGGTTGGCGACGACGTTCTTGGCGGCGAGGAAGCCGAGCGGGAAGGCGAGGATCGCCGCCAGGATGGTGCCGAGAAAGGCGATCGCGATGGTCTCGAACAACGCCTTCACGAAGATGACGGCCCGGGCGAGCGAGCCGGGATCGGGCGGCAGCATCAGCACCACGAAGGTGCCGAGATTGGCGAAGCCGGCGAAGAACCGTGCGAAGGAGGTTTCGAGCGTGCTCAGCCCGTAGACGAAGAGTCCGACGAGGCCGCCGATGACGGCGAGGGTGATGATCCTCGCCTTGAGCGAGCCGTCGATCGCGGTCTTGTGGCGGGCGACGAGCGCAGCGCGGTCGGCGGCCGAGAGGGCGAGGCTCATGGGCGATGCTCCAGGCTCAGCAAGGCGTGGCGCAGACGCTCGGTGCCGTAGTCGATCAGCATGACGGTGACGATGATCAGCAGCAGGATGGCGCTGACATCGGTGAAGTAGAATTTGCGGATCGCCTCGATCAGGTCCTGGCCGATGCCGCCTGCACCGACGAAGCCCATGATCGAGGCGCCGCGGACATTGATCTCGAAGCGCAGCAGCGTGTAGCTCGCGAAATTCGACAGTACCTGCGGCACGACGGCGAAGCGCACGGTCTGCCACCAGCCGGCTCCCGTGGCGGTGAGGCCGTCGACCGGCTTCATGTCGATGTTCTCGACGACTTCGGAGAAGAGCTTGCCCATCGCGCCCATGGTGTGGATGGCGATGGCGAGCACGCCCGGCAGCGGGCCGAGGCCGAAGGCGATGACGAAGATCAGCGCGAAGACGATCTCCGGCACGGTGCGGCAGAATTCGAGGAAGCGGCGCGTGACCCAGCGCAGCCCGGTCGAGCGGCCGAGATTGCCGGCGGCGACAAAGCAGAGGAGGAAGCCCCCGACAGCGCCGAGCACGGTGCCGACATAGGCGATGACGACGGTCTGCCAGAGCAGCTTCAGCCAGCCATTGATGCCCCAGTACCATTCCTTGAGATCGGCACCCAAGGTGGCGAGCCGGAGCGTCGGCATGGTCTCGAGGATGTATTTCGGGAAACGCCAGGCGTTCTCGGCGAATTTTTTGAGATCGACCTCGGCGCCGATGCCGGCGAGCACGACGCAGACGGCGAAGATCGCGAGGCCCAGCAGGGTCTGCAGGCGCTTGGCCGCCATTTCGCGCCGGTAGAGCTCGGCATGGGTGGCGATAGCGGGGGCGTCGGAGGCGAGAGGGAGCGTCATGGGATGATAAGCCCTGGCCGGAGAGGCGCGGGGAACCCCTCTCCCGGATGGGAGAGGGGTAGGGGTGAGGGCCAGCCGGCAAACGCCAGAACGCGGTGCGGCCACTCCAATGTCGAGCATGCCGTGGTGAGGGCGGTCCCTCACCCCCGGCCCCTCTCCCATCCGGGAGAGGGGAGAGGGGCTAGGCTTACGAGGACTTCTTCTTGCGAAGCGCGTCGACGAACTTGTTCAGCTCGATGATCGGGTCGTAGGCCTTGTTGTCGACGGCGACGAGCGGGCCCTGCTTGCCTTCATAGATCTTGTCGAAGGCGGCCTTGTCCTTGGTGGTGATGTTGAGGACGGCGTCGCGGATCTTGGCCTTGAGCTCTTCCGGCAGGTCGCTGAGATAGGCCAGCGGCGAGTTCACGATCTGCTCGGACTTGAAGATGATCCGGAAATCCTCGGCCTTGACCATGTTCTTGCGAGCCATGCGCTGCAGGTTCGATTCCTGCTCGTCGTTCCACCAGTTGGCGGCGACGTCGACGGTGCCCTGCTGCAGGGCGATGACGGCGTTCTCGTGGCTGCCGGTGTAGACGACCTTGCCGAAGAAGGTCTCGGGCTCGATCTTCATGCCGTTCAGCGCGAAGCGCGGGACATTGTTGCCGGAGGTCGAGTTCGGGTCGACCAGGCCGAGATTCTTGCCCTTGAGGTCCTCGACCTTCTGATAGGGCGAGTCCTTCTTTACGTAGAAGACCGAATGATAGCCCTTGGTGCCGTCGAGATTGGTCTCGATGGCGAAGGCATCGACCTTGGCGCCGGTCATGCGGGCGCGAGCGAAGGAGGACGGGCCATAGGAGGCGATGTGGATGTTGCCGGCGCGCTGGCCTTCGATGATCGCGGCGTAGTCGTTGGCGATGCGCAGCGTCACCTTGGTGCCGAGTTCCTTCGAAAGATAGTTGACGAAGGGGGTGTAGCGCTCGGTCACGCCCGAGGCGTTCTCGGCCGGGATGATCGCGAAGACGAGTTCGGGATATTTGGCTTTCCAGTCCTGCGCGAAGGCGGGGGCGGCGAGCGTCGCGGCGAGGCCGGCGGCAAGCGTCAGGGTATGACGACGGGTCAGCATGAGAGTGCTCCTTAGGGGGTAGTCTGGTGGTCGGGGTAGGCGTTGCCTGCGGAGGATCCGCTCAGGCGACGTTCTGTCGGATGCGCCGCGCCTCGGAGGTGGCGATGGCGTCGAGCGCATCGAGCGCCTCGGCGCCGGCGTCCTTGGCCTCGATGCCGTAGAGCTCGGCCGCGATCTCGCTGGTCAAAGCATGGGGCGGGCCGTCGAACACGACTTTGCCGGCGGCCATGCCGATCAGCCGGTCGCAATACTTCGCCGCGATGTCGAGATGGTGCAGGTTGGAGATGACGGTGATGCCGTCCTCGCGGTTGATCCGGAACAGCGCGTCCATGACGATCTGGCAGTTGCGCGGGTCGAGCGAGGCGATCGGCTCGTCGGCGAGGATGATCTGTGGCTCCTGGACCAGAGCGCGGGCGATGGCGACGCGCTGCTGCTGGCCGCCGGACAGGGTCTCGGCGCGCTGCGCCAGGAGATGGCCCATGTCGAGCCGCTCGAGCGCGGCGATGGCGCGGATCTTGTCGTCCTGCGAGAAGCTCTTGACCAGGGTCAGCGCCGCCGAGCGATGGTTCAGGCGGCCGAGCAGGACATTGGTCAGCACGTCGAGGCGGCCGACGAGGTTGAACTGCTGGAAGATCATGGCGGTGTCGCGCCGCCAGCCGCGCAGCGCCGCGCCGCGCAAGGCAGTGACGTCGCGCTCGCCGCTGAGGAGGCGCCCCTCGCTCGGGTCGGAAAGCCGGTTGAGCATGCGCAGCAGGGTCGACTTGCCGGCGCCGGAGCGGCCGATCACGCCGACCATCTCGCCTCGCGGGATCGACAGGGTGACGTTGTCGACGGCGGCCTTGCCGCCGAAACGCTTGGTCAGACCCTCGATACGCAGCATCAGCAGCTCTCCTCGCAATCGCGAGCGAGCCCTATCGGCGGTAGATGACAGTGCCGTGACGCGGCCCGCGCCCCGGCTCAGGCACCGCGCAGCAGCAGATCGACACAGGCCTGGACATAGCGCTGGCGCGCTTCGGCCGGAGCCGGCGGCACGCCGAGCAGGCCGCGCGCCTGGTGGAAGCCGCGCAGCATGCCGATGAACTGCTCCGCCAGCAGTTGCGCGCGGGGCTCGTCGATCGCTCGCGTGAAGCCATCACCGGATCGTGAACGCTCGCCGATCAGGGTGCCGAGATCCTCGATCATCCGTGCCGCGCCGGCCTCATAGGCGGCGCGTCCGAGCTCGGGATAGCGCGTCGCCGCGCTGACGATCAGGCGGTGCAGGTCCAGCGAGGCAGGATGCAGCATCATCGCGAGCGCATCCTCGCCGAGACGGATCAGCGCGGCGCGCAGATCCGCCCCAGGATTCAGTGCTTCTCGCAGCGGAATCGTCAGCTTTTCAGTGAGCTCGGCGCAGATCGCCTTGAACAGCGCCTCCTTGTCGGCGAAATGGCTGTAGATGGTCTGCTTCGAGACGCCGGCGCGCTGGGCAATCTGGCCGAGGCTCGCGCGGTCGAAGCCCTCGGCCAGGAACATCTCGGCGGCGGCGCGGGTAATCGCGCCATGCTTGTCCGGCCGCGATTTCTCGGTCGGCATTGCCCTTGCTTCCCTTGCGGCGCGCAGTGTACGGCGCTGACTCGACGGGCCTATCATGCTTCCGCCCTTTTGGGACTTTATCGAACTGGACCGTCCAGTCTAGATTTCGCGCGCGGCACCGGAGCGTCCAGCCTCATGAAGCGTTTCATCCTCTTCCTCGTCATCGCCGGGCTGGCAGGCGGTGGCTATTATGCCTACCAGAAGCATTTCCGGCCGGTCGGCCAGCCGGCGCAGGCGGCCGCGAATGCGCCGAATCCGGGCGTTCCCGTCGAGGTCGGCGCGGTCGAGAGCATGACCGTCAACGAGGAGGTCGAGGCGCTCGGCACCCTCGCCGCCGATGAAGCGATCATCATCGCCTCCGAGATCGCCGGCCGCGTGATTTCGCTCGGCTTCCGCGAGGGCGAGCGCGTCCAGGAGGGGCAGGAGCTGGTCAAGCTCGACACTGCCATCCTCGACGCCGAGCTGAAGCAGGCGCAGGCGGACCTCTCGCTGGCTCGCGACACCTATGACCGCAATCGTTCGCTGGTCTCGCGCGGCGCCGGCACGCAGGTGGCGCTGGAACAGGCGACCGCCCAGCTCGCCTCGCATGAGGCGCGCGTTCAGCTGGTCCAGTCGAAGCTCGCTCAGGCGACGATCAAGGCGCCGTTCACCGGTGTGGTCGGGCTGCGCTCGGTCGGCGTCGGCGACTATATCTCGGTCGGCAAGCCGCTGGTCGCGCTCACCAATATCGACCCGATCAAGATCGATTTCCGCGTGCCCGAGATCTTCCTGACCCAGCTCAAGGTTGGGCAGCCGGTTCAGCTCAAGGTCGATGCCGTGCCCGACCGGCCGTTCTCCGGCCAGATCTTCGCCATCGATCCGGTGGTCGACATCAACGGCCGTGCGGTCAAGCTGCGCGCCAAGGTTCCAAATGGCGATCTCGTGCTGAAGCCGGGCCTGTTCGCCCGCCTCACCATCGTCGTCAACCAGCGCGAGAACGCGCTGGTCGTGCCTGAGACGGCGGTGGTGCCGGACGGCATCGGCAAGATGGTCTTCATCGTCGAGAACGGCAAGGCCAAGCGCATCCCGGTCGAGCTCGGCAAGCGCCTGCCGGGCAAGGTCGAGATCGTGCGCGGGCTGAAGCCCGGCATGCAGATCGTTACCGCCGGGCAGATGCGCCTGCGCGAGGGCTCGACAGTCTCGATCAAGCAGAAGGCGAGCGTTCAGACGAGCGCGCTGCCGGCCGCCGTTCCGGGCGCGGTGCAATGAGCCTGTTCGAGCTCTTCGTCCGTCGGCCGGTCCTCTCCACCGTCCTCAGCCTGCTCGTCGTCCTGATCGGCTTCGTCTCCTATACGCGCCTGACGGTGCGTGAATATCCGAACATCGACGAGCCGATCGTCTCCGTGCAGACGACCTATCGCGGCGCCAGCGCCGAGATCATCGAGACGCAGGTCACGCAGATCCTGGAGAACTCGATCGCCGGCATCGAGGGCATCGAGACGATTACCTCGACCAGCCGCCAGGAGCGCAGCCAGATCTCCGTGCGTTTCCGCCCGGATGTCGACCCCGACGTCGCCGCCTCCGATGTCCGCGACCGCGTCAGCCGCGTGCGCGGGCGCCTGCCCGACGAGATCGACGAGCCGATCATCGCCAAGGTCGAGGCCGACGCCCAGCCGGTGATGTATCTGTCGCTGACCAGCACGCGTCATTCGCCGCTGGAGCTGACCGATTTCGCCGACCGCTTCATCGCCGACCGCGTCCAGAACATCACCGGCGTCGCCGAAGTCCGCATTCTCGGTCAGCGCCAATACGCCATGCGGATCTGGCTCGATCGGGCCCGGATGGCGGCCTATGCCATCACCGTGCAGGAGGTCGAGGCGGCGCTGCGGGCGCAGAACGTCGAGATCCCGTCGGGCCGGATCGAGAGCAACGACCGCGAATTCACGGTTCTCTCGCAGACCAGCCTGAACACGCCCGAGCAGTTCCAGCAGATCACCGTCAAGGATGCGAACGGCTTCCCGGTCCGCCTGCGCGATGTCGCGCGCGTCGAGCTCGGCGCCCGTGAAGAACGCAACGCGGCCTGGTTCAAGGGCAGCCCCTCGGTGACGATCGGTATCGTCAAGCAGGCCGTCGCCAACCCGCTCGACGTCTCATCCGGCGTGCAGCAGGCGCTGCCCGGCATCATCGAGGACCTGCCCGACGGGATGTCGATCGCGACCTCCTACGATACCTCGATCTTCATCGATCGCTCGATCAAGGCGGTCTACACCACGATCGCCGAGGCGGTCGTGCTGGTCGTGCTGATCATCTTCCTGTTCCTGCGTTCGCTGCGCGCGACGCTGATCCCGCTCGTCACCATCCCGGTCTCGCTGATCGGCGCCTTCGCGCTGATGTATGCGCTCGGCTTCACGGTGAACACGCTGACGCTGCTGTCGATGGTGCTCGCCATCGGCCTCGTCGTCGACGACGCGATTGTGGTGCTGGAGAACATCCACCGCCATATCGAGGACGGCATGGAGCCGACCAAGGCTGCGATCAAGGGCATCAACGAGATCGCCTTCGCCGTGGTCGCGATGACTCTGACCCTGGTCGCGGTCTATGCGCCGATGGCCTTCTCGACGGGGCGCACCGGCAAGCTCTTCATCGAGTTCGCGCTGACGCTCGCCGGCGCCGTGCTCGTCTCCGGCTTCGTCGCGCTGACGCTGACGCCGATGATGTGCGCCAAGCTCCTGCGCCACGAGAACAAGCACAATTTCCTCTACAATGCGCTCGAACGCTTCTTCGAGGCGCTCTCCAGCGGGTATCGCCGCTCGCTGCGCTTTGCCCTGTCGGTCCGGCCGCTGATCGTGCTGCTGGCGCTCGGTGTCGCCGGCGGCAGCTATTATTTCTTCACCAATCTGCGCTCGGAACTGGCCCCGGTTGAGGATCGCGGCACGATCACCGCGATCGGTGTGGCTCCGGAAGGGGCGACCATGTCCTTCACGGCCGACTACGCCCGGCGCGTCGAGGACTATTTCAGCAAGATCCAGGAGGTCGAGACCTATCTCGTCATCGTCGGCTTCCCGGACGTGACGCGCGCCATCGCCTTCGCCCGGTTGAAGCCCTGGGAGCAGCGCCAGCGCAAGCAGCAAAGCCTGGTGGCCGAGATCAACAAGGGATTGTCGCAAATCCCCGGCATCCGGCTCTTCGCCACCAACCCGCCTTCGCTCGGCCAGGGCGGCGCCAACAGCAAGCCGGTCGAGTTCGTGCTGCGCTCCTCGGATTCCTATGCCGAGATCAAGCAGAACGTCGACCGCCTGATCGCCGAGGTTCAGGGCCATCCGGCGCTGACCAATCTCGAGACCAACCTGATCCTCGACAAGCCGCAGATCAAGGTCTCGATCGACCGGCAGCGCGCCGCTGATCTCGGCGTCGGCGTTGACGTGATCGGCCGCACCATGGAGACCCTGCTCGGCGGCCGCCAGGTGACGCGCTTCAACATGAACGGCGAGCAATACGACGTGATGCTGCAGGTCGCCGGACAGGACCGCAACACGCCGCAGACGCTGCAGTCGATTTATCTGATGGGCCGCGGCGGCCAGGTCGTGCAGCTGTCGAGTCTCGTCCGGGTCGAGGAGAATGTCGCGCCCAAGGAGCTGATCCGCTTCAACCAGCTGCGTTCGGCGACGATCACGGCCGTGCCGGGGCCGGGCTATTCGCTCGGCGACGCGCTGACCGTGCTGGAGCAGGCGGCGGCGCGGATTCTACCCGCCTCCTACCAGAACGACTATTCCGGCCAGAGCCGCGAGTTCAAGCAGTCGGGCTCGTCGATCCTGCTCGTCTTCCTGCTGGCGCTCGGCTTCATCTATCTGGTGCTGGCGGCGCAGTTCGAGAGCTTCATCGACCCGGTGGTGATCATGGTCTCGGTGCCGCTCTCGATGACAGGAGCGCTGGCGGCGCTGTATTTCACCGGCGGGACGATGAACGTCTACAGCCAGATCGGGCTGATCACGCTGGTCGGTCTGATCACCAAGCACGGCATCCTGATCCTCGAATTCACCAACCAGCTGCGCGAGGAAGGCAAGGAGATGCTGGAGGCGCTGGTCGAGGCGGCGGAGCTGCGCCTGCGCCCGATCCTGATGACCACCGGCGCGATGGTGCTGGGCGCGGTGCCGCTGGCGCTCGCCTCCGGCGCCGGCGCCGAGAGCCGCTCGCAGATCGGCTGGGTTATCGTCGGCGGCATGACCTTCGGCACCTTGCTCACGCTCTATGTCGTGCCGGTCGCCTACAGCTATCTGTCGCGGGCACGGCGGCCGATGCATGGCGAGGAGGCGGAGACCGCAAAGGCTCATCCGCAGCCGGCGGAGTGAACGACGGCGTCGAGCGGGTGATACGCTGCTTTGGAGCGCGCTGATTTCGCGCTGAAACACTTCGTCATCCCGGCCGCAGCGCCGGGATCCATCGAAGAGCGCCGGATCCCTACGATGGATGGATCCCGGATCTGCGCGGCTCTGCCGCTTGTCCGGGATGACGGTGTGGTTCGGAGAAAACCCGGCAGGCTCTAAGCAGACATCGATGAAGTGCCTGTCGGTGGTCCCGGGTCTTGCTTCGGTCGCCCGGGACGACCTCGTCTTTCGTTGATCCCTATTGCAGCCTGACCGAGACGCTCTCGCTGGCGCCGGCGGCATCGACCACCGAAATCCGCACGAAACCCTTGCCGGGCGGCTGCCATTCCGTCTCGCGGCGCCGGACTGGACCGGTGATCGGCGCGCCGTCGACCAGCCAGGTGAAGGGAGCGACGCCGCCGGCGACCTTGAGTCCGAGCTGGGGGCGCCCGCCCTCGGGAGCCGAGGCGGCAAGATCGATGCGGGCGCCTTCGGGTGGGAAGGCGAGCTTCAGCCCCGGCGTCGCCAGCGCCGCCACCGTCTTGGGCACATCCTGGCGCAGATGGCGCAAGGGCGGCGGCAGGGTCGCGCTGGTCGCGGCGATCACGCCGGGAGGCTGCACGAAGGGGCGGGGGTCGTGGCCGATCCGGGCGAAGGCGTCGAACAGGATCGGCGCCGCAACCGCCCGCCCGACGAGGCCGGGCACCGCGCCGTTATCGGCCCGGCCGACCCAGACGCCGATGGTGTGCCGGCGATCGAAGCCGACGGCCCAGGCATCGCGATAGCCATAGGAGGTGCCGGTCTTGTAGGCGATCCGCCCCGGCGCGGCGTTCAGCGGCGGTGGCGCGCCGAGCAGCGTGTCGGCGACATAGAAGGCGGCGACCGGCTCGACGAGGCGCAGCGGGACGGTGCCGGGATCGGTCGCAGCCGTGACCTTCAGCGGCACGACCTCGCCGCCGCGGGCGAGTCCGACATAAAGCCGGGTCAGGTCGGAGAGCGTGATGCCGAGTCCGCCGAGGCCGATGGCGAGGCCGGGCGCGCCGCTCTCCCTGGGCATGGCGATGGCGGCGCCGGCATCCTTCAACCGCGACAGGAAACGCTGCGGGCCGAGCGCCGAGAGCAATTCGACCGCCGGCAGGTTGAGCGAGAGCTGCAGCGCCTTGCGGGCGCTGACCATGCCCTGGAAGCCGAGGTCGAAATTCTCGGGCACATAGAGACCGTAGCGGGTCGGCCGGTCTTCCAGCATGGTCTCGGGATGGGCGAGGCCATTGTCGAAGGCGAGCGCGTAGATGAAGGGCTTCAGTGCCGAGCCGGGTGAACGCAGGGCCTGCGTCAGGTCGAGCGAACCGGCGCGCCCGGCATCGAAATAGTCGACGCCTCCGACCGAGGCGCGGATCTCGCCGGTCTCGTTGTCGGCGACGAGGATGGCGATCGAGAGCTGCGGCCCCTGGCCGATGGCGCGCTCGCGGGCGAGCTGTTCCAGGCTCGCCTGCCAGCGGGCATCGAGGCTGAGGCGATGCCGCTTCTGCTCGGGAGAGCCGGCGACGACCTGCTCGGCGGTATGCGGCGCCAGCGCCGGGAAGGGTTTTCGCGCCGTCGGTATCGGCTCGTCGCGGGCGGCGGCGACTTCGCCCGGCGTGACGAGACCGGCGGCCTCGGCCCTGGCGAGCACGCGTTCGCGGGCCTTGCGTGCGGCCTCCGAAAAACGGTCGGGCCGGCGGGTTTCCGGCGATTGCGGCAGCGCGACCAGTAGTGCCGCCTCGGCGGTCGAGAGCCGTTTCGGCTCCTTGCCGAAATAGGCGAAGCTCGCGGCGCGCACCCCTTCGAGATTGCCGCCGAAAGGAGCGAGCGTCAGGTAGAGGTCGAGGATCTCGGTCTTGCTGAAGCGCTGCTCCAGTTCGAGCGCGCGCACCGCCTGCCTGAGCTTGGCCGAGAGCGAGCGTTCCTGGCGCGGTTCGAGCAGGCGGGCGACCTGCATGGTCAGGGTCGAGCCGCCGGAGACGATGCGGCCATTGCCGAGCATCTGGCCGGCGGCGCGGATCATGCCCTGCGGGTCGACGCCGCGATGGTCGTCGAAGCGCTTGTCCTCATAGGCTTTCAGCATCGACAGATAGCGCGGATCGACATCGGCGGCGCCGACCGGAAGCTTCCAGCGGCCATCGGCGGTGACGAAGGGACGCAGCAGCTTGCCCTCCCGGTCGAGCACCACGGTCGAGCGGTCGCTGGCGGCGGCGAGGTCGAGCGGCGGAAGGGTGGAGGCGTACCAGAGCAGTGCGCCGGTCGTCGCGGCTGCCAAAGCGAGGGCGCTCAAGCTGGCATATGCGAGGCGGTGGCTCTTTCCTTCTCCCCCTGCGGGAGAAGGTGGCCCGAAGGGCCGGATGAGGGGTCGCGCGAGCTTTCCCGCTGCCATTTTTGTGATGAGACGCCAGCGGTCAAATGTCGCGCGACCCCTCACCCCAACCCTCTCCCGCAAGGGGAGAGGGAGTGGCGTGTCGTCCCGCTCGTCCGGTCGCGCCTTCACGCTTTCACCTCGCCGAGGTGATGTCGACCGTGCCGAACGCCGTCCTGCCGAAGCGGTCCGGGCGGTACATATCCTCGATCACCGCCGCCGGCTGGACATAGCGGCCGGGCGAGACGGCCCGGGCGATATAGGCGATGGTGTAGGACAGCGGCTGGTTGCTGCTGCCACTGCGCTCGAAGGCGGCGACATAGCGGTCGTCGCGCGCCTCGGTGTGGACCGGCGCGACCTCCTGTTTCAGCCAGTTCAGCCCTTCGACAGAAGCGCCCTCGGTCAGGTTGGCGTTCTCGATCTCGAGCCCGGCCGGGACGGGATCGACCAGAAGCAGCCGGCCATAGCGGGCCGCCGGCTCGGTGACCTTGAGCGCGACGACATAGCGCTCGTTCTGGCGCAGGCGCGACGGGTCGACCCGCTCGCCCTTCATGCTGAAGAGCGTGCGTTCCAGCGCAAAACCCTGGTTCAGGGCCGGCTCCGGCGTGGTCGGGATGCCGGAGACGGTCAGGACCGCATTGGCCGAGGCGGTGCCGGGATTGCCGATCACCAGCGGCTTGCCCTCCAGCGCGGCGGCTGGAACCGTGCGGTAGAGCGCGCCCTTGCGCTCGGTGCCGTCGACGGTCAGCGTCATGCCTTCCGCCTCCTTGGCCATGGCCGCTGCGGCCATCGCCATCCACATGTTCTCCTGTGTCGAGGTGTAGCGCGCGCTCTGGCGGGCATTCTGGACGATATCGGCGGCGCGGTTCAGCTCGGCCCGGTCGCCATTGCTCTCGGCGATCAGGGCGAGCAGCGCTGCTCCGTCGCGCAGGCGCGAGCCGTAATCAGCGCGCGAGAGCCCGTCATCGCTGGTCTGCTGCAGGCGGCCGAGCGCGTTGCTGAAGGCGGCGGCGCCACGGGTCCGGTCGCCGAGCAGCGAAAGCGCCGCACCGATCTGGCCGCGGGCCAAAGGCGAGGCGAAATCGGCGAGCTTGTTGTCGGCGAGATAGCGCAGATCGCCCATCACCGGCCGGCCGTTGCGAGCGAGCACATAGAGGGCATAGGCGATGCCGGCCGCTTCCTCCTTGTTGATCTCGCTGGTGTTGACGACCTGGTTGCGCAGGCGGTCGAGCGCCATGTTGAACGCCGTCTGCGGCACTGCGAACTGGCGCTCGCGGGCCCGCGTCAGGAAATCGGTGACGAAGGCGTCGAGCCAGAGATCCTCGCCACCGATGCTCCAGAGGCCGAAGGAGCCGTTGCCACCCTGGCGGGCGAGGACGCGCTCGATCGCGGCATTGATGCGCTCGTCGGCATTGCCGTCGAGGGCGAGCTGCTCCATCGAGGCGAGCCGGTTGACGACGAGCAGCGGCAGAGCGCGGCTGATCGTCTGCTCGGTGCAGCCATAGGGGTAGCGGTCGAGCGCCTTGAGGATCGCCGAAACGTCGAGTGCGGCGACCGGCGAGACCGAGACAGAGACGGCCCCGGAATCCGGCACGAGATCGGCCAGCAGGTCGGAGGAGACGGTCAGCGAGCCGCCTCCCGGGATCGGCCTGATGATCCGGCGCGCGATCGTCTGGGTCGAGGGCTGTACCCTGACCGCGAGGTTCTGCACCGTGCCGATGCCGTTCGGGCCGGCGACCCTGACGTCGAAGCTGGCCCGGCCGAGACCGGCAGCGGTGACCGGGATGGTCAGAGAGCCCTTCGCTCCGGCCGCCAAAGTCATGCTGCTGCGGGTCGCGTCGGCGCCGACGACGACCGGGCCCTTGACGTCGAGATCGACCAGATAGGAGCCGGCCGGCCCCTCGACATTGTCGATCTGCAGGTGGAAGCGCGACTGGTCGCCGAGCGCGAGGAAGCGCGGCAGCGTCGCCTGCGCCACGAGCTGGTCGCGGACGAAGACGTCGGCGCTCGCCTGCCCGGTCCTGCCGGCCGACCAGGCGACGGCCATGACCCTGACCGAACCGTTGAAGGCCGGCAGTTCGAAATCGACCTTGGCGGTGCCGTCGGGGCCGAGCTTGACCACGCCGGAATAGCGCGCCAGCGGCTCCTGGGTCGGCGCCTCGCCATTGAGCTGCGGGGCGGCGTCGCCGCCGGAGCGGATCGCGCCGCGCACGCCCTGCATGCCGTCGATCAGATAGCCGTAGAGATCGCGCAGTTCATGGCCGAGCTGGCGCTGGCCGAAGAAGAACCTGCTCGGGTCCGGGCTCTCGAAACGAGTCAGGTTGAGGATGCCGACATCGACGGCCGCGACCGTGACGAAGGCTTCCTCGCCTGCCTTGGCGCCGGTGACCTTCACCGGCAGCGACAGGGTCGAGAGCGGCCGCACCAGATTGGGCGCGCCGAGGTCGATGGCGAGGTTGCGCTCTTCCTTGCCGATCGCGAACCAGGCGAGGCCAATGGCCCGGCCGGGCATGCGCTGGGCCTGCTGATCCATCGGGCGATGGGCGAGGGCGACGAGATAGGCGCTGGCGCCCCAGCCCGCCCTGGCCGGCAGATTGACCGTGGTGCCGGAGGGCGAGACGTCGACAGTACGGATCTCGCTGACGCCGTCGCCGAGCACGGCGAGCGTCGCCTTTCCGGTGAAGCGCGCGGTCAGGCGGACCTGCATCGATTCGCCATCGGCATAGGCGGCCTTGTCGAGCGCGACGTCGAGCACGTCGGGCGTGTCGGCGGTCTTGTCGGTTTCGTAGCCGACGCTGAAGGAGACGCTGGTCTCGGTGGCATCGGCGCCGTCGGCCGTGACGTCGAGCCGGTAATTGCCCCATTGCACGGGCGCGGCGATGCGTGCGGGAGCGTTCTCGGCGACCGCGATCTCGCCATCGGAGACGCGGCGCGTCTGCTTCACGCCCTCATAGTTCCAGCGGCCGTCCTGATAGAACCATTGATAGTTGCGGGTGACCTTGGAGAGCGTCCATTTGAGGCCCTGCCGGCCGATCCGGCGGCCGTCGCCATTGGCCAAGATCACGTCGAAACTGGCGGTCTGGCCATTGCCGAGCTCGCCGTCCTTGAAGGTTTTCCGCACGCCGATGGCAGCGCCCTTGGGCACGATCGGCAGCGTCACCGAACGGGCGATGGCGCGCCCGCCGGGCTCGCCGACGCGCACCGTCAGCTCGACCTCGAGCGGACGGTTGGCCTCCGGCTCGGCGACGGGATTGACGAGCGTGACCTTGCCGCTGGCATCGGTCTTGGCCGTGTCCTCGAACTCCGATTGCTGCGGCTCGAAGGTCTCGTCGGTGAGACCGACCTCATAGCCGGCGAAGCCCGGGATCGCGCTCTGGCCGGCGGCCCGCACCGTCATCGAGCCGGTGACGTCGAGATCGGAGCCGGGGGCGCCGTAGAGATAGCGGGCGGTGACGTCGATCTCGGCCGGTTCGCCGGCCTGAAGAACCGGCTTCTTCGGCGCGAGCGTCAGCTCCAGCCGCTCGGGGACATAGTCCTCGACGAGGAAGGAGACCTCGCCGATTGCGGCGCCCTTCGGGTCGGAATAGGCCTGGACGCGCCAGGTTCCGGTCTGGGCGCCGGAGATCAGCGGGATCGAATGGGCGCGGCCGCCGGCGCCTTGATCCTCGACCTGGCGGCGGCGGTACTCGACGCCGTCCGGCCGCCTGACCACCAGGGTCAGCGGCAGGCCGGCGACGGCGGCGCCCTTGGCGTCGCGCAGCAGCGAGGTCAGATAGATCGTCTCGCCGGAGCGATAGACGCCGCGCTCGGTATAGAGGAAGGCATCGAGGCCGACCGGCGCAACGCGGCCCTTCACGCCGCGGTCGGAGAGATCGAACGCCGTCTGCTTGAGGTCGAGAAAGCCGTAATCCGCGGCGAGCGTGGCGGTGACGAGGCCGGGCGCATTGCCACCCTGGCCCTTGCCGAGGGCGGCGTCGAAACGGGCATAACCGTTCCGGTCGGAGCGCACCGTGGCCAGCACTTCGTTGTTGCGGGCGACCAGCCGCAGTTCGGCATTGGCGACCGGCGAGGCGTCGGCGAGCGAGCGCACCAGCACATGCACGCCATCGGGGCCGGAGAAGGAGGTCAGGCCGAGATCGGAGACGACGAACCACTGCGTCGCCCGGGGCGAGCCGTCATAGTCGTAGTCGCCATCCGCGCTGCTGGCCGGCTGGGTGCCGCTCGGCCTGGCGAACATCACATAGACGCCGGGCTGGAGCTGCCCGACGGCCTCCAGCACCGGGAAGGCGGTGACGACGTCCTTGTTGAGCTCGGACTTCACGTCCATCGTGCCCTTCCAGACGCTCGCCCCCTTGTCCGCGGCGATCTGGCCCGCGTTGTAGCTGCCGAGCTGGCTCAGGAAGTCCTCGGAATGGACCGAATTGATGAGGTTGCGGTCGCCGATGCGCATCACCTCGAGGTCGAGCTTGCCGGCATTGACCGAGACGACCGGCACGCCCTGCTGGCCGGTGCGCGGCAGCACGTAGTTCTTGCCGGTGAAGCGCACGGACGGGGCACGGTCGCGGACATAGACCTCGTAATCGGAGGATTTCAGCAGCTTCTCGTCGGGCAGGGCCGAGGGCACGCCCTGGCGGATGACGAAGCCGTAGCGCTCGCCATGACGCAAACCGTCGATGCAGAGCTGGCGTTCTTCGGCGCTGACGGCGAAGTCGCCCTTGCCGGTGATCGCGACATAGGGCGCGAAGTCGACGCGGCCGCGGGCGAGCGGTTCGGAGAACTCGAAGCAGGCACGCGGGCTCGCCGCGTCGGAATCGACCTTGTTGGACAACAGGCGGAAGCCGCGTTGGGCCCGCAGCGCCTCGTAGTCGCTGCGCAGCGAGGCATTGTCGGCGATGTCGAGGCTGAGCCGATAGGTGGTCAGGGCGGGGCGCCAGAGCTCGTTCTTCTCGAAGACGCGGGCGAGGACGCCGAGCGAGGTCGCCTCCTCGGTGCGCGAGCTCGAGCGCTGATAGGCGAGATAGGCGGCGCTGACGGCGCGCTCGCGCAATTCGTAGCGTTCGCGATAATCGCGCGGCTCGATGCCGATCGCGGCCTGCGCCATCAGGCGCCAGCCGGCGGGATTGGCCGGATCGGTCATGGCGGCGGCATTGGCGAGAGGCAGGGCGCCGCGCGCATCGCCGCGGGAAAGCGCGGCATTGCCGTCGCGCAGCAGCGTCGCGAGGGGACGCTGGCTCGCCCCGACCTCGCGTTTCAGCCTTTCCTCCAGCCGCTGGCCGTCACCGGCGAGATCGGGCCGGACATAGGCCTTCTGGGCCAAGGCCGGCGCGGCAGCGAGAGCGAGACCGAGGATGAGGGCGAGACGGGCGAGGAGGGACATGGCTCGGTCTCCGGGGAGGCAGCAGGCGGCGTGAGGATAGCCGCGGCAGGCGTCGACGCGATGACGTAACGTCGCGCCGTGGCCGAAACGAGGCTATCATCAGGCCCGACTAGCGCAACTTGCAAGGCCGGGCCAACCGGTGCGTTTGGCGAGGTCTGAGCGGCTTTTGCCGAGCGGTCCGTCAAATCGTCCGTCATCCTCGACCTGCGCCTCGCCCCCTTGCCTCGGCGGCACAGCTCGCGCTGAATAGCGGCCCGCGGCACTGCCTGCGCGCCTGAACGGGAGGTCGTCTTGATCAGTTTCCGGTCGATACCCGGCCTCGTCGCAGCTCTGCTGCTCTGCCATGGGCCGGCGTCGGCACAGCCGCGCCCTGCGGATCCGCGCGTGGAAGCTGCGACGCGCATCTTCGAAGGACTGTCAGAAGCCGAACGCAAGGCGATCCAGGCCGATCTGATCTGGACCGGGCATCTCAACAGTGCCGCCACCGGCAATTTCGGACCGCTGACCTTCCGGGCCGTCAATGGCTTCAAGGCCGGGCGTGGTCAGCCGGACGGCCGGTTGAGCCCCGCGGAACGGCAGGAACTCGCCCGGCTGGCGCGGACGGCGCGCGAGGCGGCGGGGTTCGCGGTCGTCACGGACGAGCGCACCGGCGTGCGCATCGGCATCCCGCAAAGGCTGCTGCCGAAGCGCGAGGCTCTGCCGAACGGCGGCAGCCGCTGGCAGAGCGCCGATGGCAGGATCACGCTCGATGTCAGCGCCGGGCCGGCGAGCGAGCCGCTGGCGGCGCTGTTCGAGCGGCAGATCGCCGTCAATCGGAACGTGCCGCGCCGCATCACCTACAAGCTGCTGCAGCCGAGTTTCTTCGTTGTCGCCGGCGAGACGCCGGGTGGCAGGTTCTTCCGCAGGCAGGCGAGCGGGCCGTCCGGTCTGCGCGGCTTCTCGGTCGGCTACGACAAGGCGGTGTCGGCGACCTTCGACAAGGTCGTGACCGCGATCGCCGACAGTTTCGAGCCGTTTCCGACCGGCCCGGCTCCGGCGGCGCCCTTGGCCGGCGCGGCGATGGCAAACGCGACGCCGGTCGCCGCAGCGACGGAGCGTCTCGGTGTCGGCCTCGTCGTGGCCCGGGAGCTGGTGCTGACGGCCGGGGTCGCAGTCGAGGCCTGCAAAGCGCTGAAGGTCGGCGGACATCCGGGGAAATTGCGGCTGCAGGATCAGGCGAGCGGGCTGGCCCTGCTCGACGTGCCCGGCCTCGGAGAGCAGCCCGGCCTCGGCCTGCGCGATAATGCGGCGCAGCCGGCGCAAGCCGCGGTGGTGCTCGGTTTCGACAGCAATGGCGCGGCGCGCGGCGCCGTCGCCCTGGCCGCGGAACTGCGCGGCGAGGCCGTGCTCGCGCCGCTGCAGCCGGGTGGGGCGGGGAGCCCGGTCTTCGACCGGCAAGGCCGGCTCGCCGGGCTCGTCACTGCCGGTCCTTCGGACAAGGCGCTTGTCGCAGGCGTCGCTCCGCAGCGGAGTTATGCGATGGCGGACACGGGAGCGTTGCAGGCATTCCTGGCCCGGACGCAGACCCGGATTCCGGCCGCGAAAGGCGATGCGCCTGAGCAAAGTACTGGCGCGATCGTCGAGGCCGCCGGAAAGGCCGTGGTCCCGGTGAGCTGCGCGCCCTGAGAAAAACTTGCATGCAAGCCGGTGCATACTGCATGCAAAACTGTTGCCTCTGCGGCTGCAATCAGTTCAGATGGCGCCCGAAGTTCAAGATGGCCCCGCTGCGCGGAGAAGCCGTCACCTTCTAAATCGATTGAAGTGGAGGAGCGCTATCGTGAGTGAGTTCAGCAGACGTACGATTCTGAAAGGTGCCGCGGCCGCCGGTGCGACCGGGCTGATCGCGCACCCGGCGATCGCCCAGGCACAATGGCCGAACCGGCCGGTGACCCTGGTCTGCCCCTGGGGGGCCGGCGGCGGCACGGACGCGACGGCGCGCATCGTCGCCGCCATGCTGGAAAAGAGCCTCGGCCAGCCCGTCAACGTGGTCAACCGGACCGGCGGCTCGGGCGTGGTCGGCCATTCGGCGATCGCGACGGCGGCGCCCGATGGCTACACGATCGGCATGATCACCGTCGAAATCACGATGATGCATCATCAGGGCCTGACCGAGCTCAATCCGACCAGCTACACGCCGCTCGCCCTGATGAACGAGGACCCACCGGGCGTGCAGGTCTCGGCCTCGAGCCCCTACAAGGACATCAAGGCGCTGGCCGATGCGATCAAGGCTGCGCCTCCCGGCAAGTTCAAGGCGTCCGGCACCGGCCAGGGCGGCATCTGGCATCTGGCGCTGATCGGCTGGCTGGTCGCCATGGGCCTTAAGCCCGACCATGTCGCCTGGGCTCCGTCGAACGGCGCGGCGCCGGCGATGCAGGACCTGGCGGCGGGCGGCATCGACATCGTCACCTGCTCGGTCCCCGAGGCGCGTGCCATGCTCGATGCCGGCAAGGCGAAGTCGCTCGCCATCATGGCGAAGGCGCGCAACCCGCAGTTCAAGGACGTGCCGACCCTGAACGAGACCCTCGGCATCAACTACTCGGTCGGCGCCTGGCGTGGCATCGCCGGGCCGAAGGGGCTGCCCGAGGCGGTGCAGACCAAGCTCGTCGCCGAGCTGAAGAAGGCCTATGAGTCGAAGGAGTTCCAGGACTTCATGAATGCCCGCGGCTTCGGCATGACTTTCGCCGACCAGGCCGGCTTCACCAAGTTCATGGCCGACGGCGACAAGGCGATGGCGGCGGCGATGAACGCCGCCGGGCTGGCGAAGAAGGCCTGATTTCAACCTGATTTCGAACGGGCCGGCTTTGCCGGCCCTGGCCCCGCGCGGGACTGCCGCGCGGGTCGATGGAGAGACTGCCAATGCGTTTCAACGACGCCGTGGTCGGGCTGGTGTTCCTCGCGATCGCCGCCGCCATGATCGCGATGACCTTTTCATTTCCGGCGTTCCCTGGCCAGCAATACGGGCCGAGCCTGTTTCCGCGCATTCTCGGTGCCGGAATCATCGGCTGCTCGGTGCTGCTGATGCTCCGCGGCTGGCGCGAGCATGCCGCAGGCGGACGCTGGCTCCTGCTCGACGGCTGGACCTCGCAGCCGCGCCGCGTCGCCTCCTTTGCTTTGATGCTCGGCGCCATGGCGTTCTACATCCTCGCCTCCGAGCCCCTCGGCTTCATTCCCAGCGCCATGCTGATCCAGCTCGTGCTCTTTCTCTGGTTTGGCGTAAGGCCGCTGACGGCGGTCATCGTGGCGGTCGGCATGACGTTGCTGGTCCACTGGTTCTTCAGCTCGATGATGCGCGTGCCGTTGCCGCGCGGCATTCTCGACAGCGTGCTCTGAGGAGGCGGTAATGGGCGCAATCGCAACCGCTTTCGGGCTGGTCTTCGACCCTTATGTCCTGGCCATCATCATGGGCTCGGCCGTGTTCGGCATGTTCGTCGGAGCGATGCCGGGGCTGACCGCGACCATGGCCACGGCGCTCCTGGTGCCGGTCACCTTCTTCATGGCGCCCGTGCCGGCTCTCGGCGCGATCGTCACCGCGACCGCCATGGCGATCTTCGCAGGCGACATCCCGGCGGCGATGCTGCGCATGCCCGGCACGCCCGCCTCGGCGGCCTATGCCGATGAGAGCTATGAGATGACCAAGAAGGGTCAGCTCGATCTGTGCATGGGCGTCAACCTGGTCTTCTCGGTGCTCGGCGGTATTTTCGGCGTCGCCATCTTGGTGCTGCTGGCGCCGGTGCTCGCCGAGGTCGCGATCAATTTCTCCTCCTTCGAGTATTTCTGGCTCGCCTGCCTCGGCCTGACCTGCGCTGTCTTCATCGGAACGGGCGATCCGTTGAAAGGACTGCTCTCGCTGTTCATCGGTCTCGCCATCGGCACGGTCGGCATCGATCCGGCGGCAGGCCAGCCGCGCTTCACCTTCGGCAATGTCGATCTGTTGTCGGGCATCAACTTCATCCCGACGCTGATCGGCATGTTCGCCGTCTCGGAGCTGCTGCGCGGCGCCGTGACGATGGAGGCGGCCGGCGCGCGGGTCCAGCAGGCGGTCGGCAACATGTTCGCCGGGCTCGGCGCGGTAGCGCGGCGCTACTGGAAGAACTTCATCCGTGGCTCGGTGATAGGCACCGTGATCGGAGCCCTGCCGGGCGCCGGCGCCGACATCGCGGCCTGGGTCTCCTATGCCGTTTCGAAGAAAATGTCGAAGGAGCCGGAGAAGTTCGGGACCGGCCATATCGAAGGCATCGTCGATTCGACCTCGGCCAACAATTCGGCGCTGGGTGGCGCCTGGATCCCGGCCCTGGTCTTCGGCATCCCCGGCGATTCGATTACGGCGATCGTCATTGGCGTGCTCTATATGAAGGGCATGAACCCCGGTCCGACCGTCTTCCTGCAGACGCCGGAGCTGATTTATGCCGTCTTCATCATCTTCATCCTCGCCAATCTGCTGATGTTCCCGCTCGGGTGGGCGGCGATCAAATCGGCCAAGCAGATCCTGCGCGTGCCGCGCAACATCCTGCTGCCGGTGATCCTGATCTTCTGCATGGTCGGCTCCTTCGCCATGACCAACTCGCTCTACGGCGTGGTGCTGATGGTCGTCATGGGCGTCTTCGGCTGGCTGCTCGAGGAGCACGGCATCCCGGTCGCACCGCTGATCCTCGGCCTGGTGCTCGGCGAGATGCTCGAGCAGAACTTCATGTCCTCGATGATCAAGGCGAGCGGCTCCTTCATCGGCTTCCTCGACCGGCCGATCGCCGGCACGCTCGGGGTGCTGACCATACTGCTCTGGGCCGTGATGGCCTGGAAGGCGCTGCCCTTCGGGCGGCGCCAGCCCGTCGCCGCCTGAGCCGCTCGCCTGCGGCGGCTTCGCTTCTCGCCGGTCATCGCGGCGAATCAGTGCTAGAGACGGGCGCATGGACGATGCGCTCGACAAGGGGCAGGGCGGCGGCACGGTCGAGGTGCTGATCCCGCTCGGTCTCGACCAGGCTTACAGCTACGCCGTCCCGGCCGGGCTCGCGCTCGCGCCGGGCGACGTCGTTCAGGTGCCGCTCGGACCGCGCGAGACGATCGGCGTGGTCTGGGAACGCGGCTCGGGCCGCGGCGGCAACCTCAAGAAGGTCGCGGCCAAGCTCGACTTGCCGCCGCTCGATCCGGCGCTGATGAAACTGGTCGACTGGGTCGCCTGGTACACGCTCGCCGCCAAGGGCTCGGTGCTGGCACTCGCCCTGCGCCGACCGCCGGACGACCGGCCCGAGCGCCCCAAGCTCGGTGTGCGGCTCGTCGGCCCGCCGCCGGCCCGGATGACGCCGGCCCGCGCCCGCGCCATCGCCGCGGCCGAAGGCGGATTGCTGGTCGGCAAGTCGGCGCTGGCCGAGGCGGCCGCGGTCAGTGCCGCGGTGATCGATTCGCTGGTCGACGCCGGCACCTTCTGCGTCGAGGCGCTGCCCCAGCAGGCGATCGCCGCGAGGCCCGATCCGGACCATGCGAGGCCGGCGCTCTCCGAGGGCCAGCAGGAGGTGGCGGAGCGTCTCGTCGCCGCCGTGTGCAGCCAGGCCTACAGCGTCGCGCTGCTCGAGGGCGTCACCGGCTCCGGCAAGACCGAGGTTTATTTCGAGGCGGTCGCCGAGGCGATCCGGCTCGGGCGCCAGAGCCTGATCCTGATGCCGGAAATCGCCCTGACGGCGCAGTTCATCGACCGTTTCGAGAGCCGCTTCGGTGTCCGGCCCGGCCTCTGGCATTCGGCGGTGAGCGGGCGACGCCGCGAGCGGCTGCAGGCGGCGATCGCCGAGGGCGAGGCGCTGGTCGTCGCCGGCGCACGCTCGGCGCTGTTCCTGCCCTATCGCGACCTTGGCCTGATCATCGTCGACGAGGAACACGAAGCGGCCTACAAGCAGGAGGACGGCGTCGCCTATCACGCCCGCGACATGGCGGTTGTGCGCGGCAAGATCGAGAGCGCTCCGGTGGTGCTGGCCTCGGCGACGCCCTCGCTGGAAACGCGGGTCAATGCCGAGCGCGGGCGCTATCTTCACCTCAAGCTGCCGGAGCGCTTCGGCGGGAGGCACCTGCCGACGCTCGGCCTGGTCGACCTGCGCCGCGACAAGCCCGAGCGCGGGCGCTGGATCTCCGGGGCGCTGATCAAGGCGGTCGAGGCCAATCTCGAGGCGAAGGAGCAGTCTCTGCTCTTCCTCAACCGGCGCGGCTATGCGCCGTTGACGCTCTGCCGCGATTGCGGCCATCGCTTCCAGTGCCCGAACTGCTCGGCCTGGCTGGTCGACCATCGTTTCCGCCGCGCTCTGGTCTGCCATCATTGCGGCCATGTCGAGCGCCGGCCGCATGAATGCCCTTCCTGCCACAAGCCGGAGACGCTGGCCGCCTGCGGCCCCGGTGTCGAGCGCCTCGCCGAGGAGGTCGCGACCCTGTTCCCGCAGGCGCGGGCGATCGTGCTTTCGAGCGATTTCCCGGGCGGGACCGAGCGCCTGAAGCAGGAGCTGATGGCAGTCGCCGAAGGCGAGTTCGACATCGTCATCGGCACCCAGCTCGTTGCCAAGGGCCATAATTTCCCGGGCATGACGCTGGTCGGCGTGGTCGATGCCGATCTCGGCCTGACCTCGGGCGATCCGCGCGCCGCCGAGCGCACCTTCCAGGTGCTGCGGCAGGTCACCGGCCGAGCCGGGCGCGGCGAGAAGCCGGGACGCGCATTGCTGCAGACCCATGATCCCGCTCACCCCGTCCTGAAGGCGCTGGTCTCCGGCGATCCTGAACGCTTCTACGCCGCAGAGACGGCGGCACGCGAGGCGGCCGGGCTGCCGCCCTTCGGGCGCCTTGCGGCGCTGATCGTCTCGGCCAATGCGCAAGCCGAGGCCGAGACCCATGCAAGGGCGCTGGCCCGCTGTGCCGAGGCGCCGGCCGGCGTCGCCGTCCTGGGGCCGGCCGAGGCACCGCTCGCCATCCTGCGTGGGCGCCACCGCATGCGGCTGATCGTGCGCACCTCACGGGAGATCGATCTGCAGGGCTATCTGCGCGCCTGGCTGAAGCGGGCGCCGCGGCCGAAGGGCTCGGTCAGGGTGGCGGTCGACGTCGATCCGCAGAGCTTCCTCTAGCGAATGTCCGAATTTCGCCGAAACGCGAAAACGCCCTGCGCCCCTGTCATGTAGAATTGTCTTCGCACGAGCCGGCAACCGCCTCGTGCGAAAATGTGCCGGACCGCGATCGGCCTTGCCGAAAGGCGCCATGTCGCCTCCAGAGTCCGAACACCGGACCGGCCGGTTGGAGCCTGCATCGAACGTGGCCACGGGCCGAGTCGCCGGCCTTGTCGCGCGGTTGGCGCATGGGGCGCTTCCTTTGACCGCATCCAAAGCGTGCGCTACCCCGTTCCGTCGGGTTGCGGCCCCCCGATCCCCATGCTAGTGCACCGCCGCAATCCAAGCGCGGCGCGCCCTGGCAACGGGCGGGCGTGCGCTTGATCATCGCAGCGTCGGGACCATGCACTCCACCTTCGTCAGAAGGTCGCCGGGGCGGTCCCTTGGAAGAGAGAGCGAAGCGTGGCCCAGGGCGGATCGCAGGAACAGTCCCCTGTCTCGGGTGTTGCCGGGCGCTATGCCACGGCTCTGTTCGAGCTGGCCACCGAGGCCAAGACGGTCGATGCCGTCGCCACCGATCTCGACTCTTTCAGCGCGATGATCGCCGAGAGCGCCGATCTGCAGCGGCTGATCGGCAGTCCGGCCTTCTCCGCCCAGGATCAGGTCGCAGCCGTCAACGCGCTGCTCGCCAAGGCCGGGATCGCGGGTCTCGCCGCCAATTTCATCGGCCTCGTCGCCAGCAAGCGCCGTCTGTTCGCGCTGCCGGGCATGATCCGCGCCTACCGCGCCAAGGTCGCCGAGGCCAAGGGCATCGTCAGCGCCGAGGTGACGCTGGCCGAGGAGCCCTCCGCCGCCCAGCTCAAGGACATCACCGCGACTCTCAAGGACGTCGCCGGCCAGGATGTCGCGCTTTCCGTGAAGATCGACCCGGCCATCATCGGCGGACTCGTCGTCAAGATGGGCTCGCGCATGGTCGATGCGTCCCTGAAAACCAAACTCAATTCAATTCGTCTTGCCATGAAAGAGGTCGGCTGATGGACATCCGCGCCGCTGAAATCTCCGCGATCCTGAAGACCCAGATCAGCAATTTCGGGTCCGAGGCGTCCGTCACCGAAGTCGGTCAGGTTCTCTCCGTCGGCGACGGCATCGCCCGCGTCTACGGCCTCGACAAGGTCCAGGCCGGTGAGATGGTCGAGTTCGAGTCCGGCGTGCGCGGCATGGCCCTCAACCTCGAGAGCGACAATGTCGGCGTCGTGATCTTCGGTTCCGACCGCGAGATCAAGGAAGGCCAGACCGTCAAGCGCACTGGCGCCATCGTCGACGTGCCGGTCGGCAAGGAGCTGCTCGGCCGCGTCGTCGACGCGCTCGGCAACCCGATCGACGGCAAGGGCCCGATCAAGGCCAAGACCCGCGCCCGCGTCGACGTCAAGGCGCCCGGCATCATTCCGCGCAAGTCGGTGCACGAGCCGATGGCGACCGGCCTCAAGGCGATCGACGCCCTGATCCCGATCGGCCGCGGCCAGCGCGAGCTGATCATTGGCGACCGCCAGACCGGCAAGACCGCCGTGGCGCTCGACACGATCCTGAACCAGAAGTCGCTCAACGTCGAAGGCGCTGACGAGCAGCAGAAGCTGTACTGCGTCTACGTCGCCGTCGGCCAGAAGCGCTCCACCGTCGCCCAGTTCGTGAAGGTGCTCGAGGAGCGCGGCGCGCTGGAGTACTCGATCGTCGTCGCCGCGACCGCCTCGGACGCCGCCCCGATGCAGTTCCTGGCGCCCTTCGCCGGCTGCGCCATGGGCGAGTATTTCCGCGACAACGGCATGCACGCCGTGATCATCTATGACGACCTCTCCAAGCAGGCCGTCGCCTATCGCCAGATGTCGCTGCTGCTGCGCCGCCCGCCGGGCCGCGAGGCCTATCCGGGCGACGTGTTCTATCTCCATTCCCGCCTGCTCGAGCGCGCCGCCAAGATGGGCGACGCGGCCGGCAAGGGTTCGCTGACGGCGCTGCCGGTCATCGAGACCCAGGCCAACGACGTCTCGGCCTATATCCCGACCAACGTGATCTCGATCACCGACGGGCAGATCTTCCTCGAGACCGACCTGTTCTACCAGGGCATCCGCCCGGCGGTGAACGTCGGCCTTTCGGTGTCGCGCGTCGGCTCGGCCGCGCAGACCAAGGCGACCAAGAAGGTCGCGGGCAAGATCAAGGGCGAGCTCGCCCAGTATCGCGAGATGGCGGCCTTCGCCCAGTTCGGCTCGGACCTCGACGCGGTCACGCAGCGCCTGCTCAACCGCGGCGCCCGCCTGACCGAGCTCCTGAAGCAGGGCCAGTTCTCGCCGCTGAAGATGGAAGAGCAGACGGTCGTGATCTATGCCGGCGTCAACGGCTATCTCGATCCGCTGCCGGTCAACAAGGTCCGCGCCTTCGAGGACGGCCTGCTCTCGCTGGTCCGTGCCAAGCATGCCGACCTGCTGAACGAGATCGGCTCGACGAAGGATCTTTCGGACGCGAACGCCGCGAAGCTGAAGGACATCGTCTCGGGCTTCGCCAAGACGTTCGCCTGAGGCGTGCAAGCGCCTGGCCGCGCGAATGCCCGGCCATGAGGGTCAAGGACACGGCTGGTCGCGAAGATCGCGGCCGCTGCGGATCGAGACGGGATTGGCCGCGCGCGGTCATGACGGGGTGAGAGCTAGACATGCCTTCATTGAAGGACCTGCGTAACCGGATCGCCTCGGTGAAGGCGACGCAGAAGATCACCAAGGCCATGCAGATGGTCGCGGCGGCGAAGCTGCGCCGCGCCCAGATGGCGGCCGAAGCCGCTCGTCCCTATGCCGAGCGCATGGAGAAGGTGCTGGCCAATCTCGCCGGCGGCATCTCCGGCGACAGCGCGCCGCGCCTGATCTCCGGCACGGGCTCGGACAAGGTCCACCTGCTCGTGGTCTTCACCGCCGAGCGCGGCCTGTGCGGCGCCTTCAACTCGTCGATCGCCCGTCTGGCGCGCGACAAGGCGCAGGCGCTCAAGGCCGAGGGCAAGACGGTCAAGATCCTCTGCGTCGGCAAGAAGGGCTACGACGCCCTGAAGCGGCTGTTCGAGAACGACATCATCCAGGTCGTCGACCTGCGCGAGTTCAAGCAGGTCGGCTTCGCCAATGCCGAGGCGATCACCCAGAACATCCTGACGCGCTTCGCCGCCGGCGAGTTCGACGTCGCGACGATCTTCTTCTCGAAGTTCAAATCGGTGATCTCGCAGATCCCGACGGCACAGCGCATCATTCCGGCAGAGATCCCGGCCGGCACCGCGACCACCGAAGCGGTCTATGATTACGAGCCCGAGGAAGGCGAGATCCTCGAGACGCTGCTGCCGCGCAACCTGACGGTCCAGGTGCTGCGGGCGCTGCTCGAGAACGCCGCCTCCGAACAGGGCGCCCGCATGTCCGCGATGGACTCCGCCACCCGCAATGCGGGCGAGATGATCAAGAAGCAGACGCAAATCTACAACCGCTCGCGTCAGGCGATGATCACCAAGGAACTCATCGAGATCATCTCCGGCGCGGAAGCGCTCTAATCGCCGCCTGAACATTAGGCCGGCGCGCCGGCCACCGACACGCTGAACGCGAATCCGAGGTTTTAAAACCATGGCCAAAGCCGCAACCAAGACCAAGTCCGCCGAGAAGCCCGCCAACACCGGTACCGGCCGCGTCGCGCAGGTCATCGGCGCCGTCGTCGACGTGCAGTTCGACGGCGTCCTGCCCGAAATCCTGAACGCGCTCGAGACCGACAATCTCGGCAACCGCCTGGTCCTCGAGGTGGCGCAGCATCTCGGCGAGAACACCGTGCGCACCATCGCCATGGACTCGACCGAAGGTCTGGTGCGCGGCCAGTCCGTCACCGACACCGGCGCCCCGATCTCGGTGCCGGTTGGCGACGAGTGCCTGGGCCGCATCATGAACGTGATCGGCGAGCCGGTCGACGAGGCCGGCCCGATCGGCGCAGCGACCTCGCGCGGCATCCACCAGCCGGCCCCGAGCTATTCCGAGCAGTCGACCGAGGCGCAGATCCTCGTCACCGGCATCAAGGTCGTCGACCTCCTGGCTCCCTACGCCAAGGGCGGCAAGATCGGCCTGTTCGGCGGCGCCGGCGTCGGCAAGACCGTGCTGATCATGGAGCTGATCAACAACGTCGCGAAGGCCCACGGCGGCTACTCGGTGTTCGCCGGCGTCGGCGAGCGTACCCGCGAGGGTAACGACCTCTATCACGAGATGATCGAGTCGAACGTCAACAAGGACCCGAAGGAGAACGGCGGCTCGGCGGCCGGCTCCAAGTGCGCCCTCGTCTATGGCCAGATGAACGAGCCCCCGGGCGCCCGCGCCCGCGTCGCCCTGACCGGCCTGACCGTCGCCGAGCACTTCCGCGACCAGGGCCAGGACGTGCTGTTCTTCGTCGACAACATCTTCCGCTTCACCCAGGCGGGTTCGGAAGTGTCGGCGCTGCTCGGCCGCATCCCCTCGGCGGTGGGCTATCAGCCGACGCTCGCCACCGACATGGGCGCGCTGCAGGAGCGCATCACCACCACGACCAAGGGCTCGATCACCTCGGTGCAGGCGATCTACGTGCCGGCGGACGACCTGACCGACCCGGCCCCGGCGACCTCCTTCGCCCACCTGGACGCCACGACCGTGCTCTCGCGCTCGATCGCGGAAAAGGGCATCTACCCGGCGGTCGACCCGCTCGACTCGACCTCGCGCATGCTCTCGCCCGCCATCGTCGGCGAGGAGCACTATGCGGTGGCCCGCCAGGTCCAGCAGATCCTCCAGCGCTACAAGGCGCTGCAGGACATCATCGCGATCCTCGGCATGGACGAGCTCTCGGAAGAGGACAAGACGGCGGTCGCCCGCGCCCGCAAGATCGAGCGCTTCCTGTCGCAGCCCTTCCACGTCGCCGAAGTCTTCACCGGCTCGCCGGGCAAGCTCGTCGCGCTTGAGGACACGATCAAGAGCTTCAAGGGTCTGGTCGAGGGCAAGTACGACCACCTGCCGGAAGCGGCCTTCTACATGGTCGGCTCGATCGACGAGGCGATCGAGAAGGCGCAGCGCCTGGCCGCCGAAGCGGCGTAAGTTTCACGGGCCAATCCGGCCGGCCCTGCCGGCCGGGAGACGTGACACGCGTCATTCTCGGGCCTGGCCCGAGAATCTCTGGACGAGAAGACACTGGTTTCAGAGATGGTCGGGTCAAGCCCGACCATGACGAGCCTGGAGAGATTGTACGATGGCCACCTTCAAGTTCGAACTCGTCTCGCCGGAGCGCATCCTGTTCTCGGGCGAGGTCGTCAGCGTCATCGTCCCCTCGGTCGAGGGCGAGATGACGATCCTGGCCGGTCACGCCCCGCTGGTGGCGGTGCTGAAGCCCGGCATCGTCATGCTCCAGACGGATGCGAACAACGGCAAGGAATTCTACGTTTCCGGCGGCATCGCCGAGGTCAATGCCGAGAGCCTGACCATTCTCGCGGAGCAGGCTCGCTTCATCGAGGACGTCAACCTGTCGGTGCTCGACCAGGAAATCGTGACCGCCGAGACCCGTCTCGCCGGCTCGCAGGACGAGGCCGAGCAGAAGCGCCTTGCGGAGCAGCTGGTGCAGCTGCGCGAGTTCCGCGGCGTCTTCGAGGATCGCAAGGCCGCCTGACGCGCAGCCGATCGACGGAATTGAGAGGCTGGGAGCTCGCTCCCGGCCTTTTTTATTGTGACGCCGGTGCCTATCACGAGCGGGCCTTCGTCATGGCCTGCCATCAGAGTCGCAGCCCCGCCCGAGGCGAGAGGGCGCCGCGGCCCTCCTGGCATGCGGGTCCGAGCGAAATCGGTCCGAACTGGCGAGGCTCAGATCGCCTCGGCGAGCGCGACGACACGGCGCGCCATCTCGGCATGCAGGCGCTCGACCATGCGGCCATCGAGCTGGATCGCGCCCTTGTCGGCGTTCTCGGGTTGCTCGAAGGCGGAGATGATCGCGCGGGCGCGCTCGATCTCGGCAGTTTCAGGGGCGAAAACGGTATTGGCGGCCGCGACCTGATTGGGATGGATCAGGGTCTTGCCGTCGAAGCCGAGATCGCGGCCCTGCTCGCACTCGGCCAGGAAGCCGGCCTCGTTCTTGAGGTCGTTGTAGACTCCGTCGATCACGTCGAGCCCATGGGCGCGCGCCGCCAGGATCGCCGTGGTGAGCCAGGGCAGCATCGGCGCCCGGCCGGGCACGAAACGCGCGCGTGTCTCCTTGGCGAGGTCGTTGGTGCCGAGGATGAAACAGGCGAGCCGGGTCGAGGGATCGCGCGCCGCGCGCGCGATGCGCTCACAGTCGAGGATGGCGAGCGGGGTCTCGATCATCGCCCAGATCTGGGTTTCCGGCTTGGCCCAGAGCCCGACCAGACGCTGGCCGATCTCGACCAGCGTCTCGGGGGAAGCGACTTTCGGGATCAGGATCGCGTCGGGCGCGGCTTCCGTGGCGGCGGCCAGATCGGCATCGAACCAGGGGGTGTCGAGCCCGTTGGTGCGGATCACCAGTTCCCGTCGGCCATAGCCGCCGGCCTTGACGGCGTCGCAGACCTGGGTACGGGCGAGGTCCTTGGCCTCTGGCGCGACCGCGTCCTCGAGATCGAGGATCAGGGCGTCGGCCGCGATCTCGCGCGCCTTTTCGAGCGCACGGGCATTGGAGCCGGGCATATAGAGCACGCTGCGGCGCGGACGGATTTCGGTCATGGCGACACTCCTCACGGTTCTTATTGCAGCGCACACTAAACGCTGCGCAATGGCGACGTCACCCCCGGGCGGGAGAATTCGAGAATGGGCTGGATCGTGGGCGTGGATGGCTGCAAGGCCGGTTGGATCGCAGCTTCCTATGACGTTTCGACAACCAAGGCCCCGATCCTGCAGGTCGAGCGCAGCTGGAGCGGCCTGATCCGCAGCTTGCCGCCGGGCAGCCTGGTCGCGGTCGACATGCCGATCGGCCTGCCGGACCATATCGAGCGGGCCGGCCGCGGGCCGGAGCAGGCGGTACGCAGCCTACTCGGGGCGCGGCAATCCTCAGTCTTCGCGATTCCCTCGCGCGCCACGGTCTACGCCGACACCTATCAGGAAGCTTGCAGCGCCGCGCTCGCGACCTCGTCGCCGCCGCGCAAAGTGTCGCGGCAGGGCTTCCACCTCTTCCCGAAGATCCGCGAGATCGACGGTTTCCTGCGGGCGGAGCCCGCCTGGCGTGGGGCAATCTTCGAGGTGCATCCGGAGCTCGCCTTTCGCACCTTGCGGGGTGCGCCCCTGCAGCACCCCAAAAAGATCAAGGGCGCCGTCAATCCCGAAGGCATGGCGGAGCGGCGGGCGCTGCTGCGGGCCGCCGGCCTCGCCGAAGCGGTGCTGGCCGCCGCGCCACCTCGCGGTGCCGCAGCCGATGACGTGCTCGACGCGCTCGCGGCCCTGATCGTCGCCCGGCACATTGCGGCCGGGCGTGGGAGACCCTTTCCGGATCGGCCGGGACGCGATAGCCACGGTCTTCCCATCGCGATCTGGAGCTTCGCGCCGGATCGGCCCGCTTCGCAGGATATCGCCATGTCTGACCAGCCCGTTCCGCGCCCGATGATCGAAGCCGCGGCCGAACGCATCGCCGGCCATGCCCGCACCACGCCGGTGATGCGGCTCGGAACCGGCGCCTTCGGATCGCGCGCCGATGTCTCGCTCAAGCTCGAATGCCTGCAGCATGCCGGCTCGTTCAAGACGCGCGGTGCCTTCAACAATCTGCTCTCGCTCGATGTCCCGGCCGCCGGGGTGGCGGCGGCGTCGGGCGGGAATCACGGCGCGGCCGTCGCCTATGCCGCCGGCAAGCGCGGGGTCAGGGCGACGATCTTCGTGCCGGAGATCTCGCCGGCCGCGAAGGTCGAGGCGATCCGGCGCTTCGGCGCCGATGTCCGCATTGGCGGCGCGCAATATGATGATGCCCAGGCGGCCTGCGACCAGTTCGTGGCCGAGACAGGCGCGCTCAAGATTCATCCCTTCGCCGCCCCGGAGACGATGGCCGGCCAGGGCACGCTCGGAAAGGAATGGCAGAACCAGGAGCCGGATCTCGACACGGTGCTGGTCGCCGTCGGCGGTGGCGGGCTGATCTCCGGCATCGCCTCCTGGTTCGCGGGTACCAGGGTCAAGGTCGTCGGCGTCGAGCCTGAAGGCTCGCGGGCGTTGCAGGCGGCGCTGGAGGCCAAGGCGCCGGTGACCGTGCAGGTCGCCTCCGTCGCGGCGGATTCGCTGGGCGCGCGCAATGTCGGTCAGCTGGTCTACGATGTCTGCAAGGACACGGTCGACCATGTCGTGCTCGTGCCCGACAGCGCGATCGGCGAGGCGCAAGGCGCGCTCTGGCGCGATTTCCGCCTCGCGGTCGAGCCTGGTGGGGCTGCGGCGCTCGCGGCGCTGCTCCACGGCGCCTATAAGCCGGGGCCGGGCGAGCGGGTCGGCGTCCTCGTCTGCGGTGCCAATGTCGATCTCGCCCGTCTGCAGACGGTGGCGGGGTAGGCGGCTCCCACATCGCCAATGCGCCGAAGCGGCGGCCGGAGGGCTCTTCGGCGCGCTTCGGCCGGGCTGCCGCGATCCTGCCCGCTGCCGGCTTTACCTGCGCCCCCGTTGCAGCGCACAATCGCGTTTCCGCAACGAGAGCCCGTCATGTCCGAGATCGCCCCCAAGACCAGCCCCGGCCGCTTCTTCGAGGATTTCCGCCTGGGCGAGACGATCGTGCATGCGACGCCGCGCACGGTGACGAGCGGCGATGTCGCGCTCTATACAGCCCTCTACGGGGCACGCTTCGCGGTGCAGTCCTCGGACGCGCTGGCCAAGGCGATCGGCTACCCTGCCGCACCTGTCGACGATCTCCTGGTCTTCCATATCGTCTTCGGCAAGACCGTTCCGGATATCTCAATCAACGCCGTCGCCAATCTCGGCTATGCCGATGGCCGCTTCCTGAGGCCGGTCTATCCGGGCGATACGCTCTCGGCGACCTCGGAGGTCATCGGGCTGAAACAGACCTCGGGTGGCGAAGCCGGCATCGTCTATGTCCGCTCGATCGGCCGCAACCAGCATGGCGAGATCGTGCTGAGCTATGCCCGCTGGGTGCTGGTGCGCAAGCGCAGCCCCGGTACGCCGGCGGCGTTCGAACTCGTTCCCGAGCTGCCCAAGGCGGTGCTGCCGGACGCTCTGGGTGAGAGCTGCCCGGCGCTCGCGCTCGCCGGCTATGATGACGGGCTCGCCGGCTCGCCCTTCCGCTGGGGCGACTACCGGGCGGGCGAGCGCATCGACCATGTCGACGGCATGACCGTCGAGGAAGCCGAGCATCAGATCGCGACGCGGCTCTACCAGAACACCGCCAAGGTGCATTTCGACGGCTATGGCGCGCGCGAGACCCGTTTCGGCAAGCGCCTGATCTATGGCGGCCATGTCATCAGCCTGGCGCGAGCCCTGTCCTTCAACGGGCTCGGCAATGCCTTCCATGTCGCCGCGATCAATGCCGGCCGGCATGTCGCGCCGCTCTTCGCCGGCGACACGGCCTATGCCTGGAGCGAGGTGCTCGAGGCGGCCGAACTGCCGGGACGGGAGGATGTCGGGGCGTTGCGCCTGCGGCTCGTCGCGACCAAGAACCTGCCCTGCAACGAGCATCCGCTGAAACAGGGCGACCAGTATGCCGAGGGCGTCATCCTCGATTTCGACTATTGGGCGCTGCTGCCGCGCTGAAAGCCCGCCAGGCGCGGTCCGAACCGCATATCCTCGCGGTTCGGAGCCTGAAGGCAGCAGGCGGGCCGGCTTTCGCATGGCGGCTTGCAAGAGCGGGATCCGGCGAGCTAAAGTTACAGGATCGCGTTTCTGTAACCGAGCCTTGACGCTCTCGCATTGCAGCAGAGGTCGGGTTTCGTTAGAGAGCCATTCACTCTAGAACGATACCAAGCGATCGTTCATTGGCGAGCTTGAAGGTTCGGGAGAGTTCAACTTGGCCGAGGTCAAACCGGCGGCGCGCCCGCTTTCGCCGCATCTGCAGATCTACCGCTGGTCCTGGACGATGGCGATGTCGGTCGCCCATCGCGCCACCGGAGCGGCGCTTTACGGAGGCACCTTGCTGGTCGCCTTCTGGCTCGTCGCCGCGGCGTCCGGCCCTGCCGCCTATGATACCGCGCAGGCGATCGCCGGCTCGGTGCTCGGCCGCCTCGTGCTGTTCGGCTACACCTTCGTGCTGCTCCACCACATGGTCGGCGGGCTGCGCCATTTCGTCTGGGACATGGGCCATGGCTATGATCCGCAGACCCGGATGAACCTCGCCAAGTTCAGCGGCCTGGTCTCCGGCGTCCTGACCTTGCTGGTCTGGATCGCCGCCTACGCCCTGCGCTGAGGAAACGCCGATGCTCTCAAATTCGTCGATGCGCACCCCGCTCGCCCGCGTCCGCGGCCTCGGCTCGGCCAAGTCCGGCACCGGACATTTCTGGCTGCAGCGCGTCACCGCCGTCGCCAATGTCCTGCTGACGCTGGCCTTCCTCTGTGTCGTGATCTCGCTGATCGGCAAGCCTTATGCGGCCGCCGTCGCGACGCTGGCCAACCCGCTGGTGGCGATCCTGATGCTGCTCTTCGTGATCTCGGGAGCGGTGCATATGCGCCTCGGCATGCAGGTCATCATCGAAGACTATATCCACAGCGAGGGCCTGAAGATCCTGGCCGTGATGGCCAACACCTTCTTCGCGATCGCGGTCGGCGCCGCCTGCGCCTTCGCATTGCTCAAGCTGTCGTTCGGAGGCTGACCCATGGCGATCACCCGTGGCCCCGCGCGGCCGGCCTATACCGGCCAAGCCTATCCGATCACCGATCACAGCTTCGACGTCGTCGTCGTCGGCGCCGGCGGCGCGGGCCTGCGTGCCACCGTCGGCTGCTCGCAGGCCGGCCTGCGCACCGCCTGCATCAGCAAGGTCTTCCCGACGCGCTCGCACACCGTCGCGGCCCAGGGCGGCGTCGCCGCCTCGCTCGGCAATATGGGCAAGGACACCTGGCAGTGGCACATGTACGACACCGTCAAGGGGTCGGACTGGCTCGGTGACCAGGATGCGATCGAATATCTCGTCCGCAACGCCCCGGCCGCGGTCTATGAGCTCGAGCACTGGGGTGTGCCCTTCTCACGCACCGAGAGCGGCAAGATCTACCAGCGTCCCTTCGGCGGCATGACCACCGAATTCGGCGAAGGCCCGCCGGCCCAGCGCACCTGCGCCGCCGCCGACCGTACCGGCCACGCCATGCTGCACACGCTCTATGGCCAGGCGCTGCGCTACAATACCGAGTTCTTCATCGAGTATTTCGCCATCGACCTGATCATGGACGATGACGGCCATTGCCGCGGCGTGATCGCGCTCAAGCTCGACGACGGCACGCTGCACCGCTTCCGCTCGCAGCAGACCATCCTGGCGACCGGCGGCTATGGTCGCGCCTATTTCTCGGCGACCTCGGCCCATACCTGCACCGGCGATGGCGGCGGCATGGTGCTGCGCGCCGGCCTGCCGCTGCAGGACATGGAGTTCGTGCAGTTCCACCCGACCGGCATCTATGGTTCGGGCTGCCTGATCACCGAAGGCGCGCGCGGCGAGGGCGGCTACCTTACCAATTCCGAGGGCGAGCGCTTCATGGAGCGCTATGCCCCCTCGGCCAAGGACCTCGCCTCGCGCGACGTCGTCTCACGCTCGATGACCATGGAAATCCGTGGCGGGCGCGGCGTTGGCAAGAACAAGGACCACATCTACCTGCATCTCGACCATCTCGACCCGAAGATCCTGCACGAGCGCCTGCCGGGCATCTCGGAAAGCGCCAAGATCTTCGCCGGCGTCGACGTCACCCGCGAGCCGATCCCGGTGCTGCCGACGGTGCACTACAACATGGGCGGCATCCCGACGAACTTCCACGGCGAGGTGCTGACCAAGGTCGGCGGCGATCCGGATGCCGTGGTGCCCGGGCTGATGGCGATCGGCGAGGCGGCCTGCGTCTCCGTCCACGGCGCCAACCGCCTCGGCTCGAACTCGCTGATCGACCTCGTCGTCTTCGGACGCGCGGCCGGGCTGCGCTGCGCCGAGACGGTCCAGGCCGGCGAGAAGCAGCCGGAACTGCAGAAGAATTCGGCCGATCTCTCGCTCTCGCGCCTCGACAAATACCGCAACGCCAAGGGCGGGACCTCGACGGCCGATCTGCGCGACCGCATGCAGCGGACCATGCAGAACAACTGCGCGGTCTACCGCACCGGCGAGACCCTGGAAGAGGGCCACAAGCTGATCCACGAGGTCTGGGGCGGCATCACCGACATCGCCGTGACCGACCGCTCGCTGATCTGGAACTCGGACCTGATCGAGACGCTGGAGTTCGAGAACCTGATCACCCAGGCCGTGGTGACCATGGATTCGGCGCTGAACCGTCCGGAAAGCCGCGGCGCCCATGCCCGCGAGGACTATCCGAACCGCGACGACAAGGACTGGATGAAGCACACGCTCGCCTGGATCGACGACGAGAAGCGCACCGTCACGCTCGACGACCGTCCGGTGCACACCTACACGCTGTCCAACGACATCGAGTACATCAAGCCCAAGGCGCGGGTGTATTGAGGACGATCTGACAGATGGCTGAATTCAATCTTCCTCAGAACTCCCGCCTGACCGAGGGCAAGGCTTGGCCGAAGCCGGCCGGCGCCAAGAAGGTCACCGAGTTCAAGGTCTATCGCTGGAATCCCGACGATACCGCCAATCCGCGTACCGACACCTATTATGTCGACCGCGAGGATTGCGGGCCGATGGTCCTCGACGCGCTGATCTGGATCAAGAACAAGGTCGACCCGACGCTGACCTTCCGGCGCTCCTGCCGCGAGGGCATCTGCGGTTCCTGCGCCATGAACATGGACGGCAAGAACGGGCTCGCCTGCACCACCGGCATCGACGAGTGCGGGTCCAAGGGCAAGGTCGCGATCTATCCGCTGCCGCACATGCCCGTGGTCAAGGATCTCGTCCCCGACCTCACCCGCTTCTACGCCCAGCACGCCTCGATCGAGCCCTGGCTCAAGACGACGACGCCGGCGCCGGAGAAGGAATGGTCGCAGGCCAAGGATGATCGCGAGAAGCTCGACGGGCTCTATGAGTGCATTCTCTGCGCCTGCTGCTCGACCTCCTGCCCGAGCTATTGGTGGAATGGCGATCGCTATCTCGGCCCGGCGGCGCTGCTGCAGGCCTATCGCTGGCTGATCGACTCGCGCGACGAGGCTACCGGCGAGCGCCTCGACGATCTCGAGGATCCGTTCCGGCTCTATCGCTGCCACACCATCATGAACTGCGCCAATGCCTGCCCGAAGGGGCTGAACCCCGCCAAGGCGATCGCCGAGGTCAAGAAGATGATGGTGGCGCGCCAGGTCTGAAGGCGGCGCGGCCGTCCGACACGACGGCCAGCGCTTCCGGTTCTCGAAAAACGCCAGCCCCCGGGCTGGCGTTTTTCGTTGGCGTGATCCGCGCGGCAGCAATGAGGCGTGGGGGCCGCCTCAGAGATAACGCCCCGGCGCGTAGGGCTTCGGGTCGATCGGCGGCGCTTCGCCATTGAGCAGCGCCGCGAGCAGTTCGCCGGTCATCGGGCCGGTCGAGAAGCCGAGATGCTGGTTGCCGAAGGCGAGCCAGAGGCCCTGATGCCCGGGCGCGGCGCCGATCATCGGCAGCGAATCCGGGAGGGTCGGCCGGGCTCCGCGCCAGGTCTTGCCGCGGACCGCGCCGAGCGGGAAGGCTTCGCGCGCGCTCTGCGTGACGCTTTCGATCTGGCGCAACTGGTCGGGCGCGTCGCGCCGGCTGAGATCGACACCGCTGGTGACGCGGTAGCCCTCTTCCATCGGCGTCATGAAATAGGCTGCGTCGACATCATAGACCGGCCGGCTCAGACGGGCGCCGGCGCTCGCCGCGAAATGGCGATGATAGCCGCGCTCGACATCGAGCTTGGGGTCGAGGCCGAGCGGGCGCAGCAGATCGGCGCTCCAGGGGCCGAGCGCGATGACGACGTCGCCGGCTTCGTGCAGGCGCTGCGCTGTCTGGATCCGCCAGAGCGTGCCCTCCCGGCGAAGTGCCGTGACTTCGTCCTGAACGAGCGTGCCGCCGCGGGCGACGAACAGGGCGGCGTAGCCGGCGGTGACGGCGCCGGGCGAGTCGACGGAGCCATTGGCCGCGATGAACAGACCAGTCGGGAAGATCGGTTTCAGGGATGGCTCGAGGGCGGAGATGCCCTGCCGGTCGAGGATCTCGGATGCGATGCCATGGGCCTGGAGCAGGGCCTGTTCGGCCCGGGCCGCCGAGAGTCCCGCTTCGCTACGCCAGAGCTTGAGCGTGCCGGTCTCGCGCAGGCGATGGCTGATACCGGCCTGCTGCATCAGGGAGCGGTGCAGCGTGACCGCCGTCGCGGTCAGCCCGTCCATCGCCGCGATCCGGGCCGCAGCCTGCGAAGGCCGGGCTTCCCAAAGGAAACGCAGCATCCAGCCCGGGCTGGTCAGCGCGCGGCGCCAGTCGAGATGCAGGGCGGGATGGCGGTTGCCGAGATAGCCCGGCAGCTTGGCGTAGAGCCCGGGGTTGTTGAGCGGCACCAGCGAGGAGCGGCCGATCACCCCGGCATTGCCATAGGAGGTCTCGCGGCCGGGCTCGCGCCGGTCGAGCAGCGTCACGGCGAAGCCGCGCTGCTGCAGGGCGAGCGCGCAGGAGACGCCGACAATGCCGGCGCCGAGGACGAGGATGCTGCGGCTCATGTCGATGGCTCGGCGGTTTCCGGCTGTTTCAGCCAATGGTCGAGGAAGGCGTCGAGCCAGCCGCGGACGGCCGGGTCGTATTGGTACCAGCCGTCGAGATGCTGCTGGCGCAGTTGCGCGCCCGGCATCAGCGTGCGCTCATGGCCGCGGACGGACCAGCGGCACATCATGGCGGGCGTCACCTCGGGGTGGAACTGGATGCCATAGGCCCTTTCCCCGGCGCGGATCGCCTGCACCGGGAAATCGGATCCGGTCGCTAGGCATTCGGCCCCGGGCGGGCAATCGAAGCCTTCGCGATGCCATTGATAGACCGTTCCGGGCCAGGCGAAGCCGGCGGCGTCCGCATGGCTCCTGCCAATTTCGGTCTGGTCGAGCCGGTAATAGCCGACCTCGGCCCGGCCCTGCGGATGAGCATAGACCGTGCCGCCGAGATGACGGGTCAGCATCTGGGCACCCAGGCAGATGCCGAGAAAGGCGGCGTTTTCCTTCAGGCAGGTCCCGATCCAGTCGATCTCCGCCTTGACGAAATCGTCGGGATCATTGGCGCTCATCGGGCCGCCGAAGATCACCGCGCCGGCATGGTCGCGCATCGTCGCGGGAAGAGGGTCGCCGTAGCGCGGCTTGCGGATGTCGAGGGCATGGCCACGCTCGACCAGCAACCGACCGACCCGGCCTGCGGTCGAGTTCTCCTGATGCAGGACGATCAGGACGGGTTTCCTGGTGGTAGGCAGGTCGTCGAGGCGCGTTCGCAGCCGGCGCCGGGGCGGGAGGCGAAAGGACTGGTCGTTCATCGCGGCGGTCGGTCGCGTCCCCGAACTCTCGGCATGGCCAGATGCGGGGGAGAATGCGGCTTCGGGCCGGCAGCGGCAAGGGGGCAAGCGACATGGCGGCCATGGCGCCGTCGCACGGGGAGCATGCGCAATGCAATCTGACGCCGTCGTTTACCAGACATACAACCATTGGCCGTATTCGCAGTTGACAGCCGGATTGCGTTACGACATGAGAATGAACGTTCATTCTCATTTATTTGGCCGTGCCTTGTCGCAGATCGCAGACCAGCTACCGGCCGAACGCGGCCCGTCCGAGCGCCATATCCGCATTCTCGACGCAGCGGAGCGCGTCTTCGCGCGCTCCGGTTTCCATGCCGCGACGATGAACGATGTCGCGCTCGAAGCCGGCATGAGCCCCGGCAATCTCTATCGCTATTTTCCCTCGAAGGACGCGATCGTCGCCGGCATCGCCGAGCGCGACCGCAGCGAGATCGCCGCCGATTTCGCCGGGCTCGACCCGGATAAGGGCGGACTGCTCGACCAGCTGGAGGAGCTCGGCCGTTTCCATCTCGTGCACAAGCCGCGCGAGAAGGCGATCATCGCCCTGCAGATCTGGGCGGAGGCGGCCCGCAATCCCCAGATGGCGCAGATGTGCGCGAGCATCGACGGCACGGTCGAGCAGGGTGTGACTGCGGCGGTCGCGGTCGCCCGCGAGAATGGCGAGCTGCCGGTCAATCTCGATCAAGCGCGCTTTCTGCAGGCGATCTTCATGATGGCCGATGGCTTCTTCTGCCGGCGCGCCGTCGACCCGGAATTCGACGCCGCCGCCGGCGCCGAGACGCTTTTCGCCGCGATGCGCGGTCTGGCGCAGGTCCTACTGCTGCCGCCGGGCCAGGACGAGCAACCATGAACGCGCAAAGAGCCGCACCCATGCCCAGCTTCCGCAAGACCCTCGCCGCGCTGTCCTTCCTCGCCTCCGCCGGCTTGCCGGCGATCGGGCTGGCCCAGGCGCCGGCCGCCGCGGCCGTGCAGCCGGCCCAGGCCGCGCCGGCGATTACGGTGACATCGGCCAAGCGCGACGAGATCGTCCAGAGCGTCGTCGTCTCCGGCTCGATGATCGCCCGCGACGAGGTGATGGTGACGCCCGAGATCGATGGTTTCGTGATCACCGAGCTCTTGGCCGAGGAGGGCGATCGCGTTGCCGCCGGCCAGGTTCTGGCGCGGCTCTCGCGCGTCAGCCTCGATGTCCAGCGCAGCCAGAACGACGCACAGATTCAGCGCGCCGAGGCGGGCGTCGACCAGGCCAAGGCGCAGATCGTCGAGGCCGAGGCCAATCTCGTGCAGGCGAACAACGCTTTCGAGCGGACGAAGTCCCTGCGCGACAGCGGCAATGCCAGCGTCGAGACCTATGATCTGCGCGCTACCGCCGCCCGGGCGGCGCAGGCGCGGCTGAACTCGGCCAAGCAGAACCTGGCGATCATGTCCGCCGATCTCGCCCTGGCGAAGGCGCAGGGCAAGGATATCGACGTCAAGCTGGCACGCACCGACATCAGGACGCCCAAGGCCGGGATCGTCAGCCGTCGCAATGCGCGGCTCGGCGGCATGGCCGCGATGGCGTCGGCCGAGCCGCTGTTCAAGGTCATCGCCGAAGGTGCGGTCGAGCTCGAGGCGGAGGTTGCGGAAGTCGAGATTCCCGGGCTGAAGCCGGGCCAGCGCGTGACGGTGACGCCGGCGGGTGCGGCCCAGATCCTGGAAGGCGAGATCCGGCTGATCGCGCCGGAGGTCGACAAGGCCTCGCGGCTCGGGCGGGTGCGGATCGCGCTCAAGGGCAATCCGCCGGTGGCGATCGGCTCCTTCGCCCGCGGCGTGATCGAGACCGGCCGCAAGACCAGTCTCGTCCTGCCGCTGTCGGCGCTGACCTATAGCCGCGGCGGGGTGACGGTGCAGGCCGTCAAGGATGGCAAGGTCACGACCAAGCCGGTCGAGCTCGGGCTGATCGGCCATGGCCGGGCCGAAGTCCTTTCCGGCCTCGCCGAGGGCGAGAGCGTCGTGGCGCGCGCCGGCACCTTCGTGCGCAATGGCGACGTGATCACGCCGATCATGACGAATTGACGAGCCCGGCCATGAACATCAACTTCTCAGCCTGGTCGATCCGCAAGCCGGTTCCGGCGATCCTGCTCTTCGTCGTGCTCTGCGTGCTCGGCCTGCTCTCGTTCTCGAAGCTGCCGGTGACGCGCTTCCCGAACATCGACGTGCCGCTGGTCTCGGTGACGGTGACGCAGTCCGGCGCGGCGCCTGCCGAGCTCGAAAGCCAGGTCAGCAAGCGCGTCGAGGACGCGGTCGCCAACATCACCGGCGTCAAGCATGTGATGTCGACGCTGACCGACGGCGCCTCGACCACGTTGATCGAGTTCCGCCTGGAGACCGATACCGACCGGGCGGTCAACGACGTCAAGGACGCGATCGCCAAGATCCGGGCCGATCTGCCGCGCCAGATCGACGAGCCGGTGATCCAGCGCATCGATGTCGAAGGCCAGTCGATCCTGACCTATGGCGCGGCCTCCGCCGGCATGACGCTCGAACAGCTCTCCTGGCATGTCGACGACGTCGTCGCACGCGAATTGCAGGGGCTGAAGGGTGTCGGCCGGGTCGAGCGCTATGGCGGCGTCGATCGCGAGATCAGGATCTCGCTCGATCCCGACCGGCTGCTCGCGCTCGGCGTCACTGCCGGCGAGGTCAACCGCCAGATCCGCGCCACCAATGTCGATCTCGCCGGCGGGCGCGGCGAGGTCGGCGGCCAGGAACAGGCGATCCGCACGCTCGCCGGCGCGCGCAGCGTCGCCGAGCTGGCCGAGAGCAAGATCCAGCTCACCGGCGGGCGCGAGGTCCGTCTGAAGGAACTCGGCCGCGTCGAGGATTCGAACTCGGAACCGCGCGCCTTCGGCCGGCTCGACAAGCAGCCGGTGGTCTCCTTCGCGGTCTTCCGTTCGAAGGGGTCGAGCGAGCTCTCGGTCAAGGATGTGGTCGCGGCCAAGATCGACGAGCTCAACAAGCGCTATCCCGAGATCGCGCTGAAGTCGATCGATGACGCCGTCTCCTATACCCATGGCAACTACAAGGCGGCGATGGAGACGCTGCTGGAGGGCGCGGCGCTGGCCGTGCTCGTCGTCTTCCTGTTCCTGCGCAACTGGCGCGCGACGCTGATCACCGCGGTCGCTCTGCCGCTTTCCGCGATCCCGACCTTCTGGGCGATGGAGATGATGGGCTTCTCGCTCAATCTCGTCAGCCTGCTCGGCATCACCCTGGTCACCGGCATCCTGGTCGACGACGCCATCGTCGAGATCGAGAACATCGTCCGCCACATGAAGATGGGCAAGTCGCCCTATCGCGCCGCGATGGAGGCGGCCGACGAGATCGGCCTCGCGGTGATCGCGATCACGCTCACCATCGTCGCGATCTTCGCGCCCGTCTCGTTCATGGGCGGCGTCGCCGGCCAGTATTTCCGACAGTTCGGACTCACTGTCGCGGTCGCGGTGCTGTTCTCGCTCCTGGTCGCGCGCCTGATCACGCCGATGATGGCGGCCTATCTGATGCGGCCGATGGACCATCAGGAGCCCAAGGACGGGCTCGTGATGCGCGGCTATGTCGGGCTGCTCAAGGCGACGCTGAAGGTGCGCTATCTGACGCTGGCCATCGGCTTCGTCTTCCTCTGGGGCTCGATCCAGGCCACCTCGCTGCTGCCGACCGGCTTCATCCCGGACGAGGATACGGCGCGCGTCGTCGCATCAGTCGAATTGCCGCCCGGCTCGACGCTGGAGGATACCCGGATCACCTCCGACAAGATCGTCGACAAGCTGCGCGAAATCCCGGAGGTCACCCGTGTTTTCGTGCTGGGCGGGGCGTCGCCGACCGGACAGCGCGAGGTTCGCCGCGCCGCGGTCTTCATCATGCTGCAGCCGAAGGCCGAGCGTGCCATCCCGCAAAAGGAACTCAAGGTCACGATCGCCGAGAAGCTCGCCGCGGTGCCCGATGTCCGCGCCTGGTATGTCAACGAGCGCGGCGAGCGCGAAATGGCCTTCTCGATCCTGTCCAAGGATGGGGCGGCGCTCGACGAGGCGGTGGCCCGGATCGAAGCGCGGATGCGCAAGGTCGACGGCTATCTCAACGTCGCCACCGCCGGGTCGCTGAGCCGGCCGGAGATGCGGGTCACGCCGAAGCTCGAACAGGCCGCCAATCTGGGCGTCACACCGGAGGCGATCTCGGAGGCGATCCGGGTCGCGACCATCGGCGATATCGGTGCCAATCTCGCCAAGTTCAACGCCGGCGACCGGCTGGTGCCGATCCGCGTCCAGCTCGACGAGCAGGCGCGCACCGATATCCGCAACATCGCGGCGCTGCGCGTCACCAATGTCAACGGCGTCTCGGTCCCGCTCACCGCGGTCGCCGAGATCGGCTTCGGCGAGGGCCCGTCCTCGATCGACCGCTATGACCGCGTCCGCCGGGCCGCGATCGGCGCCGATCTGAAGCGTGGCTTCGAGCTCGGCACCGCCCAGGAGACCTTCAACAAGATCGTCGCGGAGGTCGGGCTGCCCGAGGGCGTGCGCATCGCCGCGACCGGCGATGCCGAGATCCAGGGCGAGGTCGTGCAGGGTTTCATCACCGCGATGACGACCGGCCTGATGCTGGTGCTCGCCGTGCTGATCCTGCTGTTCGGCTCGGTCTTCCAGCCGATCACCATCCTGCTCTCGCTGCCGCTCTCCTTCGGCGGCGTGGTCATCGCGCTGCTCGCGACCAACAATCCGGTCTCGATGCCGGTCTATATCGGCCTGTTGATGCTGATGGGCATCGTCACCAAGAACGCGATCATGCTGGTCGATTTCGCGGTCGCGGAGGTCGGGCGCGGCAAGGACCGGATGACGGCGCTGATCGAGGCCGGCCGCAAGCGGGCCCGGCCGATCGTGATGACGACGATCGCCATGGCGGCGGGCATGCTGCCTTCGGCCTATGGCGTCGGCGATGGCGGCGAGTTCCGCTCGCCCATGGCGATCGCGGTGATCGGCGGGCTGATCGTCTCGACCGTGCTCAGCCTCGTCTTCGTGCCGTCCTTCTACACGGTGATGGATGATCTCGGGCGCCTGCTGGCCTGGGCCTTCGGCCGCTTCTTCAGCAAGGCCGAGGACGAATCGACCTGGGAGCCGATCCACGATCCCGAGCACATGCCGGGCGAAGCCAGCGCCAAGGCGATGGCCGGCAAGCTCCCCTCGCCGCGACTGGCGGCGGAGTAGAAGAACAAGGGCCTGCCTCCGGGCGGGCTCTTTCTTTTGCACGTCACTCCTCGCGCAAGGCGAGGTCGAGATTCTGGCCCTGTCCCGGCTTGCTGCCGCGCAACGTCAGGGCGATGCCGCCCTGCCGGCGGGTGATGGTCAGGGTCGCCGGCGGGTTCGGCCGCACGCTCTCGGCGGTTTCGGTGAAGGCGAGGGTCAGACGCTCGCCCTGGCGCCGGCCGCCGAGATCGGCCACGGTCCCCGTGCTCTCGCGAAAGCTGCCGGCATAGCGCCCGGTCGCCGGATCGTGCCGGAGCTCGATCCGGATCGTCGCGCTGAAGATCGCGGCGGTACGGCAGCTGCCGTCGAGGCTGAGCCGCGAGCCCTGCTGGTCGCCATTGAACTGGCATTTGAGGGAGCGGCTGCTTCCGCCGGCGTTCTGAAGCGTGCCATCGCCGCTGAAGCGCCCTTCGAGCGCGTTGAGGAAGCTTGCTTCGCCGTTGCCGGGCTCGGTCTGGGCGGCGCCGGGGCCCGCCAGCAGCAACAGGGCGGCCGCGGCGCAGGCTATCGTCATCGGATGTCGTTCCATGACAGCTCCTCCTGCCGGCTAAACGCCGGAGGAGCCGTTTGGATCGGCCGAAGGCTGAAATCGTGAAGTGAGCCGCCGGCCCGGAATCGGCCTCAGCCCTTCCTGACCATCAGTACGGCGGCCAGAATCGCGACGCCGCCGAAGGCCTGGGCGGGGCTCGGCTGCTCGGCGAAGATCGCCCAGGCGGCGAGCACCGAGACCAGCGAAGGCCAGACCATGACCAGCGAGGTCGCGTTGGCGCCGTAATGGCCGAGCGCCAGCGTGATCAGCCCCTGGCCCATGGCATGGGCGATCAGGCCGAGTGCCGCGACGGCGAGCCAGCCGGTCAGGCTCTGCGGCAGGATTGTCTCGCCGAGAGCCAGAGCGGCGGCGAGGCAGAAGACGGCGCAGATCGCCGTCGAGATCAGGCCGATGCGGCCGGCATCGGCGCGGTTGCGGGCGCGGCGGACGGCAAGGATATAGGCGGCATAGGAGAAGGCTGCGCCGACGGCGAGCGTGTCGCCGAGCAGGGAGCCGGCGGCTGGTGCGCCGGTGAACTTGGGCAGCACCAGCATGCCGGCGCCGCCCAGTGCCAGCAGCAGGGCACCGAGGATGCGCCGCGTCGGGCGCTCGCCGAAGATCAGCCAGCCGCCGAGGATGACGCCGACCGGCGAGAGGTTGCCGAGCAGCGAGGCGTTGGCGATCGTCGTGTGCAGCAGCGAGCCGTTGTAGAGGATGACGTCGACGCCGAAGGCGATGCCGGCGAGCGTGATCGGAAAGAGCGCGCCGGACCTGACGCCCGCTGTTCCGGTGCGACGCCCCTCCAGCGCCATCCAGGCGCCGAGCACCGGCAGCGCGAACAGCATGCGCCAGAAGCCGGCGGCGGCGGGGCCGACATCGGCGAAGCGCACGAAGATGCCGGAGAACCCGATGCAGGTGGCGCCCAGCATCAGGATGAGGAACATGCCGAACGCCGGCGAGGCCGGGCGGTCGGAAAGGCTGAGGCCGGGGGCGGACATCGGGCAGCTTTCGGTCGCTACATGCGAGCCCTCATCCTGAGGAGCCGGCGCGCGACTCCTCAGGATGAGGGCTGTCTTGGTGCCTGCCGCTATAGGCCGCTTCCGGCAATCGGAAAAACGGATTATTCTGATTCGTCTATTGGCGTTTCCGATGGAGCGCGAACATGTCCACCCATCTTGATCTCGACGCGCTCGCCATGCTGGTCGCGGTCGCTGAAACCGGTGGTTTCACTGCCGCCGGACAGCGGCTCGGCAGGACGCAATCGGCGATCTCCGGGCGCATCCAGGATCTCGAGGCGACGCTTGGCAGGCAGTTGCTGGAGCGGTCGCGCCGCGGCGTCACGCCGACCGAGGCCGGCGAGCGGCTGCTCGCCCATGCGCGCCGCCTGCTTGCGGTCGAATGCGAGGCGCGGGCCGAGCTCGCCGGCGACAAGGCCTCGGGGCGGCTGCGCATCGGCGTGCCCGACGACTACGTCGACGCCTATCTGCGGCCGCTGATCATGCGCTTCTCGGCCGAGCATCCGCGCGTCGAGCTCGAAGTGCATTGCGAGCTCTCGAAGCGGATCGAGCCGGCGGTTGCGGCGGGCGAGCTCGATCTGGCCGTGATCACCCAGGATCCGGGCCGGCCGAAGGGCGAAAGGCTGCGGCGCGAGCCGCTGGTCTGGGTCGCCGGTCGCGGCCACCGGCCGGAGCTGGACGAAACCCTGCCGCTCGGCCTGTTCAACGAGGGTTGCCGGGCGAGGCCGCGCATCCTGGCGGCGCTCGAGGCGGCCGAGCGGCCGCACCGGCTGGTCTTTTCCTCCTCGCACATGGCCGGGCTGCTCTCGGCGGTCGAGGCCGGTTTATGCGTCACGGCGATCACCGAGAGCGCTGTGCCGACCGAGCTGCGGCGGCTCACTCCGGGCGATGGGCTGCCGCCACTGTTCGAGCTTTCGGTGGCGCTGCTGATCGCCCCGGGGGCGGGGCTCGCGGCCCGGCATTTCGCGCAGGCGCTGCGCGAGGCGATGACGGCGCCGAAGCTTGCGGCCTGAACGGCTTGCCTCCACCGTCACGCTCGCCCTTGTGGCGAGCATCTCTGTCTCGAACGTCGCGTTGGGGCGGCGGCCCGAAGACGTGGATGGTCGGGACAAGCCCGACCATGACGGGAACGCGGTCTATTCCGCCGCCTGCGGCTTCAGTACGCCACGGCGGATTTGGTCCTCCTCGATCGACTCGAACAGGGCGCGGAAATTGCCCTCGCCGAAGCCGTCATCGCCCTTGCGCTGGATGAATTCGAAGAAGATCGGCCCGACCACGGTGGCCGAGAAGATCTGCAGCAGCACCTTGCTCATCCGGCCGGCCTTCTCGCCGAGCGCGACGGCGCCCTCGCCGTCGATCAGGATGCCATTGGCCTTCAGCCGCTCGACCGGCTCGCCATGGTTCGGCACGCGGCCATCGACCTTCTCGTAATAGGCCGCGGGCGGGGAGGGCATGAAAGGCAGGCCGTTGGCGCGCAATTGCTCGACGCTGGCATAGATGTCGCGGGCGCCGAGCGCGACATGCTGGATGCCCTCGCCCTTGTACTGGCGCAGGTATTCCTCGATCTGGCTCTTGTCGTCGAGGGATTCGTTGATCGGAATGCGGATCTTGCCGCAGGGCGAGGTCAGGGCGCGCGAGATCAGCCCGGTCAGCTTGCCCTCGATGTTGAAGAAGCGGATCTCGCGGAAGTTGAAGAGCTTGCCGTACCAGTCGGCCCAATGGTCCATGCGGCCGCGCATGACGTTGTGGGTGAGATGGTCGAGATAATACATCCCGGCCTGCTCGGGGTGCGGGTCGCGCTCGCCGAGCCAATCGAAGTCGACATCCCAGATCGAGCCCTTCTCGCCATAGCGCTCGACGAAATAGAGCAGGGAGCCGCCAATGCCCTTGACTGCCGGGATCTGCAATTCGCCGGGGCCGACGCGGGTCTCATAGGGCTCGGCGCCGAGCGCGACGGCGCGCTCGAAGGCGTGTTTGGCGTCGACGACGCGGAAGGCCATGGCGCAGGCGCAGGGGCCGTGCTGCGCGGCAAAGCCCTGCGCGAAGGAATCAGGCTCGGCATTGACGACGAAATTGACGTCGCCCTGGCGATAGAGCGTCACCTGCTTGGAGCGATGCTTCGCGACCTTGGTGAAGCCCATGGTCTCGAACAAGGATCCGAGCTTCTCCGGCTCGGGATGGGCGAACTCGACGAACTCGAAGCCGTCCGTGCCCATCGGGTTGGCGTCGGAAATGGCGGGCGGGGCGGTGTCGTGCGGGAACGGGCCCATGGCGTCCTCCTCCTGGGTCGATTTATAAGGACCATGGTCGCGCATCGCCGCGGCGATGATCTTGCAAAATAGACCGATCGAGCGCTTAATTTGCACGAAACGTGCATCATGAAACGGAGACGCTCACGAAATGCCCGCCTTGGACGCTTTCGACTGGCGCCTGCTCGAAGCCTTGCAGCAGGACGCCTCGCTGACCAATGGCGCGCTGGCGGAGAAGATCGGCCTGTCGGCGAGCCAGGTTTCGCGCCGGCGCCAGCGGCTCGAGCAGGAGGGGGTGGTGCGCGGCTATCGCGCCCTGATCGATCCCGAAGCGATCGGGCTGTCGGTCACCGTCTTCATCCATGTCGCGCTGAACACCCATTCGCGCGACAATGCCCGGCGCTTCCGCGATCTGGTGAAGCTCACCCCGGCCGTGCTCGAGGCCCATGCCCTGACCGGCGAGGCCGACTACATGCTGAAGGTCGCGGTCGGCGATCTCAAGGAATTGTCGCGGCTGGTGAACGAGGTGCTGCTGCCGCATGAGAGCGTCGCCCGGGTGCGCTCCGAGATCGCGCTGGAGACGCTGAAGGAGCCGGGGCTGCTGCCGCTGCGGCTCGGCTGAGCGCGCGGCGAAACCGCCCCTTCCGCCGGCGCGGCGGCGCGCTATAAAGCTGTCATGGTCATTCTCAATCGCATCTACACACGCACGGGCGACGACGGCACAACGGCGCTCGCCACCGGGGCGCGCCGGCCGAAATTCGACCTGCGCATCGCCGCCTATGGCACCACGGACGAGACTAATGCCTGCATCGGCCTGGCGCGGCTCCACTGCGCCTCCGAGGATGCGAGCGTCGACGCGATGCTGGGCCGCATCCAGAACGATCTCTTCGACCTCGGTGCCGAGCTCGCCTCGCCCGATACCGGCGAGAAGCTGGAATGGGAGCCGCTGCGCATCGTCCAGGCGCAGGTCGACCGGCTCGAGGCCGAGATCGACACGCTGAACAAGGGGCTCGGCACGCTGCGCTCCTTCGTCCTGCCCGGCGGCACGCCGGCCGCCGCCCATCTCCATCTCGCCCGCACCGTCAGCCGGCGGGCGGAGCGGCTGATGGTCGAGCTCGCCGGTATCGAGGGCGAGAGCGTGGCGAAGCCGGCGCTGAAATTCATCAACCGGCTTTCCGACTTCCTGTTCGTGGCCTCCCGCTACCTCAACGCCAGGGCGGGGGGCGACGTGCTCTGGACGCCCGGGCAGAACCGCTGAACCGATGTTCGTGCCGCTGCATGACGGCGTGCCGATGCGCTTCATCCGCGTCGCCTATGTCACCTATGCGCTGATCGCGATCTGCATCCTGCTGCGGCTCGTGCTGATGCACTGGACCAGCGAGGCGAGCGAGATCGCGGTTCTCGCCGGGTTCGGCACGATTCCGGCGGTGCTGTTCGGCGAGGCGCAATTGCCGCCTGAATTGTTCAAGGCGCCGCCCTGGCTGACGCTGATGACCGGCATCCTGCTGCACGCCAGCTTCGCCCATCTCGTCGGCAATATGCTGTTCCTCTGGGTTTTCGGGGATAATGTCGAGGATGCGATGGGCCATCTGCGCTTCCTCGTCTTCTTCATGCTCTGCGGCATCGCCGGGGCGCTGCTGCACGCGCTGATGAATCCCGACTCGGAACAGCCGCTGGTCGGCGCCTCCGGGGCGATTTCGGGCGTGATCGCCTCCTATCTGATGCTCTACCCGCGCGTGCGCGTCTGGGGGCTCGCTTTCAAGTGGATTCCGATCCGTATCCCGGCGATGTACGCGCTCGGCGCCTGGATCCTGTTCCAGCTGCTTTCGGCGCTGTTCGACCAGCAGGGCGCGGTCGGCTGGTGGGCGCATCTCGGTGGGCTGGGGGCCGGCGCGGCGCTGACGCCGCTCCTGATCCGGCGCGGTCAAACGCTGTTCGGGCGCCCGGCCTGAGCCCGGCGCGACCTTCACGCCGTTGACAACGGCAAATTCCCGTCGCTACGGTCCCCGCGCATTCCAGCCGCGGGCCGCGATGCCGAACTGCCGCGATTTCGTTCGGCACCGGGTCACGGTCCATCTCTCCCGAACGGTGAAGCGCCCATGAAGATTCTCGTGCCTGTCAAGCGGGTCGTCGACTACAACGTGAAGATCCGCGTGAAGGCGGACGGCTCGGGCGTCGAGCTGGCCAATGTGAAGATGTCGATGAACCCCTTCGACGAGATCGCCGTCGAGGAGGCTCTGCGGCTGAAGGAAGCCGGCAAGGCGACCGAGGTCGTCGTGGTCTCGATCGGCCCGGCGCAGGCGGCGGAGACGATCCGCACCGGCCTCGCCATGGGCGCCGATCGCGGCATCCTGGTCAAGGTCGAGGGTACGGTCGAGCCGCTCGCCGTCGCCAAGATCCTGAAGAAGCTGGTTGAGCAGGAGAATCCCGGCCTGGTGATCCTCGGCAAGCAGGCGATCGACGACGACGCCAACCAGACCGGCCAGATGCTGGCGGCGCTGCTCGGCTGGCCACAGGGCACCTTCGCCTCCAAGGTCGTGGTCGGCGACGGCTCGGTCGACGTCACCCGCGAGGTCGATGGCGGCCTGCAGACCGTCGGGCTTAAGCTGCCGGCGATCGTCACCACCGATCTGCGCCTGAACGAGCCGCGCTACGCCTCGCTGCCGAACATCATGAAGGCGAAGAAGAAGCCGCTCGACGAGACCACGGCGGAGACGCTCGGCGTCGATGTCGCGCCGCGCCTGACCGTGCTGAAGACCGCGGAGCCGCCGAGCCGCTCGGCCGGCGTCAAGGTCTCCTCCGCTGCCGAACTTGTCTCCAAGCTGAAGAACGAAGCGGGAGTGCTCTGAACCATGACGACGCTGCTGCTCGCCAAGCACGACAACAAGACCCTCAACGAGGCGACCCGCAAGGCTTTGACCGCCGCCAAGGCGCTCGGCGCGCCCGTGCATGTCCTGGTCGCCGGCCACAACGCCAAGGCTGTCGCCGAGGCCGCCGCCAAGCTCGACGGTGTCGAGAAGGTGCTGCACGCCGAGGACGCGTCCTATGAGCACCGTCTCGCCGAGCCGCTGGCGGCGCTGATCGTCTCGCTCGCCGGCGCCTATGACGCGCTGGTCGCGCCGGGCACCACGACCGGCAAGAACGTGATGCCGCGCGTCGCCGCCCTGCTCGACGTGATGCAGATCTCCGAGGTGACCAAGGTCGTCTCGGCCGATACCTTCGAACGGCCGATCTATGCCGGAAACGCCATCCAGACCGTTCAGTCGGGCGATGCCAAGAAGGTGATCACCGTGCGCGGCGCCTCCTTCCAGGCGGCCGGCGACGGTTCGGCGAGCGCGCCGATCGAGAGCGTCGCTGTCGTGGCCGACACCGGCATTTCGAGCTTCAAGGGCGAGGAGGTCGCCAAGTCCGATCGTCCGGAGCTCGCCTCGGCCAAGATCATCGTCTCGGGCGGGCGGGCGCTCGCCTCGGCGGAGAATTTCGGCAAGGTGATCGAGCCGGTCGCCGACAAGCTCGGCGCTGCCATGGGCGCCTCGCGCGCCGCGGTTGACGCCGGCTACGCCCCGAACGACTGGCAGGTTGGCCAGACCGGCAAGGTCGTGGCGCCCGACCTCTATGTCGCGGTCGGCATTTCCGGCGCGATCCAGCATCTCGCCGGCATGAAGGACTCCAAGGTGATCGTCGCGATCAACAAGGACGAGGAAGCGCCGATCTTCCAGGTCGCCGATTACGGCCTGGTCGGCGATCTCTTCACGATCATGCCCGAGCTCGAGGCCGAGCTCGCCAAGATCGGCAAGTAAGCCGAAACCTCGCGGGTCGCAGCGATGCGGCCCGCGCCAGAGCGGAATGCGAAAAAGCGGGGGCCGGTTTTTCGCATTCCGCCCTAACGTCATGTCGGGAGACGGGATGTCTCGAGGTGGGAACGCAGTGCGCCTCGCCTGAAAGGCATCCGGCTCCAGCCACCGGGAAACAGAAGCGTCACATGGACCAAGAGATCAGGACGATCGGCATCATCGGTGCCGGGCAGATGGGCAACGGCATCGCCCATGTGGCGTCTGTGGCCGGGTTCGAGGTCAAGCTGCACGATATCGCCGAGGACCGCATCAAGGCGGCGCTGGCGACGATCGACGGCAACATGGCCCGCCAGGTCTCGAAAGGCGCCATCGCCGACGAGATCCGGCGCGACGCCATGTCGCGGATTTCCGCGGCGCCGTCTCTCGAAGGCTTGAGCGCCTGCGACCTGGTGATCGAGGCTGCGACCGAGAGCGAGGAGATCAAGCGCAAGATCTTCACCGCGGTCTGCCCCTATCTGCGGCCCGACGCGCTGCTCGCCTCGAACACCTCCTCGATCTCGATCACCCGCCTCGCGGCGGCGACCGACCGGCCGGAGCGCTTCATCGGCATACATTTCATGAATCCGGTGCCGCTGATGCAGCTCGTCGAGCTGATCCGCGGCATCGCCACCGACGACCACACTTTCGAGCTCGCCAAGCACTTCGTCGCCCGGCTGCACAAGACGGCTTCGGTTTCCGAGGATTTCCCGGCCTTCATCGTCAACCGCATCCTGCTGCCGATGATCAACGAGGCCGTCTACACGCTCTATGAGGGCGTCGGCTCGGTCGAGGCGATCGACACTGCGATGCGGCTCGGCGCCAATCACCCGATGGGGCCGCTCCAGCTCGCCGACTTCATCGGCCTCGACACCTGTCTCTCGGTGATGCAGGTGCTCCATGACGGGCTGGCGGATTCCAAGTACCGGCCCTGCCCGCTGCTGGTGAAATATGTCGAGGCCGGCTGGCTCGGTCGCAAGACCAAGCGCGGCTTCTACGATTATCGCGGCGAGAAGCCGGTCCCGACCCGCTAGGAGGCGCAGGCGCCCCTCACGGGGCACTGACATTCCGGACAGGCGCCGAAGGCGCGCGCTCTGGAGGCCATCGTAGAGCGCCCGCGCCCTATGACGGCTTCCGGCGCTATGCTGCGCTCTGGCCGGCATCACGGAGATCGGTGGCGTCCGCGTCGCCCCGGCTGGTGTCCTAAATCACGTTTCCCATTCGCGCCGCAACATCGCCGCTTCACAATCCTGTCGTCTCGCGCTTACATTATCGGGCTACGGGATTCGTCCGGCTCGATTAAGCGGAGGCGCGATACGGGTGACGGCGCATGTAATGCATCCGATGGCTTCGCCGGATGGCTGTCCGGCTTTGGTGCTCAACGCGGATTTCAGGCCGCTGAGCTACTACCCCCTGTCGTTGTGGAGCTGGCAGGACGCGATCAAGGCGGTCTTCATGGACCGGGTCAACATCGTCTCCGAATACGATACCGTGGTGCGCAGCCCGAGCTTCAACATGAAGCTTCCCTCGGTGGTTTCGCTCAAGACCTATATCAAGCCCTCGCGTACCCCCGCCTTCACCCGCTTCAACGTCTTCCTGCGCGACCGTTTCGCCTGCCAGTACTGCCTGGGGCGCGAGGAACTGACCTTCGACCATGTCATTCCGCGCTCCAAGGGCGGGCTGACGACCTGGGAGAACGTCGTCGCAGCCTGCTCGCCCTGCAATCTGCGCAAGGGCGACAAGATGCCGAACACCGTCGGCATGATCCCGATGCAGAAGCCCTTCGCGCCGTCGATCAACGATCTGCACCGCAACGGCAAGCTCTTCCCGCCGAACTATCTGCACGAGAGCTGGCTCGATTATCTCTACTGGGATTCCGAGCTCGAACCCTGAGAGTGCCTCTCGGTTCTACCCGCGCGGCCGCTTGACGCGACCGCCTGCGCTTCCGGTGCTCACGGACATCAGTCCGCTGCGCTCTTCAATCCCAGCAGCGCTGCGATAAGCAGCCCGAGCGAGGCGAGAGCATTCCAGCCGGCGAGCGAGAGGCCGAGGAAGCGCCAGGCCGCCTCGGTGCAGGAGACGACGCGGACCGTCTGCAGCTGCTTCATGAAGTCCTGCATGCCGGATGCGGCGGGCGCGACTGCGCCGCCGCAATCGTTCGGGCCGGCGAACCAGCCCCACTCGACGCCGGAATGGTAGATGCCGAGCCCGGTGCTCCAGGCCATCAGCAAAGCGAGGGCGGCAAGGGCGACGAGCTGACTGCGGTGCGAGCGGGCGAGCAGCAGCGCGACGGCGGCAAGCCCGATCGTGGCGTAATGCGGGACGCGCTGCTCGAGGCAGAGCTTGCAGGGCCGCAGCAGCACGACGAGTTCGAAGAACCAGGCACCGGCGATCAGCGCGAGGCTTGCGAGGCCAATCAGGGCGATGACGCGGCGCGGCTTTGCGAAGAGGTCGGCGAGAGGCGTGGCGGTCATGGGTCGCTCAGCAGGAAAAGAGTTGGCCGGAGCCTGTCAGCAGCTTGAGGCCGAAATAGAGCAGGATCAGCAGGGCAGCGCCGCCAAAGGCGATCAGCTTGAGGCGCCGCTCGATGAAATGGCGGATCGCCGGGCCATGGCGGCGCAGCAGGAAGGCGAGGGCGAAGAATCGGGCGCCGCGGGCAAGCACGCAGGAGATGACGAAGAAGCCGAGCCCGACCTGCACGGCGCCGGCGAGGATCGTCACCACCTTGATCGGCGGGAGATGGGCGAGGCCGGAAGTGGTCAGCAGCAGCAGAGTGGTGTCCGGCCCGGCGCAGGCGCGCAAAGCCTCGAAGGCGGCGAGCTTGCCATAGAAGGCAAGGACCGGCCGGGCGAGCGCATCGAAGGCGAAATAGCCGAGGCCGTAGCCGGCGATGCCGCCGAGCGTCGAGAATGCGGTCGCGACCAGGGCGTAGCGATAGGCCTTGCGTGGGTCGGCCAGCGCCATCGGCACGAACAGGACATCGGCCGGGATCAGAAAGAAGGAGCTCTCGACGAAGGCGACCACGGCGAGCCAGAGCTGGGCGGCCGGGCGTGCGGCGAGCGACAAGGTCCAGAGATAGAGGCGCTGGAAGGCGCCACGCCGTTCCGGCGGCAGGGCGGCAGCGGGTGGCGTGTTCGCGGAAGCCATGCTGCGGCCCTCTGACGGTGACGGCGCATCCGGCGGTGAACCTGCCGGAGGCGATGCGCTTCTAGCTATCTGGCTGCGCCGGCGCCGTCCATGCCGGGCTGGAGTGAAAAAAGCCGCTCACGCGAGATTGACCGGGCCGGATCGACAGTTATAGTCCGCGCCGCCCGCAAGGGGCCCCTGTGGCGGAATTGGTAGACGCGCTCGACTCAAAATCGAGTTCCGCAAGGAGTGCTGGTTCGATCCCGGCCAGGGGCACCATATCGGCTTTCGGCGCCATTCGCCGCAGACCGCCAGAGCGGCAAAACCCCCGAAAATTCAGGTCCATCGCTTTCGCGGCCGTTCGCAACGGTTCGTTGACAGCCGCGCAAAATGTTGGCCCTCTACTGCCGCAAGGCCAACAGGCCAACTTGCTAGGGCCAACAAATGCCGTTGACCGATATAGCCATCAGGAATGCCAAGCCTCGCGAGAAGGTGGTGAAGCTGTCTGACGGTGGCGGCCTTCAGCTCTGGATCGAGCCGAAGGGCGCGAAGCTCTGGCGGCTGGCGTATCGTTTCGACGGCAAGCAAAAGAAACTCTCGATCGGTCCCTATCCGGCAATCGATCTGCGCGCGGCGAGGGCGAAGCGCGAAGAAGCCAAGGACCTGTTGCGAGAAGGGAAGGACCCCGGCGCCGAAAAGCGGCTCGCCAAACTGACCGCCGCCGCCAGTCGGGAATCTACCTTTGAGGTTCTGGCCTCAGATCTGCGCGCGCAGAAGGTCGCGAGTGGCAAGGCTCAGACCACTATCGACAAGTACGATTGGCATATCAGCCTCGCGGCGCCCGATCTTGGGAAGCGGCCTATTGCCGAGATAAGCGCCGCCGAAATCCTGGCCGTCTTGCGCAAGGTCGAAGCTCGGGGCCGGCTCGAAACGGCGCGGCGCCTGCGGTCTATCATCGGGCAAGTATTCCGCTTCGCCATCGCGACACAGCGAGCCAAGGATGACCCCACGGTCGCGTTGCGTGGCGCGTTGACGCCGCCCATCGTGAAGAGCCGGGCCGCGGTCATCGAGAGGACAGCGTTCGGCGCCTTGCTGCGTGCGGTCGACGGCTACGAAGGCGCCCGGCTCACGACGGCCGCGCTGAAGCTCGTGGCGCTCCTGTTCCCGCGGCCGGGCGAACTGCGATGGGCCGAGTGGCTCGAGTTCGATATCGCTCAGGCCGTTTGGACAGTGCCTGCCGGGCGCATGAAGATGCGGCGGCCTCATGCCATCCCCCTGCCGCGCCAGGCGCTCGCTGTTCTTGAGGAGGTCCGCCGAATCTCTGGCAACGGACGATATTTGTTCCCGTCCGAGCGCTCGGTCGAACGCCCGATGTCGGAGAACACCCTGAACGCCGCGCTGCGCCGGCTGGGCTACTCCAAGACGGACCATACCGCCCACGGCTTCCGAGCCAGCGCTTCTACCCTTCTGAACGAAAGCGGCATGTGGTCCGCGGACGCCGTCGAGCGCGCGCTAGCGCACGAAGAGGAGGACAAGAGCCGCCGCGCCTACGCCCGCGGGCAGTATTGGGACGAGCGCGTGCGCATGGCGCAGTGGTGGGCCGACTATCTCGACACGCTTCGCCAGGGGGCGGCGATTATTCCGATGCCAGCCAAGACCGGCTGACATCGTCCGAAACGGATGGGGATAGGCCGGCCAGCCGATAAGCCAAGGCGCACCACTTGGTTTCCCCGTCCTCCCTTTGGTGACGTTGCTGGGGTGCGACGTGGCAGACGATAAAGATGACGACCTTGAGATTCCCCTAATTCCCCATGAGCGGCTATGGGCGCCGGGGAAACCGGGCAGTGTCTTGAAAGGGCGCGCGGTCGAAGTTCGCGGCCTGCGTTCAATGCGCAAAGACATCTATCATGACGCGGGTTTGAACGCCGTCGAGGATGCGACCCCCGACCACAACAACCCCGGCGTGGTTTTCGCCTGGCTCAATCAAAGCGCTGATCGGGTATTGAAGGCTGCCGGCGAGAAAACTCGCGACGAGGTAGTTGCTTCGGTCCGAGACGCTCCTCCCTTTGGAACTCCAGAAGCCAATGAGGTGTACAAACTCGCGTTCGGCCAACACCTAGTTGAGGTCACTGGGCGGCACGGCGCCCTCTCACGTGAAGCGACCGCAGCGAGGTGGATGCTCATGTCCGATGACATCACCTATAGCCTGAGGCTCTTTGATGATGCCAACCACGACCTTCTAGAGCGCCTGATACATTGGGCTGACGCTTGGTATTGGCTCAGGTTTGAAGAGTCCGCCGCCCATTATCTCGCTTTCTCTGGGCTCAAGTCTCATCAAGGGCGCAAAGCCGGGCCGGAGGCGAGGGCGAAGGCTAAGCAGGCGCGCGAGCGGATAATCCGGGAAGAGTTCTTGAACCTCCATCCGGCGTCCCGGCTCAACCTAGATGCCGCGGTTTTCGACATCACAACGCCGTTGGCGGCCAGGTTCGCCAAAGCCGGCTACCAGCCATACACGCAAAACACGCTTCGCAGGGAGCTATCCCGGTTAAAGCTCGTCAACGAAGCCCGCTCGGCTCAGAATAGGAAGTAAAAACGGAGCGAATGGCCATTCGTTCCGGGATTCCGGAAGGAATGGCGATTGAGTAACCTGCTTTTCGTGACTTCCCGGCTGCTGTCGTCATTGTCTGATCACCCGCTGAGTTGTGTTCATTTGAACGCGGGCGAACAAAGGACAGGCAATGACGCAGGACATTGTTTCGATCGTCGACCCTCTTATTCCGATCCGGGAGGCCTTCGGGCTTGCTGGTCTTCGGACGACGAAGGGATACGACGAGATCAAGGCCGGCCGGCTGAAGCCGGTTCGGAACGGACCTCGGACCTTTATCCGGGCTAGCGAGATCCGCCGCTACATCGACGCCATCGAGACTTCCTCCATCCCGGAGGTCGGCAACTGATGCACGTCGAAAATGTGAAACCCGCGGCGCCGGCCATGGCGCTCGCGGGGTCCGAATTGCAAAGCTGGGCAGCTACGCATTCGGACCATAGCACACTCCCCCTCATCATCAACCGGCTTCGGCAGCAGTTCGCTATCAGCGCACCGCACGCGCTGACTATTGCCCGCCTCGCCGGTCTTGGTCCGAAGGAGGCCAACTGATGGCTAAGCGCGCTTTTCCCAAAGTCCTCGCCCGCATCGCTGGCGAAACCATGATCTGCGTGAACGGCCGCGAGGCCCTGACGTTGTTGACCCTCGTCGAGCGCGGCAGCAAGGGCGTCTCCGGCATCGATTTCCCCGGCGGGCCTGCCTATCGGCTCGGCGCCTACGTCTTTGATCTCCGCGGCTTCGGCGTCGGCATCCAGACCGACCGCGAGCCTCATAGTGTCGGCACGCATGGGCGCTACACGCTGACGACCCCTGTTGAGATTGTCGCGGTCGATCGCGGCGAGAACGTCGGGGGGCACAAGTGAGCGAGGTCGTTCCGTTCCCCATCCGCTCCTTCGTCGAAATCGACGCGGGCACGGTCACGAAGTCCGATGATGCCGCGCGCATCGGCCGGTTCTTCTACTTCGTCAACGTCGTGCAGATGGGCGAAGGCAGCCTTGGCGTTTGGGATGGCGAGAGCCATTCCGACGCCGTCCGCGAGGCGAACGCGCTGGCGGCGGACCTGTCCTTGCCGGTCGTCGACAACAGCCAGGGGAGGCAGAATTGACTGGGCTCGTCTCACCTCTCAGCACCGCGGCCGTTGGCCTTGCCAATCTCCGCTACTTCCGGCCGCCGGTCCCTGGCGTCCGGACGGTCTGGCACTCCTTCCAGGACATGCAGGCGTGCCTAGCTCTGCCTCGCGAGCTGCGCCGGCAGTTCATCGCAAGGCTCCGCAAGGAGTGGAGCAAGGACACCCGCGCCGTGATGACTGCGAGCGGCCCGACGACCATCGCGCCCCACTTTATGGCGCAAGGCCTCATTCATTCGATGATTGAGATGGGGCAGGTCACGCCCGAAATCGAGTACGCGTACTGCCACGGCATGGTGGCTGCGACGAAGATCTATCACGGGGAAATGGGGCTCTCCGATCTGGAGAGCGTCAACTACAGCTTGCGCGCCTTCCGCGAGGAGAACGGCATTCCTGGACCTCACCCCGTCATTGAGATGCTGCGGAGGGACGACGAATGAGCACCGCCCCCACCATCATCGCCGAATGGCCGAAGAACGACCGGGAGAACGTGCGCGTCGCTCTCGACGAGTTCAACGGCTACTCCACCGTCAACGCCCGGCTTTGGTTCCGGGCGGCTGACGGCGAGATGCGCCCCGGCAAGGGGCTCGCCATCGGTATCCGGCATCTTCCGGCGCTAGCGGCGGCTCTGAACGAAGCGCTCGCCGTCGCCATCGAGCGGGGGCTGATCGAGGGAGGTTCTGCGAATTGATGACCCTCCCCACCATCGCCAAGGCGTTGGGCGGCGTCGTCACCGGAGGCCAGGTGCTTGCGCCTGGCCCCGGCCATAGCGCCCAAGACCGCAGCCTGTCCGTCCGCATCGGCGAGACCGGCAAGCCCATCGTCTTCAGTCACGCAGGCGACGACAAACGCCGCTGCCTCGAATACGTCGAAACCCGCCTCGGCATCACGTGGCAGCCCAATACCCCCTTGTCGGCTTCGGCCGGCAAGACCAACGGCAGCAAGCCCACCAACGGGCCGGAATCTCAGCCCGTCGATAATCGGCAGGCCTTGGCCCTGCGAATCTGGTCGGAAGGCGTCGACCCGCGCGGGACGCTGGTCGAAACCTACCTCGCTTCCCGCGGTCTGGAGTTGCCGGATTTCGTGGCGATGACGACGCTGCGCTTCCATCCGGCCTGCCCGTTCGGCCAGGGCCTGCGGCATCCCTGCATGGTCGCGGCCTTCCGGTCGATCGAGACAGGCGCGGTCGTGGCGATCCATCGCACGGCTTTGACGGCCGATGCGAAGAAGATCGATCGGAAGATGCTCGGGCCGGTCGTCGGCGCCGCCATCATGTTCGGCGATCTGGATGCCGAGCGCGGCGCCCTGGCGGCTGGCGAAGGCATCGAAAGCGCGATGTCTGGTCTGGCCATGGGCTTCGCCCCGGCCTGGGCTCTGGGCTCGGCCGGCAGCATCGCTAAGCTGCCTGTCGTCAACAGCGTCGATACGCTCACCATCCTGGGCGAGCACGACCGCGCCAATGCCGAGGCAGCTCGGGCCTGCGGTGCGCGCTGGAGCGAAGCGGGGCGCGAGGTCTTGATCGCACTCCCCAAGCCCGGCCTGGGCAAGGACACGAACGACGCTTGGCAGGCCCGGAAAGACGATCAAGCCGACGTTCTGGCCTTCCATGGTTTCGGGGCCGAAACGGAACAGGAGGCGCCGCCGGTAGTCTCCCAGCCCATCAAGGCGACGCCGTTCGTTCTGATGGACCCGAGCACCATCCCGACGCGCAAATGGCTCTACGGGCGCCACTACGTCCGCCGCTTCGTCAGCACGACGGTTGCGCCGGGCGGTCTTGGCAAGTCGTCGCTGGGAATCGTGGAAGCCCTTTCCATGGTGACGGCGCGCGATCTGCTGGGCGTGAAGGTCCGCGAGCCGCTGGGGGTCTGGCTCTGGAACGGCGAAGATCCGATGGAAGAGCTTAACCGGCGCATTGCTGCGGCCTGCCTGCACTACGGCATCAGCAAGGCGGATATCGCCGGCCGGCTGTTCGTCGACAGCGGGCGCGATCTGCCTATCCGTATCGTCGAGATGGCAGCCGGGCAGCGCACCGCTGTTGCCGTCCCGACCGTCGAAGGCGTCGAGCGGGCTATCCGGGAGAACCGGGTCGACCTCTTGGTTATTGACCCCTTCGTCGCGTCTCACGGCGTGCCGGAGAACGACAACGGGGCGATTGACCGCGTGGCCAAGGTCTGGGCCGGCATTGCCGAGCGGTGCGACTGCGCGATTGAGCTAGTGCATCACGTCCGCAAGTCCGCCAGCGGCGCCGAGGGATACACGGTGGAAGACGCCCGCGGCGGTTCCTCGCTCATCGGCGCAGTCCGTAGCGCTCGCGTCCTGAACGGCATGACGAAGGAAGAAGCCGAGCGTGCGAACGTCGAGCCCGAGCGCCGCCGGCTTCATTTCCGGGTCGACGACGGCAAGGCGAACATGGCGCCGCCAATGGAAAAGGCTGCGTGGTTCCAGATGGTGAGCGTCGGGCTTGGCAACGGGCGCGGGGCTGAGCCGGAGGACAATGTCGGTGTGGCCACTGCCTGGGAAATGCCGGGCGTGCTCGACAACGTGACCGCGGCCGATTGCGAGCGCGTTATCGCGATGGTCCGCGCTGACGAGACGTTTCGCATGGACAGCCAGGCAAGCAACTGGATCGGGCATGCGATTGCCGAAGTGTTGGGGCTCGACGTGGATCGAAAAGCCGACCGCGAACAGGTTAACCGCGTCCTCCGCATGTGGATCGACAAGGGCGCTTTGGCCACACAGCGACGGCAGGATGACCACCGCAAAATGCGGGTCTTCGTGGCCCCTGGGCCAGAAGCATGATGAGGCTGCGCCACCTCGATAATTCAAGTGGCGCAAAGGTGGCGCAAGGTGGCGCGCAAATCTGCGCCACCGCACCTCCCCTTTAGGGGGTGCGGGTGGCGCAAGTGGCGCACCGTTTTGAGGTGGCGCACAAGGGGAGCAAGAAGGACATCGAATGACGAACGAACCCGACTTCAAGAATCCGAACCGCGAGCCGGTCATCTCGCTCATGGATCTGGCCCGGCTGGACGATTCCGAGATGGCCGAGGGCTTTCGCGACGGCGCGGATGGGCTGCCATGCGGCGACAACCGATCCCGCTCCTACTGGCACGGCTGGCGCCAGGGCTCGCGGGACCATGGGCATCGGGCGAAGAACGGCGACATGTGGGACGCGCTGCTGACCGGCGCCGTGACACCCGGAGGCCGTGGCTTCGCCGATCTGCCGGGCCGGATCGAGGCTTGCCGGAAGGCTCTGAGGGAGGCCGGAGAGCTTGCGTAGGGCTCGATGTGGCTCCATGGCGCCGCTGAATGTCGCGTGCTGACTCAGGCGCGATCCGTGGCGGGCGTTTTGACGTGGCAGGCTATCCATGTAGCCAAAATTCAAAAACGGCCACTGGCGAGCTTCTGCGAGCGTTTTACGCCTTACCTGCGCGCCATGCACAAAACGTGCGCGCACTCGCCGATTGACGCACGCCTCGTGCGGCCGCGCGTACTGATACGAGAATTTCAACTGCCTCCGCTTAGCGTCATCAATTGTCATCATCCGAAGGGCCGCATCCGCGGGTGACTTTCCCATCTTTTTCGGACTCAAGAAACTCCGCCTCAGCAAGCGTATCCCTGCCCGTCATCTGCGGCGGCCGCGCTATCCGCAACGACGGAACCGTTTCGGATCGAAGTCGAAGCCTCGGATACGCGTAAAAGTTAGCTCGTTTGCATCAACACGAATGACGAACGAAACCCGCATCGGGCGGCCTTCCCCGCTACATTGAGCGGTGAGTTCATAGCCGTGCGGATGCTTCTTCGATCTGACGCTCTGACAGTACGTTTCGAATGTCGACAGATCCAGCTTCCTCGGGCTTAGGCCGATTATTATTGCATCACCCGCACAATTGGGAGACCCCCATCGGCCGACCCATTCCGATGCAATCGTCGGGCTGCTGGCTCCGATCAACACCATCGCAATCGCCCCGGTTCGTCGCATTGCGTCCTCCAGATCGTCGCAGGCCGGAAAAGTTTACAGGGAACGCCCCGCCCAATCAGCAGCCAATAAGGTGTACTCACCTCGACCAAGCTTCGCAGGCCGCGCGGCGCGCGTACTTTTCACAAAGCTGGACCGCCTCCGCGAGCACGAAAAAATCGCCGCATGCGGGGAAATGAACCTTCATAACCACGGAAATGGGGTTTCGAGGGTTTTGAAGGTTCATTCCGGACAGGAGCCCGTGAATTTTTCGCCGCAGCACCGTCTGCCAATGACGCTGCAGCGCAGTTCGAAGAGCACGCCAATCCTCGAATATGACGAGGAGCTATCTCGCGAAGAGGCCGAGCGCGTCGCTCACACTCAGCTTTGACCCCTCTTCACTGCTCAGATGCGGCCGGCGTGCGTCTCGGCGGAACCAGTGCAAGCGTTCGCCGTTTCATTCTTGCGCTTCATTCACCAACGGGAGAGTGAGATGACCACCGCTGCAAAGCCGCTTGATGAGCTGTTCCTCGACACGCTCAAGGACGTGTATTACGCCGAAAAGCAGATCCTCAAGGCGCTACCAAAAATGGCGAAGGCGGCGAAGGCGCCTGAGCTGAAGAAGGCCTTCGAAACCCATAAGATGGAGACCGAGGGCCATATCGAGCGCCTCGCGGATGTCTTCGAGCTCATCGGTAAAGCCCCGCGGGCTAAGACGTGCGATGCCATTCTGGGTATTCTCGACGAGGGTAAGACGGTGATGGAGGATTACGCTGACAGCCCTGCGCTCGATGCTGGCCTCATCGCCTCGGCGCAAGCTGTCGAGCATTACGAGATGTCGAGGTATGGCACCCTGAAAGCCTGGGCGATGCAACTCGGCCACAAGGATGCAGCTAAGCTGCTTGATGAGACGCTTGCGGAAGAGGCCAAGACCGACAAGGCCTTAACGCAGCTTGGCAGCGCTGCTAATTCTACTGCGACAAAGCTGGCGGCTTAAATCGGAGCTTCGCTTCAGTTGGCCCGGTCGCGTTCCCGCGGGTCCGGGCCGTTTCTTGCAGGAGCTGCCTCGCGAGCGTCCCGCTTCAGCGGGGAACGATCCAGCGCCGAGCCTCGATCACGGGGGCGGATCTTTGCTTCGAGAGGGCCAGAGGAGAACCAGCGCCACCAGCACGCTCAGACCGATCGCGATGAGCCATAGAAGAGCGACCAAGGTCATCAGACCGATCCTTGCGCGAGGGACAGACGCACCAAACTCGTAAGCTGGCGGAAGGTTCCCGATCGCTTTTGCAGGTTCGCGCCTCGTGGGTGCCCGGTATGCTGACTGCGATGATGACGTTGCCCAGCGGAGCCAGCTAAAACTTACTCTGGTGATATTGCCGGAGTTTAAGCAGATGCCCTTCTCGTCGCTGAGTGATCCACTTAATCTCGCGCGGGCGTGTGCTGCGCTGGATGCCGCCTGGGAAGCTGTAAGGGCGGAAGTAGGCGACGATGAGCAGGAACGGATCAGGCTTTCCTACATCATTGCCAGTTTGGTGGCGGTCTCGTGCGAGGAAACGGAACTCGTCGAGCGAGCGGTGGGCAAATTTCGGGATGGGGCGTGATCCGTGCCAGCTAGGCCGGGCTGGTGCGCGCATACCAGATACCATCCATCCAGCACGTGACAGCCTCCAAAGGCGCTCTGCTTCTGAGCCCGCTTAGGGATGTCGTGACCGATCGAGTCGAAATCCGTCCCATAAGGCTTACAGATAGTCGGACGAGATCCTGTGAAATCTCGCAAAATTTCAGAGATTTCGGTTGATATAGTAATTTTAAAATATTCTGATTGCGTTTCTCAAATATATGCATTAGATGTGTCGATATCGAGATTGCTTGGACGGCCGTTGTTATTTTCGCGCTTTGGCGCGGCTCTGATAATCTCCCCCTTTCGAAATCGTTCTGAACTCGCCGAACATTCTGTCGGTGAGCGACAGGTCTTGCCAAAAGGAGGGTTATCAATGACCACCGGCACAGTGAAATGGTTCAATTCCACCAAGGGCTTCGGCTTCATTCAGCCTGACGATGGCAGCCAGGATGTGTTCGTACACATCTCCGCAGTCGAGCGCGCAGGCATGCGCGATCTGCAGGAAGGCCAGAAGCTCGGCTTCGAGGTCGCCCGCGACAGCAGGTCCGGCAAGATGGCCGCGGAACAGCTCCAGGCTGCGTGATTTTGGCAATCGTCGCCGTTGACCACGGATGTACTGGCACCAGCGACTTTAGCCACTCGAAAGGCCGGGCATCTGCTCGGCCTTTTTGCTTTTCAATCTAAGCAAGAACGGAAATCGTAATGTTCGAACTATCAAAACAGCGCTTAACGGCCGACAATCAATTCTCGAAGATCCAGACCCGATCGCTCTCGCACGCTAGAATTCTCTCCGAAACCGAAAAACTGATCCAGCATCGTGAAGAGAACATGCTGAAACTGCGCGGGCTTCGTCTGGCGAAAGAGGCCAATGTTAAGCAGGCTGGGATTGCAGCACAGATCAACACGAAATCGCGGCGACGTCCGGGCTTCAAATAGCCCTAGATTCGAACTCTGTCAGTCATGGCAGTAAGTGACGGTCCATCCCGTCTCTGTCAGGATCGGGCTCATGCTCGCAGCTCATGCTGCGGCTCGCACCTCCGATCGGCGGACAATCACGCGGACGATGTGGAAGGCCTTCGGGTCCGCCTCCTCGATCGCCGCCAGCCGAGCGGGTCTGTCTGCTGGGTCGCAATCCAGAACGTGCCGCACGACGCGGCGAGCGAGCTGGGTCGCGGCGCTGCTCAGTTCCAGCTTGGCAATGCGCTCGGCAATCCTGCTCATCGCGTTGGCCTCACGTTTCCATTCATCGAGGGATCTGCCAGCAAAACGCGCATCAACGGTTCGCCGGGCCGATAGCGGCCTTCGTCAACCGCAGCCTGGTACCGACGATCCACATCGATAACGGAGCCGATCAGAACGAGGCTCTTGCGTGGCTCTCCCGCCTTACGGGCCTGTTCGAGCCTGCCGAGGCGGTGGGCGAGCGCGCTGGTCATGTGTCTGCCCTCAGAGCTGCGGCGATGGCCGCCTGGCCTGAGCGCCATCCATCCTCATTGCCGCGCAGTCGAGCCCTGATAGCCGCCATCGCTTCCGGAGAGGCCGGAAGCCTGGCGAGTTCTGCGGCCACTTCGGCATCACGCTCCGCTTTCGAGCGCACGGTGGCGGCGGGTCGGCGCCGCTCCTCCAGCTTGGCGATGCGGGCTAGGATGGCGCTGCTCATTGCAGCACCTCGGGCTCGGCCAGAAGATCCAGACATTCCTCATGCGACAGGCCGCAAAGCTCCACTCGCTCCGGCACAGCATCGGGTTCGTCGGAATCCGACCACAGGATGAAGCGCGCAGCCCGGACTTCTCGGGCCTGCTCTAGCCGTTCGATGCGTGTCGCGATCTGTCTTGTCATCGGCCTCCCTCCAATGCTGAGAGCCTGCGGTGAAGATCCGTCACCTCGATGGCCTTCGCATGCGCGTCGACCAGTTTGCCGAGTTCGGCCGCTTCGGATGGCGTAAGCTCGCCGCAGGCCACTGCCTCCATGATGGCCTGCGTTGCCTTGGGCAGATCGTCCGCCGTCTCGATCTTCGGCAGATCGAAGGTGACGGGGCGGTCGCGGCGGACGGGCGCGAGGCGATCCATGCAGAGGCGCAACGCGGTCATGTCGCCGTCCAGCGCGAGTTCGATGGCCTTCTGCGTCAGAGCGGTAGCCTGGCCATCTAACAGCGCCTCGATGGCGAGCGTGGTCCTGTGGCGCGTCCCCTTCGGCTTGCCGGCGGGATTTCCCGACTGGCCCGGCTTGAATGGCACGCCACGCTGCTTTCCCGCTGCATTTCCAGCGCTCATCGTCATGCCAGCCCCCGCAGCATCACCCACCCGATCAGCGCGAAGCTGGCGCAGAGCACGGTGAGGGAGGCCCTTGCGGGGCCAAGAGCCTTACGCCACGGTGCGACCAACAGGAGAAATGGATGCGGCGCCATGTGCACGCGCTGGCCCTGGGCGTTGCGATTGCCTTCGGCCCTCACCCGTACACCCTAGCGCTCATCGTGATCTGCTGCGGCTGGCAGATATCCCGGCGCGCTCCCCCGAACAGATACATCACCTGGGACTGAGATGCCGATCGAGCGTGGCGCAACCTTGCCAGCTACACCGAGGCGTTCGGCGAGACGCGGCGCGATAGGCGTGGGAGCCCCGGCATAATAGAGGCCGCGGGCCTGCCGGGCGGCGTTCATTCCGGCGACGGTCCCAAGACCCTTGCCGCCAGCGAGGCCCAGCATCGCGCCTTGCCAGCCGCCCATCGTCGCCCCCAGCGTCGTCAACAGCGCCTCGGCAGTTCGCTTTGCGACTTCGCGCATCTGGCCGGCAGCACGGTTGCCGGAGTTGGGATGATTGGTCGTGCCGGGAGGCGGAACGGTCTGCTTCAGCGCAGCCGCCAGCTTCCGCATCTGCCCGATTTCCTGCGACGAGAAGAGCCGGGTTGCGAGGCTCTGTCCCTCGCCGCCTACGAACTGAAGAATGCGCTGGCTCATCTTCTGAGCTCCCATCTGCGTCATGCCCTCGGGCACGTCGGCAATGCGCTGCCACACCCCTTGCCGGATCGCTGCCCATTCCGGGCCTTCCTTCCCGATCAGATCCCCGATGGCGTCGACCAGCCGCAAATTCATCGTGGATGACTTGTTGCCGAAGCCGAAGATGGCCGAGGATAGGTCCTCCGGCGACATCCGCTTCTCGGAGATATCCATCAGCAGCTTGACCGCTGACTGAGCCTCGGGGTTATCGGGGTTGGCTTTGGCGCGAGCCGCGAACATGCGCAGCGCCGAGGCATAGCGCTGCATGGCGGTCACCTCTTCGCCGGAGAACATCTTGCCGGCCAGGGTGCGCCCGCGCTCACCGGTAAACTCGCCGACACGCTCGGCAATCTTCAGCGCGCTTTTCGGGTCGGTCACGTCGAAACCGCCTGTGAGCTTATGCCAAGCAGCCCCCCGGATCGCCGCCAACTCGGATGAGTTGCGGCCGAGTAATTCCCCCAGCCGGTCATAGAGCCGAGCGCTCAGCCCTGCTTCACCGACGCGAGAGGCGCCGATCAGGAAGTTGGCGACCTCCTCATCAGTCGCGCCACGGTCCACGATGCGCTGGATGGCCCGGCCTGCGTCGTCTCCTGCTCCCTGCGGGCGGAAGGTCCGCATCCACGTAGAATAGGCGCCGCGCGCATCCTTCAGAGCCCCGAGCGCCGCATCGTCACCTGAGAACAGCGAGGTTGCGAACGCCCGTTCGAGCTGCTCGTCGAAGGCCTCGACGATGCCGCGCATGGCCCGCGCATCTGCCGGGCTGGCCTTGGCGTCCTTGTAGCTGGAGAGGAGGATTCGGCGGGCCTGCTCGATGCCGCGCAAGTTGACGCCCGCGACGTTCTCCCCCAGCCCCGGACTGCCGATGCGACCGAGATTGAGGTTCGCGATGCGATCGACATCCTTCAAGGCTCTTGCTGCAACGGGCGTCGTCGCCGCATCGGGGATGATGGGCTCGGCACGCAGCAGCAAGCTTTCCTCTATCCGGCGCGAGATTGGAGCAGCGAACTCGTTGAGGGGCGAGCCCGCGGCCATGAGGCCCTGAGAGCCCGGCTTGTTGACGCCAGTGAAGAACTCCGGCGCGACCTGGCCCTCTTTCGCGAACGCATCCCTATAGGCCTGCTGATAGCCCAGCTTGCCCCGCGCCGCGGCGTTTCGCGTCGAGCCCGCAACTATCTCGCCTGCATCAACCGGAGACAGCCCCCGAGGATTGAACCGGCCTGACATCGTGTCGGCTGCTTCCTGCACGGTTCTGGTAAGCCGGGCCTGCTTCGCCTCGTACGTCGACCGCGCACGGCTGGCGAAGTCATCGACCGCCTCGCCCACGATGCCGCCGGCATCAGCGGGGCGGGCAAGGTCAACCTGTCCGCGGGATGCTGTGGCGCCGATCCGGTCGCGAGCTGCGAGCACCTGTCCACGTTGCTCGGCAATGGCGTCCTGAGCGACACGCTGGGCTCGGTCCCCATAGGCGCCGCCAGCCATGGCGTTCTCGCGCGAGAGGGCGCCCACATCGCCGCTGCGCTGGCCCTGTGTCAGACGAATGCCGAGGTCATCCGCTGCCTGAACGCCTTCCGGGACCGGAGCCGGCTGTCGACCCAAGCGGTTAGATACGGCGCCGATGGTAGCTCCGAGCGCGCCGCCAAGGACGACCCCGGCACCGCCTACTTGCGCTGCGGCGGCCGCTTTGTCCGCCAGATCGCCGTCGCTCTCGACCGCGCCGCTTATTACTCCATATACACCACCGGTCGCGGCAGCATTGAGCGCGGTAGCGCCGCGGGCACCCTGCTTTACGACATTGACGCCCGGCATCACCATCGCAGTCGGGACGAACCCGGCGACTTGCCCCGCAAGGCGCGCGTTCGGATTGACCATCCTGTCGGCGTCATCCATGGCGCGCTGGCGCTCAAGGTTATCGGAATAGCGTTCGCCGAAGCTCTCGCCGGTGCCCTGGCCGAAAGCGGCATCGCCAGCGGCGGCAAGCTTGTCCATGCCGGGAATCCAGCCGGCGGCGCCGCGCACGGCCGCATCCACGTTGCCGATGATGCCGCCGCGGTCCTGCTGCTGCCGAATGCGGACAGCATCGGCGAGGAATTCCGCCCGGCGCACCTCGCTCTCGCTCCCCTCGCGTTGGGCGCGCGTGGCGAAACCCGAGGGCGGCGCCGCGAACGGGTCGTGATCGACAGGAATGAGACGGAGGTCGCTCGCCGGCTGGGCCGGCATATCGGCCGAGCCCTGCGACGCGGCAAAAGGGTCGTAGTCGACGGGGACGAAGCTTGCCATCAGGGCTGCACCATCAGCCACTTGCCGGGCCGGTTCGGGTCGGGGATGTAGGTTTTGCCGTCAGGAGCTTGGCGGGCTCCCTCCATGCTGGACGGCTGACGCTGTGGAGCCTGCTGCTGGCTGCTCTGTGGACGACCCTGCGCCCCGTCCGAAGCCTGACCGGGATTGCGGTAGTAACTGCCGCCGCGAAGCTCCTGCGCCCGCTGACGGTTGAAGCCGAGGCGCTTTTCAGCCATCGCAATGCCGCGGTCGTAGATCTTCTGGCGAACGTTGTCTGGCTGGCCGATGGAGCCCTGAATCTCCATCAGGATCTTGCGCTCGCCTTCGGTCGGAGCGGCGCCGAAGATGGACTTGAGCTGAGCCAGCGCCTGGCTGGTCACGACGTTCTCGAGTTCCGACGTGGCTTCCGACGACTGCGGGCTTGCGAGACTATCCGGGACCACCCCATCCCAGACATTGTTGCCAATCCAGGCACGGGCACCAGGAAGGGCGCCGCTATGAGCACGCGGGGAAAGCGCCTTGGCGTCGGTCAGCGCCTTGATGGCCGTTTCGGCGGCAAGAATGCCCTCATCCGCCTCAAGAATAGCCTTCTTGTCGGTCGCGGTGAGCGGTCCCATGTCCTCGCGCGGCATTTTCCCGGTGAGGATGAAACCCTGATAGCCGGCATCACCTGGCTTCAGCCCGGCCGCCGCGGCGGCAGCCTTGCGGCCTTCGGTTTCCTCGGCCGGCGAGGTCTTGGTCTTCTCCTTGGCGTACGCCGCCGGGTTCGGCGCCTTCGTCCAGCCCATGGCTTTCGCGTACATGAATTCCTTGACGCTCTCGGGCATCTTCGACGCCTCCAGCGCATCCTTCAGGAATATTTCACCCACGGCGCGGGCATTTGCCGGCAGGTTCGGATTGGCGAGGATTCGCGACAGCTGGCTGATCTTGCCCTGCTGGGCTTCGACGGCGCGCGTATGTCGATAGTCGTTCGCTTGCTCGCGCGTGGTCGGGCGAGGCATGTCCTTCGATAGGACCGGCGTCTGCCCCTGAGCAGGAACAGCGCCCGGCGCGGGCCGATCGGCCTGCGGGTTCGGCACGGTCCAGCCCTGCGGCGTGGGCGCAGCATCGAGCGTGCGCGGTGCCATCTGACGATCTGTCAGGGCGAAGGTCCGCGAGCCGGCGTCATTGCTGTTCGGGTCGATCCCGATCACGGGAGCCGAGGCCATGCCGATGGCGGTCGTGGCGCCGGGCGCAGGCTGATCGGCGCGCAGGTCATACGGCCGAGGGGGCGGGAGGGCCTGGGTCTGTCGAATGGGGGCGGCTTGGCCGAGCCGCGACAGCGCCGAGCCCATCCAAGGCTGGCTGACACCCTCCGACTGGAAGACCGGATCCAGGGGGCGCTCGCCGCGGGTAATGGCATCGAAGGCCTGTCCGCTCATCGGAGCGGGCTGGCCGGGGACGGCGAACCCCGAGCCGCTGGCTTGCAGCGAAGCCAGCGCAGCGCCCGGCGCCGGCATGTCAGCCGCGGCAAGGCGAGCCCCGCCGCCATGCTGGCGAAAATAGTCCATCAGCGAAGTGCCGTTGGCGTCGCTCGGATTGTACGCTCCGCCGGTTTCGACGAAACGCTTCATGCCCTGTTCGCCGCCAAGGTGAGCGACGGCCCGCAGGCCTTCGACCGTGATGGGAACGCCGTTGATGCGCTGTCCGACCAGCCGGTCGAAGCCATTGGCCTGAATAGCGCGGTCGATCGAGCCGAAATGCCAATTCTCGGCCGCCTTCTGAAGCTCCGGCGAGCGCATGAACTGCTCGGGAGTCGTGCCCTGCGGAATCGCCCCGGCAGCGGCGGCCTCCTGCAAGCGCGCTTGCCCGAACTGAGCCCGGCCGAAGTGGCCGCGCTGGCCGCCAGCGCCTACGGCGTCGTTCTGGGCCTGCCAGTTCCCGCCGCTCTCGCTGACATTGAGCGAGACCGGCAGAGCGCTTCCAGTTTCCGGCGACTGGGGCGCGGCTTGAGCGGGACCGCTAAGGCCGGGAAGCCCCAACCCACCAATAGCCTGCCCCAGTTCGCGCGCTGCTGTTTCACCAGCGGCGAGCTTCCGGGCGTCCTGCCCGTACTTCATGATGGTGAGTGCAGTCCCGGTGTCACCTGCGGCGAACGCTTCCTGAGCCGCGCCGTCATAGTCTCCAGCCCTGATCCGTTCGCCGAGGTGGGCTGACTTCTTACGCTTGAACTGTTCGTCGAAGCCCCGCGAGACGTTGTCGAGGCCCCGACCGAGAGCGGCGAGGCCGGTGCTGTAATCGTAGTTCGTAAATGCAGCCATCACGCCTGCCCCTTGCACTCGAGCACGGCGCGGTAGGCCGCATAATTTTCGTCGACCTGCGCCCAAGCATCGAAGGCCTCCCTATGGAGGCGGTAGAGGAGCGCTGCGTCGCGTGGCGCGTGCTGGAAGATGAGCAGCATCTGCGCGCACAGTTCCCGCATCTTCTCCGCAGCCAGGGCTGCGGCAACGATATGCCCCTCGATCGGAAGCGGCGGCGCGGTGCTGGACGGTTCCGGGAGGGGCTCAAACGGCTCGCCGCCGCTGAAGTCCTGATACATGTCGCTCATCACGCCACCTGCCGATTGTCCGAGTGGATCACGGCCAACTGGGCACGGATCAGCGCCCGGATGGTGCTTGACATGGACGTATCGCGGCGAGCCGCTTCCGCCTCGATGGCAGCGCGAAGTTCCGGTTCAGCGGACACAGCGAGCTGTTCAGTTCGCCTCGGTCGATTGGGATGCATCATGGCCTCCATTGCTGAAGGCAGTATCGCACAAACTGGAATATATTCCAGTTATTTCAAATGGTTACATCAAGTCGCGTCAAGTCATTCGAGGGCATTCGCTGGCATTCGTCGGCGTTCACAGTGCGGCTAGCGGCTAATGCCAGATGAAGATGTTTTTCAACGCGCTGCCTCACCGTCGCGCATGAACCCGGCAATCACCCAGCCTATCGCGCGGATGGAGATATAGGCGGCCGCCGCCATCGCAAGCGTCAGGAGGGACACCGCGAAATACTGCATGAAGCTCTTGGGCGGCTTAGGGACCAGATCGGCGAACGTGTTTGAGATTTTCTTAGGGAATTCAGCCCAAGGTCCAGGTTCGCTATCAATAGCGTACCCAGGTGGCGGTGGCGACGCATTGGGCGCCATCTTCTTGAATCTTTCAAACCCGGCGGCTGCGGCTGCGTGGTCCGGCGCCTCGACCTGAAAGGTGACCCCCTTATCGTCTTTGAAGTCGAATATCTTTTTGGATGCTGCGGCTTGTCGTTGGGCATTACTCAGATCGAACGCCGCCACGTCAGAGGTTCGCTCCTGATATGCAAGACCGGCCATTAAAATAGCCGCGAGCGCGACCGGGGCCGAGATTACAATAGCAAGCCGGTGGAAGCCGCGAATTATCCGGTTCATTTCCAACCCCTCCAGTTATTCCGATCCTGACGCTGGTGGAGGCGGGTGTCGATAGCAGTCACCGGCGGCTTTCGGGCTACCTCAGCCGCCGTCTTTTGCTCGATGAATGCAGCCTAGATCGGCGCGCGTGCCGCTTCAGTGCTCTCCGCTCGTTCCATCCGCTCGCTTCGCCAGGCGCACGCCCGCGCCGCCGCCGTTCTCAGCGATGAACTGGACGCCGACCGCGGCGAGCCCAGCCCGAATAGACTCTACAGTCTCATCTGTGCAGCCAGAGACACCGGCCAAGCGTCAGGGCTCGACAATTCCGCGGCGTCCGCACAATCTCTGCGTGTGACGGCGGGGCGGGCTAACGAAATGTCGGCTATTCAAGTCAGCAAGGGATTCCATCGTTTTGGCATCTTTCTTGGCGCTTTAACATTAGTCATCTGCATCGTGGCTGGCGCGCGCGAGTTCGACCCGTCTTCTTGGTGGGCGGCCGGCGCTATTCTTGCCTTGGCCGCCTATGGCCTCAGTCGGTTGCTCGGATGGTCAGTGAACGGCTTTCGATCTCCTGCGATGGCCCAAGCAGGCCGGGGAAATATTGCTGAGCAACCTGCTGCGCAGCCGCATCGCGAGGCCGAGCGCCAGCCCCAGCATGCGGCTCTATCGAGCGCTGTCCCGACTGTGTCGCCGCCGTTCCGAGATAGTCGATGGAGCCCCCTGCCTGATGGCAGCCCGCCCAACCTCGGGGGCTGGTTACTGCTGCCAGCGTTAAGCACATTCCTTGCCCCGTTCTTTGTCTTGGCCAGCATTTTCGCCCTTTTCCCGGTAGTGCAGGCTTTCGGTCGGCTCAATGGGACAATGCAGGCGTACGTGGCTATCTCGGTTGCGATAAATGTGGGGCTCGCCGTCGCGTGGATCTATGCGTGCATTCTCCTGGCGAAGCGCCGCCGCGCATTTCCCGGTCTGTTCATGGGGTTGTTGATCCTGAGCGCGGTCTTAGTCTCCGGGGACATCGTCGCCTCCTCAGCCCTGCTGAACATCCAGCCTGACAGCAACTCGTACCGCGACCTCGCGCGCGCTTTTATCGGCGTCGCTATATGGGTGCCCTATATGCTTAGGTCGAAACGGGTGGCTGCCACTTTCATCGGCTAAGCGCGCCGAGTGACAACCGCTAAGGGCGGGCGACGGCGGTCGGCTCGCCATCCAAATGGAACCAAACCTCAGCGCCGGTCACTCTGGCTCCTTCATCTTGTCCAGCACCGCCTCCATGTCTCGATGCTCCAGGCTGCCGACTGTTACGATCCAACGAGAAGATGGGATGTGCCATTTGAACTTTTGCTTCCTCAGCGCCGCTCGAAAGGCTTTCGGGTCACGCCCCGTGCTTAGCGCCATGCATATGGCATCGGTCATTTCTGCCATCGTCTCGCCTCTCGGGTTCGTCTTCGATTCCGGGTCCGTTCCCGGTTTGAATGAAAAAGCCAGGGGCATATTTGCCCCTTTGGCAGGGGCACGGGTGCCCCTACTGGAAACCATTCCCTAGGGGCACCCGTGCCCCTACTGCCCTAGGGGCAAATATGCCCCTACCTTTTATATCTTGGGGAGGGGGCGCGCTCAGGCCGCATCCCGCTCACCAGCGCTATCGCCATGCCGGAGCTTGGCAGCGGCTGCCCGGCGAACGTGCTGGGCCGATTTCATGGCTGCCGCCCTCGCGAGCCTCGTCATTGCCTCGTCGTCGGTCTCAACCTGCCGCCATTCTTCGGTTGGAGGCACGTATCCGCCCCTGGTGCGGCCTCCCAAGAACGTCAGGCGGTACTCGGACGGCTGTCGCCGGGTCGAAATGGACGGCGCGCCCTGCTTCGTCACCACCAGCAAGCCCAGCTCGACACAGTCGCGGATCGCCGATGCAATCGAGCGCTGGCGAATGCCCGCTGCCGCGAAGTCGCTGTAGGTGCAGACGAGTCGGTCGTGACGGTGCCCCCCGTGCCTCAGGTGCTCAATCATCAGCCGGTCGAGCACGCGCCGCGCATCCCATGAAAGCGCGCGGAAGGCCGGCGACTGGAGGAGGCTGAGAGGCAGCGAGGCGAACGGCTCGTTTATGGTGGCGGGGCGTCGGCTCAAGCGACACCCCCTTGCGGGCGGCTGAGCATCAGCGCCAGTTCAGCGCGGATGGCCCGTTCGAGCGAAGCGACCTCGCTGCTGGCGACCCCCTCGCCAAGCCCCTTGTTCCTCAACGTCTCGGCCTGAAGGCGCATTTGGTGCGCGACGTACTTTTCTGCGAGCGCCTCGGAGCGCATCGCCATACTATTCGCCTGTTTCCTGACGAAGGCGACGCGGCGAGCCAGGGGGAAGCAGAGCATCTTTGCAGTCATAGCCCCTCCAGTTCGGGAAACGACGTCAGATCCTAGCCGACGCGAGCGCCGGCCTGATCCAGAACGAAAAGGCAACCCCCGCTGTCCACAGCCGCTACGTCCGCTGCTCCAGACAGACGCAGTCCTTGCCATCCGCAGACACGAAGGACACGCCGCCGCTTGCGAATGCCTGGCGCAGCTTTTCAAGGTTGGCACCTGAGCTTCTGAGTGGCCCAAACTGCGGATTCTCCATTCGCTGGATCGTCGGGAGAGAGAGCCCCGACCTCGTCGCCAATTCAGCTTGCGACCAGCCTGCCAGCTCGCGGCCGGCCTTCACCATTGTTGCCGTTTTCATGTATTGTACATAATCCGTTATGTCTAGCGCTTGACGCATGAAACATCGTCTGTTATGCATAGCACATAACGGACGAGGCGGCACAAATCACATGGCACTCGCGCAGCACACTTCCAACGGCATCGCCTTCTGCAAGGACGCCATCATGCGCCGGGCCTACCAGCATGCCCGCTTCGCCCTTCAGCTCTGCCGCACCCCCGAGGCCCGCAATGAGCAGCGCGCCCGCGCCCTGCGGAAAGCCTGGGCCGAAGCCAAGCGCGAAGTCTCTGCGCTGATCCAGCGCGCGGAAGAGGAAGCCCGCGCCCGTGCTGCTCTTGCTGCCCGCGCTGCCGAAGCCGTCGCACAGGCTGGCACCTACGGCCGTGATGCTGATGCCATCCGGCAGGCCATCGCCTCCGAGCTCTACCGCGAGCGCGCGAACTTCGCCCGCATCGATCAACTAACCGCCGCCCTCAACCAGATCGGAGCCTAAAGCCATGGCAACCCTATCGACGAGGAACCAGCCCGTGATGGCTCCGGCCATCCTGTCAGGGCCCGAGGTTGAAGCTCTACGAGAGCTCCGCGACCTTCGCGACGCCTATGCCTTGATTGCCGAGGTCGTCCACGGCCTCAGCCTCCAGCCGAAATTCTCTCTCGAAGGGGGCTGTGACGAGTTCAACGAAGCCGGCGTTGAACTGGATGACCTTCGTATCCGTCTTGAGGCACGAGGCAACGCCATCGCCCGGATGCTTGGCGAGCGCTGACCGGCGCCTAGCGCCAATTCTAAACATCCCTGGAGAATACCAATGCCGAACGCACACGTTGCGGCAGCCGCCACCGGCTTGCCTTCGACTACCTTCAACCGTCGCCGCATGCTGCTCGGCCTCGCCGCAGCGTCGAGCGCTGCCGCCGTCCCTGCCGCCGCGGCAACGAGGACGCCCATCGAAGACCCGGAGCTTATCCAACTCGGCGACAAGACCGCAGCTCTGGCGCTCACCTATCAGGCGGCGGTGGCGGAACGCGAAGCTATCGTAGCTGCCTGGGCTCCGCAGTGGCCCGCCGTTCCCGTCGAGATCCGAACCCGAAACGAAGAGGGAAAGGTCGCGTACGGACTGCAAGGCGAGTGGCCCGAGCCGCACATAGCATACAATGCACCCGAGACGCTGAGGCGCCGGGCGGCCGCAATGCGCGAGCCACGCCGGTTTCGCAAGGGGACTAGCCCTCTCACCATCGCCAAAGATGCCGTTTTCATGGAGAGGGCAGCCGCAAAGGTCGACGCGCTCGCCTCGCTCTCTGAACTGTACTGCGCCGAGCGCCGCCGGGTTTGGGAGGCTTCTGGCATCCGACCCGCGCAAATCAAGGAAGGCGACGCCCGGACGGACCTCATCCGTCACGTCGCCGCAATCATGGAACGGCAGCCGCTCACGATGGCCGGCGCCATCGTTCAAGCGGAAGCGCTTGAAGTGCTGAGCGCCGTCCCGCCGCTTCAGCGGAGCGTGCCGTCTCTCGTGTCGCTTCTGGCCTTGCCTGTGTGGGGTGAGCAGCTTGCCGCCAACATCCTCCGCTTGGCCCGTTCTGCCTCCTGACAGTCGCCCCTGCCCTCTCCCTTCCTTGAGGAGTGCCCCATGAACATGCCGATGAGTTCCCGCCGTTCCTTCATGTCGACGGCTGCGGTTGCCGCCGCGGCCTCTGTCACGGGCTGCGTCGTCACGGCGCCGGCTGCCGCCGCGATCTGCCGGGCCGCGCCCTATGTGCCGACCATCGATGCCCCGCCCTTGGTGGCTCCCGCTGGCACCATCGAGGCGTCGCCTGTGGCGTCTGCCCTTGAGGCCGCGGACCATAGCGACGCTACGCTTCTGGAGCTTTGCTCTAAGTTCCGTCGCATCCACCGAGCCCACGCCGAGGCATGGGAGCGCTATTGCTCGATGCCCAGCGAGACAGCCGAAGCCAAGGCCTTGGATGCGCAGTTTGACGCCCGGTATCAAGAATGGGCCGCGGCCTCCGATGCCTGCTACGAGATTCAGCCGCGCACGACAGCGGGTGCCCTGGCGCTGCTCGATGTCATCCTCGCCCGCGATGCGGACAACATGGACGATGTCATTCTTGAACCCATATGCCGGGTGCGGGCGGCCCTCGCCGAGGTGGTGCAGTCATGAGCCCGGTTCGCATCGATAGCCGCCGCGGCAAGGCCCGGCCCTCTCGCTCCTATCTGGTCAAGCCCGTGTCGCTTCCGACCTTCAGCTTCTACGGCCATCTGCCGGTCGTCTATGTCGACGGCGAGCTAGTCGTCGGCAGGCGCGTCATTCCGATGGAGCGGCGGCGATGAGCGCGATGGCCGAAAGCCTGTTCCCGCTTTTCGCGCAGCCCGCGCCGGAGGAGGATCTGACACCCGCCGAGGCCCGCGACGTGCTCCAAATCTTGGGCCAAGTCGCCGAACGCCTTTCTCTCTCGGCGAACTCAGCCGCAGGCATCAGGCGCCGGCTCGACGCTATCGCGGGGGCAATCGTCGCCTTCATGGATCAGCTCGACGGCGACACTGACCTTGAGGATGGCGGCGACCTGGAGCTTGTCTGCGAGGACGAGGGTGCCCAGTGTGACGACGAGGGCGCGCCGAACGACAACGGGCTCGCTGATTTGGACGGCATGGCAGAGCAGCGCGCGCAGCCGCACCTCTGCGGCGGATATGTCGCATGAACCTGCGCCAGATCACCGACGCCATCATAGGCGAGGACCGCGAGACGATGCGGCAGGCGTTCGGTCTGCTGGTCGTATATCCCGAGGCCGGCAGGGTCGAAGCGCTATCGCCCGGAATGCTCGTCGTCGTGCTCAACCGCCTGTGCGGCGCTCTTGCAGACGACAGCGCCCCAATGCCGCCCGCCACCTGTAAGGCGCTCGAACTGGAAGCCGCGACCTATGCGGCTGGCGTCGCGTCGGTTAGAGGTAGCTGGCCGGTGTTCTCGCGTCGGATCGTCGCGGGGCACTGAGCGATGAGCGGGGCAGGGGACGCGCCAAAAAACGTTGGCCTTTCTGATGGCCTTTTGTCCAATCGCATCCTGTCTAGATATTTAAGATCAATAGCTTGTAGCAAGTATTCGATCCCGGCCAGGGGCACCATATCGGCTTTCGGCGCCATTCGCCGGAGCGGAAAAATCACTGAAAATTCAGATCTGGACCTTGTGCTGCCTTTCGCTGCCATACGTGGGCAGCCGCGCAAATTGTCGGACCGCTATGACTGCGGAGATGCTCCACTTTCCCCTGGCTCGCCGCGTCGCCTAACCTGGTAGATCAGGCGCTTGGCGCCGCAGGTGTCAATGAGCATAATGGAATCGGCTGAACTATTGGCTGTTGGAGTGACGATGTCGATCACGAAGATCGCTGACCATTATCGCAGATTCCAGAAACCCTCTTTTTTCAGCCTACCGATTTGTGAAGATATTTTCTATTTTCGTGAGCCCGGACATACCGTTGAAGAGCGTCGTCTCACCTGGATGAAAATACCTAAGAGCGCTGACAACATAGTGTTGTTCTGCCTGGACGGAACCATGAAATTCGGCGTCGTGCATGCTGCGTCTAAACATCTCTCTTCGGTCGAGTTCACTGATCCGGTTATCCGCGCCATCGCTACCCGTACGATCGAGCACTTGCTGGCTCATGCATGCGAGGCGGATGGTGGAGGTCTATTATTTGCCAACGCGTATTCGCATGAGGGCAGTCCGCCAGTCTGGTATTCCGCCATGTCCCAAGGAATGGCGGCGGCCGCGCTGATCTGGGAATATCGGCTGACGGGAAACAATGCTCATGTAAGGGCGGCGCAGCGCGCTATTTGGGCCATTCGAGACGGAGGGCAGGGACTGGCGCGGCCGCTGCTGCGTGGGATCTGGCTGGATGAGTATCCTTTTGGGGCGCGGCGTGTGCTCGACGGCGCCTTGACAGCGATGGCCTGCATCGCCCTGACGCGGGTTGAGCTCAACCGTCTCCAGATCCATGACCCGATTGTCGACGAATTGCTGAGCTTGTCGATCGAGGGGTTTCTATCAAATTCTCGCCGATTTTCGAATATTCTCGGAGGGGTTAGATTTTCGGACCAAGATTATTTCATGCCGTTAATATATTATTCTCTAGCTCTTGGCGCGCTCGACTATCTTGCCAAAATCGATGAGCGGTTGTTGTTGGTATTCGATTTGTACCAGCTTCATAGACGTTCGCGCTTTCGACGCAATGCAATTGCGACAGAGCAGCTCCTGACATGGCTGGTGAACAAGAAGCTCCTTGGTCGACGGAGAGCTACTGTCGCGTGAGGCCGACGTTCTGATGGTTCAGCGCCTCTTTGCTGGCTGGACGATGCGCGCCCTCTGAACACCATCCGAGATCGCCTCATCCGCTGCCGCTAGCTGCTTGATCCCAATTTGTGACGGTGCAAACGCGACGCCGGAATCGAGGGGCGAACCGCAGGATCAAGGACGCGACCGTCAAACCCTAGCATGACGATGAGGACGGCAAACTCGAACGGCACCTCGCCGACTTCGTCAGCGCTGACAAATTCAGCCGGGCGGTTCAAGGCCCTCAAAGGCCTCACACCATCAGAGTTCATCTGCAAACGCTGGACCATTGAGCCCGAAAAATTCAAGCTCAACCCGATCCATCAAATGCCGGAACTGAGCATCCAGTCGCCGCGGCCCACGGAGCCCTGCATGACCCGGTCAGCCATCATGGCGCCCCGGCCCGACGCGCCCGTCAGCCTCCTCGTCGACTTGTCACCAAAAGGTGGCTGTGGTGCTTTTCCCAGCGGCAGAAATTTCAGTTCTGTTGGAGGAGGACATGAACAACCCCAAAGTGGTGACTGTGCTTAGCGGGGCCGCGGCACTCTACTTCGCATTTTCGATCTTTGGCGGCACCGAAGCGCCGAGCTCGACCTTGAGCACGCTAAATTGGATCTTTTTTATTTTGGCTCTGATTGGATGTGTGGACTCTCTCTACAAATTAGCAAAAGGTCTTTAGGTCAGCTTTCCGGCATCGATTCGGATGGAGAGCGGAATGAATGCGCGTTCTGCCTTTAGAGTGCTCGTTACACTTGCAGTTGCCGCGGCGTGCTATCCTGTAAAGGCAGATGAGCAAGTCATTCGAGCAATGTTGACGTTAGTCTTGCGCCAATATCCGTCGCAGCCGCTGCCCGGCAATACTGTCGACGGCGGCATGCTCGTTGAAAACCGGTCTAAAGCGTCATCTTTTGTCGGATACTACGCATCTGGACCGGGGCTTTGCCTTATGCGCGGCCACAGCATCAGGCAATCGCAAAACGGCTGGGCCGAATCCGGCAATCTGTCTTTCGACTTCACAAAGATCAAACAGGTGCGCTGGCTATCGGCGACAGACGATCCGGCATCCGCACCATCCCGGCCAGTGGAGGCGCCCGATGTGCGCACCGCCGCCATTGATGCGGAAGTCCCGTGGCTCTGCCATGACGTCGTCCATCTTGTGACAGCCAAGCCAGCGTTCAAATCGACTTGCGCCAACACATGGACGATTCCTGTGCCGACGCCCGCGGACAGGGCCGCTGTCGCCAAGGCGATAGAGCTGGTCAGGAAGTCCTGTGTCGCCGCGAAACACTAGCGCGGCCCGGTGGATCGGGGCCGGTTCTCACATTCACGCGTGTTCAGACGAAGATCATCACGCCGATCATGGCGATGACGACCAGGACCAGGCCGCTGATCAGCATCGGGACCAGGGTGCTGTCACCCTGGCCATGGGAGCTGTCGCCGCCGGTACGCGCGGCGGTGGCGGGAGCGCCTGTCGGGGCGCGGGGTGCGGCTTGGTCGACCATTGCTGCAGCAGCCCTGAAAAAGGTCCGAATGCCAGATTTCTAGGTTATAAAAGATGCATTGTAAATGCATATTAAAAAACCCGGCAGGTGCCTTGAGCGCGCCGGAAAAATGAGAACGTCGCAGCGCTAGCCGGGTGGGCCGGCGATCACGCCCTTGCGCAGAAGAAAGCAGCCATAGGGGCGGGGATCGCCGACCTGGACCACGGCGAAGGCGGACTTGGCCGCTTCGTAGAAGGCGAAGCGGTCGATTCCGACGAGCGGCATAGCCTTTTCGTTGGCGCGGTCGAGTTCCGCCTGGACCTGGGCCTGCACGTCGGGAAACGCTGCGGGATCACCGACGACCAGCATGCGGCGTACTGGTTCGGGCTCGAAATCGTCGATCGGCAGCACCGAAAGAATGGCGCGCGCCGCTCGTGCCATGGTGAGACCGGGCAGGCGGACCAGCCGGCCGCTCGTGGTGGCGCGCGCTATCGTCTCGGCCGGATGATTGGCGTCGACCAGAGCGAGATCGTCGCCATGGCCCATGGCGGCGAGCACCCAGAGCAGATCGGCAGAGAGGACCGGGTCGAGGTTCCTGAGCATCTCAGTTGCGTCCGCGCTGCGAGAGATAGAGCCGGCGGGCATTGCCGCCGAGGATGGCTTCGCGCTCTGCGTTCGGCAGGGCGGCGAGCAGGGCATCCGTGGCGCCGAACCATTGCGCATAGCTCGCCCGCAGCGTCACCACCGGCCAGTCGCTGCCCCAGATCAGGCGTTCGGGCCCGAAGGCGCCAAGCAGATGCTCGAAGGCCGGCCGGAGCGTCGCCAGCGTCCAGTCGGCGCGCGCTTCGGTGACGAGCCCCGAGAGTTTGCAGAAGACATTTTTATGTGCGGCGAGCGCCGTCATGCCCTCGCGCCAGGCGGAAAGCTCGCCGCGCGCCAGATCGGGTTTGGCGCCGTGGTCGATGACGCAGGAGAGGTCAGGCTGCCGCTGGAGCATGTCGAGCATCGGCGCGATATGGCGCGGCTTCAGCAGCGCGTCGAAGACGAGGCCCTGTTCCGCGATGGCATGAAAGGCCGGCGCCAGGGCGGGGCGTGCCAGCCAGCGATCATCGGCGATGTCGTGCACCATGGGCCGCAGACCGACGAGCAGACGGTTGCCCGCAAGCTCTGCGATGCGTTCGGCGGCATTGCCGATTTCGAAATCGGTCCAGCCGACCACGCCGGCGACGAAGGGGGTGCTCGCGGCAAGATCGAGCAGATAGGCCGTCTCGGCCTCGGTTGGCGCTGCCTGGACCAGGATGGTGCGGCAGATGCCGTGGCGGGCCAGCAGCGGCTCGAGGTCGTCCGGGCCGAAATCGCGATGGATCACGCCGAGCGCCGGGGTCAGCCAGCCATAATCGCCGCGGGCGAGGCTCCAGAAATGCTGATGCGCGTCGATCCGCATAGCGTCACCCCGGAACCGGGACATCGGCGCCGAGCAGGCCTTCGGCCTTCAGCTCGGCCCAGAGGGAAGGGGGGATGGGAGCGGAAAGCTCGGCGAGCTGGTCTGCGACCTCGCTGGGCGTGACGGCGCCCATCACCAGGCTCGAAACCGCGGTATGGCCGAGTGGGAACTGCAGGGCGGCGCGACGCAAGGGCACGCCATGGCGGATGCAGACGGCCTCGATCGCGGCGACGCGCGTGCGGATCTCGGGCGGGGCCGGACGATAATTATAGCGGGCGCCGGCGACAGGTCCTGTGGCGAGGATGCCGGAATTGAAGACGCCGCCGAGCAACAGGCCGATGCCTTTTTCCAAAGCGAGCGGCATGAAGGAGGCGAGCGCCGGCTGTTCCAGCAGCGAATAGCGCCCGGCGAGCAGCATGGTGTCGAAATCGCCGGCGCGGGCGAAGCGCTCGCACATCTCGGCTTCGTTGACGCCGACGCCGATCGCCTTGACGGCGCCGGCGGAGCGCAGCCGGTCGAGGGCGCGATAGGCGCCGTCCATGGCTTCGGCGAAGCGCGCCTCGATCCGGTCGGCGCCATGGGTCCAGACATCGACGTCATGGATCAGGACGATGTCGAGTTGGTCGACGCCAAGGCGCAGCGCTGACTGTTCGAGTGAGCGCATGGCTCCGTCATGGGAGTAGTCGAAGCGCAGGCCGTGCGGCAGGCCGCCGAGATAGCCCGAGCCGTCGCCACGCCCGGCGAAAGGCTCCGCGACGCGGCCGACCTTGGTCGAGACGATGACATCCTTCCTGTCCGAACGGCGCAGCGCCGCGCCGATGCGGTGCTCCGACAGGCCGTGTCCGTAGAGGGGCGAGGTGTCGATCAGGCTGACGCCGGCGGCGAGCGCGGCCTCGACCGTCGCGATGGCGGTGGCCTCGTCGAGATGGGCGTAGAGATCGCCGAGCGGGGCGCCGCCGAAGCCGAGCGCGCTCGGTGTCAGTCCGGAGCGGCCGAGCGGTCTCGAGGGGAGCATCGATGCTGTCATTGGCGTGAGGCCGCGCTGGAGGTTCAACACTATGTGCACGCCAACATGTCAGCTTGCAACCGCGTTTGAACAGGATTAGCGTCGCCGCCTCGGCACGGGCCGGCCCTTCGCGGGTGCGGCCTGCCGGCATCGGATCAAAGGGCCCGGAGCGGCCTTCTCATATCGACAGGGAGGACGATCATGACCGACAGTATTCTGAAGCCGACGCGGCGTGGCCTGCTGCGCGGCGCCGCCGCGCTCGGCGCGACCAGCGCGGTCGCATCGCCGCTGGTGCTGCGCGAGGCGCACGCCCAGGCCGCCTTCAACTGGAAGCGCTTTTCCGGCCAGTCGATCGACGTTCTGCTGGTCAAGAACCCGCGCTCGGACCTGTTCCAGGCCGCCGAGAAGGAGTTCACCGAGCTCACCGGCATCAAGGTCTCCTCCGAGCAGGTGCCGGAGCAGCAGCAGCGCCAGAAGGCGGTGATCGAGTTCGCCTCGGGCAAGCCGAGCTTCGACGTCAGCGCGATCTCGCTGCATGTGCAGAAGCGCATGGCGGCCAAGGGCAAATGGTTCGCCGACCTCTCGCCCTTCATCAAGGACGCCTCGCTGACCTCACCCGACTTCAATTTCGAGGATTTCGGCGCCGGCGCCGTGGCCTATGCCCGTCAGGCCGACGGGGCGCTGGATACGCTGCCCTATTTCGTCGATTACTGGATGGTCTACTACAACAAGGAGCTCTTCGACGCGAAGGGCGTCGCCTTCCCGAAGAGCATGGACGAGATGGCGGTCGCGGCCGCCAAGCTGCACGACCCGGCCAAGGGCGTCGCCGGCTTCGTCTCGCGCGGGCTGAAGAACGCGAACGTTCCGGTCTGGGCCTGCCTGCTGCTCGGCCAGGGCGTCGAGACCACCTCGGCCGACGGCAAGCTCCTGACCGATACGCCCGAGGCGATCTGGGCCGGCGAGCTCTACAAGAAGCTCAACAAGGACACCGGCCCTGTCGGTTCGGTCGGCTTCAACTGGAACGAATGCCAGACCACCTTCATGCAGGGCCGCGCCGCGATGTGGCTCGACGGCATCGGCTTTGCGACGCCGCTCGAGGATCCTTCGAAGTCGCGCATCGTCGGCAAGGTCGGCTATGGCGTCACCCCGCCGGGTCCGAAGGCGCATCATGCCGGCATGTTCGGCGACGGCATCGGCATCTCGCGCGGTTCCGCCAAGAAGGAAGCCGCCTGGCTCTACATCCAGTTCATCACCAACAAGGCCCAGCAGCTCGCCATGCTGAAGGCGGGTGCCGGCGCCCCGGCCCGTTCCTCGGCCTATCTCGACAAGGCGACGATCGAGTCCTCGAAATTCGGCAAGCAGTATTTCGACTGTCTGCTGCAATCGGCGAAGATCGCCCGCGCAGCCCTGCCGCAGATTGTCCCGGTCACCGAGTTCCGCGACGTCTTCGGCGTCGGCCTGACCAACATGATCGGCGGGGCGGATGTCGCGACCGAGCTGAAAAAGGCGACCGAGGCCTTCGCGCCGGTGCTGGCGAAGAGCGAGCAGGGCTGAGGCGACCGCGACTGGCCGCTGGACGCGTCATGGTCGGGCTTGTCCCGACCATCCACGTCTTCCCCCGGCGCGACGTTCAAGACGTGGATGCTCGCCACAAGGGCGAGCATGACGGCGTGAGTTTCCAGAGCAGCAGATGACCAGCACCACCTTGCCAGCCTCCGGCCTCGCGAATTCGGCGCCGCCACCTCCAGCGGATTCGAAGGATTTCACGCCGCGCTACTGGCTGTTCTCGTTGCCGGCGGTGCTGATCGTCGCCAGCGTGATCGTCTTTCCCTGGCTGTTCACGCTCTACATGTCGAGCCAGGACTGGAAGATCGGCGGCGGGCCGGAATTCGTCGGCCTGCAGAACTATGCCGAGCTGCTGCGCGATCCGCGCTTCATCGAATCGATGGGGCACACCTTCTATTTCACGGTGCTGGCCGTGGTGCTGCCGATCGTCTTCGGCACCGCCGCGGCGCTGGTCTTCCATCGCGAATTCCCGTTCCGCGGTCTGCTGCGCACCATCTTCGTGATGCCGATGATGGCGACGCCGGTTGCGGTGGCGCTGGTCTGGACGATGATGTTCCACCCGCAGCTCGGCGTGCTGAACTATCTGCTCTCGCTGGTCGGCATCGGCCCGCAGCCCTGGGTCTATTCGCCCAGCACCGTGATCCCGACGCTGGTCCTGGTCGAGGTCTGGCACTGGACGCCGCTGGTGATGCTGATCGTGCTCGGCGGCCTCGCCGGGCTGCCGCGGGAGCCCTACGAGTCGGCGCTGATCGACGGTGCCAATGACTGGCACATGTTCCGCCACATTACGCTGCCGCTGGTCTGGCCCTTTATCATGGTGGCGATCGTGATCCGCACCATCGACGCGCTGAAGGCCTTCGACACGATCTTCGTGATCACCCAGGGCGGGCCGGGAACGGCGTCCGAGACGCTCAACATCTTCCTCTACCTACAGGCCTTCCAGTTCTACAAGATCGGCTACGCCTCGGCAGTCGTGGTGATCTTCTTCGTGATCATCATCATGCTCTCGCTGCTGCTGCTCTATGCGCGCCAGAAGTCGAAGTGGAACGCGTGATGCAGCGGCTCGCCAAGAAGCTCGGCTTCTACGCCTCGGTCTTCGTGCTGGTCTCGCCGGCGGTGCTGGTCTTCCTCTGGATGATCTCGCTCTCGCTCAAGAACGAGCTCGACAATACCGCCTTCCCGCCGGTCTTCATCCCGAACCCGCCGACGCTGGCGAATTATCTCGACGTGTTCGAGAAGAACAATTTCGCGCTCTATCTCTGGAACTCGATCCTGGTCACGGGCGGGGCGGTGCTGGTCGGCCTCGCCGTCGGCGTGCCGGCCGGCTACGGCATCGCGCGTGGCAAGGCGACCAAATTCGCGATCCTGATCCTGATCGCGAGGATGACGCCGGCTCTGTCCTATCTGATCCCGCTCTTCCTGCTGTTCCAGATCACCGGCCTCGTCGGCACGATCACCGCGCTCGTCATCACCCATCTCGTGATCACCATCCCGATCATCGTCTGGATCATGATCGGCTATTTCGAGAACGTGCCCATGGAGCTCGAGGATGCGGCCCGCATCGACGGCGCCACGACCTGGCAGGCCTTTCGCCATGTCGCGCTGCCGCTGGCCCGGCCCGGCATCGTCGTCGGCGGCATCCTCGCCTTCATCTTCTCCTGGAACAATTTCATCTTCTCGGTGGTGCTCGGCGGCAAGGCGAGCCGGACACTGCCATCGGCCGTCTACAACTCGCTGACCTTTGAGCAGATCTCCTGGGGGCCACTCGCGGCCGCCGCGCTGCTGGTGACGCTGCCGGTGCTGCTGCTGACCGTGCTCGCCCAGCGCGAGATCGTCGCCGGCCTCTCCGCCGGAGGACTCAAGGATGGCTGATCCGCTTGCCGCCGGTCTGTCTGCGCGCTAACCTTTGCCTAACATGTCAGTTTAACACGCTCTGGGAAAGATGATCTCCATGGCCCTCGACCCCAACCGCTTCGGCCTCTCCTGCGCCATCACCACGCCGATGCGGGAGGGCGGCGCCGTCGACCTGCCTCGGCTGGTGCACCATGCCAGGTACGTGCTGGCCAATGGCTGCGACAGCGTCACCCTGTTCGGCACGACCGGAGAGGGCGCGGCGCTCGGCGCCCCGGCCCGCACCGCGATGCTGGGCGCGCTGGTCGGCGCCGGCATCGACCCCGCCCGGCAGATCTATGCCGGCATCGCCGCCGCCTCGCTGCACGAGGCGGTCGAGCAGGCGCAGACGGCGCTGAGCATCGGCGCGAAGGGATTGCTGGTCGCCCCGCCCTTCTACTTCAAGGGTGTCAGCGACGAGGGGCTCTATGCCTGGTTCTCGCAGTTCTTCGAGAAGCTCGGCCCGTCGGCCCGCAACACCATCCTCTACCACATCCCCTCGGTGACGGCGGTCAACATCTCGGTCGGCCTGGTCGAGCGGCTGAAGAAGGCGTTTCCGGGCGTCGTCACCGGCGTCAAGGATTCCTCCTGCGACTATCCGACGACCGAGGCCTTCCTGAAGGCGCATGGCGAGCTCGCCATCCTGGTCGGCGACGAGCGCCTGCTGGCGCGGGCGGTGCGGGCCGGCGCGCAGGGCTCGATCTGCGGCGTCGCCAACCTCGTGCCGCAGCTGCTTCGGCCGCTGGTCTATGAGGGCATTGAGAACCCGGTGGTGAACGCGCTGGTCGACGAAATCTGTTCCTATCCGGTGCTGCCGGCGGTGAAGGCGCTGGTCGGCCATCTGCATGGCGATGCCGGCTATGGCGCGATGCGGGCGCCGCTGGTTGCGCTCGACGATGGCCAGCGCAAGCGGTTGTTTGCGGCCTTCGACCAGATCACACGCGCCAAGGCGGCCTAGGGCATGTTCCGCAAAGGTGGAGGCCATTTTTGCGATAGGGACATGCTCCAACTTGGTTTGGCGCGAATCCTTTCCGTTCGGCCGATTCCGGCTGAACGGAAAGCGCGCTGAGGGGGAGATGATGAGCCAGCCCGAGCCGGAACGCGAAGGCGAGCCGCTGAAGCTCAGGGAGCGGGCCTATGCCAGCTTCACCGAGCGGCTGCTCGCCCGCGAGATCAAGCCGGGTCAGTTCGTCACCCAGCGCGAGCTCGTCGCGATGACAGGCTTCCCGCTCGGCGCCATTCGCGAACTGATCCCGCGATTGGAGGCCGAAGGGCTGATCAAGACGGTGCCGCAGCGTGGCATGCAGGTCGCCCATGTCGACCTCAACCTGATCCGCAATGCCTTCCAGTTCCGGCTCTTCCTCGAGAAGGAGGCTACGGCGGCCTATGCGCGCAATGCCAGCGACGCCGAGATCGCCGAGCAACGCGCGCGGCACGAGGCGATCGTGCGGCGCGCCGAGGCGGGGGAGGAAGGGCAGAAGCTGATCGAGGAGGCCGAGGATGTCGACCGGCTGATGCACGAGGCGATCATCGATCATCTCGACAATGACATCGTCAGTCAGGCCTTCCGCGTCACCTGGCTGAAGATCAGGCTGATCCGGCAATATGAGACGCGCATCCACAACAGCATCATCGTGCCGGTGATGCAGGACCATCTGAAGATCATCGCGGCGATCGAGACGCGCGATCCGGAGGCTGCCGCCGCGGCGATGAGCGAGCACATCAACAACGCCCGCACCCGGGCGATGAGCTACTGAGACCCATAATCGAGCCGGAAACCGGCCATTCTGAGGGAGAAGACCAAGGCGCTCGATCTCTAAACCCTCATCCTTCGAGACGCGATCTCGAGATCGCTCCTCGGGATGAGGGAGTGGAGGAGAGCGCCAGCGTCACACAGGGAGGAGGACAACCATGACCAAGCTGACCAAACGTGGCTTTCTCGCCGGCTCGGCCGCGGCCGGCGCCGCGATCGCGATGCCGAGCGTGCTGCGGGCGCAGGCGACTGTGCTGCGCTGGGGCGAGATGCTGCCGACGACCCATCCGCAGGTGCAGATGGTCGATCGCATCGCCAAGGAGGTGAAGGAGAAGACCGCGGGTCGCGTCGACATCCAGTCCTTCCCGGCCGGCCAGCTCGGCTCCGGCAAGGACATGATGGAATCGGTCGCCTCGGGCGCGCTGACCATGACGACGGATGGAGCCGCCGCGCTCGGCTCCTTCCTGCCGCAGCTTTCGGTGATCGAGGCGCCCTATCTCTGGCGCGACCCCGCCCATATGGCCAAGGTCGCCAAGGCGCCGATCTTCGCCCAGATGAACGACGAGCTCGCCAAGAAGCGCGGCATGCGCATGGCGGCGGTGACCTATTACGGCAAGCGCCACCTGACCACCGGCTCAAAAGCGGTGAAGAGCGCCGCCGATGTCGCCGGCCTGAAGCTGCGCGTGCCGCCGGTCGACACCTTCCGGGCCATGGTCGAGGCCTGGGGCGCCAAGGCGACGCCGGTTAACTTCAACGAGCTCTACCTGGCGCTGAGCCAGGGCGCGGTCGATGGCCAGGAGAACCCGCTGCCGACGATCCACAGTGCCAAATTGCAGGAGGTGCAGAAGCACCTGATCCTGACCGGCCATATCATCACCCCGCGCCTGATCATCGTGAACCAGGATTTCTGGAAGGGGTTGAAGGAAGCCGACCGGACGATCCTCGAAGCCGCCATCGCCAATGGCGTCGCCTGGCAGGATGCCGAGCTCGCCAGCCAGGAGGGCAGCCTCGTCGCGACGCTGAAGGCGGCCGGCATGAGCGTCACCGAGCCCGATCTGGAGAGCTTCAGCAAGCCGGTGCTGGCGAGCCTGCCGAAGCAGTTCGAGGGCAAATGGGGCAAGGGCACCTGGGACGCACTCGCGGCGCTGTAGGGCTCAAAGATGGCCGATATGGGCGCGGGGAACCCTCTCCTGGAAGGAGAGGGCAGGGTGAGGTGCAGGCGGTTCGACCAGTGCCGCGAGCCCTCACCGCGCGATTGGGTTCATGCCAACGTTTCCGCTCCGAACACCTCACCCCTGCCCCTCTCCTTCCAGGAGAGGGGTTCCCCGCGCCCTTGAGACGGACGCCAATGAAATCCCTCGTCGCCCTCTCCGACCGGCTGGTGCGCGCCGCCGCCGTCGCCCTGCTGCTTTCGCTGCTCGTTGCGGTGCTGCTCGGGGTCGCCTCGCGCCAGCTCAACGCGCCGCTGGCCTGGACGGATGAGCTCGCCCAGTATCTTCTGGTCTGGACCGGCTTCGTCGGCTGGATCATCGCGGCGAGACGGCGTTCGCATATCCGGATCACCATTTTCGCCGATCGCCTGCCGAGGCCGGCCGGGCGGGTGCTCGAGGTCGCGACGCAGGTGGCGATCATCGTCTTCGCGGCGGTCCTTGTCCGCTATTCCTTCGGGCTGATCGAGCGGAACTGGGATGTCGAATCGATCGCGCTGCCGGTGAGCAGCGCGGCGCTCTACGTGGTGATGCCGCTCGCCGGGCTCGCCCTGATCTTGCAGGCGCTGGCCGAGATCGGCGACGTCGTCGCCGGCCGCAAGATCGAGACCGCCGAGCCGGGGACGCAGCCGCTATGAGCACGCTGATGCTGCAGATCCTGCCGGTCTGGTTCATTGTGCTCCTGATGGGCGTACCGCTCTTCGTCTCGATGGGGCTCGCGGCGATCGCCTTCGCCTTCTTCGGCGGCTTCCCGCTCGGCATCGTGCCGCAGAAGATCGCGCAATCCGCCAATTCCTTTCCGCTGCTGGCGGCGCCGCTCTTCATCCTGATGGGCAACATCATGAATTCGGCGGGGATCACCGACCGGATCTTCGCTTTCGCCACCGCCTGTGTCGGCTGGCTGCGCGGCGGCCTGTGTCATGCGAATATCCTCGCCAGCGTGATCTTCGCGGGAATGTCGGGCTCGGCGGTGGCCGATGCCGGCGGCGTCGGCACGCTCGAGATCAAGGCGATGCAGGATGAGGGCTACGATCCCGAGACGGCAGCGGCAATCACCGCGGCCTCGGCGACGATCGGGCCGATCATCCCGCCCTCGCTGCCGATGGTGATCTATGGGGTCTCTGCCGATGTCTCGATCGGCGGGCTCTTCCTTGCCGGCGTCATCCCCGGCCTGCTGATGGCCGGCGCGCTGATGGCGATGGTGGTCTATGTCGCCAAGAAGCGCGACCTGCCGCGCCATCCCTTCCCCGGCACGGCGCAACTCTGGATTGCCTATAAGGAGGCGCATTGGGCGCTGATGACGCCGGTCATCCTGTTCGGCGGCATGATGCTCGGCATCTTCACGCCGACAGAGGCGGCGGCGGTCGCGACCGCCTATGCGATCGTGCTCGGCCTTTTCGTCTACAACAGCTTCTCGCTGAACGACCTGCCGGAACTCGTCGTGCAGACGGTCGAGACCACCGGCGTCGTGCTGGCGCTGGTGATGACGGCGGCGGCGCTCGGTTGGTGCCTGTCGATCTCGCGCATTCCGCAGACGCTCGGACCGATGCTGGTCGACCTCGCCGGCAACCCGCTGGTCTTCCTGCTGATCGTCAACCTGCTGCTGCTCTTCGTCGGCTGCTTCATGGAAGCACTGGCGGCGATGCTGATCCTGATCCCGATCCTGACGCCGGCGGCCGCGCAGTTCGGTATCGATCCCATCCAGTTCGGCCTGATCTTCGTGCTCAACCTGATGATCGGCACGATCACGCCGCCGGTCGGGGTGGTGCTCTTCGTCACCTCGAAGATCGCCAAGATCTCGTTCGAGGCGATGTCGCGGGCGATCGTGCCCTGGCTGCTTCCCCTGCTCGCCGTGCTCGTCGCGGTTACGCTCTGGCCGCCGCTGACGACCTGGTTGCCCAATCTCGTGCTCGGCAAGTGAGCGCACCGTAACGCCCGGCGGCATGCCGGGCGCCTGCGCACTTGCGGCCTCAAGAAAGATCGATTCTTCTCGGGGCCGTCGCAGCGCTCCGCAGAGGGCGCCAGGGCAGAGCGGGAGGAGACGGGTTTGCAGATGCAGGAAGCCGCCTATCTGGCTGGGTTGCATGCCCTCTGGGACAAGGCCTGGCCGCCCGAATTGCCGAGAAAGCCACATTATCCGCTCGGCGAGATCGCGATCAGCGAGCATCTCCGGGAATGGGCGCGGCGCCAGCCGGAAAAGCCAGCCTGCATCTTCTACGGCCGGGAGATCAGCTATGCCGAGCTTGACCGGCTGAGCGACCGTTTCGCCGCACTGCTTACCGAGCATGGCGTGTGCCGCGGCGACCGGATCGCGGTCTTCCTGCCCAACTGCCCGCAATTCATGATCGCCTTCTTCGGCATCCTGAAGCTTGGTTGCGTGCATGTGCCGGTGAACCCGCTCTTCCGCGAGGCCGAGCTCGCCTATGAGCTCAACGACACCGGCGCCGAACTCGTCATCTGCCTCGATGCGCTGCTGCCGGTGCTGCGCAAGGTCCGCGGCGAGACTTCGGTGAAGACGGTCTTCGTCGCCGGCTTCGCCGATTTCATGCCGGCCGAACCGAGCTTCCCGGCGCCCGCCGCCGTGCTGCAGCCGCGCCTGCCGGCAGGCGACAACGAGATCGAGCTGATGCCGGCGCTGGCGGCCTGTCGCGGTCCGGTGCCGGAGATTGTCCCCGACCTCGATGCGGTCGCGGCGCTGAACTATACCGGCGGCACCACCGGCATGCCGAAGGGCTGCGTCCATACGCAGGGCGACATGCTCTACACGGCGGCGACCTCGCTTTCGACCAGCTTCGCGCTGACGCCGGAGGATGTCGTCGTCAACTTCGTGCCGATCTTCTGGATCGCCGGCGAGGATACCGGCCTGCTCTTCCCGATCGTCGCGGGGGCGACCGTCGTGCTGATGGCGCGCTGGGATCCCGTCGGCTTCATGGCGGCGGTCGAGCGCCACCAGGCGAGCTTCTCCTATCTGCTCGTCGACAACACGGTCGAGGTGCTCGAGCATGAGCGCGTGCAGGAGTTCGACCTGACATCGCTGAAGCGGGTGCGGGTCTCCTCCTTCGTCAAGAAGCTCAATCCGGATTTCCGCAGGCGCTGGCGCGAGCTCACTGGCGGCACCATGGTCGAGGCCGCCTGGGGCATGACCGAGACGCACACCATGGATTCCTTCAGCGTCGGGATGCAGCAGGACGATTTCGATCTTCTGTCGCAACCGGTCTTCGTCGGCCTGCCGCAGGCCGGGACCGAGTTCAAGATCTGCGATTTCGAGACCGGCGCGCTGAAGCCGCTCGGCGAGGAGGGCGAGATCTGCATGCGCTCGCCCTCGCTGATGAAGGGCTACTGGAACAGGCCGGAGGCCACGGCCGAGGCGATCCGCGGCGGCTTCCTGCACACCGGCGATATCGGCGTGATCGATACCGAGGGCTATCTGCACTTTCTCGGCCGGCGCAAGGAGATGCTCAAGGTCAAGGGCATGAGCGTCTTCCCGGCCGAGATCGAGGCGCTGCTCGGCCAGCATCCCGCCATTGCCGGCTCTGGCGTGATCGGCCGCGAGGATGCCGAGCGCGGCCAGGTGCCGGTCGCCTATATCTGCCTCAACCCGGCGGCCGCCGAGCAGCCGGATGAGGCCGCGCTCACTGCCTGGTGCAAGGCGCGGATGGCCGCCTACAAGGTACCGGAGATCCGCATCGTTCCGGCCCTGCCGATGACCGCGACGGGCAAGGTCAAGAAGGAGGAGCTGCGCACGCTGTGAATGCGTGGCAGCCCTTCGCCGGCAGCCGGTGACCGCGGCCGGCGGCCATGCAAGCTTGGCGGTGAGATCGTCCGGAGACCGAATATGACCATCGAACCGCGCCGCGCCGAAGCCTATCGCACGCAGAACTGGAAGCTGGAAAAACCGGCGGCGCGCGGGCGCGGCGGCATCGTCGTCTCGCAGAACCACGAGGCGGCCGCGGTCGGCGCCGCGATCCTCGAAGCCGGCGGCAATGCCGCCGACGCGGCGGTCGCGACTGCCTTCGCGCTGGCCGCGGTCGAGCCCTGGAACAGCGGCCTCGGCGGGATCGGCTTCGGCGTCGTGCTGAAGGCTGGCGAGAGCCGGGCGCAGGTCGTCGATTTCGGGCCGGTGGCGCCGCGCCGGGCCGACCCGGCCGATTATCCGCTGACCGGTGAGATGAAGCTCGATTTCTTCGCCTGGCCGGGCGTGGTCGGCGACCGCAACATCCACGGGCCGCTCTCCTTCTGCATCCCGTCCTCCGTCGCCGGCTACAAGACGCTGAAGGAGCGCTTCGGCACGACGATGCCGGTCTCCGAACTGCTCCAGCCGGCGATCGCGCTGGCCAGGCGCGGGCTGGCGCTCGACTGGTACACGACGCTGAAGATCGCCTCCTCGGCCGCGATCCTGCGGCTCTATGAGGAGAGCGCCCGGATCTACCTGCCGGACGGGTTGCCGCCGGTGCCGCCCTATCAGGGCGTGCCGGGCTTCCGGTCGCTCGGCAATCTTGCAGCGACGCTGGAGCATCTGGCCAAGGCCGGACTCGACGATTTCTATCGCGGCGAGCTGGCGAAGCGGCTTGCGGCCGACATTGCCGCGGCCGGCGGCGTCGTCGATGCGCAGGACCTCGCCGATTGCGTCGCCAGCGTGCGCGAGGCACCGGTGATCGACTGGCGCGGCACGCATCGCATCCACACCGCCGGCGGGCTGACCGCGGCACCGACGCTGCAGGCGGTGATCGAGGGTATGGCGGACAGCCGGCCCCCCGCCGGCGTGCCCGATGCCGCCTGGTTCGCCAGGCTCTCGCAGGTGATGCGCCAGGCCTATTCCAGCCGGCTTGCCGGCCTCGGCGCCGCACAGATGGCGAAGGAGCCGGGCGAGACCTGCACCACCCATCTCACCGTGGTCGATGGCGCGGGCAATCTCGTTGCACTGACCACGACGCTGCTCTCCTCGATGGGCAGCCGCTATGTCCTGCCCGAGACCGGCGTGCTGATGAACAACGGCATGATGTGGTTCGATCCGCGCCCCGGTAGCACCAACGCGATCGCGCCGGGTGCTCGCCCCTTGTGCAATATGTGCCCGGTGGTGGTGACGCCGGCCGATGGCGGCTGGCCGCGCCATGCCGCGGGTGCCTCGGGCGGACGCCGCATCCTGCCGAGCGTCTATCAGACGCTCGCCTTCACCCTGGATTGCGGGATGAGCCTCGAGGAGGTCGCGCACCAGCCGCGTATCGACGTTTCCGGCCCGGACGGGGCCAGCGCCGATGCCCGCCTGCCGGAAGCGACGCTGGAGGCGCTCGCGGCCGCCGGGCCGCTGACCGTGGTCGAGCACGGCGTGCTACCGCTGAACTTCGCCTGCCCGAACATCATCCGGGCGGAAAAGGGTGCGGCGGAAGGGATCAGCGACGCGATCTCGCCCTGGTCTGCGGCGGTGGCGGCGAAGTAGGGCGCGAGAACCACGACGCGAAACCCCTCTCCTGGAAGGAGAGGGGTAGGGGTGAGCTGTTCGGAAGCTGAATCGTTGGCCTGAGCCCGATCCTGCGGTCAGGCTCCACGCAACTGGTCGAACGGCCTACACCTCACCCTACCCTCTCCTTACAGGAGAGGGTTCCCCGCGTTGTACTCGTCGCGGTCAGAGGCGAGGCGTTACACCCGCTTCAGCCCCCAGGGATAGGGCGCTGAGCCCGGCAGCATGCCGGTCAGGTTCTTGCGATAGGCGGTCTTGATGACGAACTGGCCGAGCGGGATGGTGGCGCATTCCTCCAGCGCCAGCCGACCGAGCGCGACCGCCGCCTTCTTCTGCGCGGCCTCGTCCGGCGCGTAGAGCCATTCCTCGGCCAGTTCCTCGGCCTTGGCATTGGTCCACCAGCCGAACCAGCCTTTCTCGCCGGGGCCGCGCACGAGATTGGACAGGGCCGGGTTGCCCCAGCCGACCGCCGCGCCGGTGGTGTGGAAGATGCTCCAGCCACCCTTCTCGACCGGCTCGCGGCTGTTGCGGCGCTGGATTACCGTGCCCCAGTCGCTCGCCGCCATCTCGACATTCATGCCCATCGACTTCAGCAGCTCGTAGGTGACGTCGCCGAGCGGGCCGATATCGGGGAAGTCGGTCGGGTTGATGATGACGACCTTCTCGCCGTTGTAGCCGGATTCCTTCAGCGCTGCCTTGGCCTTGTCGAGGCTCTGCGGCATCAGCTCCTCGAGCTCGCCGGTGTAGTAGGGCGTGCCGCGCCACCAGAGGTTCCGGCAGACCTGCCAGGCGGTGGTGTCGTCGCCCTGCGAGGCCCGCATATAGTCTTCCTGGTTGACGCCCATGCGGACGGCGGCGCGCACCTTGGGATTGTTGAAGGGCGGCTGCAGATGGTTCAGCCGCATGATCGAGCCGCGGCCGTTCTTGTCGATGACCTCGCGGGTGACGTCCGGGCTGCGGGCGAGCAGGGGCTGGAGATCGGCGAGCGGACGCTCCCACCAGTCGATCTCGCCCTTGGTCAGGGCTGCGGCTGCTGTCGCGGGGTCGGGCAGGATCGGCCATTCGACGCGCTTGAAATGCGCGATCTTGCCGCCCGCATTGCGGCTGGGAGGCTCGCTGCGCGGCTTGTAGGCCTCGTTCTTCTCGTAGACCACGCGGCTGCCGGTGACATACTCCGCAGCGACGAACTTATAGGGGCCGGAGCCGGTCATCTCGGTGACCTGCTTGGTGGCGTCGGTCTGGGCCAGGCGCTCGGGCATGATGAAGGGCGGGTTGTCGGCCTTGGCGAGGCAGTCCAGCATCATCGGGAAGGGCCGAGTCAGCTTGATCTCGATGGTCCGCTCGTCGGGGGCGTTCCAGGCCTCGACGGCTTTGGCGAGCAACTGGCCATAGGGATCGCGCTGGCACCAGCGCTTCAGGCTCTGGATGCAGTCGGCCGACCGCACCGGCTGGCCGTCATGGAAGGCGAGGCCTTCGCGCAGCTTGATCTTCCAGACCTTGCCATCGGCGGAGGTTTCATGGCCCTCGGCCATTTGCGGCTGGGGCTTCAGGTCGAGATCGCCGCCATAGAGCGTGTCGAAGATGTAGTAGCCGTGATTGTTGGTGACGGTCGCCGTCGTCCAGATCGGGTCGAGCGAGGTCAGGTTGGCCTGCGGCGCCATCTTCAGCACGGTCGCGCTCGCTCCCTGGGCGAAGGCCTCCTGCGCGATGGCTGGTGCGAAAAGGGCGGCGGCTGCCGTGCCCTGCAGAAACTGGCGGCGTTTCATATGGTCTCTCCCCTTTTATGATTGAGTCTAACAGTCGATGAAACTTGGTCTCTCTGCTCTTTGTGGAATGGGACGGGCTGATGCCTCCTAGTCGAAGCCGAGGAAATTCGGGCTGTCGGCGAGCTTCGGCGCGGCCTTCAACCTGGCGATATCCGGTACCGGGCGGGCGGTGAGCGGATCGCCGGCCAAGAGCGCCTCGAGCGCCGCCGCAACCGCGAGCACCTTGGCGTCGCCGCCGCGCGGGCCGACGATCTGCAGGCCGAAGGGCATGCCGTTGCGGTCGAGCCCGACCGGCAGCGAGATCGCGGGGTGGCCGACGATGGTCACCGCGTAGGCCATTGCGAGCCAGTGGAAATAGGTCCGCGTCGGCTTGCCGTCGATCTCGGCCGGGTAGAGCTCGGACCAGGGCCGCGGCGAGAGCGTCATCGCCGGCGACAGGATGACGTCGTAATCGGTAAAGAAGCGCTGCCATTCATTGTAGATCACGGTCTGCTGCTTCAGCGCCCGGGTGATGTCGAGCGCGCCATAGCGCAGGCCTTCCTCGACATTGGCGCGGACATTGGGGCCGACCTTCTCCGGCGTGTCACGCACTCGCTCATACTGTCCGGCGAGGAAGTTGACGGCGCGCAGCACCTCGAAGCTCTCATCGGTGCCGGCGCAGTCCGGCGTCGCTTCGTCGGCGCGGGCGAAGACCTTGCTGAAGCGGCCGACCTTGTCGGCAAAGACCTCGCGGATGTGCTTCTCGGTCGGGGCGAAGCCGAAATCGGGGGTGATCGCGACTTTCAGCGCGGCGAGGTCGCAGGCCTGCGGGCGGGCGAAGTCCTCGGGGCGGCGCACCGAGCTGCCATGGATCGTCGTCGCCAGCGGATCGCAGGCGTCGTCGCCGACCATGGTCGAAAGCAAGAGGCAGAGATCGGGCACGGTGCGGGCCATCGGGCCGAGCACCGAGAGCGGATTCCAGCCGAGCGCCCGCTTGTCGCTCGGCACCAGGCCGGGCGAGGGACGGAACCCGACGATGCCGTTGAAGGCGGCGGGATTGCGCAGCGAGCCGCCGGTGTCCGAGCCGGTGGCGATCGGCACCATATTGGTCGCGAGCGCGACGCCGGAGCCGCCGGAGGAGCCGGCGGCGGAGCGCGAGGGATCGAACGGGTTGCCGGTGACGCCATAGACGGCGTTGCGGGTGTTGGCGCCGGCGCCCCATTCGGGCGTGTTGGTCTTGCCGACGATGACGGCGCCGGCCTTGCGGACCGAGGCGACGATCAGCTGGTCCTGTTTCGGCACATGATCGGCGAAAAGCGGGCTGCCATAAGTGGTGCGCAGCCCGGCGACGTCTTCCAGGTCCTTGATGCCGATCGGCAGGCCGTGCAGGGCGGGCAGGGCGTCGCCGCGCATGGTCGCCGCATCCGCCGCCTTCGCCGTGGCACGGGCGCGCGCATCGTCGCGGGCGACCATGGCATTCACCGTGGGATCGACCGCATCGATCTGTGCCAGGCAGCTTTCAAGCAGTTCGCTGGCGGAGAGCTTCTTCTCGCCGATCAGGCGGCGGGCCGTCACGGCATCGAGATCGCAGGGTTCGGTCACGTCGGCAGGCTCCGGCAGTCAGGGCGGGCCCGTCTTGGCCCATCCTGCCAGTCGAAGCGGCCAGCGCCGCTACGTCAACCCTCGCCGGGTTGTACCCCTGTCTGCGTTCACCTCAGATGTGCAGGGCGTGGCCGAGCGCCTTCAGCGCCGATTCCTGGAAGGCCTCGCCCAGGGTCGGGTGGGCGTGGATCGTGCCTGCGATGTCCTCCAGCCTTGCTCCCATCTCGATGGCGAGGCCGAAAGCGGCGGAAAGCTCCGAGACGCCCTGTCCGACGGCCTGGATGCCGAGGACGAGATGGTTGTCGGCGCGGGCGACCACGCGCACGAAGCCGGCCTCACCATGGCGGGTCATGGCGCGGCCATTGGCCTGGAACGGGAACTGGCCGAGCTTGACCGCGAAGCCGGCGGCCTTGGCCTCCGTGGGCGAAAGACCGGCCGAGACGATTTCGGGATCGGTGAAGCAGATCGCGGGTATGCAGGCCTTGTCCCAAATCCGCGGCTCGCCGGCGACGATCTCGGCGACCATCTCGCCCTGCGCCATGGCGCGATGGGCCAGCATCGGCTCGCCGGTGACGTCGCCGATGGCGTAGATGCCGCGCATCGAGGTCTCGCAGCGCTCGCCGATGCGGATGAAGCGGCCATCCATGTCGAGTACCAGTTCGTCGAGGCCGAGCCTGCTGGTCGCAGGGGCGCGCCCGACCGTGACCAGGATCTTGTCGGCCTGAAGCTCGCGCTCCTTGCCGTCGGCGGTCTCGATGCGCAGGCCGCCGCCCTTGGCGGTCGGACCGAGCGCCTTGGCGCCCGTCAGGACCTCGATGCCGAGTGCCGAGAGACTCTTGGCGACGGGCGCGGTCAGCTCGGTATCGTAGAGCGGCAGGATCTTGTCCTGCGCCTCGACCACGGTGACCTTGGCGCCGAGCTTGGCGAAGGCAGTGCCGAGCTCGAGCCCGATATAGCCGCCGCCGACCACGATGAGGCGCTTCGGCAGTTCGGTCAGCGCCAGCGCGCCGGTCGAGGAGATGACATTGCCGCCGAAGGGCAGGAAGGGCAGCTCGACCGGGACGGAGCCGGTGGCGATCACGATCGTCTCGGCCTTGATCAGCTTCGGGCCGGTCTCGGTCTCGACCGCCACGGTCTTGCCGTCGCGGAAGCGGGCCTGGCCGTGGACGATCTTGACCTTGGCCTTGCGCAGGAGCGCGGCGACGCCGTTGTTGAGACGCTGGACGATGCCGTCCTTCCAGGCGACGGCCTGCTTCATATCGAGCTTCAGCTCGGCGGCGGTCAGGCCGAAAGGCGTCTTGCCGGCGGCGGCATGGGCGGCCTTCTCGAACTCCTCGGCGACATGGATCATCGCCTTTGAGGGGATGCAGCCGATATTGAGGCAGGTGCCGCCGAGCTTGGTGCTCTCGACGATGACGGTGTCGATGCCGAGCTGGCCGGCGCGGATGGCGCAGACATAGCCGCCCGGGCCGGCGCCGATGACGAGCAGCTTGCAGGTGATGTCGGTCATGGCTCGCTCCCGCCGCTCACAGGTCCACGAACAGCGTCGCGGGGGTTTCCAGCAACTGCTTGAGGCGCTGCACGAAGACGGCGGCGTCCCAGCCGTCGACGACACGGTGATCGAAGCTGGAGGAGAGGTTCATCATCTTGCGCGGCACGAAGGTGGCGCCATCCCAGACCGGGCGGACGACCATCTTGTTGACGCCGACGATCGCGACCTCGGGATGGTTGATCACGGGGGTGGTGGCGATGCCGCCGAGCGCGCCGAGCGAGGTGATGGTGATGGTCGAGCCGGTGAGTTCGTCGCGCGTCGCGGTGCCGTCGCGGGCACGTTCGGCAAGGCGCGACAATTCGAGGGCGCAGCCCCAGAGGTCGCGCGCCTCGGCATGCTTGACCACCGGCACGATCAGGCCCGACGGGGTCTGCGTCGCGATGCCGATGTCGATGCCGGCATGCTGGCGCACGATCCCGGCTTCGTCGTCATAGAGCGCGTTGATATTGGGCTGCTCGGCCAGCGCCTTGACCATCGCCCGCATCAGGAAGGGCAGCAGGGTCAGTTTTGGCCGCTCGGCGGTCGGCTTCTTGTTCAGCGCGGCGCGCAGGTCCTCGAGGGCGGAGACGTCGACCTCTTCGACAATCGTGATGTGCGGGATGCGCGATTTCGACAGCGCCATCTTCTCGGCGATGCGACGGCGCAAGCCCACGACCTTGACCTCGGTCACCGCCGTCTTCGCGACGAGCTCGCCCTTGGCCGGGGCCTCGGGGCCGCGCTGGATGAAGGCGTCGAGATCCTCATGGGTGATGCGGCCGGCCGGGCCGGAGCCCTGGACCTGGCGCAGGTCGACGCCGGCCTCGCGCGCCTTCAGCCGGACGGCCGGGGAGGCCAGCGGCTTTTCGCCGGCGGCGCGGCGCGGGGCGGCGACGGGTGCCGGGCGGGCGGGTGCAGCTGCGGGTTTCGGCGTCGATATCTGCTTGGGGGCAGGCTCGGAAGCCGTGACCGGGGCCGTCGGGGCCGTCGCGGCGGGCTTGGCCCTGGGCGGCTCGACCGGCGCTTCGGCTTCGGCCGGCTCCTCGGTCGCGGTGCCGTCGCCGGCGACCTTGAGCTTGACCAGCGCCGAGCCGATCGCGACGGTGTCGCCGATCTCGGCACCGACCCAGGTGACCTCGCCCTCGACCGGGGAGGGGATCTCGACGGTCGCCTTGTCGGTCATCACCGCGGCGATCAGATCATCCTCGCGGACGATGTCGCCGACCTTGACGTGCCACTCGACCAGCTCGGCCTCGGCGATGCCCTCGCCGACATCCGGCAGCTTGATGATGCGCTCGGCCATCAGCGGCTCTCCATGATCTCGCGCAGCGCAGCGCCGACGCGGGCGGGGCCGGGGAAATAGGCCCATTCCTGGGCATGCGGATAGGGCGTGTCCCAGCCGGTGATGCGCAGGACCGGCGCCTCCAGATGGTAGAAGCAGTGCTGCTGCACCAGCGCGGCCAGCTCCGCACCGAAGCCCGAGGTCAGCGTCGCCTCGTGCAGGACGATGCAGCGCCCGGTCTTCGAGACCGAGGCGACGATTGCGTCGAGATCGAGCGGCAGCAGGGTGCGCAGGTCGATGATCTCGGCGTCGATGCCGGTCTCCTCGGCGGCCGCCTGCGCGACATGGACCATGGTGCCGTAGGTTACGATGGTGACGGCCGCGCCTTCGCGGCGGATCGCCGCCTTGCCGAGCGGGATGGTGTAATGACCTTCCTCGACCTCGCCGAGTTCGTGCTTCGACCAGGGCGTGACCGGGCGGTCGTGATGGCCGTCGAAGGGGCCGTTATAGAGCCGCTTCGGTTCGAGGAAGATCACGGGATCGGGATCCTCGATCGCGGCGATCAGCAGGCCCTTGGCGTCGCGCGGATTGGACGGCACCACCGTCTTCAGGCCGGAGACATGGGTGAACAGGGCTTCCGGGCTCTGGCTGTGGGTCTGGCCGCCGAAAATGCCGCCGCCGGTCGGCATGCGGATCACCATCGGGCAGGTGAAGTCGCCGGCCGAGCGGTAGCGCAGGCGCGCCGCCTCCGAGACGATCTGGTCATAGGCCGGATACATGTAGTCGGCGAACTGGATCTCGACGCAGGGGCGCAGGCCATAGGCCGCCATCCCGATCGCGGTGCCGACGATGCCGAGCTCGCTGATCGGCGCGTCGAAGCAGCGGTTGACGCCGTATTTCTGCTGCAGGCCGTGGGTGCAGCGGAAGACGCCGCCGAAATAGCCGACATCCTCGCCATAGACGACGACATTGTCGTCGCGGCCCATCGAGACGTCGAGGGCCGAGCGGATCGCCTCGATCATGGTCATGCGGGCCATGGCTCAGACTCCGATCTGCTGGCGCTGGCGGCGCAGATGCGGCGGCAGCTCGGCATAGACGTCCTCGAACATGTCGCGGGCGGAGGGCTTGCCGCCGGCATGCAGCGTGCCGAAGCTCTCGGCTTCCTTCTGGGCGGCGATCACGGTCGCCATGATCTCGGCCTCGGTCTGCTTGTGGCGCTCCTCGGTCCAGGCGCCGCTCGCGATCAGGTGCTGCTTCAGCCGGACGATCGGGTCGCCGAGCGGCCAGTCGTCGGATTCGTGCTTGGGCCGGTAGGCGGAGGGATCGTCCGAGGTCGAATGCGCGCCGGCGCGATAGGTGACGTATTCGACCAGCGTGGGCCCAAGATTGCGGCGGGCCCGCTCGATCGCCCATTGCGCGACGGCATAGGTCGCGAGGTAGTCGTTGCCGTCGACCCGGAGCGCCGGGATGCCGAAGCCGAGGCCGCGGGCGGCGAAGGTGCCGGAACCGCCCCGTGCAATGCCCTGGAAGGTCGAGATCGCCCACTGGTTGTTGACGACGTTGAGGACGACCGGGGCCTTATAGGTCGAAGCGAAGACGAGCGCGGCGTGGAAATCGGACTCGGCGGTCGAGCCGTCGCCGACCCAGGCGGCGGCGATGCGGCTGTCGCCCTTGATCGCCGAGGCCATGGCCCAGCCGACGCCCTGGACGAACTGGGTGGTGAGATTGCCCGAGATCGAGAAGAAGCCGTGGGCCTTGGAGGAGTACATCACCGGCAATTGCCGGCCCTTCATCGGGTCGCGCTCGTTCGAGTAGATCTGGCACATCATCTCGACGAGCGGATAGTCGTGCGCGATCAGGAGCCCGGCCTGGCGATAGGTCGGGAAGTTCATGTCGCCCGGGCCGAGCGCGATGCGGAAGGCGCAGGAAACCGCCTCCTCGCCGGTGTGCTGCATGTAGAACGAGGTTTTGCCCTGGCGCTGCGCCATCTGCATCCGGGCATCGAAGGCGCGCAGCGTCAGCATGTGGCGCAGGCCCCGGATCAGCTCGTCCTTGGAGAGCTCGGGCACCCAGGGGCCGACCGCCTCGCCCTCGCGGTTGAGCACCCGGATAATCGAATAGGCGAGGTCGCGGATTTCCTTCGCCTCGACATCGACCGGCGGGCGCTGCACCGAGCCGGCCTTGGGGATCACGACATGGGAGAAGTCCGGCTTTTCGCCGGGGCGACTGGCCGGGACGGGAACATGGAACCGAAGCGGTGAGGGGTCTGTCATGTCCACGCTCCCTAGGCTCTGTCCGACCCAGCATTCCGCGCCACGATGCGGGCCGCAAGGCACGTTTGCAGGTGCGCCCGTCTGGGCGCCGTCCTTATGCGGGCATGTTAGGGCTATGAAATGCCTATTTCTTGCCGAAATGGCCTTGTGATTTGCTCATTCTCGGATGATATTTCTGCTACTTTGATATATGGCGGAAAATTCACTCTATGGTGGTGAAGGCGCGGCGCGGCGATGAGCTCGATGCGATCGACCGGCGCATCCTCTCGGCCCTGAACGAGGACGGCCGGCTGACGATCAACGCGCTCGCCGAGAAGGTCGGCCTGTCGCCCTCGCCGTGCTGGACACGGGTGAAGCGGCTCGAGGAGAGCGGGGCGATCGAGAAATATGTCGCGGTGCTCAACCACCGCGCGCTCGGGCTCGACAATGTCGTCTTCATCGAGATCACGCTCGACAAGCATGACGACAAATTGCTCGACCGCTTTGGCGAGGCGCTGGCGCGCATCCCGGAAGTGGTCGAGGCCCATCTCGTCACCGGCGACTATGATTATCTGGTCAAGGCCGTGGTCAGCGGCACCGAGCACTATGAGCGCTTTCTGCGCGAGAAGATCTACCGGCTGCCAGGCCTGCGCCAGTCGCGCACGACCTTCGGGCTGCGCACGCTGAAGCGGGCGATCTCGGTCGACCCGCTGCAGATCGCGCCGGGGTGAGCGGCGCGATCGGCCGGGCTCGGGCTTAGGCCCATTCGCCCTTGCGGAAGACGGCGACGCGGCTGCCATCGGCCCTGATGCCGTCGATGTCGACCGCGGCGGAGCCGATCATCCAGTCGATATGGATCAGGCTCTTATTGCCGCCCTGCGCCGCGATCTGCTCGGGCGTCAGCGTGCTGCCGTCGACGAAGCATTTCGAATAGCACTGGCCGAGCGCGATATGGCAGGAGGCGTTCTCGTCGAAGAGCGTGTTGTAGAACAGGATGCCGCTCTGCGAGATCGGCGAGGAATGCGGCACCAGCGCGACCTCGCCGAGGCGGCGGGCGCCCTCGTCGGTGTCGAGCACCCGGTTCAGCACCTCCTCACCGCGCGAGGCCTTCGCCTCGACGATGCGTCCTTCTGCGAAGCGGACCTGAATCTCGTCGATCAGCGTGCCCTGATAGGAGAGCGGCTTGGTCGAGGAGACATAGCCTTCGACCCGGCGCGCATGCGGCGTGGTGAAGACCTCCTCGGTCGGGATGTTGGCGTTGCAGGTGACGCCGTTCTTGGCGGTCGAGGCGCCGCCCTGCCATTCATGGCCATCGGCGAGGCCGATGGTCAGATCGGTGCCGGGCCCGGTGAAATGCAGGGCCGCGAAGCGTTCGCCGTTCAGCCATGTCGTGCGCCGGGCGAGGGCGGCATTATGGGCCGCCCAGGCGGCGACGGGGTCGTCGCGGTCGACGCGCGAGGCCGCGAAGATCGCCTCGGCGAGGCGTGCGACAGCGATCTCCTCGGCGTCGTCCTTGAAGACCTGGCGGGCCCAGGCGGCGCCGGGATAGGCGATGATGTTCCAGTTGATGTCGAAATTGGCGATCTTCTCCAGTGCCGGCTGATAGGCGAGGGAGTTCGCCTTGTTGGCGCGGGCGACCTTGGACGGGTCCTCGCCCGAGAGCAGCATCGGATTGTCGCCGACGATGGCGAGGCGGGCGGTGTTGGCGGCGAAGGCCTTGGCGGCACCCTCATGCAGCCAACCGGCCGCCCGGTCGAAGCTGCCATCCTTGCCGTAGCGATAGCGCGCCAGCGTCAGCTCCTCATCGGAGAAGATCGGCGTGACCAGGCCGGCGCCGGCCTTGTAAGCGTGCTCGGCGATGCGCCGCACCAGCGGCAGCGCCGCCAGCGGGGCGGTCAGGAAGAGGTCCTGCCCCTCCTGCAGATTGAGGCCGACCTTGACGGCGACCTGCGCCAGCCGGTCGAGCTTGACCGGGTCGACGACGGGGAGGTGCTGGTTCATGAGAGGGTCCGGATCAGATTCGCGATGAGGCGCGCATTGCTCGCGCAAAACCTTCGCAGGTCAACTGCGCCGATGCCGGCGCAGCACTTGTGCAGCGCCGGACACCGAGCCCTTCGGCCATTCAGAGGCCGAGCGCGCAGCCGTCCTTGCGCGGATCGGAGCCGCCGGTCAGCGTGCCCTTCTGCCAGTCGATCCAGATCGCCTGGGCGCCGCCCATCGGCGTCTTCGGCGGCTGGACCTTGAAGCCGCGGGCCGCCAGCGCGGGACCGACGCTCTCGCGCAGGCGTCCCTCGACCTCGACCGTCGCCGTGCCCGGCAGCGGGAACAGGCGCGGCAGGTCGATCGCCTCCTGCAAATCGAGGCCATGGTCGAAGAGCTTGGCGAGGAAATGGGCATGGCCCATCGCCTGGTAGTGACCGCCCATCACGCCGAAGGGCATCACGACGCGGCCGCCCTCGGCGACCATGCCGGGGATGATGGTGTGCATCGGGCGCTTGCGCGGCGCGACCGCGTTCGGGTGGCCCGGCTTCAGCACGAAGCTCTGGCCGCGATTATGGAAGAGCACGCCCGATTTCCTGGTCATCAGCCCGCTGCCATAGGGCGAGAAGATCGAGTTGATGAAGCTGACGGCGTTGCGGTCCTTGTCGACGACGCAGATATAGACGGTGTCGCTGTGCTCGGCGCCGGCCGGGATGACCGGCAGCGGCTCGGTGGCGCGGGCAGGATCGATCGCGGCGGCGAGCTGGTCGGCGAGCCCGTCCGAGAGCAGCAACTCGACCGGCACCTTCTCCTGCGCCATGTCGGCGACGAGCCGGTCGCGCGCGGCATAGGCGAGGCGCGTCGCCTCCAACTCGATATGCAGGTTCCCGGCCTCGAGCGGGCCGCCCTTGGGCTGGAAGCGCTCGAGGATCTTCATGATCATCAGCGCGATGATACCCTGGCCGTTCGGCGGGCATTCGTAGACGGTGCGACCGCGGAAGCTCGTGCTGATCGGCTTGACGTACTCGCCCTGCGCGGCGGCGAAATCCTCCAGCGTATGCAGGCCGCCGGCGGCCTTGAGATGCGCGACCATCTCGGCGGCGATCTCGCCGCGATAGAAGGCGTCCGGCCCCTCCCGGCCGATCGCCTCCAAGGTCGCGGCAAGGCCCGGCTGATGCTGGACGGTGCCGGCCTGCGGCGGCTGGCCGCCGATGAGGAAGGTCGCGGCGGCGTTCGGGTCGCGGACCAGCGTGTCGTGCTGGCCGGCGAGATCATAGGCGACGCGCGGCGTGATGGCGTAACCCTCGCGGGCGAGCGCGATCGCCGGCTGGAAGATCTCGGAAAGCGGCAGCCTGCCATGGTCCTTGACCAGCCGCGCCCAGGCCTCGACCGCGCCCGGCACGGTCACGGCATGCGGCGAATGCCGCTCCAGCGTGGTGATGCCGGCCTTGGCGTACCAGTCGAGCGTCGCGGCCGCCGGCGTGCGGCCGGAGCCATTATAGGCGCGGATATCGGTCGAACCGCCGGGCGAATAGAGCACGAAGCAGTCGCCGCCGATGCCGGTCGAGCCGGCCTCGACCACACATTGCACGGCGCAGGCGCCGACCGCCGCGTCGATTGCATTGCCGCCGGCGCGCAGGATGTCGAGCGCGGCCAGCGTTGCGGCCGGATGCGAGGTTGCGGCCATGGCATTGCGGCTGATCGCGAGCGAGCGGCCGGGGAGTTCGAAATCGCGCATCGGGCAGGTCTTTCCTCGGGCAGGCCGGCCACGGGCCGGGGTTCGGATGGGGCCGGCGCGGCGAGGAACGCCGCACCGGCTTTAGGGATTGCGGGCGGGCCTCAGCCCTTGCGCAGATTGGTGAAGACCGGGACCCCGTTCAGCATGCCGGTCAGGTTCTTGCGATAGGCGACGGGCTGGAAGTACTGGCCGGCGGGGACGTACGGCACGTCCTGCATCGCCTGCAGCTGGATCTCCCGGGCGATCGCCTTCTGGCCGGCGAGGTCGGGCGCCTCCAGCCAGCGCGCCCGCAATGCCTCGATCGCCGGGCTGTCCGGCCAACCCGGGCTGCCGTTGGCGCCATTGCCGCGCAAGGGCGAGCTCGTCGCCGGCGAGCCGAGGTCGAGCCCCGACCAATAGGTGATGTAGCAGCCCCAGCCGCCCTGCTCGACCGGGCTGCGATTGCTGATGCGCTGCAATACCGTGCCCCAGTCGGCGGCGACGAAATCGACATTCAGGCCGATCTTGCGCAAGGCATCGGCCGCCACCTCGGCGGCGAGGGCGATGCGCGGCACGTCCTGGCCGGCGAGGAAGACGACGCGTTCGCCCTTGTAGTCCGCGGCTTCCAGCTCCTGCTTGAGCTTGCCGAAATCCTTCGGCGCCTTCAGCGCCTCGATGCCGACCTCCGACGCCATTGCCGAATTGCTCGGGAAGAAGCCGATGCTGCCGCGCTCGACCTCTGGGTCGCCGCCACAGACCGCGTTCATGCAGTCTTCCTGGTTGATCGCCTTGAGCACGACGCGGCGGATGGCGGGATTGCTGAACGGCGGCTGGAGATGATTGAGCCGCAATTGCCCGGCCATGCCGCTGCGATCCTTGACCGCGACGACAATGTTTGGGTCCTTCCGCAGCAGCGGCAGCAGGTCGATGATCGGCTGCTCGACCCAGTCGACCGCCCCGGTCTGCAGCGCCGAGACCGCGGTCGCCGGGTCGGGCATCACATTGAACTCGATCCGGTCGAGGAGAGGCGTACGCGGGCCGGCGGTGAAGCTCGGCGTGCCCTCGCGCGGCACATAGCCCTCATGCCGGGCATAGACGTGACGGGCGCCGGCAATGCGCTCGGCCGTGAGATAGCGATAGGGCCCGCTGCCGATCGCCTCCGGGATCTGCTTGAACGGATCGGTCTGGGCCAGCCGCTCCGGCATGATCGCCGCGACGAGCGCGCTCGGGCGGGCGAGCGCCGCTGGCAATTGCGGGAAGGGTCGGCGCAGGCGGAAGAGGATGGTGCGGTCGTCCGGGGCAGACAGCTCCTCGGTCGCCGCCATCAGCGCCTGGCCGAAGGTGTCGCGCGCGCCCCAGCGCCTGATCGAGGCGACGGCATCGCGGGCCAGTACCTTGCTGCCGTCATGGAAGACGAGGCCGGGCCGCAGCGTCAGCGTCCAGCGCTTGCCGTCATCCTCGACGAGATGGCCCTCGACCATTTGCGGCTGCGGCTGGAACTGGTCGTCGAGCCCGTAAAGCGTGTCCCAGACGAGAAGCGCGTGGGTGCGGGTCGAGTAGCCGTTGGTCCAGATCGGGTCGATGATCGCGACGTCGGAATAGGGCACGAAGCGCAGGGTCTTGGCGTCCTGCGCACGGGCGATGAGCGGAGCCGCGGGCAGGAAGGCGGTGACGGCGGAAGCTTTCAGAAACTGGCGTCGATCCATGATGATCCCCTGTTCTTGTCGTGGTCCCCGGACGTCCTCCGATGGCTGCCGGCTTCGCGCGGCAGCTGCTGGTCTTCTGGTTCAGGTGGATTCCGATGCTGCCGGCTGTACCGATTGGGCTGACCGGCGCGCCGCCGGATACCCGCTGCTGCGCAGGAATGCAGCGAGTTTTGGCGCCGTGCGCATGACATGGTCGCGCATCACCGTTTCGGCCCGGGCGGCATCGCCGCTGCGGATTGCCGCGACGATCTCGTTCTGGGCCTGGGTCGCCGTGCTCGGACGCGCGACATGGTGGAGCCAGACCCGCATATAGGGCTCGACGGCGATGTGCAGCGCCGCGATCTGGGCGATGAGCTTCGGGCGCCGGCTCAGCCCGCAGATATAGGCGTGGAAGGCCTGATGCGCGGCGAGCCAGGCATCGCCGCCGGCTTCCCCGGCGCGCTGCATGCGGGACAGATGGTCGTCGAGCTCGGCGAGGACGGCGGCATCGACGCGTGCCATGGCGAGGCGGACGGCAAGCCCCTCCAGGACCGAGCGAATCTCGAAAGCCTCGAAGATCTCGTCGACGGTCAGGCCGGCGACGACGCAGCCGCGGTTGGGCCGGATGACGACGAGCCCTTCATTGGCGAGCCGCTGGAAGGCTTCGCGCACCGGCATCCGGCTCATCGCCAGCTCCTGCGCGATCGCCTCGGGGATCAGGCGCTCGCCGGGCTCGTAGCGGCCGCTGCGAATGCCGGCGAGGATGGCGAGATAAGCCTCGTCGGGCGCCGTGCCCGGAGCTGGAGCGCGTGTGAAAGCCATGCCGTTGCTTGCCCCACGCCCGCGATCCGAATTGGCCGCAGACGCTTCACTGTCTAAGTGTATCCACTGATACAGTTGAGCAGATGAGGACGTGGAGGGTCAAGCGCCGCCATGGCCGGGCACCGGGCGGCGACCTTGTGGCCGCATGGCTGCTGTTCGGAAAGATGACCGTCCGGGCCGGTGCGCCGAGCCTCGGGGGGTCAGTGATGGGCGCGATAGCGGATCAGCGCGGCGCCGAGATGGGCGCGCATCGCTTCCCGGGCCGCCTTGGCCTCGCGGCTGGCGATAGCGTCGACCACACGGCCATGCTCGACCTGCAATTCGGCGTGATATTGCTGGTCCGACAGGCGGTCGTCGCGCAGGCCGCCGAAGCGCCCGCGCGGGATGATGAGCGGGCCGATGAAGGCGAGGAACTTCTCGAAATAGGGGTTGCCGGTGGCGCGCGCGATGGCGACGTGGAACTCGAAATCCGCCTGGCCGCGGTCGCCGGTCGCGGTTCGCAATTCCTTGTCGATGTCGCGCAGCCGTGCCTTGATCGTCCGCAGGGCGGCGGCGGAATGACGTTCCGCCGCGAGCCCCGCCGCCTCGACCTCGACGCTCATCCGCAGTTCGAGGATCTGCAGGACGTCGGTCAGCTTGCCATCGGCGTCCGAGACCAGCTCGAAGGGCAGGCGACGCGCGCCTGAGCCGACGAAGACGCCGACGCCCTGGCGCGATTCCAGCAGCCCGTCGGCCCGCAGCGAGGCGATCGCCTCGCGCACCACGGTCCGGCTGACGCCGTATGCCGTGCAGAGCTCCGCCTCGGTCGGAATCTTGCCGCCCGGCGGATAGTCCTGGGCCGCGATCTTCTGTGCCAGTCGTCGGGCGAGCTGCGTCGACAGGCGTTCTCTCTTGCCCAGCATGTACGAGGCCTCGAATTTCACACAGCCGCGGTCGTTAGAATGGCGCTCCGCGCCCGGCAACGGGAGCACGCATTTGGTATGACATCCGATCAATAATCCGCCGCCTACAGGGTGCAAGCGGTTGCGGAAAGATGAGGCACGCGTCCCGGCTTTCCGTTTGACATGTATGACAACCGACGACAGACTACGTCAAATCGAGCGATCGCAACGTATCGCGGCCGGGTCAGGCGCCACCTGGCGGGCCTTGGCCAGTCACCAATCAGATGAGGGGGATTCCATGTCGTCGATCAGCAAGCTTTTTGCCACTGTCGCCTTCACCGCAGCCGCCGGTTTTGCCAGCCTCTCGGCCCAGGCGCAGACCAGCTGGACGATGGCTTCGGGTTATCCGGAAAGCAGCTTCTTCACCCAGAACATCCGGCAGTTCATCAAGGAGGTCGAGGAGAAGAGCGGCGGCAAGCTGAAGATCGATCTGCGCTCCAATGACAGCCTGATCAAGCTCGACGCGGTCAAGCGCGCGGTGCAGTCGGGCCAGGTCCAGATCGGCGAGATCCGGCTCGGCGTCTACGGCAACGAAGCTGCGATGTTCAACCTCGACAACATTCCCGGCGTCGCCACCGACTATGACAAGGCGACGCTGCTGAAGAACGCGCAGCTGCCCTTCTTCGAGGCGATGTTCAAGAAGAACGGCATGCGCGTCCTGACCTATGTCGCCTGGCCTGGCCAGGGCTTCTACACCAAGGCGCCGGTGACCTCGCTCGCCGATCTGAAGGGCCAGAAGCTGCGCATCTATTCGAAGCAGACCCAGATTCTTGGCGAAAAGCTCGGCATGGAGGCGTTGATCATGCCCTTCGCCGAAGTGCCGCAGGCTTTCTCGACCGGCATGATCCAGGCGCTCTGGACCAGCGCCCAGACCGGTACGGACGTGCAGATCTGGGATTATGTGAAGCACTTCACCTATACCGGCACGATGCACAACAAGAATGCGATCATCGTCAACGAGAAGGCGCTGCGCGCGCTCGATCCTGCGACGCAGAAGGTGCTGATCGAAGCCGGCGAGCGCGCCACGGCGCGGGGCTGGGAGCTCAGCAAGAAGGCGAGCGCCGAGCGCGAGCAGGTGCTGAAGGACCATGGCGTGACCATCGCGCAGGCGCCGAAGGAAGTGCTCGACCGGATCGAGGCGATCGGCAAGGAGATGGTCCAGGAGTGGCTCGCCACCGCCAATGACGCCGAGAAGGCCGTCTACGAGGCCTATCAGAAGAGCATGAAGTAAGTCCCCGGGCATCGCTGCCCAGCTGCAGGAAACGGGGGCTTTCCGTGCTCAGAGCCTTTCTCGACAAGCTCTATCGCGGCTGCGGCTACATCGCCGCAGCCTTCATGGTCGGCATCGCCGTCACCATCATCGCCCAGATGGTGGCGCGGCTGCGGGGCGTCACCCTCGACGCCACGGAGGCCGCGGGCATGTGCCTCGCAGCCTCCACCTTCTTCGGGTTGGCCCATACCTTGCGCTCCGGCGCGCATGTCCGCATCAACCTGATCGTCGATCGGCTGCCGCCGGGCCTGCGGCGCCCTGTCGAGCTCTTCAACAGCCTGCTCGGCACCGTGGTGGTCGGCTATCTCGCCTGGCATGTCGGGCAACTCGCGCTGCAATCGCACGAGTTCAACGATATCAGCCCGGGTCTCCTGGCCATGCCGTTCTGGATTCCGCAGATGGGCGTCGCCTTCGGCATCGCGGTGCTGTGGATCGCCTTCGTCGACGAACTGGTCTGGCAGCTGAAGGGCGGTCGCCCGCGCTATGAGGCGCCCGACGAGATCGGCCTCGACAAGCCCGTCGCCTGAAGGAGACTCTCGTGGATCCTGTCGTCGTTTCCTCGCTGGTCCTCGCGGGCCTGCTCCTTGTGCTGCTCGCCGGCGGCGTCTGGGTGGCGCTGTCGCTGCTGACGGTCGGCATGGTCATGATGGGCCTGTTCACCTCGGCGCCGATGGGGTCGCTCATTGCCTCGACGCTGTGGGATTCGAGCTGGGGCTGGGCCCTGACCTCGCTGCCCCTGTTCATCTGGATGGGCGAGATCCTGTTCCGCTCGAAGCTGTCCTCGGACATGTTCCAGGGGCTGGCGCCCTGGGTCTCGCGCCTGCCGGGCCGGCTGCTGCACGTCAACGTGCTCGGTTGCGGCATCATGGCGGCCGTCGCCGGCTCCTCGGCCGTGACCTGCGCCACGATCGGGCGGATGAGCGTGCCGGAGCTGCAGCGGCGCAACTATCCGCTGAACGTCACCATCGGCACCCTGGCCGGCTCCGGCACGCTCGGTCTGCTGATCCCGCCCTCGATCATCATGATCGTCTATGGCGTCACCGCCGAGGTCTCGATCGCGCGGCTGTTCATCGCCGGCGTCGTGCCCGGGCTGCTGCTGATGGTCCTGTTCATGGGCTACACGGCGATCTGGAGCCTGTTCAATGCCGACAAGATGCCGCCGCCCGAGCCGGCGGTGCCTTTCCTCGAGAAGCTCTATCTCTCGCGCCGGCTGATCCCGGTGGCGCTGCTGATCGGCTCGGTCGTCGGCTCGATCTATGGCGGCATCGCGACACCGACTGAAGCCGCGACGATCGGCGTGATCGGGGCGCTGATCCTGGCGGTGGCCGGTGGCGGCTTCACCCGCAAGGACTTCATGGAAGGCCTGATGTCGGCGATGCGCACCTCGTGCATGATCTCCTTCATCATCGCCTGCGCCGCCTGTCTGACGATCGCCGTCGCCTTCGTCGACATCCCGCGGGCCCTGGCGAGCTGGGTCGCGGCGATGAATCTCTCGCCCTTTGCGCTGCTCGCCGTGCTCGCGGTCTTCATGCTGATCCTCGGCTGCTTCCTCGAGGGCATCTCGATCATCGTGCTGACCTCCTCGGTGATGCTGCCGATGGTGCAGGCGGCCGGGATCGACCTGCTCTGGTTCGGCATCTTCGTGGTGGTGCTGATCGAGGCGGCGCAGATCACGCCGCCGGTCGGGTTCAACCTGTTCGTCCTGCAGAGCATCACCGGCAAGGACATCCTGCAGGTCACGAAGGCGGCGATCCCCTATTTCCTGGTGCTGATGCTGCTTCTGGTGCTGATCGTGGTCTTTCCGCAGATCGTCACCGGGCTGCCGAAGATGATGCAGGGCTGACGAAGCGCGCGGCCGGAACGGGGACTTGGATCCGCTCCCGACCGTCGCGCCGCGGCTGTCGGGGCCCTCTTGCCTGCCCGGCCTCTCGGCAATGGCGGACGCAGCGTCGCGCAGCGGAGGGCCGCGACACGAGATTGACGGGGCGGCGCGCCGTCTCATATGTTGTCATACAACTAGAGGTGTCGGCGATGGCCGCACCCGCAGAGCAGAACGGTGGAAACTGAGATGACGGCTCTTCGCAATCCCCTGAAGTCCAACCTGGCCGAAGGCAGGCTGCAGGTCGGGCTGTGGTGTTCGCTCGGCAGCGCGGTGGTGACCGAGGTGCTGGCGGGGGCCGGCTATGACTGGCTCCTCGTCGACGGCGAGCACAGCCCCAATGATCTGCTCTCGATCATCGACCAGCACCGCGCGGCTTCCGCCTACGAGACCGAGGTCGTGGTGCGGATGCGCAGCCATGATCCGGATGCGGTGAAGCAGTTCATGGATTCGGGCATCCGCTCCTTCCTGTTCCCTTTCGTGCAGACGGCCGAGCAGGCGCAGGCGCTGGTGCGGGCGACGCGCTACCCGCCGCACGGCATTCGCGGCTATTCGGTCTCGCAGCGCGCCAACCGCTATGGCCGGGTCAAGGGCTATCACCCGCTCGCCCATGAGGAGTGCTTCGTCGCGGTACAGATCGAATCCGGCACGGCGGCGCAGGCTGCGGCGGATATCGCCGCCATCGAGGGCGTCGACGCGGTCTTCATCGGACCGAGCGATCTTTCCGCCGATCTCGGGGCGCTGGGAAATCCGCATGATGATGGTGTCCAGAAGACGATCCGCTCGGTGCTCGAGCTGGGCCGCGACGGACGGACCGTCACCGGCGTGCTCGCGCCGCTCGAGGAGGATGCCCGCCGCTATATCGACTGGGGTGCCCGCTTCGTCGCGGTCGGCAGCGATCTCGGCCTGCTGACCAGGCATGGCGACGCGCTGGCGGCCCGCTTCCGCGCCCTCGACATCGCACGTCCGGCTTCGGTCTGACGCGCCCCCGATTTTCCGGAGAAGCAGATCATGAGTCATGGCGGACAGCAGGTCCGGGTCGGCGTCGACATTGGCGGGACCTTCACCGACATCGTGGTGGAGGTCGGCGCCAGCCTGCATTCGACCAAGGTGCTGACGAACTATGCCAATCCCGAGCAGGCGATCATCGATGGCGTGCTGCAGGTGGCTGATATCGCCGGCATCGGCATCGGCGAGATCGACATCATCATCCACGGCACGACGCTGGCGACCAATGCGCTGATCGAGCGCAAGGGCGCGCGCACCGCCTTCATCACCACCAAGGGCTTCCGCGACGTCATCGAGATGCGGACGGAAAGCCGCTTCGAGCAATATGATCTCGACATCGTCCTGCCGCCGCCGCTGGTCGAGCGCAGCCACCGCCTCGTGCTCGACGAGCGCATCGGGGCCGATGGCAGCGTCCACAAGGCGCCGGACCCGGCCGAGATCGAGGCGCTGGCCGAGCGCATCGTCGCCGGCGGCTATGACAGCGTCGCGATAGGCTTCATCCATTCCTATCTCAACGACGCGCATGAGCAGGCGATGCGCGCGGCGCTCCTCGCCCGCGCGCCGCGGCTGGCGGTCTCGATCTCGGCCGAGGTCTCGCCGCAGATGCGCGAGTTCCAGCGCTTCAACACCGTCTGCGCCAATGCCTATGTGAAGCCGCTGATGGCGTCCTATCTCAACCGGCTGGTCGACAGGCTGCGCGAGGCCGGCGCCTCCTGCCCGGTCTTCATGATGCATTCCGGGGGCGGCATCATCAGCGTCGAGAGCGCCGCCGAGTTCCCGGTGCGGCTGCTCGAATCCGGCCCGGCCGGCGGAGCGATCTTCGCCGCCCATATCGCGGCGGGCCACGGGCTCGACCAGGTCCTGTCCTATGACATGGGCGGAACCACCGCGAAGATCTGCCTGATCGAGCAGCAGGTGCCGAAGACCGCCAAGACCTTCGAGGTCGCCCGAACCTACCGCTTCAAGAAGGGCAGCGGCATGCCCATCTCGATCCCGGTGATCGAGATGGTCGAGATCGGCGCCGGCGGCGGCTCGATCGCGACGGTCGACTCGATGCGTCAGATCCGCGTCGGGCCGCACAGCGCCGGCTCCGAGCCCGGCCCGGCCTGCTATCAGCGCGGCGGCGACCGGCCGACCGTCACCGATGCCGACCTCCTGCTCGGCAAGCTCGACGCCGAGGATTTCGCCGGCGGCAGCATCAGGCTCTCGAGCGAGGCCTCGCGCCAGGCGTTGCGCCGCGATATCGGCGAGAAGCTCGGCATCGACGAGGCGACCGCCTCCTTCGGCCTCTGCGAGATCGTCGACGAGAACATGACCAACGCCGCCCGCATGCATGCGGTGGAGAGCGGCAAGGAGCTCTCGGGCTTCACCATGATCGCCTTCGGCGGCGCCGCGCCGCTGCACGCGGCGCGGCTCTGCGACAAGCTCGGCATCGACAAGCTCCTGGTGCCGCCCGGCGCCGGCGTCGGCTCGGCGATCGGCTTCCTGCGTGCGCCTTTCGGCTTTGAATCGGTGCGCAGCGCCTATCTCCGGCTGAGCCGCTTCGACGCGGAGCGGATCAACCAGGTGCTGAGGGAGCTGGCCGAGGAGGCGACCGCCTTCGTCCATGCCGGCGCGCCCGGCATCGCGCCGGCGCTCGAATGCGTCGCCTATATGCGCTATGTCGGCCAGGGCTGGGAGATTCCGGTCGCGATCGCGATCCGCGACTACGGTCCGGGTGACGGCGATCATTTCAGGAAACAGTTCGACGAGGCTTATGAGGGCCTGTTCGACCGGTTGATCGACGGGCTCGACATCGAGATCGTCAGCTGGTCGCTGCGCGCGAGCTCGCCGACCCCGCCGGCACCGGCGGTCGGCGGCGTGCCCTCCGGCCGCAGCGTTGCCGGCGACGCCACGCGCCAGCTCTTCGATGCCGCCGCCGACGGTTTCGTCCCGGCGTCGATCGTCTCCCGCGCCTCGCTTCGTCCGGGCGACCGGGTCGCCGGACCGGCGATAGTCACCGAGCGCGAGACCACCACAATCGTGACGTCGGGGCGCGAGGCGGTGATGCAGGCCGATGGCTGCCTGCTGCTCAGCCTGAAGACAGCCTGAGCCCGAGACGAGAGGAGCGAAACCATGGCCACCAGCGCCCTGTCCGACGTCCGCATGCAGATCATGTGGAATCGCCTGATCTCCGTCGTCGAGGAGCAGGCGGTGACGTTGATCCGCACCGCCTTCAGCACCTCGGTGCGCGAATCCGGCGATCTCTCCGCCGGCGTCTTCAACCGTGCCGGGCTGATGATCGCCCAGGCGGTCACCGGCACGCCCGGCCACGTCAACGCCATGGCGGAGGCGGTCGGCCACTTCATCCGCGACATCGGCGAGGAGAACATCTTCGAGGGCGATGTCTACATCACCAACGATCCTTGGAAGGGCACCGGCCACCTCCATGACTTCACGGTGGTGACGCCGTCCTTCCGCAAGGGCGTGCTGGTCGGCTATTTCGCCTGCACGGCGCATGTCGTCGACGTCGGCGGGCGCGGCTTCGGGCCGGATGCCAACGAGGTCTATGAAGAGGGCATCTTCATCCCGATCATGAAGTTCGCCGAGCGCGGCAAGGTCAATCGCGACCTCGTCAACATCCTGCGCAACAATGTCCGCGAGGCGCATCAGGTCGTCGGGGACGTCTATTCGCTCGCCGCCTGCAACGACACCGGCCACAAGCGGCTGATGGACATGATGGAGGAGTTCCGGATCGACGATCTGGAGGCGCTCGCCGATTTCGTGATCGAGCGCAGCCATGCCGCCACCATGGAGAAGATCGCGGCCCTGCCGCATGGCGTCTACGACAATGTCATGCGGGTTGACGGCTATGGCAGCCCGATCGACATCGCGGTGACGATCACCGTCGACGGCAACGGCATCGGTACGGATTTCGCCGGCACCTCGCCGCCGAGCCCGAAGGGCATCAACGTCCCGCTGATCTATACCGTCGCCTATGCCTGCTACGGGCTGAAATGCTCGATCGCGCCGGAGATCCCGAACAATGCCGGCTCGCTGGCGCCGTTCAGGATCACCGCGCCGGAGGGCTGCATCCTCAACGTGAAGCATCCGGCCCCGGTCGCGGTGCGCCATGTGCTCGGCCATTTCGTGCCGGATGCGGTGCTCGGCGCGGTCCACAAGATGCTGCCCGGCAAGATCCCGGCCGAAGGCTCCGGCGCGCTCTGGAACCTGCATCTTTCCGCCAGGCCGCTCGGCGGCGATGACGCCCCCGAGGGCGGCGGCCAGCGCGCCGAGGTGCTGCTCTTCAACAGCGGCGGCGGCGGCGCCCGGCCGGGCGTGGACGGGCTCAGCGCCACCGCTTTCCCAAGCGGCATCCACACCATGTCGATCGAGGCGACCGAGCATGTCGGCCCGGTGATCTTCTGGCGCAAGGAATTGCGCGAGGGCTCCGGCGGCGCCGGCAAGCGGCGCGGCGGGCTCGGCCAGGTGGTCGAGATCAGCGCGACCAAGGGCCATGAATTCCATTTCAACGCCATGTTCGACCGCGTCGCCCATCCGGCGCGCGGCCGCGAGGGCGGGCAGGACGGCGCGCCGGGCTCGGTGTCGCTCGACGACGGCACCAGGCTGCAGGCCAAGGGGCGCCAGCATGTCCCGGCCGGACGCCGGCTCGTGCTGCAACTGCCCGGCGGCGGCGGCTATGGCGCGCCGGCCGAGCGCGAGAAGGCGGCGGCCGAGCGCGACCTCGCCTTCGGCTACGTCAAGGCCTGAGCGGAGCGGGATCGGTCTCGATGCAGTATCAGAGCACGCGCGCCGGGCTGATCAAGCCCTCGCCCTCCATGGCGATCTCGATCGAGGCAAGGCGGATGACGGCGGCCGGGGTACCGGTCGTCGACCTCAGCCTGGGCGAGCCCGATTTCGCGACGCCGCCGCATGTTCTGGCGGCGGCAGCCGCGGCGATGCGACGTGGCGAGACGCGCTATACCGCGGCCGACGGCACGCCCGAGCTGAAGGACGCGATCGTCCTGAAGTTCGGCCGCGAGAACGGGCTTTCCTTCCAGCGCGGCGAGGTGACCGCCGCCAACGGCGCCAAGCAGATCATCTTCAATGCGCTGATGGCGACGCTGGAGCCGGGCGACGAGGTGCTGGTGCCGGCGCCTTACTGGGTCTCCTATACCGACATTGTGCTGCTGCTCGGCGGCGAGCCGAAGGTGCTGCCTTGCCCGGTCGAGGACGATTTCAAGCTGACGCCGGAGGCGCTCGACCGGGCCCTGACCAAGCAGACCCGCTGGGTGATGTTCAACGCTCCGAACAATCCCTGCGGCGCCGCCTATAGCCGCGAGGAGCTCGCCGCGCTCGGCGCGGTGTTGGCGCGGCATCCGCAGGTGCTCGTCATGTCCGACGAGATCTACGAGCACATCAACTACACGCAGACGCCTTTCTGCTCCTTCCTGACCGCCTGCCCCGAGCTGTGTGAGCGGCTGCTCATCGTCAACGGCGTCTCCAAGACCTATGCGATGACCGGCTGGCGCATCGGCTATGCCGCGGGTCCGGCGCCGCTGATCGCCACCATGGCCAAGATCCAGTCGCAGAGCACCTCGAACCCCTGCTCGATCGCCCAGGCCGCGGCCGTGGCGGCGCTGACCGGGCCGCAGGACTTCGTGGCGCAGGCAGTCGAGGAATACCGCGCGCGCAAGGATCTCGTCACCGAGGGGCTGAACGCGATCGCCGGCCTGAAGACGCGTTCGCCGGAAGGCGCCTTCTATGCCTATCCGGAATGCTCGGCCCTGCTCGGCCGGCGCACGCCGGCCGGCAAGGTCATCGCCGACGACACCGATCTTGTCTCCTATCTGCTGAGCGACGGCCATGTCGCCGCGGTCCAGGGCTCGGCCTATGGGCTGGAGCCCTATTTCCGGGTGTCCTTCGCGACCTCGCGAGAGCAGCTGACGACCGCGATCGAGCGCATAGGCGACGCCGTGAAACGGCTGGAGCCCTGATCTCCGCCCTTGGTCGGGGGCGGGCAAGGCAAGATTCGATTGAAAACCCCACGCCGGGAGGCCAGATAGCAGGGACGGGCCGTTGCCCGCCTTTGCGATCGCTATCCCGGCGGTCGCGACACCGTATCCGGTGAGGATAAGGGGATTGCTGAATGTCGGGGTCCGACTCTTTCCACGCCATCGCGGCCGAGCCCGAAGCGGAGAGCTACGACCTCTCCGAACAGGTCGGCTTCATCCTGCGCCAGGCGATCCAGCGCCATGTCTCGCTGTTCAACGAGATCATGGGGCCGGAACTGACGCCGACGCAGTGGGCGGTGCTGTCGCGGCTCTATCTCGAAGGCGGCAGCTCGCAGAATCTGCTCGGGCGCCAGACGGCGATGGACGCGGCGACGATCAAGGGCGTGGTCGACCGGCTGATCAAGCGCAAGCTGGTGCACACCACTGCCGACCCCGATGACGGGCGGCGCGTCATCGTGCAGCTGACCGAGGCCGGCCGGGCCTATACCCGCGAATTGATGCCGAAGGCCGAGACCGTCACCAAGGTGACGTTGGCGCCGCTGGCGACCAGCCAGCGCACGACGCTGATTTCGCTGCTGAAGCAGCTGCGCTGACGGCGGGCTGCGCCGGCCGCCTAGATCGCCGCGCGTCTGTTCGGACGCGGTTACGGTGATCCATCTTTTTGTTATCGCATCGGAGTTTTCCGAAAAGTGGATTCCACTTTTCGGTCCGATGCTCTAGCTGATCACGAAGCAGGCGCTCTGCGCCGCCAGCGCCCGTGCCTCCTCGAGATCGCTCGAGGCGCTCGCATGGATCGCGAAGAGCGGATCGCCGATCGCGACGCTGTCGCCGACGCCGCGGCGCAGATCGATGCCGGCGGCCTTGTCGAAAGGCGCGCCGGCGCGCCGGGCAATGCCGGCGACGGCCCAGCCATCGATTTCGGCGACCGTGCCGGCCTGCTCGGCGCGGACGGTATGGACCAGCAGCCCCGGCATCACCGGCGGCTCGCGGCGCCCCTGCGCCGTGACGATGCGCTCGAAGGCCGACCGCGCCGCGCCCGAGCGCAGCAGCTCTTCGGCGCGTGCCCGCCCGGCCTCGACCGAACCCAGCGCCGGGTCCCAGGCGAGGATGCGGCCGGCGAAGAACAGCGCTTTGACGACGAGGTCAGCGGGGGCCTGGGGGTCGTTGTCGAGCGCCCAGGCGACGTCGCGGCATTCCAGCGCCGGGCCGATGCCGCGCCCGATCGGCCGGCTGCCATCGGTCGGGAAGGCTTCGACGACGAGGCCGAGCCCGCGCCCGACCGTCTCGAACAGGGCCGCGAGATCGGCCGCCTCGTCCTGCGATTTCAGCTTGGCGCGTGGGCCATAGGGCAGGTCGACGATCACATGGGTCGAGCCGGCGGTCTTCTTCTTCGACAGGATCGAGGCGACGGACCAGCGATTGGAATCGATGCCGAGCGGCCGCGTGATCGCATTCATCACGTCGTCGACGACGGAATGGTTCAGGCGGCCGTTCCAGGCGATGCAGGCGCGGGCCTTCTCGACGCAGGCGCGCAATTCGGCCGGGGTGAGCTCGACATCGGCGAGCGCCTCCATCGCGTCGGCGGTGCCGGCGGCCGAGGTGATGGCGCGCGATGAGGTCTTCGGCATCAGGAAGGCGCCATGGGCGGCGATGATCGGCACCACGATCAGCGTGATCCGGCTGCCGGGAATGCCGCCCATCGAATGCTTGTCGACGACGATCTTGTCGGACCAGCTGATCTGCTGGGCGAAACGGGTGCGGACGCGGGCGAGCGAGACGACCTCGTCATCGCTGAGCTTCTGCGTCGCGGCGACGAGGAAGGCCGCGACCTCGCCATCGGGATAGCGGGATTCGACGATGTCGCGGATCAGCGTGTGATACTGCGCCTCGGTCAGTGCCCCGCCCTGGATCTTGCGGGTCAGCGCAGCGCGACTTTCCGGCGAGGGGGTGCGCCGGATCGAGACCTCGGTGCCCTCCGCCAGGCCGAGCTCGGTGAAAGCCTCGCTGGAGAGGCCGATCTCGTCGGGTGCGAGCGCGGCCGGCAGGTCGGCGACCTGGATGTCCGAGCGGATGCTGGCGCCGGCGCCGGAGATCTCGATCCGTCCGGGGCCGAGATAGTCGAAACCGTTGACGAGCTCGCCCTTGGCCGGGAGCCAGGCGCAATGGGCCCGGCCGGCGAAGACCGGCAGGCGGCGCAGGCGCAGGGTATTGGCGGCCGATTCCACCGCGGCGATGAAGCGCTCGATCCCGGTTTCCGGGCTCTGGTCATTGCAGACGGTGACCGTGCGGATGCCGGCCGGCCAGGGCTCGACCTTGCGGGCGAGCCTGTCGCCGATGGCGTTGCCCTGCTCGCGGCCGCGTCCGGCGATGCGGGCCGCCAGGATCTCGGCCGGTGCCGTGACCTCGACGATGACGAAACGCGGCAGCAGCGCCGCCAGTTCGGCGATGACGGCGCGCGAGCCATTGGCGATGACGTGGCGGCCGCTCTCGATCGCGCCCAGAAGGCTACGGGGGAGGCCATAGCGCAGGCCATGGGCGCTCCAGCTGATGAGGAAATCGCCTGCGGCTCCGCGTGCCGCGAATTCGGCATCCGTCGCCGCCTCATGCGCCTCGCCGGGCGAGCCGGCGGGGCGGGTGATGACGCGCCTGGCGAAGACATAGCGCCCGGTCGGCTCCAGGACCTGCCTGGCGCCGTCGATCAAGGTGTCCTTGCCGCCGCCGCTGGGGCCGACGACAAAGAAGAACGTTCCCGGGCGCATGGTCTGATCAGGCTTCGTCGAGGCCGATGTCGACGGCGGGCGCCGACTGGGTGATCTTGCTGGTCGAGATATAGTCGACGCCGGTCTGGGCGATCGGACAGATCGTGTCGATGCGGATGCCGCCGGAGGCCTCGACCTTGGCGCGGCCGGCGATCAGCCCGACCGCCTTGGTCATGTCGGCGACCGACATGTTGTCGAGCATGATCACATCGGCGCCGGCCTTGACGGCCTCCTCGACCTGTTCGAGCCGGTCACATTCGACCTCGAGCTTGGTCAGCACCGGCAGCGTCTTGCGAGCGCGCTCGACGGCGGCGGTGATGCTGCCGCACACGGCGATATGGTTGTCCTTGATCATCACGCCGTTATCGAGGCCGAGGCGATGATTGAGGCCGCCGCCGCAGGTCACGGCATGCTTCTCCATCATGCGCAGGCCGGGCGTGGTCTTGCGGGTGTCGATCAGCCGCGCCTTGGTGCCGGCGATGGCGGCGACATAGCGCGCGGTCTCGTTGGCGATGCCCGAAAGGCGCTGGGCGATGTTGAGCGCGGTGCGCTCGGCGGTCAGCACGCTGCGGGCGGCGCCTTCGATCTCCATCAGGATGGCGCCCTTCTCGACCTTGTCGCCATCCTTGACCAGCAGTTTCACCTTGAGCTCGGGATCGTAGCGCTTGAAGACACGGGCGGCGACCTCGATGCCGGCGACGATCATCGGCTCGCGGGCGTTCATGTGGAACTTGCCGGTCTCGTCCGGCTCGATCATGACCTGCACGGTCAGGTCGCAGGCGCCGATATCCTCGGTCAGCCAGAGATCGATCAGGCGATCCGTCGCAAAGCTGTCGTACATCGAAACCCCTCCTCGGGCGTGATCGCCTTGACCTTTTCCCGCGGAATCGGTCGGCCGATCCGAAGGTAAATTTATTTGTATACGAATAATAACAGTCGATTTTTCGGGCTGTCAATCAGAGCTGGATAGCGGCAAGCGGGCCGCCTGTCTCGCCGGGTGCCGGGCTTTTGGCTCATCGCGCGAGCAAGCGAAGAAAACCCAGGCTGTGGCGGCTTTAGCAGGCCTGCGCGCTTCTGCCCGGCCCGGTGGCTGGGCCCCGTCCGGGCAGAGCGCCGACTTGACAGCCGGGCAACCATGCGCCACCATCATTTGTATACAAATGATATGGCCGGAAGTGACGGCGAGGGTTGACGATGAGCCTGGAGGAAACGGCCACGGCCGCCGACGACAAGATTCGCTGCGATGCCTGTCCGGTCATGTGCTACATCAAGCCGGGCGCGGTCGGTGCCTGCGACCGCTATGGCAATGTCGACGGCAATCTCGTCCGGGTCGATCCGCATGTGATGCTCGACCGCACCATCGATCAGGGCGGCGAGCTGGTTTCCTTCGCCGGCCCGCGTGAATGGGATGGCGACATCCTGCACCAGCCCGGCACCTTCGTCACAGCGATCGGCGCCGGCACGACCTATCCCGACTACAAGCCCGCGCCCTTCATCGTCTCTTCCGAGGTCGACGGCGTCGACATGGTCACCGTCGTGACCGAGGGCATCTTCAGCTATTGCGGCGTCAAGGTGAAGATCGACACCGACCGCTTCCTCGGCCCGGAGACCGCGATCGTGCGCGTCGAGGGCGAGGCGGTCGGCCATGTCACTTCGGGCGAATACGGCTCGCAGATGCTGTCGCTCGGCGGTGTCCACCACCTGACCGGCGGCTCGAAGAAGGAGGGCCGCGTCACCTGCGACGCGCTGCTCCAGCTCAGCAACGGCAAGGCGGTCGAGCTTACGATCGATGGCGGCGAGACCGTCATCGTCCAGGCCGGCAAGCCGCCGATCGTCAACGGCGTCGAGGAGAGCCGGATGCGCGTCGGCTGCGGCTCGGCGACGATCGGCATCTTCGCCAAGCAATGGCATGGCAAGGTCGACGAGGTCGTGGTCGTCGACGACCACATCACCGGCGTGCTCTCGGAGCACCAGGCCGGCAAGCTGCTCGGCATGCCGGCGACCGGCCTGAAGATGAAGGGGCGGCGCTCGACGCCCGGCCGCTATTTCCAGGTCGCGCAACCCGGCACCGGCTGGGGCGGCACCAATATCAGCGATCCCCTGACCATTCTCGGGCCGTTCGATCCGAAGGTCGCCTATCCCGGCCTGCGCCTGCTGATGGTCTCGACCACCGGCGAGCACGCCGCCTATTACGAGCTCGACGAGAAGCTCGTACCGGTCGAGATGCAGATGCCGGAGCGGCTGGTCGAGCCGGTCGAGCGCATCGCCGAGAATTGTGAGCCGGCGCTTTCGACCGTGCTGTTCATCGGCGGCGCCGGCGGTTCGCTGCGTGCCGGCGTCACCGAGAACCCGGTCAGGCTGACGCGCTCGGTCAAGGACGCGCTGACCTATGTCACCTGCGGCGGCGCACCGGTCTATATCTGGCCGGGCGGCGGCATCACCTTCATGGTCGACGTCACCCGCCTGCCCGAGAACGCCTTCGGCTATGTGCCGACGCCGGCCCTGGTTGCGCCGCTCGAATTCACCATGAAGCTCTCCGACTATCAGGAGCTCGGCGGGCATATGGACCATGTCCGGCCGCTTTCCGAGCTCAATGCCGACGGCCGGCTGAAGCTGCCGCAGCGGCTCGACAATCCCTGGCCGCTGGCGCCGGAGCGGATGCGCCGCTCGCACGGCTGAGCGATGTTCGAGCCCCCCTCCGCGCGCCTGCTGCCAGACGGCAAGCGCCTGCTGCTGCAGCAGGGGCCGATCGACCTCGTCGTCGAGGCGACCGGCCCGGCGGCGGCGGTCGATGCGGCCTATCGGGCGGCGATGCGGCGCTTCGACGGGCTGCTCGCGGAGCTCTGCGGTGAACTTGCCCTGCTACGTTCGCCGGTGCGGGCGAACAGCCCGGTTCCGGAAGGGCCGGTCGCTCGGCGCATGCATCAGGCGGTCGCCCCTTTCGCCGGCAGGATCTTCATCACGCCGATGGCCGCTGTTGCCGGCTCGGTGGCGCAGGAAATCCTCGCCGTCATGGTCGAGGCTGCGCCGCTGGCGCGTGCCTATGTCAATAATGGCGGCGACATCGCCCTGCATCTGGCCGATGGCGAGGCCTTCCGGATCGGCCTTGTCGAGCGTCCGGACCGGCCAAATCTCTTCGCCACCGCCAGCATCGCCGCCAGCGATCCGGTGCGCGGTATCGCGACCTCCGGCTATCCCGGCCGCAGCTTTTCACTGGGCATCGCCGAGGCGGTGACCGTGCTCGCCCCGAGCGCCGCCATGGCCGATGCCGCTGCGACCGTGATCGCCAATGCGATCGACCTGCCGGGCCATGCTGCGATCGAGCGCCTGCCGGCCGAGGCCATCCAGGCCGACAGCGATCTCGGCGCGCTCCTCGTCACCCGCAAGGTCGGGCCGCTGACCGAGACCGAAATCGAAACGGCGCTCGCAGCCGGCCTCGCCGAGGCGCAGCGCCTGCACGGAGCCGGCCTGATCGTCGCCGCCGCCATGCATCTTCAGGGCGTGAGCCGGGCTCTCGCCACGCCTATGATCCCCAAAGAACAAGCCGAGAGGAGACTTGCCCGTGCCTGAGATCGTCGTGCGGAAATATGCCGTGACCGTGGAGGAGATCTTTCACGAAGGCGGCCCGGCCGCGACCGTGCCGTTGAAGCGCGGCGCGGCGCTGGCGGTGATCGCCAACCCTTATGCCGGCCGCTATGTCGAGGACATCCAGGGCTTCATGGATGATCTCAAGCCCTTCGGTCTCGCCATGGCGCTGCGCCTGCTGGCGGCGATGGGCGGCGACGTCAAGGCGATCCAGGGCTATGGCAAGGGTGCCATCGTCGGCGCCGCCGGCGAGATCGAGCATGGCGCGCTCTGGCACGTGCCGGGCGGCTATGCGATGCGCGAACTGCTGGGGGACGCCAAGGCGATCGTGCCTTCGACCAAGAAGGTCGGCGGACCCGGCACGCGGCTCGACATTCCGGTCACCCATGTCAACGCCTCCTATGTCCGCAGCCATTTCGACGCCTTCGAGATCGGCATCACCGACGCGCCCAGGGCCGACGAACTGCTGCTCGCTCTGGTGATGACCACGGGTTCACGCATCCATGCGCGCGTCGGCGGCCTGAAGGCGAGCGAGATCAAGGGCGAGGACGGGCTGAGATGAAGGCTTCCATCCGCAAGATCGTCACCATACTCGACGAGACCCATTCCGAGATGGGCCAGCCCGTCGTGCCGGCGATCTGCCGGGCCGCGGCGGTGGCGGTGATCGCCAACCCCTTCGCCGGCAAATACCAGCCCGATCTCTCCGAGTTGATCGAGATCGGCGAGGAGCTCGGAGACCTGCTCGGCCGCCACGCGCTTCAAGCGCTCGGCATCGAGGGCGAGGCCGTGCAGGGCTATGGCAAGGCCGCCGCCGTCGGCGAGGACGGCGAATACGAGCATGCGGCGGCGATCCTGCACCCGAAGCTCGGCGCGCCGCTGCGCAAGCTGCTCGGCAAGGCGCCGGCGCTGATCCCGTCCTCGAAGAAGCGCGGTTCGCTCGGCGTCGTCCTCGATATTCCACTCGGCCACAAGGCCGGCGCCTATGTCCGCAGCCATTTCGATGGCATGGAGGTCCGCATTCCCGATGCGCCGCGCGCCGGCGAGATCGTCGTCGCGGTGGCGCTGACCAGCGGCGGTCGCCCGCTGCCGCGCGTCGGCGGCCTGACCCATGACGAAGTCAAGGGCGAGGACGGGCTGCGCTGAGAGGCGTCCACGATTCAGATTGGCGCTCGAAACTCCACGTCATGCTCGCCCTTGTGGCGAGCATCCGCGTGTTGAGCGAAGGAAGATGCGGATGGCCGGAACAAGCCCGACCATGACGTCGAGTGGTCAGCGTCCGGCTTTCCGCGCCTTCGTGACCGCCTCCTCAATCCCCTCCCAACCCGGCTTCCCCTGCGCGAAGCGGCCGCGCAGATAGCCGGCGAGCTCGGCGATCTGGCGGTCGTCGAGCGCCGTCGCGAAGGAGGGCATCGAGCCGATGCCATGCTGGCCGCCTTCCAGCAGCATGTTGACGAGATTGGTCGGCGTCGCGGCATGGAGCTTCGAGGACAGGCCGAGCGCCGGCCCGGCATTGACCAGCACCGCCGTGCGACCGGGCTCGTGGCAGGCGGCACAGGCGCCCTGATAAAGGCGTGCGACCGGCGAGGTCGCGGGATTTGCCGCGGCGCTGGTGGCGAGCTCGATCCGGCTGGCGCGGGCTTCGATCTCGGCGTCCGGCAGCGGCTCGCTGAGTGAGGCGAGATAGCTCGCCATCGCCTTGATATCGGCATCCGGCAGCTCTTTGAGCTCCGCGATCACCGGCGCCATCGGCCCGGCCGCGGCGCCGTGATGCTGCGAGGTTCCGGTGCGCAGATAAGCGTAGAGCTCGGCCTCGCTCCAGGGCAGCGGCCCGGCCGAGATTCTGGTCAGGGCCGGCGCCTCCCAGCCCTCGGCCTCGCCACCGGAAAGATAGGCGCGGCCGCCGCGCTCGGCGCCGAGCGCGTTGCGCGGCGTGTGGCAGGCGCCGCAATGGCCGAGCCCGTCGACGAGATAGCGGCCGCGATTCCACTCTGCCGAGCGGGCTGGTTCCGGCTTGAGCTCGCCCCGCGGCCGGAACAGCAGGTTCCAACCGGCTAACAGCGGGCGCAGATTGACGGGGAAGACCATCCGGCTCGGCTGGTTCTCCTGCCTGACCGCCGGCTGCGACATCAGGAAGGCGTAGAGCGCCTGGAGGTCGGCCTCGCTGGTTTTCGCGTAGCTCGCATAGGGGAAGGCCGGGTAGAGATGGCGGCCGTCGCGATGGATGCCGGCGCGCATCGCCCGCTCGAAGGCCGGATAGGACCAGTTGCCGATGCCGGTTTCCGGATCGGGTGTGATGTTGGTGGTCATCACCATGCCGAAAGGTGTCTCGAGCGCGAGACCGCCGGCATAGGGCACGCCGTCCTTCACCGTATGGCAGACGGCGCAGGCGCCGAGCGCCGCGAGCTGGCGGCCTCTCTCGATCGTCGCCGCCGACCAGGTCGCCGGGTCGGGCCGGGCGATCGGGGCGATCGACGGCGCGAGTGCGAAGGAAGCGGCGGCGAAGGTCGCTGCACCGGCAAAGGCGGCGCCGAGTTTGCTCCACAGGCCGAAGCGGCGGGATTTGGCGGAAAGCTGCGGCGCGGCCGGTGCTGACGGCGGTAAGCGCCCGAGGCCGGCGAGCACGCGCTCGGGCGTCAGCGGCAATTCGCGAAAGCGCACGCCGGTCGCGTCAAAGACGGCGTTGACGATGGCGGCGGCGCTGGGGACGGAAGCCGACTCGCCGGCGCCGAGCGGCGCCTCGTGCTGCTTGTCGAGGAGCAGCACGTCGATCGCCGGCAGTTCCGGGAAGGTCAGGACGGGGTAGGCGCCCCAGTCGCGGGCGGCGACGGCGGTGGTCTGCGAGAAGCTCACCTCCTCGCGCAGCACACGGCTGGTCGACTGCAGGACATTGCCGTGGACCTGATGGGTCACCCCGGCCGGATTGACGACCATGCCGGTGTCCTGGCCGACGGTGACGCGGCTGACCGTGACCTCGCCGGTCGTGCGGTTGACCGCGACATCGGCGACCCAGGCGGCCCAGGCGGCGCCGACGCCCGGCCAGCTGCCATGGACATAGCGCGCCTGGGCGAAGCCGCGGCCGCGCAGGACCTCGCCATCTTCCTCCATGCGCGGGCCGATATGCGGCTGCCAATTGGCGCGTTCGGCGGTCGCCCGCGTCAGCTCGGCGGCGCGCTCGTCATTGATGTGGCGCAGGCGGAACTCGACCGGGTCGACGCCGGCCTCATGGGCGAGCTCGTCGATATAGCTCTCATGGGCGAAGACGTTGGGCATGGCCGAGACGCCGCGCAGCCAGGAGGCGCGGACAATCGGCGGCATGTCATAGGCCGTCAGCCGCATGTTCTCGTAGTCGTAGGAGGGCACCGCGGTGCGGTCGCCCATGCGCAGCGTCGCCGGCTGGTTCGGAATGCGCCCGGTCAGCAGCAGGGCGAGCGTCGGCGCTGCATTCGACGGGTACCAGGTGTGGAAGTCATAGGCCGGCAGCGAGCCGCCGGGGCCGAGGCCGCCCTTGATGTCGATCAGCTGGGCGGCGCCCTTCGGCTCCCAGAGATGCTCCTGCTCGCGGGTGAGTTGGACGCGCACCGGGGCGCCGACGGCGCGCGAGAGCAGCACCGCATCGGCGGCGACGTCATCGGCGCAGTTGCGACCGTAGCAGCCGGCGGCTTCGTGGCGGATGATGTCGATCTGCTCGCGCGGCAGGCCGGTGAGCACTGCGAGGTCGTTCTGCAGCGGAAACGGGTTCTGGCTGCCGGTCCAGACGGTGACGCCGTCGGCGCGCACATCGGCGACGGCGCAGGACGGGCCGATCGAGCCATGCATGTGGTAGGGCCAGACATAGGTGCGGTCGAGCCGCTTCTCGAGCGCGCCGAGCGCAGTTTCGACATCGCCTTCGTCGACCAGCAGGCGCGGCGTCGAGGGATGGGTGCGCAGGGCCTGGGCGACATCGGAGAGGTCCGGCGGCGTAAACGAGCGCCACTGCGCCTTCAGGGCGAGCGCCGCTTCCGCCGCCTGCTCCTCGCGCTCGGCGACGATGCCGATGAAATCGCCCTCGACCACGAGGGCGCGGATGCCGGGAATGCCGGCGAGCGAGTCGCGATCGACTGCGATCAGGCTGCGCCCGACGAAGTCGCCGGAATCCATGCCGGAATAGGGCGGGCGGACGACGCGGCCGTGCAGCATTCCGGGCACGCGCACGTCATGGACATAGACGAAGCTGCCATCGATCTTGGCCGGGATGTCGACCCGCGCCACCGATCGGCCGATCAGCCTGTGATGGTCGATCGGCTTGAATTGCGCGCTCTCGGCCAGCGGCAGCAGCAGGCGCTCATTGGCGAGCAGCGTGTCGAGTCCGATCGCCGGGGTGTCGGCCGCGCCGCGATAGAGCCGGCCGTCACGCAGGCTGATCTCATCCTCGCTGCAGGCAAGCGCCGCGGCGGTGAGCCCGATCAGCCTTGTGCGGATCTGGGTCGCGCCGATCCGCATCGCCACCGAGGTGACCTGGATCGTCTCGCTGGCGATGGTCGCGCCTTGGTCCGGCGTATCGGCGGTGTCGCCGAGCACCATCTCGACGGCGTCGAAGGGAAAATCGAGCTCCTCCGCCACCATCTGGGCGAGCGCGGTGCGGATGCCGGTGCCGAGATCGACATGGCCGGAAAAGGCGAGGATGCGCCCTTCGGCCGTGAGGCAGACATGCAGGTCGAGCGCGTCTTCCGAGCTGTCCCCGGCGGGCGCGCCCTTGCGCGGCGCGACGACGGCGATGATCCCGCCGCGCCGCAGCAGTGCCCGGCGGGAGAGGGGAGGCGGGGGTACGCTGTCGTTCATCGCGCTGTGGTTCATGGCGTGGCTGTCTCGCCGGTCCGGGCGCGCGCAGCGGCGAGCATCACGGCCCTGACGATCTCGACATGGGTGCCGCAGCGGCAGAGATTATAGCGCAGCGCCTCGCGCACCTGCGCCTCGCTCGGCGCCGGGTTGACGGCCAGCAAGGCCTTGGCGGTCATGATCATGCCGTTGATGCAGTAGCCGCATTGCGCGGCCTGGGCCTCGATGAAGGCCTGCTGGACCGGATCGGGGCCCGCGCTGCTGCCGAGCCCTTCCAGCGTGACGATCTCGCGCTCTTCCGCCAGCCGGACCGGCAGGGCGCAGGCGCGGGCGGCGATGCCGTCGATCAGCACGGTGCAGGCGCCGCATTCGCCGAGGCCACAGCCGAATTTCGGGCCGTTCAGCGAAAGGTCGTTGCGCAGGAAGAAGAGCAGGGGGGTCTGCGGCTCGCCCTCGACGAGGTGATCGGCGCCATTGACGCGCAGGGCGAAGCGCCGCGTCGTTCTCATGGCTCGTCCAAGCGGGGCGAGGCGCCTTTGATCGCGATTGTCGTCACGTGACCCAAATCGTTCGCATACGAATGAGAATAAGGACAAGTTGCGGCGCGCGGCAAGCGGGATTTGACGCGGGGGAAGTGCGTCGCCGTCATGCTCGCCCTCGTGGCGAGCATCGACGTCCTGAACACGCCCTCGCCGATGGAAGCGAAGACGTGGATGGTCGGCACAAGGCCGACCATGACGGTATGGGGCGTGGATCCCCGCTCAGTGCTGGACGGAGGGGATCTTCTCGGCCGGCGGGGTGTTGCGGCTGATGCCGCTGCGGACGATGCCGTCGATCACGATCATGCCGATGCCGGGCAGGTCGCCGAGCTGGATCGAGTCGAGGAAGTTCCTGCCGGCGGAATGCTGGGCCTTGTCCATGAAGACGAAATCGGCGCTGCGTCCGACCTCGATCAGCCCGCAATCGAGGCTGCGCATCCGCGCCGTGTTGCCGGTGGCGAAGCAGAAGGCCACTTCAGCCGGGACATCGCCGAGCGAGGACAGCATCGAGACCATGCGGACGATGCCCAGCGGCTGGACGCCGGAGCCGGCGGGGCCGTCGGTGCCGAGGATGACGCGCTGCAGTTCGCCCATTTCACGGGCGACGCGCAGCGTGTAGAGCGCGGCGCGCTCATTGCCGTTATGGACGAGTTCGAGGCCGCGCTTGCAGCCCTCGCAGATGCAGCGGATCTCCTTGTCGGGCAAGGCGGTATGGCCGCCATTGATATGGCCGACGACATCGGTGTCGGCCTCGAGCACCACGTCGGCACCGATCAGGCCGGAGCCGGGAATCGAGGGGCCGCCGGTGTGGATGGTCGACTGAATCCCGTATTTGCGGGCCCAGGCCACCATTTCCTTCGCCCGCGCGCCGTCCTTGACACCGCCGAGGCCGACTTCGCCGAGCAGCTTCACGCCGGCATCGGCCAGGTCCTTGAAGTCCTGCTCGACCATGCCGGGCTCGATCACCGGCGCGCCGGCATGGATCTTGACGCCGCCGGGGCGAAAGGCGGTGAAGGCGCGCTGGGCATAGATCGCCATGGCCTTGAGCCCGACAATGTCCTTGGGCCGGCCGGGGGTGTGGACCTCGCCGGCCGAGATCATGGTGGTGACGCCGCCATGCATGGTCGAATCGATCCAGCCGAGCTGGTTCTGGCGCGGCGTCCAGTCGCCGGCGACGGGGTGGACATGACTGTCGATCAGGCCGGGCGAGAGCACGGTGCCATGGGCGTCGATGACGGTGTCGGCCTGGTCGGTGTCGAGATCCTTGAAGCGGCCGACCGCGGCGATCCTGCCGCCGACGGCGACGAGCGTGTCGGCCTCCAGGATCGGGCGCTCAATGTCGCCGGAGAGCATCAAGCCGATATTCTTGATCACCAGCTTGTGGTTGGCGCCGACCGTCGCCGTCTGCTGTTCAGCCATCTCGTTCCGCCCCGTAAGCCTTCGCCGCCTCCTGTGAGGCCTGCGATATCCTCACCGTCCCGATCCCGATTGACAAGTGCGATCGAAGGCGGCATATCGTTTGTGTACGAACAAGTTTTGCATCTGCCTTCCCAGCCTGTCAAGCGGCAAGGATCACGCATGGCCTTTGCAGTCACCAGCGCCTGCATCCGTTGCAAATACATGGATTGCGTCGAGGTCTGTCCCGTCGACTGCTTCTATGAAGGCGAGAACATGCTCGTCATCCATCCCGACGAGTGCATCGATTGCGGCGTCTGCGAGCCGGAATGCCCGGCCGAGGCGATCGTCGCCGACAATGCCGAGGGGGCGGCCGAGTGGCTCGCGCTCAACGCCAGGCTGGCGCCGCTCTGGCCGAACATCACCGAGAAGCGCGATCCGCCAGCCGATGCGGATGATTGGAAGGGAATACCGGACAAACTCGACCTTCTTTCCGAACGCGCGGCGATGTGATAGCTGCCTGCCTGCGTTCGATGATCGGCTTTTTCCTGGGCTAACCGAGGAATGACGAGATGAGCAATTTCTACGAGGAGCGCGTGCTCAGCGTCCATCACTGGACCGATACGCTCTTCAGCTTCACGACGACCCGCGACACGACGTTCCGCTTCAAGAACGGCCAGTTCACGATGATCGGCATCAAGGTCGACGAGAAGCCGCTGCTGCGCGCCTATAGCGTCGTCAGCACCAATTACGACGAGAACCTCGAATTCTTCTCGATCAAGGTGCCGGACGGGCCGCTGACCTCGCGCCTGCAGAACCTCAAGGTCGGCGATCCGATCATCGTCGGCAAGAAGGCGACGGGCACGCTGGTGCTCGACAATCTCAAGGACGGCAAGCGCCTGTTCCTGCTGGGTACCGGTACCGGCCTTGCGCCCTTCCTGTCGCTGATCCGCGATCCCGAGACCTATGAGCGCTATGAGAAGGTGGTGCTGGTGCATGGCTGCCGGCAGGTGGCCGAGCTCGCCTATGGCGAGCAGATAACCCAGCACCTGCCCAATGACGAGTTCCTCGGCGAGATGATCCGCGAGCAGCTGATCTATTATCCGACGGTGACGCGCGAGCCCTTCCGCAATCGTGGCCGCATCACCGATCTGCTGATCTCGGGCCAGCTCTTCGAGGATATCGGCCTGGGCCCGTTCGATCCCGCCAGCGATCGCTTCATGCTCTGCGGCAGCCCGCAAATGCTGGTCGACCTCAAGAAGATCTTCGAGGACCATGGCATGGAAGAAGGCAACCATGGCGAGGCCGGCGACTATGTGATCGAGCGCGCCTTCGTCGAGCGCTGAGCCCACGACTTCCAAATCAACCGAGATACCAGACGGCCGGTCCGACCCACGGACCGGCCGTTTTCGTTCGTCCCGGGCAAACCTTTCGCACAACCGAAATCGGAACTCGGCGGCGGTAGAGCCGAGGCGCGGCGCGCGCTGCGGGTTTCGGAATATCGGAGTCGGCCACGAACCAATGGGGGGCTGCGAAACGAAAATCCCGGGCAGCCTGTTCGGCGCCCGGGATGGTTAAGGTTCGGCGGAGCAGGGGCGTGGCGGCCAGTGGCTGCCGGAGCCCCTAGCGATGTGTCAGCTGGCGGTTGAACAGCATCATCAGGCTGTTGCAGCTCACCGCGAAGACGGTCAGCAGGAGCGCGATCGCCATGATCGTGTCGATCTGGCCGAGATTGATGGCGCTGGTCAGAAGGAAGCCGAGACCGCGCTGCGAGGCGAACATCTCGCCGATCAGCACGCCGAGCAGGGTCAGCGAGAAGCCGAGGCGCACGCCCGAGATGATCTCCGGCAGGATCGCCGGCAGGATCACGGTGAAGGCCGATTGCGAAGGCGAAAGGCGCATCACCTGCGAGGTGCGCCGGTAGACCGGTTTCATCTGGCGGATCGCGTTCATCGAGAACAGGGTGATCGGGATCAGCCCGTGCATCACGCCGAAGGCGATCTTGGCGGAGATGCCGAGGCCGAAGCAGAGCAGCACCAGCGGGTAGAGCACGACCTTGGGGATCGAATAGAGCGTGGTCAGGATCGGCTCGGCGACGTTGCCGGCGAGCTTGCGGACCCCGAGCACGATGCCGAGGCTGATGCCGCCGAGCAGCGAGAGGAGGAAAGCGGCGACGAAGGCCCGCATCGTCTCGCTGATGTTGAGCCAGAACTCGCCGGTGCCGAGCAGCGAGCCGAGCTTGACGACGGTCTGCAATGGCGAGGCGATGGCCGAGGCGCCGACGAGGAGATGGAAGCCCTGCCAGAGCAGGATGAAGGTCAAAAGGACGATGAGAGTGCCGGCGAGTCTGGGCATGGCGTCACCTCACCGCTGGCGGCGCGCCTGGAGGCGCCGGTCGATCATGTTGAGGATCGTGTTGACGATGGTGACGGTCACCAGCACGAGCAGGATCAGCGCGTACATGTGCCCGTTCTCGAACAGATTGTAGGCATAGGCGATGGCGTAGCCGATCCCGGCGCCCGAGAGGATGAACTCCGAGGCGATCACTCCGATGAAAGAATAGGCGACCGAGAGCTTCACGCCGGTGAAGAGATAGGGCAGCGTCGCCGGTAGCTCGACGAGGAGTGCCGTCTTGGCCCGCGACATCCGGTAGATCTGCGCCGTCTTGCGCAGCACGCGCGGGATCCGGTCGAGCCCGTTCAGCGTCGCGGTGATCATCGAGACGACGGCGAGCAGCACGGCGATCGCGATGATCGAGGCCGAGCCGACGCCGAAGAGCGTGATGAAGATCGGATAGAAGACGAAGGTCGGGACGGCATAATAGCTCGCCAGCAGCGGCTCGAGCGCGTGGCGCAGCGCCGGCAGCGAGTAGATGATCAGGCCGGCGACGAAGCCGAGCACGATCGAGAGTGCCGTCGAGATGGCGATGTTGGTGAAGGTCGTCCGGATATCGGCCGAGAACTGGCCGGTGCGCAGGATCTCGGCGAGCTCGACCACCATCTGCGAGGGCGCCAGCATCACCATGCGGGGGATGACGCCGACCCGGCAGAGCAGCTCGACCAGGAGGATCATCGTCGCGACGACGATCAGGCGCAGCCATTTTTCCGACATGGCTCAGCTCTTCCCGGCCGACATGATCTTCAGCGCCTCGACGCGCAGCTTCTCCCAGAGCCGGGCGGTGATGTCGCCGAAATGCGGGGTCGAGACCACGCGGCTGTCGCGGTCGCGCTCCCAGCCGGTCTCGACGAAGTCGATGAAGGTGCCCGGCCTGGTCGACATCACGCCGACCCGGTCGGACAGCATCGCCGCCTCGTCGAGGGCGTGGGTGATCAGCAGCACCGTGGCCGAGGTTTCGCGCCAGAGCCGCAGCAATTCGTCGCCCATCAAGAGGCGGGTCTGCTGGTCGAGCGCGCCGAAGGGCTCGTCGAGCAGGATCAGCCTGGGTTGCATCACCAGCGTGCGGGCGATGCAGACCCGCTGGCGCATGCCGCCGGAGAGCTGAGCCGGAAAGGAGGCCGCGAAGTCCTTCAGCCCCATGAAGCCGATGGCATAGTCGACGCGGCGCTGGATTTCGGCAGGGTCGACGCCGGCGCGCCGGAGCCCGAAGGCGACGTTGTCGCGGACATTGAGCCAGGGAAAGGACGCATCCTCCTGGAAGACGACGCCGACCCCGTCGGGCACGCCGTTGACCGGCTTGCCCTCGAAATGCGCCGTGCCAGCCTGCGGGGCGCTGAGCCCCGCAAGAATGTCGAGCAAGGTCGACTTGCCGCAGCCCGAGGGGCCGACGACCGAGAAGAATTCGCCCTTGGCGAGGTCCAGATCGATCGGCCCGAGCGCGTGCAGGGTCGACTTCGGCAGCTGGAAGACCCGCGTCACGCCGCGCAGCGTCGCATGGGCTTCAACGGGCGCCGGCTGCTGCTTGAGTGTCACGACCTTGGCGCCCGCTGCGGCCGGGTTCATTGCTTGGCCTGCAGATCGGCAGGCAGGAAGGATTTGTCGAGCACGGTCGACCAGTCGATGTCGTTCTTGACCTCGCCGATCAGCTTCAGGCCTTCAACGATACGGTTGAGCTCGGTAATGCTGAACTCGCCCTCGCTCCACATCTTCGGGCCGATCATGTTGTCGACGGCTTCCTTGGCGACCGCCGGCTCGAGCTTGTAGAGCTTCTCGATGATCTTGGCGGTCTCGGCGGGGTCCTTGTAGATCGCCTGCACGCCGGCGCGGCGGCCCGCGATGATCGCCTTGAGCTTGTCGGGATGCTCCTGCGCGAATTTGCGGGTGGTGATGCCGACCGAGGTGGTCATCGGCTTCAGAATGTCGCCGGCCTTGTAGACCGTGCGGTACTTGTCCTTGCGGATGATCGAGAGTGGCTCGATCAGCACCGAGCCGGCGATCGCGCCCTGCTCGAGCATGGTCAGAGCCGGGACATAGCCGCCGGCGGCGACACGCTGGACCTTGGCCTGGTCGATGCCCTTCTCTTTCAGGACCATCAGGAAGAGCATTTCCGAGACGGATTTCGGCGAGGTGATCGCGACCTTCTTGCCGACCAGGTCCTCGACGCTCTTCACCTCGGAGTTCGGCATGGTGACCATCGAGGCCTCGGCGACGCTGCGCGTCCCGGTGTTGACGATGACGAGGTCGAGCCCCTGAGCCTTGGCGGCGAGCGCCGCGGAGACCGCGACCTCACCATAGGGCGTCGCGCTGGCGAGGATGTTCCGGACCGTGGTGCCGCCGCCGCCGGAGCCGATGATGCCGGTGATGTCGATGCCGGCCTGCTTGAACAGCCCCTTCTCCATCGCGACCGCATAGGGTGCGCCATAGAGGCTCGCGCCCCATTGCGTCACGGAAATCTCCTCGGCGCGCACCGGCGCCTGCAGGCAAAGCATCGTGACCGCAGCAGCTGCGAACTGCCGGAAACCAAAGAAATCCGTCATGCCTCTCTCCCGATAAGGTCCATGCCTGCGATTGTTATCGTTCCAGCATGCTGCCAAAATTTCATTTGTATACAAATAACGATCTCAGCATGAGGAAATCTTGTCAAGCGGGTAAGGAGCGAGAATCCGCCGGTCTGGAAGCCGAATTTGGCGGGCGTGGCCGGATGCGGCGCGCGCGGAAACTTCGCCATATCGCAGCCGATATGGTGCCAATTCAATGCTGAAAGCTCCTTTGGATCGGCGCGGGGCGCGGCGCCGGAATCGCCGTGTGGCAACGGCGTCAGCATCGGGGGCGACGCCGCGTCTGGCAAGCCCGAATGGGGGGGCGCGGCGGAATTGATATTGTTCGTGTACGAACTATCTGGATTTGGGCGATGGCCGGCCGGCAGCGCTCAGCTGCGCGGGCATGCCCGCAGCGTGACCCGATCGAGCGCATAGCCGGCGCGCGCCAGGCTGCGATCGTCGAAGGTCGCGACCGAGACCGGTTCGAGGTCGAGCAGGACGGCAGGCAGTCCGAGTTCGGCCGCCAGTCTGCCGGCGAAGCGCATCAGGGCCCGCATCGGTACCGAGCCCGGGAGCCTGGCCGTGGCGAGTTCGCTGATCTGCAGCGTCGCCTCGTCGCGCAGCGAGCGCTGCACGGCGAAGGCGAAGATCGCATGGATGCAGCCGCGTGCGTCTTCGAGGACGACGAGGCCGCGCCGGCCGTCCTTGGCACTGAAGGAGCGCAGATAGCGCGTCCACTGCGCCTTGCTGATATCGGGATGGAACATGGCGACGAGCTGGTAGGCCCGGCCCGCTTCCGCCGCTCCGATCCGCCGTGCTTGCAGGATATCCTCGGTCACCTTGTCACGCCCCTCCCAGGCAGCTGGAGAGGACAGGTGCGGCATCCCGCCCGCATTGATCCGTATCAATTACAAATCTAGGGTTTGATGCATGACTATTCCCCGGGTCGGCGTGCCCGCCATGCGGGGTCGTAGTGAGGTGAGACGCCGTGGATTGCACTGTTTTGGCTTGTGCCCAGCAACGCCCCCAGAAGGCGGGTTGCCAGAGTTGTGGCATTCGCCCGATGAGCATCTGCGCCTGTTTGGCCTACGACGAGCTCGCTCTGCTCGATGCGCTGGCGCACCCCGTCACCTTCGGTGCCAAGGAAACGCTGTTCGTTCAGGGCCAGCCGGCCGAGGCAGTCTACAACATCACCGGCGGCACGGTGCGGCTCTACAAGCTCCTGCCCGACGGGCGCCGGCAGATCGTCGGCTTCGCCCTGCCAGGCGACTTCCTCGGCCTGGCGATGCGCGACGCCTTCGGCTTCTCGGCCGATGCGATCGAGACCGTCACCGCCTGCGCCTTCCCGCGTTCGGCCTATTCGGCGCTGGTCGACGCCAAGCCGCATCTGCTGCGCCGCCTGCACGACTATGCCACGCATGAGCTGACCCTGGCGCATGAGCAGATGCTGCTGCTCGGCCGCCGCAATGCCGAAGAGCGGCTGGTCTGCTTCCTGCTGACGATGCGCGAGCGCTGGACGAGGCTCGGGCGCTCCTCGGCGACGGTCGAGCTGCCGATGAGCCGGCAGGATATCGCCGATTTCCTCGGGCTGACGATCGAGACGGTCAGCCGAACCTTCAGCAAGCTCGCCAAGAGCCGCAAGATCCTGATCGTGCCCGATGGCGTGCGTCTGCTCGACATCGAGGGCATGACGAATCTCGCCGCGGCCTGAAGACTCCATCGCCTAAGGGAGATCGCGCCGGTCGGGCCTCTCCGGCGGGCTGAATACGTTGCGGCGGCCATTGGCCAGCCGCGGCGTTTCGCTGCGGTGCAAAATGACCGCGAGCCTGGCGCCGACTGGCGCCGTTCCTTCGAAAAACATCAGTATCCTCAGGCGCTGCACGGTCAGTTGATCTGTATCAAGGCCGAGCGGCGCGCGCGGGAGTAACCCCCTCGCTGGGCGGCGTCCGTGTTGCGCTGCAGCGAGAAGAAAGGGTGTCGCATGGCGGCGATAGGCTATCCGATCCGGCGGGCCACGGTAGGAGAGATAGGCGGGATGGTGATCGCGGCCGCGGCCGTGCTGCCGCTGATCCTGATCGCTGCCATGACCGAGGACCGTGGGTACGCTTTCCATGCAGCCCTCGGGGCGCTGGCGGCGCTGGGGTCCGTGTTCCTGATCGCGAACCGCTGCTTCCGGCCCGATCAGGTGCCGGCGCCGCAGGAGATCGGCGGCCGGCCGAACTACAATATGGACCCGGTCAAGTTCGCGACCGTCGCGGCGATGGTCTGGGGCATCGCCGGCTTCACCGTCGGGCTGATCATCGCCCTGCAGCTCGCCTTCCCCGACCTCAATTTCGACCTGCCCTGGATCAATTTTGGCCGGCTCCGGCCGCTGCACACCTCGGCGGTGATCTTCGCCTTCGGCGGCAACGTGCTGATCGGCACCTCGTTCTACGTGGTCCAGCGCACCAGCCATGCCCGCCTCGCCGGCGATCTCTCGCCCTGGTTCGTGGTGCTCGGCTACAACCTCTTCATCGTCATCGCCGGCACCGGCTATCTGCTCGGCATCACGCAGAGCAAGGAATACGCCGAGCCGGAATGGTATGCCGATCTCTGGCTGACCGCGGTCTGGGTCGTCTATCTCCTGGTCTTCCTAGGGACGCTAGCCAAGCGCAAGGAGCCGCATATCTATGTGGCGAACTGGTTCTATCTCGGCTTCATCCTGACCATCGCCGTCCTGCATGTCGGCAACAACTTGGCCTGGCCGGTCTCGGTGCTGTCGCCGAAGTCCTATGTGCTCTGGTCGGGCGTTCAGGACGCGATGTTCCAGTGGTGGTACGGTCACAACGCCGTCGGCTTCTTCCTGACCGCTGGCTTCCTCGCGATCATGTACTACTTCGTGCCGAAGCGCGCGGAGCGGCCGGTCTACAGCTACCGGCTCTCGATCATCCACTTCTGGGCGCTGATCTTCCTCTATATCTGGGCCGGCCCGCATCATCTGCACTACACCGCCCTGCCGGACTGGGCGCAGACGCTCGGCATGACCTTCTCGATCATGCTGTGGATGCCCTCCTGGGGCGGCATGATCAACGGGCTGATGACGCTGTCGGGGGCCTGGGACAAGCTGCGCACCGATCCGGTCCTGCGGATGATGGTCGTCTCGCTCGCCTTCTACGGCATGTCGACCTTCGAGGGCCCGCTGATGTCGATCAAGGCGGTCAACTCACTGTCGCACTACACCGACTGGACCATCGGCCACGTCCATTCCGGCGCGCTCGGCTGGGTCGCCTACATCTCCTTCGGCGCGATCTACTGCCTCGTGCCCTGGCTGTGGAACCGCAAGGGTCTGTATTCGCTCAAGCTGGTGAACTGGCACTTCTGGATCTCGACCCTCGGCATCGTGCTCTACATCTCGGCGATGTGGGTCTCGGGCATCATGCAGGGCCTGATGTGGCGGGCCTATACCTCGCTCGGCTTCCTCGAATACTCGTTCATCGAGACGGTCGCGGCGATGAAGCCCTATTACGTGATCCGTGCGATGGGCGGCGGCCTCTTCCTCGCCGGCGCGCTGATCATGGCCTTCAACCTCTGGATGACGGTGAGGAGCGACGCGGTCGGCGCGTCGCAGCGCGAGCCCGCGCCCGATCCGCAGCTCGTCCCCGCCCAGTAAGGAGCCTGTCCCATGTCGAGCCTCGACGCCCCCAAGCAGGCGCCGCGCCAGTCGCTGTGGTCGAAGCACAAGATCTTCGAGACCAATTCGATCATCCTGGTGATCGGGGTGCTGATCGTGATCTCGATCGGCGGACTGGTCGAGATCGCGCCGCTCTTCTATCTGCGCAACACGATCGAGAAGGTCGAGGGCATGCGGCCCTATACGCCGCTGGAGCTCGCCGGCCGCGCGATCTATGTGCGCGAGGGCTGCTATAACTGCCATAGCCAGATGATCCGGCCGCTGCGCGACGAGATCGAGCGCTACGGGCATTATTCGCTGGCTGCGGAGAGCATGTACGACAAGCCGTTCCAGTGGGGCTCGAAGCGGACCGGGCCCGACCTCGCCCGCGTCGGCGGCAAGTACTCCGACGAATGGCAGCTCGCCCATCTCAACCGGCCGCGCGATCTCGTGCCGCAGTCGATCATGCCGGGCTATCCCTTCCTGGCGAAGACCGAGCTGAACTACAACGACATCGCTAACCATCTGCGCGCCAACCGTGCCGGCGGCGTGCCCTATACCGACGAGATGATCGAGGACGCCAAGCGCGACCTCGAGGCGCAGGCGACGCCCGACCATCCGCGCGCCGCGGAGCTGGAGAAGCGCTATCCGAAGGCGCAGATCCGCGATTTCGACGGCGATGCCCAGAAGATCAGCGAGGCCGATGCCCTGATCGCCTATCTGCAGGTGCTCGGCACGCTGGTCGACTTCAAGCTCTACGACGACAAAGCCAACATCCGGTGAGCACCGTCATGACGACATCGACCTATGCCTGGCTCGCCCATTTCGCCCAGTCGACCGGGGTCCTCTATTTCATGGGCCTGTTCCTGGCGATCTGCGCCTACGCCTTCTGGCCGAGCAACCGCGCCCGCTTCGAGGAAGCGGCCCGCACCCCCCTGCGGGAGGACTGAACCATGGCGGACCACAAGAGCACGCCGCAGATCGACGCCGCGACCGGCCAGTCGACCACCGGCCATGACTGGGACGGCATTCAGGAGCTGAACACGCCCTTGCCGCGCTGGTGGCTCGGCATCTTCTACGCCACGATCATCTGGTCGATCGGCTACTGGATCGTCTACCCGGCCTGGCCGCTGGTGACCGACGCGACCAAGGGCGTGATCGGCTATGCCTCGCGCATCGAGATCTCCCAGGACCTGGCCCTGATGAAGCAGGAGCGCGCGGCCCAGTCCAAGGGGCTGACGGAAGCCTCCTTCGAGCAGATCAAGGCCAATCCGGAGCTCTTCCGCATCGCCATGGCGCAGGGCAAGGCCGCCTTCGGCGACAATTGCGCCGCCTGCCACGGCGTCGGCGGCGGCGGAGCCAAGGGCTATCCGAATCTCAATGACGACGACTGGCTCTGGGGCGGCTCCTTCGCCGAAATCCAGAAGACGCTGGAGCACGGCATCCGCTTCGCCGGCGATCCCGATACGCGCGTCAGCCAGATGCCGGCCTTCGGTCGCGAGAAGATGCTGGACGCCACGCAGATCCGCGCCGTCGCCAACCATGTCCGCTCGATCGCCGGCCTGTCGACCGAGCCGAAGGCCGACCTCGCCGGTGGCGCCAAGCTCTTTGCGGACAACTGCGCCGCCTGCCATGGCGACCAGGGCAAGGGCAATCGCGAAATGGGGGCACCCGACCTGACCGACGCGATCTCGCTCTACGGCATGGACATGGCGTCGCTGACCGAGACGATCGCCAACAGCCGCAACGGTGTGATGCCGGCCTGGAACCAGCGCCTCGACCCGACGACGATCAAGGCGCTGACCGTCTACGTGCATTCGCTCGGCGGGGGTCAGTAAGATGTCAGCTGCCGACGCAGACGACCTGCCACTCTTCGCTCCGTCGAAGAAGGTCTATCCTCAGAGCGTCTCCGGTCCTTACCGGAGAGCGAAATGGGGCATCCTGGTTCTCTGCCTCGGCATCTACTACCTGCTGCCCTTCCTGCGCTGGGACCGCGGTCCGAACCTGCCGAACCAGGCGGTGCTGGCCGATATCGCCAATAACCGCTTCTATTTCTTCTTCATCGAGATCTGGCCGCAGGAGGTCTATTACTTCACGGGGCTGCTGATCCTGGCAGCCTTCATGCTGTTCCTGATGAATGCGGTCGCGGGCCGGATGTGGTGCGGCTATCTCTGCCCGCAGACGGTCTGGACCGATCTCTTCCTCGTGGTCGAGCGCTTCTTCGAAGGCGACCGCCGCGAGCGGATCAAGCGCGACGAGGCGCCCTGGTCCTTCGACAAGGCCTGGCGCAAGATCGCCAAGCATGCGGTCTGGCTGGTGATCGCCTGGTGGACCGGCGGCGCCTGGGTGCTCTACTTCGCCGATGCGCCGACCCTGGTGAAGGAGCTCGCGACCTTCACCGCGCCGCTCTCGGCCTATGTCTGGATCGCGATCCTGACCTTCACCACCTATACGCTGGCCGGGATCATGCGCGAGCAGGTCTGCACCTATATGTGCCCCTGGCCGCGCATCCAGGCGGCGCTGACCGATGACGACGCGCTCAACGTCACCTATCGCTATGATCGCGGCGAGCCGCGCGTCTCGATCAAGCAGGCCCAGCGCCTGCGCAGCACCGGCGCTCCGGCCGGCGATTGCATCGACTGCAACCAGTGCGTCGCAGTCTGCCCGACCGGGATCGACATCCGCGACGGGGCGCAGATGGACTGCATCCAGTGCGGGCTGTGCATCGACGCCTGCAACACGGTGATGGCCAAGGTCGGCTATCCCGCCGGGCTGATCGCCTACGACACCGACGACAACGTCAAGCGGCGGCAGGCCGGGCAGAAGCCGGTCTACCGGCCGATCCGCGCCCGCACGCTGACCTATGCCGCGCTGATCCTGGTGGTCGGCGGCGCTATGATCTACCAGCTCGCGACGCGCCAGATGGCCGACATCTCGGTTCTGCACGAACGCTCGCCGTTGTTCGTCAAGCTCAGCGACGGCTCGATCCGCAACAGCTACACCGTCCGCCTGCTTAACAAGCGGCCGGAGGCGCGGCCCTTCGCGCTGACGGTGTCGGGGCCGGCGGGGGCGCGCATCGAGGTGGTCGAGGCGCAGGCGACGGCGGATCTGCGGTCGATCGTGTCGGTCGAGGCCGACAGCTCGCGCGAGGTCCGCGCTTTGGTCACCGTGCCGGCCGATGTCCATCTCGACAAGTCGCAACCGATCACCATCACCGCCTCGGATCTCTTCGCCGGCGAAGTCGTGCGGGCCGAGGATCACTTCATGGCGCCTTAGCGCCGAACTTCCTCGGGCGGGCGCGCAGTCGGCGCCGGCCCGAGGCCCGATCTGATCGGGATCAAAGCGTTGAGGCAGGGTCCATGCGAAATCTTCGCTCCGAGGCTTTCCCGTTCCTGCCCTAGCGAGAGCTCCATGTCCTGCTGCGGAGGCTTTGCCATGCCGATTGACTTGCCAGCCCTGCCGCCGGCGCCTCGCGCGCCGTTCAGGCTCAGCGGCCGCTTCGTGCTCTTCGCGATGATCGGCTTCTTCGCAGTGGTCGCCGGGGTGAACGCGGTGATGATGACGATTGCGATCCGGACCATGCCGGGCGTCGACGTGAAAAGCGCCTACGAGACCAGCCAGCGCTTCAACCAGGAGATCGCCCGGATGCGGGCGCAGGGTGAGCGTGGCTGGCATGTCGATGCCGATCTGCGGCGGGAAGGCGGTGCCGAGGTGGTGGCCGTGAGCTTCGCGGACAAGTCCGGGCAGCCGGTCGTCGGGTTGTCGGTCGATGTCAGGCTGGAGCATCCGGCGCGGCGCGGCAGCGACCGGCAGGTCGTGCTCGCCGAGATCGCGCCCGGGCGCTATCAGGCGCAGCTGTCGGACCTGCCCGCCGGGGCCTGGACGCTGGTGCTGAGCGCCCAGCGCGACGGCGCCGCCGTCTTCGACACCCGCAGCCGCGTGATGCTGAAGGACTGAGCCATGGCTGAGGGCCAGGACCTCTCGATCTTCGTCCGGCACGGTACTGGCGGCGTCGCCGGCATGGAGCTAGCCGTTGACGGCATACGCTGCGCCGGCTGCATGCATGCGATCGAGCGCGGCCTGGCCGGGCAGTCGGGCATTCTGAGCGCGCGCGTCAATCTCGCCCTCAAGCGCGTCACCGTCGAATGGCGCGAGGGGGCATTGCGGCCGGAGGCGGTGATCTCCGGCCTCGCCGCGCTCGGTTTCAAGGCCTATCCCTTCCTGCCGAGCACCGAGCGCGAGGCCTCGCAGCAGGAGGACAAGCGGCTGCTGCGCTATCTCGGCGTCGCCGGCTTCGCCTCGATGAACATCATGCTGCTGTCGGTCTCGGTCTGGTCGGGTACCGGCAACGACATCAATCCGGTCACCCGGGATTTCTTCCACTGGCTCTCGGCGCTGATCGCGCTGCCGACGGCGGCCTATGCCGGCCGGCCCTTCTTCGAGAGCGCGCTACGGGCGCTGCGGGCCGGCGCCGTCAACATGGACGTGCCGATCATGCTCGGCATCGTGCTGGCGCTCGGCATGTCGGTCATCGTCACGCTGAACCATGGCGAACACGCCTATTTCGACGGCGTGGTGATGCTGATCTTCTTCCTCCTGATCGGGCGCTATCTCGACCAGCTGATGCGGCGGCGCACCCGCGACCTCGCCGGCAATCTCGCGGCGCTGAAAGCCGAGACGGCGACGAGACTGGCGGCCGACGGCAGCAGCGTCATCGTGCCGATCGCTGCGATCGCGCCGGGCGATCTCGTGCTGGTGCGGCCGGGCGAGCGGGTCAGCGTCGACGGGCTGGTCGAGGCGGGAGCCTCCGATCTCGACCAGAGCCTCGTGACCGGCGAGACCGCACCGGTCTCGGTCGCCGCCGGCGGGCGTGTGCATGCCGGCACGCTCAATCTCTCGGGCCTGCTGACGATTCGGGTCGAGGCGGCCGGTGCGGGGACCCTGCTCTCGGAGATCGACCGGCTGATGGCACAGGCGGTCGAGAGCCGCTCGCGCTATGTCCGGCTCTCCGACCGGGCGGCGAGGCTCTATGCGCCCGTCGTGCATGCGACGGCGCTCGCCACCTTCCTCGGCTGGATGCTGTTCGGCCTCGCCTGGCACCAGGCGCTGATCATCGCGATCACCGTCTTGATCATCACCTGCCCGTGCGCGCTCGGTCTCGCGATCCCGGCGGTCCAGGTCGTCGCCGCGGCGGCGCTGTTCCGGCGCAAGGTCATGCTCAAGCAGGGCGATGCGCTGGAGCGCCTCGCCGAGGTCGACACGGTGGTGTTCGACAAGACGGGAACGCTGACCCTGCCGGAGCCCGGGCTCAGCAATCCCGAGACGATCGACCCCGAAATCCTCGCGGCGGCCGGCGCGCTGGCGGCTGCGAGCCGGCACCCGCTGGCACGCCCGATCGCGGCCGCAGCCGGTGAGCCGCGCCCGCTCCGGACGGTGCGGGAACATCACGGGCTGGGGCTGAGCGCCATGGTCGACGATGTCGAGATGCGTCTCGGCAGCATAGCCTTCTGTTGTGCCGAAGCCGAAGCAGCGGCCGTGTCCGCCGCTTATCCCGCGGCCTCGCTGATCGCCTGGCGCCATGGCTCGCGCTGCGCCGTCTTCGCCGTCGACCAGCATTTGCGCCCCGATGCGGCGGCGAGCATCCGCGAATTGCGGGCGCTCGGCCTCGACGTCGTCATCCTCTCCGGCGATCGGGTCGATGCGGTCGCGCCGCTCGCCGACGAGCTCGGCATCGCGGCCTTCAAGGCCGGGCAGCGGCCGGACGAGAAGATCGCCGAGCTCGAGCGGCTTGCGGCCGCCGGCCGCCGGACGCTGATGGTCGGCGACGGGCTGAACGACGCGCCGGCCCTGGCACGCGCCCACGCCTCGATGTCGCCGATCAGCGCCACCCAGCTGGCGCAGGCCTCTGCCGACATCGTCTTCCTCGGCGAGGAGCTGGCACCGGTCGCCGCGAGCCTGCGGATCGCGCGCAAGGCGCGCCGGCTGATGGTGCAGAATCTCTGGTTCGCAGTGCTATACAATGCCATCGCCGTGCCGATCGCGATCGCCGGCTTCGCGACCCCGCTGGTGGCGGCCGTGGCGATGTCGGGCTCGTCGCTGGTCGTCACGCTCAACGCCTTGCGGGCCGGCCGCCAGCCGGCTGCCGCCAGTCACGGGAGCAACGCATGAACATCCTGATCGTGCTGATGCCGCTCGCGCTCGCTTTGGGGCTGACCGGGCTCGCGGCCTTCTTCTGGAGCATGCGCACCGGCCAGTACAGCGACATGGAAGGGCCGGGCTGGCGCATCCTCGACGATGACGACCTCGCCACGGAGTCGGTCGCGGCCGAGACGGCGGCCGATCAGCGCGTCGCGGCTCCGCGGCAACGCTCGTAGGTTCTCTCGGAACCTCTCCGTCATCCCGGCCGTAGCGAAGAGGAGCGCCGGGATCCATCGCAAAGCTCCGCAGCCCTATGATGAAGCCCGGAGCGGCGCCGTTCGCGCGGCTTGTCCGGGATGACGAGGCCGCTGCGCCGACGTTCGGCGGCCTTTCCCCATCCTTTCAATGAAAGTTCGGCTGACCGGCGCGCTCTCAGGCGGCGCCAGCGCTCCTCAGTCGAGCAATTCGCGAAGCCGCGTGGCCAGCTCTCGCGCCGTATAGGGCTTCTTCAGCCAGCCAGCCTCGGCGAGATCGCGCCCGGGGAGGCCGGGCTCGGCATAGCCGGAGGTGAACAGCACCTTGATCTCGGGCCGCAGCAGGCGTGCTTCCTTGGCGAGCTCGTCGCCGAGCATGCCGCCGGGCATGACGATGTCGGTGAAGAGCAGGCCGATCCCCGGATGCTCCCCGAGCAGCGTGAGGGCCTGCGCGCCGGTCGCGGCCTCGATCACGCGATAGCCCTCGGTTTCGAGCCGCGCGACGGCGACGCGCCGCACCCTGGCATCGTCCTCGACCACCAGGATCAGCTCGCGGCTCTGCGGCTGGCTGGCCGGGGGCGGCGCTTCCTCCGGCGGCGGCGCCGGATCGGGTTGAGCCGGCGCGGCGGCCGGCAGGAAGAGCTGCAGCGTCGTGCCCTTGCCGAGCACGCTCCGGAGCTGGAGATCGCCGCCCGACTGGCGGGCGAAGCCATAGACCATGCTGAGCCCGAGCCCGCTGCCGGCGCCGACGCTCTTGGTGGTGAAGAAGGGCTCGAAGGCGCGCTGCTGCACCTCGGCGCTCATGCCGAAGCCGGTATCGGAGACGCTGAGCAGGACATAATCGCCGATCCGCAGTTGCGGATGGTTCTGGGCGTAGTCGGCATCGAGCCGCGTGCGCGTGATCTCGACGGTGAGACGGCCGCCGCGCGGCATCGCATCGCGGGCGTTGAGCGCGAGATTGAGGAGGGCGTTCTGCAACTGGGCGGTGTCGACCAAAGCAGTGTGGCCGGCGCCGGTCACCACCGTGCGCAATTCGATCGCCTCGCCGAGCGTGCGTCGCAGCAGGTCGGCGAAGTTCGAGACCAGCTTGCCGATATCGGTGAGCTTGGGCGTGAGGGTCTGGCGCCGTCCGAAGGCGAGCAGCTGCCCGGTCAGCTTGGCGCCGTCCTCGGCGGCGTCCTGGGCCTCGCGCAGCAGCACGCCCAGCTCCCTGTCCTCCAGGCGCCGCTCGATCATTTCGAGATTGCCGCTGATCACCGTCAGCAGATTGTTGAAATCATGGGCGATGCCGCCGGTGAGCTGGCCGACCGCTTCCATCTTCTGGGCCTGGCGCAGTTCCTCCTCCATCCGGTGCCGGCTGGTCAGGTCGCGGATGAAGCCGGTGAAGATGCGCTTGCCATTGGCGGCGGCCTCGCCGATGGCGAGCTCCATCGGAAAAGTGGTGCCGTCCTTGCGCTGGCCGGTGACAACGCGGCCGAAGCCGATGATGCGGCGCTCGCCGGTCGCGACATAGCGCGCGATGTAACCGTCATGCCGGTCGCGGTCGGGATTGGGCATGAGCATCCGGACATTGCGACCGCAGACCTCATCGGCGGCGTAGCCGAACAGCTTCTCCGCCGCCTTGCTGAAGGAGATCATCTCGCCGACATCGTCGATCACGACCATCGCCTCGGGCACGGTCTCGAGGATCGAACGTAGATGCGATTCGCGCGCGGCGAGATCGTCCTGCGCGTATTTGAGGTCGCTGATGTCGATGTTCTGGGCGACGACCACCGGCTCGGCTTCCCCGTCCGGCAAGAGCACGACACAGCGGCTGGCGACGAAGACGGGCCGGCCGCTGCGATGGTTCTGCCTCAGCTCGCCATGCCAGCTGCCCTGTTCGCGCAGCTCATGGGAAATCGCCCCCGCCGCGCCCTCGGCGACGGTGCCGAGCAGTTCGCCGACATGGCGGTCGATCGCTTCCTCGGCGCCCCAGCCATAGAGCTGCGCGCAACCGGTGGTCCAGCGCAGGATCCGGCCGTCGAGCGCGTGGACGATCAGGTTGGCGCCGTCGAGGATCCGGACGAGCTCGTCGATGCTCTCCCAGCTCGTTCCGGTGGGGGGGATTGCTCTGGTCATCCGGCCTCGCGAGGAATCAATGGGGCCAGGCGGCCTGCCGGGCCGCGTCAGTGTCGCACGGCCGAATATCGGCCTGGCTGTCGGCGCCGGCAAGCCGGGCGAGCGTCGCCGGGCGGCGGATGGCCAGGGCATGGCGCCCCTCCGGCGCGATCACGCCGCGCTGGGTCAGATTGGTGAAGGTCCGCGAGACCGTCTCTATGGTGAGGCCGAGATGGTCGGCAATGTCGGTTCGGCTCATCGGCAGAGGGATCGTGGTTGCCGGATTGCCGCCCTCGGCAGCGCGCTGCATCTGCCGCAGCAGGAAGCCGCAGACCCGTTCTTCAGCACCCCGGCGGGCGAGCAGCATCGTCTGCTCCTGCGCAGCGGCGACCTCCTCGCAGAGCGCGGCGATGAACTCGCGCGTCAGGGCGGGCGACGCCTCGGTGAGGGCGCGGAAGCGGCAGCGTTCGATCCGGCGCAGCCTGACCTCGTTCACCGCCTCCGCAGTGGCCTGGCAATGCGCGTCGGGTGCGAGGCCGATGATGTCGCCCTCCTGCGCGAAGCCGACGATGATCCGGCGCCCGTCCGGCAGGATGCGGTACAGCCGCAGCACGCCCTTCAGCACCTCGAAGACATGCCGCGACCGGTCGCCCTGCCAGAACAGCGTCGCGCCGGGCTCGACGCTCTCGAGCGGCTGGCCCGAGAACAGGCCGTGCAGGCTCGGCACGTCCGGCGTGCCGGCAAGGATCGGGGCGCGCCCCGGCAGCTGGGAAACCGCACTTGCAATGATCATTGCCACCGTCTTCGCCTCCGATCCGATGGTGGCAATTGAACCTGCTCGCGTGACGCCGGAACGATGCGCGTGTTACCGTGCGTAGAGAATTGCAACGGATTGTAACAGCCTTGGCCCGCCCGCCTGCCGCCCGATCTTGCCATGGCTGAGCCGCAGAGCCGCGCCGAGCACATCCTCGTCGTCGACGACGACGCCCGTATCCGGCAGATGCTGATCCGCTATTTCGAGGGCGAGGGTTATCGCGTCAGCGCCGTCGGCGACGGCCGTGGCATGCGCGAGACCCTGCAGCGCGGCGGGGTCGACATCGTCCTGCTCGATCTCGTCCTGCCCGGTGGCGAGGACGGGCTGATGCTGGCGCGCGAGATCCGGGCCGGCTCCGACCTGCCGATCATCATGCTGACCGGCCGCGACGATGTCGTTGACCGGATCGTCGGGCTCGAGATCGGCGCCGACGACTACATTCCCAAACCGTTCCATCTGCGCGAGGTGCTGGCCCGGCTGCGGACGGTGCTGCGCCGGCGGCCGCGTGCCGAGGCGCCTGCGCCGAAGACCGATGGCGAGCTGATCCGCTTCGACGGCTGGCAGCTCGATCTGGCCCGGCGGCAGCTGCTCGACCCCGCCGGCGCCGAGATCATGCTGACCACCGGCGAGTTCGACATTCTGGCGGTCCTCGCCGGCCATCCCGGACGGGTGTTCTCGCGCGACATGCTGATGGAACGCACCCGCGGGCGGATGCTTGAAGCCTTCGACCGGTCGATCGATGCGCAGATCGCCAGGCTGCGCAAGAAGGTCGAGCCCGATCCGAAGGCGCCGGCCCTGATCAAGTCGGTGCGCGGCGTCGGCTATGTCTTCACCGGCAAGCCGGAGGGCTGAGGTCTTCCGGCTGCCGCTGCGGCCGGTATCACTCAGCCTGTCGCGGCGGCCATCGCGCTGAGACCGAGCGCCCGTGCCAGGCCGGTCATGTCCGGCAGGACCGGGATCGCCGGCGGGAACGGGTTGGCGATGCCTTCGGCGACGATGCCGACGAAGGGCATGCCCATGCCCCGGGCGGCGTCGAATTCGGTGGTCGAATCGCCGATCGCGACCATGCGGCGGGGATCATGGCCATATTCGGCGGCGAGTGTGGCGAAGGCGGCGGGCTTCAAGGTCGGCGCGCCGATCACGCGATGGAAGAAATGGCGCAGGCCGCGGCGCTCGACGATCGCCTCGAGCTCCTCCTGGGGCGTGCCGGAGACCAGATGCAGCGGCAGGCGCTGAGCGATGTCGTTCAGGAAGTCGAGAGCTCCGGGGATCAGCCGGCAGGCGACGACCTTCTCATAGACGATGGTGCGGTAGCGTTCGGCCAGTGCCTCGATCCCGGCCGGGTCGGTCTGGCGACCGAACAGCGCCGTCTCGAAATAGCGGAACTTCTCGCGTCGGCTGACGCCGCCATGGGCGTGGTGATAGCGGTCGATGGCGGCAAGCTGCTCCGGCGTCGCGTCGGCATAGACGTCCTGGAAAGCCTGCGATTTGATCGTGACGGAGTCGACGATGACCCCGTCGAAATCGAAAACGATGCTCACTGGCACGAGCTGCATGTCGTCTTCCGCTCCCTTGCGCGCTCCGCCGGCTGCAATCCGCTCCTACTTCGGGAACGTGCCTTCCGGGACGCCTCTGCGTCGATCGGCCGGGATGCTGTCGGGGGCCGCCTGCAGCCCGGTCCCGGATGGTGTCCTGTTCGCCCTTGGCGCCGTTCGGGTCAAGCGCCGCCGGACGCGTATCCGCGTTGCGCGGGGCGGGCCGTAGGAAAATCCGGGAGCCTGTGACAATGCTCGCCGAACGATCCATGGGAGCGTCGGCGGTGTCGGAGACGGAAATCGGCAGGCGGGACGTCGCGGCCGGGCGCGAGAAGAGCCAGCGCCTCGGTCTCGCCGGTTTCTGGCGCGAGCGGCTGGATCTCGCGCTGGTCGCGGTCGCGCTCTCGGGCCTAGCCATCGGTGGCGTTCTCTGGTGGCATGGCGCCGAGGCGGGCTGGGTCTGGACGCTCGCCACGCTCCCGGTTCTCGCCGCCCTGCTCGTGCAGATCGTCGGCTCGCTGCGCCGGGGCGATGTCGGGCTCGACATCGTCGCCGCCCTGTCGATGAGCGCCGCATTGCTCTTCGGCGAGCCGCTCGCCGGCAATGTCGTCGCGCTGATGTATGCCGGCGGGCAATTGCTCGAAGCCTATGCGCAAGGGCGGGCGCGGCGGGAGATGTCGGCGCTGCTCGGCCGCGTCGCCTTCACCGCGATGCGCTATCGCGATGGCGGGCTGGAGGAGGTGGCAACCGCCGAGCTGCGCCAGGGCGATCGCCTGCTGATCCGCACTGGCGACGTGCTGCCGGTCGACGGGCATGTCGCCGCGGGCGCCGCAGTGCTCGACCTTTCGGCGCTTACCGGCGAATCGCTGCCGCAGACCCTCGAGCGCGGGATGGAGGCACTGAGCGGCGCGACTCTGGTCGGCGCGCCCTTCGACCTGATCGCCAGCCGGCCGGTGGCGGAAAGCACCTATGCCGGCATCGTCCGGCTGGTCGAGCAGGCGCAGGCGAGCAAGGCGCCGATGGCGCGCCTCGCCGATCGCTACGCCATCGGCTTCCTCGTACTGACGCTGGCCATCGCCGGCGCCGCCTGGCTCCTCAGCGGCGATCCGATCCGGGCCCTCGCGGTGCTGGTGGTGGCGACGCCTTGTCCGCTGATCCTCGCAGTGCCCGTCGCGATCATCTCCGGCATCTCGAAGAGCGCCCGCAAAGGCGCCCTGGTCAAGGATGGCGGCGTGCTGGAAGCGCTGGCCCGCATCCGGATTGCCGTGCTCGACAAGACCGGGACGGTGACGCAGGGCCGGCCGACGATCATCGGCATCCGCGCCGTCAACGGCTTCTCGCCGGACAAGGTGCTGGGGCTGGCGGCGAGCCTCGACCAGGCCTCGGCGCATGTCGTCGCGACCTCGCTGATCAAGGCGGCGAGCGAAGCCGGGCTGGCGCTGCTGCCGCCGACCGAGATCGCGGAGACGCCCGGCAAAGGGATCGAAGGCAAGGTCGGCGAGCGCCGCGTCGCGATCGGCGGCGGCGGCTATGTCGGGCGACGCAGCACGGGCGGCGATGCCGATGCGCTCGCCGCCGATGCGCCGCCGGGCACGCTGATGGTCGCGGTTGCGGCCGATGGCTTGCTGGCCGGCGTCATCCTGCTGCAGGACCAGCTGCGCGACGATGCGCGGGAGACGCTCGAAACCCTGCGCCGGGCCGGGGTGGAGCGGATCGTGCTCGCCTCCGGTGATGTCGGCGAGATCGCGCGCGCGGTCGGGGCCAGCCTCGGGGTCGACGCCGTGCTCGGCGATCTGACGCCCGAGGGCAAGGTCGCGGTCATCCGGGATGAAGAGCGGGCCGGGCCGGTGATGATGGTCGGCGACGGCGTCAACGACGCCCCGGCTCTGGCGGCAGCGAGCGTTGGCGTCGCCATGGGTGCGCGCGGCGCGGCGGCCTCCTCGGAGGCGGCGGGCGTCGTGCTGCTGGTCGATGCGCTGGAGCCGCTGGCGAAGGCGCTCGCCTCGGCCCGGCGGACACGGATGATCGCCCTGCAGAGCGTCTTCGTCGGGCTCGGGCTCTCCGTGCTCGGTATGCTGGTCGCGGCTTTCGGCTATCTGCCGCCGGTCCAGGGCGCGCTGTTCCAGGAGGCGATCGACATCGTCGTGATCCTCAACGCCCTGCGCGCGCTGCGCTAGAGACGGGCGGATGCGCTTCCGGACAGAAGGGCCAGTGCCTGCGGAGACAGCGGCGCCTCGAAGCGCCGCAGCACCTCGATCACGGCCCGCAGCATGTCGGGCCCGGCGAAGCTCACGGTGAAATCGCGCCAGCCCCGCTTCGGCACGAAGGTCAGCTTCCGACCGAGGCGGCGGTCGAGCGCGATCACGGCGAGCTCGTCATAGCGCAGGCGGTGCCAGCGCAGGACCCTGACGGTCACGCCCTCGGCGTCGAGGGTCAGGGCCGGAAACAGCGCATTATGGCTGAGGGCGAGCAGCGGCACCCCGCGCAGCCCGCTGAAGCTCGCCAGCGGCGTGAACTTCAGGGCCTCCATCTGCTCCCCGCCAGTCATCGGCCGGAGGCGCCTCAGGCCCTGATCGCGTCGAAACTCTCGGCGCTCGCGAGCTTCCAGGCCGAGGCATAGAACTCGCCGTCGACGCCCTTCTCGAGCAAGCAGCCCGGCTCGAGGAAGCGGTGGAGCTGCGAGAACAACTTGATCTCGGTCGTGCTGGTGCGCCGCACCAGATGATGCGGTCCCAGTTCCGAAGGGTGGCTGACGCCGGCGGCAGCGAGCATCTCGGCCAGCGCTTTCAGGGTGTTGCGGTGGAAGTTGTGCACGCGCTGGGCTTTGTCGGGCACGACGAGGGCGCGCTGGCGCAGCGCGTCCTGCGTCGCGACGCCGGTCGGGCAGCGATTGGTGTGGCAGCTCTGCGACTGGATGCAGCCGATGGCGAACATGAAGCCGCGCGCGGAATTGACCCAGTCGGCGCCGATGGCGAGGACGCTCGCCATATCGAAGGCGCTGACCACCTTGCCGCTGGCGCCGAGCCGGATGCGGCTGCGCAGATTGGTGCCGACCAGCGTGTTGTGGACGAAGAGCAGGCCCTCGCGCAGCGGCACGCCGAGATGATCGGTGAACTCGACGGGCGCTGCGCCGGTGCCGCCCTCGGCGCCGTCGACGACGATGAAATCGGGCAGGATGCCGGTGGCGAGCATCGCCTTGACGATGCCCATGAATTCCCAGGGATGGCCGAGGCAGAGCTTGAAGCCGACCGGCTTGCCGCCGGACAATTCGCGCAGCTTCGCGATGAACTGCATCATCTCGATCGGCGTCGAGAAGGCGCTGTGGCGCGCCGGCGAGACGCAGGTCACGCCCTCTGGAACGCCGCGGGTGAGAGCGATCTCGCGGCTGACCTTGTGAGCCGGCAGGATGCCGCCATGGCCGGGCTTGGCGCCCTGGCTGAGCTTGATCTCGACCATCTTGACCTGCGGATCGCGCGCCTGTGCGGCGAAGCGCTCGGGGTCGAAATGACCGTCCGCGGTGCGGCAGCCGAAATAGCCGCTGCCGAGCTCCCAGATCAGGTCGCCGCCATTCTCGCGGTGATAGGAGCTGATGCTGCCTTCGCCGGTGTCATGGGCGAAACCGCCGAGCTTGGCGCCGCGGTTCAGCGCCCGGATCGCATTGGCGCTGAGCGAGCCGAAGCTCATCGCCGAGATGTTTAGCACCGAGCCGGAATAGGGCTGGGTGCATTGCGGCCCGCCGATCTCGATGCGGAAGCCCGCGGGATCGCCGACTGCCGCCGGTCGCATCGAATGGCCGATGAACTCGTAACCACCGGCATAGACGTCGACCATGGTGCCGAAGGGGCGGTCGCCATCCTCGTTCTTGGCACGGGCATAGATCAGCGAGCGCTGGCTGCGCGAGAAGGGCAGCCGATCGTCGTCGCTTTCGAGCAGATATTGCCGGATCTCCGGGCGAATGCCTTCGACGAGATAGCGGATATGGCCGAGGATCGGATAATTGCGCAGCACCGCATGCTGCGTCTGCACGAGATCATAGAGGCCGATCAGCGCGAGGATGCCGGCAAGGAGGGCCAAGGGCCAGAGCCAGGACCAGAGCGGCAGCAGCAGGAGCGAGCCGAGCGCGACGGCGATGCAGCCCGCGAGGGCGGCGTAGCGATTGAACAGCGAAATAGGCAAGGCGGCCGGACCTCGTGAAGAATGCGTCCCCGTTGCAGGGCGCGGCCGAGCCTCGGACAAAAAGGCGGGCAGGACAATGCCCCAGCGCGCCACGCCAGTGTGGCGGTGATGTCGGCGCGGCCGCCTCAGGCCGGGTGGACCAGTCGAAAGCCCATATGGCTGGTGCTCGAATCCGGGGCCGAGCCGATGCGGGCGGCGATCCGGTAGCGATGGCAATAGGAGCGGTGACAGAGGAAGGAGCCTCCTTTCAGCACCTGCCGGCGCTCGCTTGCCGCCTCGCGGTTGAGCTGCTGGGCGGCCCGCTTCAGCGAGCGGACGCGGAAGGGCTCGGCACACCATTCCCAGACATTGCCGCACATATTGTAGAGCCCGTAGCCATTGGGCGTGAAGGAGCGGGCCGGGGCCGTGCCGCGATGTCCGTCGGCGCCGCTATCGGCCTGCGGAAAGCTGCCCTGCCAGATATTGCAGGGGAAGGGTCCCTGATCGCCGGGCTCATCGTCGCCCCAGGGATAGAGTGCACCCTGCAGGCCGCCGCGGGCGGCGTGTTCCCATTGCGCCTCGCTCGGCAGGCGTCCGCCCGCCCAGCCGGCGAAGGCCAGCGCGTCGCGATGCGAGACATGCACGACCGGATGGTCCATGCGCTGCTCGATCGTCGATCCCGGCCCCGCCGGTTGCCGCCAGGTCGCGCCGTCGACACGGCACCACCAGGGCGCGCCCTCCGGGCGCTGCAGATCGCCGGCAGGCCCGACGACATCGCGTTCGAAGACGAAGGACCAGCCATATCCCTCGGCCTCGCTGACATAGCCGGTCGCGGCGACGAAGGCGGCGAAGCGGGCATTGGTCACGGCCGCCTCGTCCATCCGGTAGGCCGGCAGCTCGGTGAAGCGCCGCGGTCCCTCGCCGTCGACGGAAAAAAGCGGCCGATCGGTGCCGATTTCGGCGCGCCCGGCCGGGATCGCCACCGTGACGGTCTCGTCGCGGCCCGCTCCGGAGGGCAGCGGCGCCATGCCGGCTGCTCTCGCGGCAGGCGGTCGTGCGCCCGAAAGGCCGCAGCAGCCCGGTTTGGGCTCGGTCGTCGTCAACGCTGATCTCCGTTGTCGGTCGATGGTCCCAGCTTCGGCAGCAACCCGCGTCGGCATCAGTCAAGGCCGGCGGCCGGAACCACGTAGCGCTCCGCCGGGCTCAGGGCAGCTTGTGGTTCTCGAAGAAGCCGTCGAGCGGGATCTGTGTCTCCTTCTCGAAATCGTCCATCGCCTCGAGGAGGCGCTGGCGATAGCTCAGCAGTGCGAGGAGAATCTGGGCGGCATCGCGCGACAGGCCGTAGCGCGACCAGCTCTCGGCCGTGCGCTGTTCGAGGCCGATGCGGGTGCCGAAGGCCTCGATGCTGTCGAAGCCGAGGCCGCGCACCACGTCGAGCAGCTCTTCCGCACTCATCCGCGGCTTGACCAGATGCGAATGCACCCGCTCGAGCACGAGGCGCACATCCGAGGGCCGGAATTGCAGCGAGTGGCGCGCGAGCTGCTGCAGATTGCCGCCTGGTCTCGACGCTCCCGTGCCGATCGTCCGGCGCGGTCCGCCGCCCTCGCGCCGCTCAGTCATGCTTCTGCCCCATGTTCGCCAACAGCGCGTCGGCCGCGCTTTCGTCGGTGATCAGGACGCGTGCCGCGCTGGCCCGCAGCGCTGCCCGGATGGCCGGGGCCTTGTTGGCGCCGCCGCCGGCGATCGCAACCAGTCCGATCCCGGTCAGATCGGACGGGCTTACCGCCATGATACGCCGGTTCACCGGGTGGTCCACCGGTCTGCCCTCGGCGTCGATGAAATGGCAGAGCAGGTCGCCGACCGCACCGGCGGCGCGCAGCGATTCGAGATCCGATTCCGGTACGAGCCCCTCGCGGAACAGCGTCGAATCCCGCCCGAGGCTGCCGATGCTGAGCAGGGCGACATCGGCGGCGCGGGCCCGGTCGCGCAAAGCGCGCAGGGTCGGCTCGCGCCAGAGCGCATCGCGAATCTCGGCGCTCGAGACGAAGACCGGTGCGGTCAGCTGGAAGCAGTCCGCACCGAACATGTCGGCGACGCGGCGCGCCACGGCGGAGGGGTTGATGCTGCGTGAATGGGTCAGCCCCCCCAGCAGCGAGACCACCGACATCGCCTCGATCTGGCGCGGCTGCATGCCGCGCAGCGCCTGGTGCAGGGTTTCGCCCCAACCGACGGCGAGTGACATGCTGTCCTTCAGCATGTCCGACAGCCAGAGCCCGGCGGCATAGCCGACCAGGGCGGGGACGTTGGCGGCATCGCGGGCCGCAGGCACGACGATCGCCTCGTCCAGGCCGAAAACCGTGACCAGGCCGCGCTCCAATGCGGCCTGCCTGGCCGAGCGCGCATCGATGCGGATGCGGACGATGCCTTCATTGCGTGCCGCCGCGAGGATGCGAACGACCTTGACTCGGCTCAGCCCGAGCGCTTCGGCGATCTGCTCCTGGGTCAGGCCCTCGACATAATAGAGCCAGGCCGCGCGAACCTTGGCGTCCGCGACCAGCTCCGCTGTCGCCCGGGCTTCCTCTTCCAGCGCCATGAAGTTCCCGTCGTTTCCTCGTCGTCGCGCCGCACCATCGCTTCCCGGCGGCGGTTCGGCAATCCCGGCGCGATGCTGATCGCTTGACAGTGCCAGCGCAATGACCTTTTGTCTGGTTGAATGAACATATGTTCCAAGAGCCCATCCTTCCCGGGAGGAGATGAACGGACGATGGCGGCAGCATTTTCGCCTCCGATGGGCGCGTCGCCGACGGCCGGGCTGACCTTGGCCGAGGCGCTTGAGCAGCGCGAGAGGACCGGCAGGCCGGTCCGCGTCGGGCTGATCGGCGCCGGCCAGATGGGCACTGATATCGTCGTGCAGATCGCGCAGATGCCCGGCATCGCGATCGCCGCGGTCGCCGACATCGCGCCGGAGCGCGTGGTGCAGGCGGCGGCGCTCGCCGGCTCGGCCGCCGAGATCGTCTCCGACGCAGCCGGGATCGAAACCGCCCAGCGCAAGGGCCGCATCGCCGCGACGACCTCGCTCGACCTCGTCTGCAATTCTCCGGTCGTCGATGTGATCATCGACGCGACTGGCAATCCCGAGGCCGGCTCGCGCGTCGCGCTCGCCGCAATCGCGGCGCGCAAGCACATCGTGATGATGAATGTCGAAGCCGACATCACCATCGGCTCCTATCTCGCCGCCGAGGCAGCGAAGGCCGGGGTGGTCTACACGCTCGGTGCTGGCGACGAGCCTGCGGCGGCGATGGAGCTGATCAATTTCGTCCGCGCCATGGGCTATCCGGTCGTCGCCGCCGGCAAGGGCAAGAACAACCCGTTCCGGATCGACGCCGTCCCGGCCGATTATGTCGAGGAAGCGACCCGGCGGAACATGAATCCGCGCATGCTGGTCGAGTTCGTCGACGGCTCGAAGACCATGGTCGAGATGGTCGCGATAGCCAATGCCTGCGGCTTCGTGCCCGACATCCCAGGCATGCACGGCCCGGAAGCGCCGCGCGCCGAGCTGCAGAACTATTTCTGTCCGAAGGAGGAGGGCGGCCTGCTCTCGCGCAAGGGCGTGGTCGACTTCACCGTCGCCAAGGGCGTCGCGCCCGGCGTGTTCTGCGTTGCCGAGATGCGTCATCCGCGCGTCCGCGAGCGGATGAGCGACCTGCATCTCGGGCCGGGCCCGTACTACTCCTTCTTCCGGCCCTATCACCTGACCAGCCTGGAGGTACCGCTCTCGGCGGCGGCTGCCGCGCTGTTCGGGCTGTCCCATATGCGTCCGCTGCCGGTGCCGAGCGCCGAGGTCGGCTGCGTCGCCAAGCGCGACCTTGCGGTCGGCGAGACGCTCGATGCGATCGGCGAATATGCCTATCGCGGCTTTGCCCTGTCGCGGGCCGATGCGCAGGCGCGCAATGCGCTGCCGATCGGGCTCGCCCAGGGCGCGGCGGTGACGCGGGCGGTGCGCAAGGGCGAGCTGATCACGCTGGCCGATGCCACGCCCGATCAACGCCTGAAGATCGTCGAGGTGCGACGGGCGCAGGACGCGATGGTCGCCGCGCTCGGCGGGGGAATGCAGGCATGAACGACATGAAGACAGGTTCTGCGCAGACGGCGCGGCCGAATCAGCGGCCGGAGCTCGCGGCGCTCGACGATGCGACCTTGCGCACCGCGCTGACCAAGATGCATCTGATCCGCAAATTCGAGGAGGCGGCCGAGGCGAGCTATATGCGCGGGCTGATCCACGGCACGATGCATCTCTCGATCGGCCAGGAGGCGAGCGCGGTCGGCACGACCCTGCCGCTGCAGGCGCAGGACTACATCCTCTCGACCCATCGCGGCCATGGCCACTGCATTGCGCGCGGCGCCGAGCCGAAGCTGATGTTCGCCGAATTCTTCGGCAAGGAGACCGGCTACTGCAAGGGTCGCGGCGGCTCGATGCACATCGCCGATGTCGAGGGCGGCAATCTCGGCGCCAACGGCATCGTCGGCGGCGGCCTGCCGATCGCGGTCGGCGTCGGCATGAGCATCAAGGCGCAGAAGAACGGCCGGGTCTGCATGGTCTTCTTCGGCGACGGCGCCTCGAACGAAGGCGCCTTCCACGAGGCGCTCAACATGGCCTCGATCTGGAAGCTGCCGGTCGTCTTCGTCTGCGAGAACAACAAATACGGGATGTCGATGGACATCGCCCGCGCAATGGCGGTGGCCAATGTCGCCGACCGCGCCAGCGCCTATGCGATGCCGGGCCATTGCCTCGACGGCAACGACCTCGCCGGCGTCGCCGCGGTGGCGCGCGAGGCGGTCGAGCGGGCGCGCCAGGGCGGCGGCCCCTCGCTGATCGAGTGCAAGACCTATCGCTGGCGCGGCCATTCCAAGAGCGACCGCAATCTCTACCGCAGCAAGGAAGAGATCGAGGAATGGCGGGCGCAGGATCCGATCCGGCGGCTCGAGGACGAACTCAAGGCGCATGACCGGTTCGACGCTGCCGCGCTGATGAAGCTCGAAGAGGACGCCCAGCGCGAGATCGATGCCGCCGTCGAGTTCGCACGCACCTGCCCGGACCCCGATCCGAAAGACCTGACCCGTGACGTCTATGCCATCTGAGCTGCGCGAGCTTTCCTATGCCGAGGCCGTGCGTGAGGCGCTGGCCCAGGCGATGGAGGCCGACAGCCGAGTCTTCCTGTTCGGCGAGGATGTCGGCGTCTATGGCGGCGCCTTCGGCGTCTCCGGCGATCTCGTCCACCGCTTCGGCGCCGAGCGCGTCATCGACACGCCGATCAGCGAGCTCGGCATCGCCGGGGCGGCGGTCGGCGCCGCGATCACCGGCATGCGGCCGGTGGTCGAGATCCAGTTCTCGGATTTCGTCACGCTCGCCATGGAGCAGCTGGTCAACCAAGCGGCGAAGATCCGCTTCATGTTCGGCGGCAAGGCGAGCGTGCCGATGGTGGTGCGCCTGCCCGGCGGCTCGGGCACCGGCGCCGCAGCCCAGCACAGCCAGAGCCTGGAGGCCTGGTTCGCCCATGTGCCGGGGCTGAAGGTGCTGCAGCCGAGCACGCCGCACGATGCCAAGGGCATGCTGCTGGCGGCGATCGACGATCCCAACCCGGTGATGATCTTCGAGCACAAGCTGCTCTACAAGACCAAGGGCCATGTCCCGGCCGAGCCCTATCGCGTGCCGATCGGTCAGGCGGCGATCCGCCGCGAAGGCACCGACATCACCATCGTCGGCTCCTCGATCATGGCGCTGAAGGCGCAGGCGGCGGCGGCCCGGCTGGCGGACGAAGGCATCTCGGCCGAGGTGATCGATTTGCGCTCGATCCGCCCGATCGACTTCACCACCATCGCCGAGAGCGTGCGCAAGACCCACCGGCTGATGGTGGTCTATGAGGGCGTCAAGACCATGGGCATCGGCGCGGAGATTTCCGCCATGATCGCCGAGAGCGAGGTCTTCGACTTCCTCGATGCGCCGATCGTCCGCCTCGGCGGAGTCGATGCGCCGATCCCCTATAATCCGGTGCTGGAGAAGGCGGCGGTGCCGCAGGAGGACGACATCTTCACCGCCGCGCTCAACCTCCTGCGCCGCGGAGAGGCCTGATGCCGGTCGAGGTCATCCTCCCCAAGGTCGACATGGACATGGAGACCGGCACGATCGAGGCCTGGCACGTCAAGGAGGGCGACCAGGTCCGCCAGGGCGAGACGATCTTTGAGATCGGCACCAACAAGGCGGTGATGGAAGTCGAGGCGCCGGCGAGCGGCGCCATCCGCCGCATCCGGGCCGAGACCGGCATTGCCATCGCGGTCGGCACACCGGTCGCCTGGATCTATCTCGACGGCGAGGCGGAGGATACGGCACCGGCGGCCAAGCCTGCCGCAGCGCTCCCTCAGCAGGCCGCCGCGCCGGTTGCGGTGGTTGCGAACCACGCCAGCAATGGCGCCGCTGCCGGCGCGGTTCCGGCGGGCTTGCGCGCCACGCCTCTCGCGCGCCGCCTCGCGCGTCAGAACGGCATCGACCTCAAGACCATCGTCGGCACCGGGCCGCGCGGGCGGATCGGCGAGGCCGATGTCCGCAGCCATATTGCTGCAGCGGCAGTTCCCGCACCGATCGCGGTCGACAGCGCCGCCGCGACCTGCCGCAGCGCCGAAGTCCCGGCCGACACGCTGAAGCCCTTTTCCGCCATTCGCCGCATCGTCGCGACGCGGCTCTCGGAGAGCATGCGCACTGCGCCGCATTTCTATCTCACCAGCGAGATCGAGATGAGTGCCGCGCAGGCGCTGCTGCGCCGGCTCGCCGCCCGGCATGAGCGGATCGGTGCGCCGAAGCCGAGCCTGACCGTGCTGATCGCCCGGATCGCCGCCGGCGTGCTCGGCCATCACCCGCTGCTCAACGCCTCGGCGGAGGGCGAGGCGACGCGTTTTCACGAGCGCATCGACATCGGCATCGCCATGGAGCGCGAGGGCGATCTCGTCGTGCCGGTGCTGCGCGATGCCGGTAGGATGGACATGCCGGCCATGGCGCGGGAGTTCGCGCGGCTGCGCGAGGGCGTCGCCAAGCGCAGCCTGACGCCGGCCGAGCTCGGCGGCGGAACCTTCACCATTTCCAATCTCGGCATGTACGGCGTCGACAGCTTCACGGCGATCATCAACCCGCCGCAGGGCGCGATCCTGGCGGTTGGCCGCACGGTCGAGAAGCCGGTCGGCCGCGACGGGCAGATCGTGCTGCGGCCGATGGCGAACTTCACCCTGTCATCGGATCATCGCATCATCGACGGGGTCACGGCGGCGCGCTTCATGGCCGATCTGCGCGAGGCGCTGGAAAACCCGGAAGTTCTCTTGTGAGGGATGCAGGCCACCATGCCGGCGATGCGGCATGGTGGCGGGAAAGACGAACTGATAGCCAGCAGTGACGAAGATCGTCCGGCGCCCTAAGGCGGTAAGGACGACTGACACAACGGAGGAGACAAAAACCATGACCCAGACCAGACGCAGCCTCGTCATCGCCGCGCTCGGCGGCCTGCTCGCCGCGAGCCCGGCCTTCGCCCAGGAGCCGGCCGGCAAGCTCGTGCTCTACACCTCGCAGCCGGAGAAGGATGCGGCGCAGACCACGGCCGCCTTCAAGAAGGCCTATCCCAAGGTCGAGGTCGAGATCTTCCGCTCCGGCACCACCGAGGTCATGGGCAAGCTCGCAGCCGAAATCTCGGCCGGCCAGCCGCGCGCCGACGTGCTGCTGATCGCCGATGCGGCGAGCATGGAGATCCTGAAGAAGGATGGCCGTCTGCTCGCCTATGCCGGGGCCAAGGTCGACGGGCTGCAGCCCGGCTCCTTCGACGCCGACAAGACCTATTTCGGCTCGAAGCTGATCACCACCGGCATCGCCGTCAACACCGGTGCCAAGACCCGCCCGACCTCGTGGAACGATCTCGGCAATCCCGAGCTGAAGGGCCAGATCTCGATGCCGAGCCCGCTCTATTCGGGCGCCGCGGCGATCATGCTCTCGACCATGACGGCCAGGCCCGATCTCGGCTGGAAGCTGTTTGAGCAGCTCAAGGCCAACGAGGCCGTCGCGGTGCGCGGCAATGGCGCCGTGCTGCGCGCCGTCGCGAGCGGCGAAAAGACCTATGGCGTGCTGGTCGACTTCATGGCCTTCAACGCCAAGGCCCAGGGCTCGCCGGTCGAGTTCATCTTCCCGAAGGAAGGCGCCCCGGCGGTCACGGAGCCGGTCGCGATCCTGAAGACGACTAAGAACGAGGCGGCTTCGAAGGCCTTCGTCGATTTCATCCTCTCGGATGAGGGCCAGAAGCTCGCGCTCACCATGGGCTATATCCCGGCCAAGCCGAGCGTCGGCTCGCCGTCCTGGCTGCCGGCCGGCACCAAGATCAACGTCATGGCCTCGGATATCGCGGCCGTGGTCAAGGCGACCGAGGCCGACAAGGCCCGCTTCGCCACCATGTTCGGCAACTGAGACCGGCCCCATGTCCCTAGTGGATGCTGCCACGACGCGTACGCGCGTCGTGGAGACCGGTCTCCTCTGGGGACTCGTCCTGCTCGTCGCGGCGCTGTCGCTGCTGCCGATCGGCCGGCTGGTCTTCGAGGGGCTGGCGCCGGGCGGCGCGCTCTCGACCTCCTCGCTCGGCAAGGTCCTCGCCAGCCAGACCACCTGGACGGCGACGGTAAACAGCCTGGTCACCGCCATCGCCGGCACCGTGCTCGCGGTTCTGCTCGGCGGCACGGTGGCGCTGCTGACGACGCTGACCGATATCCGCGCCCGCAACGCCTTCACCTTCTGCTTCGTGCTGCCGCTGATGATCGCGCCGCAGGTCACGGCGCTGGCCTGGTTGCAGCTCTTCGGCCCGTCGAGCACGCTGCTCAAGCTGATCGGCATGGCGCCGCCGCTCGGCAGCAGGAACCCGCTCTATTCGCGCGAGGGCATCATCCTGCTGCTCGGGCTGCAATACGCGCCGCTGGTCTTCCTGACCTTGCGCGCCGGCCTGCGCGCCTTGCCGAAGGAGCTGATCGAGGCCGGCCTCGCCGCCGGGGCGAGCCCGCTCACCGTGCTGCGCACCGTCGTACTGCCCCTGATGACGCCGCCGCTGATCGCCGGCATCGCGCTCTGCTTCGTCTCGAGCCTCGGGAATTTCGGCATTCCGGCCTTTCTCGGCATTCCCGGCAATTTCCTGGTGCTGCCGACGCTGATCTACCAGCGCCTCGCCGGGCTCGGCCCGGGCGTGCTCTCGGAGGTCGCGATCCTCTCGCTGCTGATCGGCCTCATCGCCATGGTCGGCATCCTGCTGCAGGATTTCATGCTGCGCCGGCGCGATTTCCGGATCACCACCACGTCGAGCGCGGCGCGGCCCTTCGAGCTCGGGCGCTGGCGCACCCCGGTCGAGATCCTGCTCTGGACCGTCGCGATCCTGATCCTGGCGCTGCCCTTTCTCGGCCTGATCACGACCTCGCTGATCCCGGCCTTCGGCGTGCCGCTCAATGCGAAAACCGCGACGCTCGCCAACTATGCCTATGTGCTGCTTGAGCATGCCGCCTCGAAGCGCGCCTTCGTCAACAGCTTCCTGATGTCGGGCGCCGCCGCGATCCTGATCGTGGTGATCTGCGTGCCGCTCGCCTATTTCATCGTCTGGAAGAAGTCGCGGCTCTTACGCCTGCTCAACGTCGCTGCCGAGCTGCCCTATGCGATGCCGGGCGTGGTGCTCGCCATCGCCGCGATCCTGCTCTTCCTGAAGCCGCTGCCGCTGCTCGGCTTCTCGCTCTACAACACGATCTGGATCATCGTCTTCGCCTATCTCGCGCGCTTCCTGGTGCTCGGTCTGCGCCCGATCATCAGCGGCTATCTGCAGCTCGACCGGACGCTGGAGGAAGCCGCCCAGATCGCCGGTGCCGGGCTCGTGCGCCGGCTCGTCACCATCATCTTCCCACTGGTCGCGCCGGCGGCGGTGGCGGGCGCGCTGCTGATCTTCCTGACCGCCTTCAACGAGCTCACCGTCTCGGCCCTGCTCTGGTCGTCCGGTACGGAGACGCTCGGCGTGGTGGTGTTCTCCTTCGAGCAGGGCGGCGACTCGACCTATGCCTCGGCACTGGCGGCGGTGACGGTCCTCGTCACCATCGGGCTGATGCTCTCGACCCTGCTCTTCGCCAAGAAACTGCCACAGGGAGTGCTGCCGTGGCGCGACTGAAGATCGACCGGGCCCGTAAGTATTTCGGGTCCTACACCGCGCTCGACGACGTCTCCATCGATGTCGAGGATGGCGAGTTCATCGCCGTGCTCGGCCCGTCCGGCTGCGGCAAGACCACGCTGCTGCGCCAGATCGCCGGCTTCGACAAGCTCGATGGCGGCGAGATCACCATTGGCGACCGGCTGCTCTCCTCGCCCGAGCGGCATGTGCCGCCGGAGCATCGCAAGCTCGGCATCGTCTTCCAGTCCTATGCGCTCTGGCCGCATATGAGCGTCGCCGAGAATGTCGCCTATGGGTTGACGGTCGCCGGGGTGCGCGACCCCGAGCGCGCAAGGCGCGTCGCCGCGGCGCTCGATCTCGTCGGCCTCACCGGCTTTGCCGAACGGCGCCCGGGCCTGCTTTCGGGGGGGCAGCGCCAGCGCGTCGCCCTGGCGCGCTGCCTCGTCACCGAGCCCTCGCTGGTGCTACTCGACGAGCCGCTCGCCAATCTCGACGTGCATCTGCGCGCCTCGATGGAGGAGGAGTTCTCGCGCTTCCATGAGCGCACCGGCACGACCATGGTCTACATCACCCATGACCAGGCCGAGGCGATGGCGCTGGCCGACAGGATCGCGGTGATGGACCGCGGCCGGCTGCTTCAGCTCGCCAGCCCCTCGCTGCTCTATCGCGAGCCGGCGAACACCACGGTGGCAGGCTTCATCGGCGAGGGCATGGTGCTGCCGGCGCGCCTGCTTTCGAAGCCCGAGGCCGGGCATTGCAAGGTCGATGTGCTCGGCGTCGAAGCGGTGATGCGCTGCCGGTCCGACCAGCCGGCGATCGCGCAGGCCAATATCTGCCTGCGGGCCCGCGACTTCTCGATCGCTCCGGGTGCGGGCGGCCTCGCCGCGCGCGTCGAGCGCCTGTCCTATCAGGGTGGCTATTTCCGCATGGAGGTGCGCCCGCTGGCGAGCGAGGAGACCGTGCTGCATCTCGACGCGCCCGAGCCGGCGCCGGCCGCCCCCGGCGAGACGATCCGCCTCGATATCAGGGATGGCTGGGTCATTCCGGAGACGGAACTCGCGGCATGAAGCTCAGAATTCACGGCGGTGTCGGCGAGAAGGGCCGCACCTGCATCGGCGTCGCGCATGGCACGATGCGGCTTCTGCTCGATGTCGGCGTCGACACCAGCGCGCCGCGCGGGCCGGGCTACTATCCGGCGATCTCGCCGGAGGAGCTGGCCGCCACCGAGGCGATCATCGTCACCCATGCGCATGAGGACCATATCGGGGCGCTCGGCTGGTGTCTGGCCAACGGGTTTTCCGGCCGGATCCTGATGACGGCCGAGGCGGCCGCCGAAACTGATGCGACACTGCAGGCCTATGCCACGGCCGAGGAACGAGCGCTCGCCCAGGCGGTGAGGTTCGAGATTATCGAGGCGGGCAAGCCCTTCCGGCTCGGGTCTATCGCGATCGAGACCGGGCGCAGCGGCCATGTCGTCGGCGGGGTCTGGTGCCATCTGAGCGCCGATGGCCGCCGGCTCGGCTATTGCGGCGATGTGGTGCCGGCGAGCCCGGTCTTCGCGATGGACGCGATGCCGCCTTGCGACCTTCTCCTGCTCGACGCCTCCTATGGCGAGGACCGGGTGCCGGCCTGGGAACGCGGCCTCGCCGTGACGCGCTGGCTAGAGGCGCAACCGGGCGGCGCCGTGCTGCCGACGCCTTTGTCCGGGCGCTCCGTCGAGCTGATCGCGCTGATCGACACGCCGATCGCGATCCATCCTTCGATGCAGGCGCCACTGGCGCAGCAGATCGCCGCGACGCAATGGCTGGTTCCGGGCATTGCCGACGAATTATCGCGCAAGCTCGCAGGTGCGCTGCTCTGGCGCGAAGGCGACAAGCTGCCGAAGGCGGCGCTGCTCTGCCATGACGGAATGGGGCTGGCCGGCCCCTCGGCGGCCGCCCTCGCGCAGGCCCGGACGGAGGGCCACCCGGTCCTGCTCACCGGGCATGTGCCGAAAGGCAGCCCTGGCGACGCTCTGCTGGCGGCGGGCAAGGCGCAATGGCTGCGCTTCCCGACCCATCCGACCCTGCCCGAGAATGCCGCGCTCGTCACAGCCAATGGCGCGCCTGTGGTGCTGGCCCATTCCTGCGACGCTGCCACGGCACGTGCACTGGCGCGCAGCATTCCCGGCCTGAACCCGGCGCCCAAGCCGGGCGACATCATCGAGATCTGAGGCTGAACCATGCGTATCCTGATCGCCAATGACGACGGTATCGACGCGCCGGGCATCGCCCTGCTGCGCCGCGCCGCCGCGCGCCTCTGGTCCGATGTCTGGGTCGTGGCGCCGGAGCGCAAATGGACGGCGGCGAGCCACCATCTCTCTTTCGACCGCGACCTCGTGCTGACGCGGCGCGAGAACCAGGTCTACGCGCTCTCGGGCACGCCGGCCGATTGCGTCGTCGGCGCCATGACCGTGCTGTTCCGCGATGGCGGCCGGCCGGATCTCCTGCTCTCGGGCGTCAATCATGGCCGCAATACCGGTGAGGACGCGGCCTATTCCGGCACGCTCTCGATCGCGCGCGAGGCCTGTTTCTGGGGCGTCCCGGCGATCGGCCTGTCGCGGGTCAAGGAGGGCGGCTATGGCGAGGAGGATGTCGCGGCGCTTGCAGCCCTGCTCGCCAGCCTCTGGGCGCGGCGTGGGCAATGGGCGCGCGAGGGCGCCTGGCTCAGCGTCAACCTCCCCAAGACCTTGCCGGCCGAGATCGGGCTGGCCCGGATCGGCCGCGACAAGATCGCCGGCGCTGCCGACATCGTCGATGACGATCCCGAGCGCACGGTCTGGCGGATCAGGCGCGGCCGGCCGCAGAGCAGCCAGCCCGGCGACGAGAATTCACTGATCGACGCCGGCAAGATCGCGATCGTCCGGCATTGCTGGACGGACGGCGCGCCGCTCGACGAGAGCCTGGCGCAGGAGCTCAACGCGGAGCTCGGGCAGGGCTAGCCTTTAGCGCATTTGCAGGAATCCAGAACGTCATCCCGGGCTTTGCCCGGGATGACGAAGCTATTGCTGGGCAGATCAGCCGGTTCGAACACGCGTTCGGACCCGCTGGTCGCCGGCCTTCCTTCAGCCATGGCCGTAATCGTCTGCCGCGGCCGCCGTCTCGTCGCCATCGCCGGTCTCGCGTTCGAGCAGGGCGGCCCAGCTTGCCGCCGGTGCATGTCCGCTCTGGAGCATCTGGCGCAGCAGCACCCTCGCGACGTGCCGGGCGAAACGGTCAGCCGGGATCGCGGCGGCATCGGCGGAGGCGCCCGACGCCATGGCCGCGGCGAGCCGTGACTTCAGGGCGAGCAGGCGGACGTCGCCGTATTCGCCGAGCATGGCCTGGAAGGCGTTATGGGCCTGTTGGTCCCAGGGGCGGCGATGGCCGAGGCCGTCCTTGAGCGGATGGGCCGGCACGAGATGGGCGCAAGGCACGAAGCCGTCTGGCACCGGCTCGGTCGCGGCATGGGTGCGCCCTGAGCGCAGCAGCTTCGGCAGGACATGGGTGTGCGGGCCTTCCGGGCTCTTGCCGTCGGCCGGCGGGATCGGCTGGTAGACCTCGCAGCGGCCGAAGCGCGCCATGAAGACGCGATGCGGCCCGGCGGCGACGATCGCGGCCATGGCCGGATTGCCGGACTCGAACAGCGAGCGCCCGGCCACTGAGCGCAGTACGCCAACCAGGCCGGGATCGGCGGTGCGGATGCAGATATCGGCCTGCAAAGTGCCGAGCCCCATGTCGAACAGGATGCCGTTCCGGTCCTGCGGCCGGAGCGCCTCGCCATCGAGGCCGAGCTCGGTCAGGACCGTACGGCGGTTCATGGCGCAGGCATCGGCCGGCAGGCAGAGCGAGATGCGGTGGCTCCAGCTCTGGCCGATCGCGGTCTCCGAGGCGAAGAGCCGGACGGCAGAGAGATCGCCGAAGCCGACGCCGCCACGTGCGGTCGTCGCGGCGAGGCGGCCGGGCTCGTCGGTCAGGACGAAAGCTTCGCCGGGATCGCGCTGGAACTCGGCGATGGCGCCGAAGGTGCCGAGATTCCATTGCGAACTCTGCGTCCGCAACTGCTCGCGGATGAAGCCGGTGATGTCGCGCTTGGTCATGAGGCAGTCTCGTCTTTGCGGGGGATCGGTCGCCAGGGCAGGGCATAGGGCTGGCCGTCATGTGCGCCGCGCGCGACCTCGATGCCGAAGGCCCGGGCGAGATTGGCGTCGTCGAGAACGGAATCGGGGGCGCCGTCGGCCAAGACGCGGCCCTGGTCGAGCAGGACGAGGCGGTCGCAGAAGCGGCCGGCGAGGCTGAGATCATGCAGGACGACGACCACGCCGGCGCCGGCATGTGCGGTGCGCCGCAGCAGCGCCATCGCCTCGAGCTGATGGAGCGGGTCGAGCCCGGCGAGCGGCTCGTCCGCCAGCAGCATCTTGGCTTCGACCGCCAGCGCCCGCGCCAGCAGGACGCGCATGCGCTCTCCGCCGGAGAGGCTGTCGAGCGTGCGCTCGGTGAAGCCAGTGACATCGGCGGCCGCCATGGCGCGCGCGATCGCGGCGTGATCGGCTGCGTTCTGATCGGCGAAGGGGCGGCGATGCGGCAGCCGGCCGAGCGCAACGACGGCGCGGGCCCGCATCTGCCAGTGCACCGTGCCCCCCTGCGCCAGGAAGGCGATGCGCCGGGCCAGCGTCTTGCGCCCCAGCGCCCTCGCGGTGAGGCCGTCATAGCGCAAGCTTCCGGCGTCGGCCGATAGCAGGTCGGCGAGCACGCGCAGCAAGGTCGTCTTGCCGGCGCCGTTCGGGCCGATCAGGCCGACCATCTCGCCGGCCCGCAAAGAAAGGTCGATGCCGCGCAGCACCGGTTTGCCGCCGAGGCTGACCGCGATGTCCCTGGCTTCGATCTGCATCACGCCGCCCTCCGCATCCGCTGGATCAGGCTGAACAGGAAGGGTGCGCCGATCAGGGCGGTGACCACGCCGAGCTTGAGCTCGGGCCGGATCGGCATCAGCCGCAGGGCAATGTCGGCGGCGAGCGTCAGGATAGCGCCGCCGAGCCCGGAGACCAGCAGCAGCCGGCCGGGGCGATGCCCGACCAGCGGGCGCAGCAGATGCGGCACGACGAGCCCGACGAAGCCGATCGCGCCGGTGACGGCGACCGAGGCGCCGACCGCCAGCGCGGCACCGCCGATCAGCCGGGCGCGCAGCCAGCCGAGATCGAAGCCGAGGCTGCGGGCGGTGTCCTCGCCGAGGGTGAGCCCGTCGAGGGCGGTGGCGCTGGAGAGCAGCAGTGCCCAGCCGAGCAGCATCAGGGGCAGCACCAGCCAGATATGGGCCATGCTGCGGTCGGCGAGCGAGCCCATCAGCCAGAAGACGATCTCGAGCGCCGCATAGGGATTCGGCGCGAGATTGAGCGCGAGCGAGGTCATAGCGCCGGCGAAGCTGTTGATCGCGACGCCGGCGAGGATCAGCGCCATGGTGCCGGCGCCGCGCCCGTTCAGGGCGTAGAGCAGGAGCGTCGCCAGCATCGCGCCGACGATGCCGCCGAGCGGCAAGGCGAGCAGGAAGGCGCCGGCAAAGCCGGAATAGAACACCACCACCGCGCCGAAGGCGGCGGCGCTGGAAATGCCGAGCAGGCCGGGTTCGGCGAGCGGGTTGCGGAGCAGTCCCTGCATCGCGGCGCCGGCGAGGCCGAGGCTGAAGCCGACGAGCGCACCGAGCAAGGCGCGTGGCAGGCGCAACTCGACGAGAACCAGCGCCGGCAAGCTGGCGCGGCCGGCCAGCCAGTCGCTGAAAGCTGTGTCGAGATCGAGATCCGCGTAGCCGACAGCGACCGAGAGCGCCGTCATGGCTAGGAGCAGGGCGGTCAGCAGCGCGACCAGAAAGCGATAGCGGCTGCGACTTTCCGTGGCGATGGCGGTGGCGGCGGGGTTCACGGGCCGCTCCTGGGCTTGCGCGGCGCGGCGGCCGCATCGATCAGCATTTCGATGGCGTCGATCACCGCCGGTCCGGCACAGGTCCAGAGTCTGGAGGGCAGGGCGACGAGCCTCAGCCGGTCGCCGAGCCGGCCGATCAGCGGGTGGTTCAGGATCTCATGGGCGAGCGAGGGCGGGCCGCCCTCGCTGGTGTTGAGGATCAGGATGTCGGCCTCGCCGAGCGCCACGGTCTCCAGGGCGATCTGGCCGTAATTGTCGATGCCGAGCTCGGCGGCGAGGTTGACGAAGCCGGCTCTGGTCAGGATCTCGTCGACGAGCGAGCCGCGCCCGACGGTGAAGCCGTTCGGCCGCAGGACCAGCGCCTTCGGCCGCTCCTTGCCGATACGCTGCGCCAGGAGCGCGAGGCGGGCGTCGATCTCGCCGATCAGGGCTTCGCCGCGGGCCGGCTCTCCGAGCAGCGCCGCCATCTCGGCGATCTGGGCCTTGACCCCGGCGAGGTCGCGCGGCACGCCGAATTCCCTGACCGGTGCGCCGACGCGCTTCAGCAGCGCGACGGTATTGCGGGTGGTGAAGCTCCCGGCGATGACGAGATCGGGCCGGAAGGCCAGCAATTCCTCGACGAGGCCGTGATTGGCCGGGTACCGGCGGGCCGCCTCTGCCATATTGGCGTTGCGCGGGTCCTGCGAGAGCCAGGTCACCGAGGCGATCGCCGCGGGATCGGCGAGGCGCAGCACGAGCTCGTCCGTGCACATGTTGAGCGAGACGATGCGCTCCGGCCTCGCGCCCGCTGCCGGCGTAGCCGCGAGCGCGAGGCTCGCGACCACGAGCGCTGCGCCGAGGGCGCATTTTGAGCGGCGCTCCGCCATCATCCGCCGAACGCGACCTTGACGCCACCGAAGGCGCCGAAGCCGGGCACGAGGAAGCCGACGGGATTCTCCCAGCGTTTGTCGAACAGGTTGTCGACGCGCCCGAAGACCGTGACCTTGTCGGTGGCCTTGTACTCGGCGGCGAGGTTGACCAGCGTCGCGCCCTTGGCCTTCAGGCGAGGCACCGAAAAGTCCCGGTTCCCGTCGACCCAGGGACCGACATAGATCAGCGTCGCCGAGAGGCTGAGCTTATCCATCGGGGTCCAGGTGACTGTGCCGCTTGCCTTGTGACGCGGCCGGCGCAGCAGTTCCTGTCGCGCGACCTCATCCTTGGCGAGCGTGAAGGTGTAGTCGGCCCTGACACGCAACTGCTCGGAGATCTGCAGCGCGGCGAAGGACTCGACACCCTTCGTCTCGGCCTTTCCGATATTGGCGTAGGAGTTGCGCGCCGCGTTGGTCGCGATCAGGTTCTGAATGTCGTTCTGGAACCAGGTCGCACCGAACTGAACGCGCCGGTCCAGAAGCGGCTGCTCGAATCCGACGTCCCAGCCCCGGCTCTCCTCCGGCTTGAGATTCGGGTTGCCGAAGAAGTTGAAGCCCGGCCGGTAGTCGATGAAGAGTTCGGCGAGCGTCGGCGCCTTGAAACCGGTGCCATAGCTCGCCTTCAGCTTGGTCTCGGTCCCTGGAACGATGTAGGCCGGCGCGATCCGGTAGGTGGTGTGGCCACCATAGCTGTCATCGTGGTCGTGACGGATGTTGGCGGCCAGGAAGAAGCGGTCGGCGACATTGCCCTGATATTCGAGATAGGCCGCCTTGTTGCCGTTCGAGGCCGTGAGGCTGGGGGTGTCCAGCCGCTCGCGCTCATAGGAGAGGCCGCCGATCAGCATGTGCCCCTTGGCGAGTTCGAGATCGCCCCGCCAATCGAGCTTGGTCCGCTCACCCAGGTTCTCCGTCGGCAGGCCGAGGGCCCCGAATGCGTCGGGGGAGCGGTAGGAGCGATCCTGGTTCGAGTATGACACGCCGAAACGGTTCACAAAGCGACCTCCCAGCGGATCCCAGACCACCTCGCCGCGGGTGAAGGCCTGGGCGTAGTTCGAAAGCGATCGGTAGGATGTCGGCCGACTGGGGAAGCCGCTGTCATAGGTCGAGCGAAACTGCCCGTCGGTATAGCGGCCGACCCAGTTGACGCTGAGCGTGTCGGTCAAGGCGAAGCCGAGGCGGCTGGAGTAGCTATAGGCGTCATAGGCATTGGGCTTCACGCGCACGCCCGGCGGGATCAGGTTCGGCGGCACGGAATCGGTCGAGTCCGAGCGCATATGGGAGACGTTGAAGGCGTAGTTGAAACGGTCGTCGCCGCCGCTGAAGCCTGCGGCCTGGTTGAAGGTGCCGTGCGAGCCGGCCTCGACGCGCGCGGTCGCCTTTGGCGGTCCTTCGCCGCGCCTGGTGACGATCGAGATCACGCCGCCGATCGCGTTGGCGCCGTAGAGGCCGCTCTGCGGGCCGCGCAGTACCTCGATGCGCTCGACGTCGTCGGTCAGCATCGAGCCGAAATCGAAGGACCGGTTCGGCGTCGACGGGTCGTTGGCCTCGATGCCGTCGATCAGCACCTTGACGTGGTTCGAATTGGTGCCGCGCATGAACACCGAGGTCTGACCGCCAGGGCCGCCGATCTGGACGATGTTGAGGCCCGGCACGGCAGCGAGCGCCTGCGGTAGCGTCCGGCGCTGCTCGCGCTGGATCTGGTCGGCGGTGATGACGGTGACGGAGCTCGCGACCTCGCGTGCCGGGGTCGGCGTGCCGGTGGCGCTGACCACGACCTCGTCGAGCCGGATCGTTTCAGGTCCCGACTGGGCCCCGGCGGCAAGGGGGTTCAGCGAGGTGCCGGCGAGCAGCAGGAAGGCGAACGGCAAGGGGCCGCGCAGGGCGGTCTGGGGGAAGGGGAGCACGGAAGAAACCTCGGGCGGTCAACGTTGTGGCACGTCACCGCGAACGCGATCTCCCGCCCGCACCCGAAAAGGGCAGCGCGCAAGTGAACCAGCGATCGAAACACCCCGTCCGAACGTGTTCGCGTGTGACCACGACTGACGGCAGGTCTCCTGGCTCGCGGGTCAGCGCCTTCTCACCGCCTTCCCAGGGCCGAGGCCCCAGTGGCGTATGGCGAAAGGCTCGCCGCTTACAGTTGCGGGGGCAGCCGCAGCATGGGGTGGCGAGCCACCTGCACTGCGTTCCCTTTTGATCCCGTGAGGGAACCGTCGTGTTTACGAGTAGGGCGGGAATGAGGCGGCGTCAACGCGCGATGGGAGCGGGAGGTGTCCCGTGGCGCGACGAAGGAGGTTGCAAACTATCATTATATATTATATGAAAATGTATATTGAATTTCGAGCCACAGGAGCCGCCATGAAAATCGTCGAGATCTCCGAGAGGCTTGCGGTCGCTGGGCAGCCCTCCCTCGTCGACTTCAAGTCCCTCGCCGCGCGGGGGGTCAAGGCCATCGTCAACGACCGCCCCGATGGCGAGGAACCGGGCCAGCCAGATTCGGCCGCCGAAAGGCAGGCGGCGACCGAGGCGGGCCTGGCCTACAGCTTCGTACCGGTGACCGGGACGACCATCACCCGGGCCGATGTCGAGGCCTTCCAGGCGGCGCTCGCCGCGGCGCCGGGGCCGGTGCTGGCGCATTGCAAGGGGGGTACGCGCTCCTTGACCCTGCATGTGCTGGGCGAGGTCCTGGGCGGACGGATCAGGGCCGAGGAGGTGCAGGGTTTCGGCGCGCGCTTCGGCTTCGATCTTGCCGGCGCAAAAGCTTGGCTCGACCGCGAGAGCGCCCGCAGTCCGCAGGTCAAGGGCTTTTACGAGCCGCGCAGCGGCAGCGTGCAATATGTCGTCGCAGACCCGGCGACGGCGCGCTGTGCGATCATCGATCCCGTGCTCGATTTCGACGAGAAATCGGGCGCGACCGCGACCGTTAGTGCCGATGCCATCCTCGCCTATGTCGCGCAGCAGGGCCTCACCGTCGAGTGGATTCTCGACACCCATCCGCATGCCGATCATTTCTCGGCGGCCGCCTATCTCAAGGCGAAGACGGGCGCGCCGACGGCGATCGGCGCCGAGGTCGTCGCGGTTCAGCGTCTGTGGAAGGATTTCTACAACTGGCCGGATTTTCCGGCCGACGCCTCGCAATGGGACAAGGTCTTCGCGGCGGGCGAACGCTTCAGGCTCGGATCGCTCGAGGCGTCAGTGCTGTTCTCGCCGGGCCATACCCTAGCCTCGGTGAGCTATCTGATCGGTGATGCGGCCTTCGTCCACGACACGCTGTTCATGCCGGATTCCGGCACGGCGCGGGCGGATTTTCCCGGTGGCAGCGCCAAGGCGCTATGGGCTTCGATCGAGGCCATTCTCGCCTTGCCCGACGAGACGCGGCTGTTCACCGGCCACGACTACCGCCCGGGGGGCCGGGCGGCGCGCTGGGAAAGCACGGTTGGTGAGCAGAAGCGGGCCAACCCGCATATCGCCGGCCAGGACGAAGCCTCCTTCGTGGCGCTGCGCCAGGCCCGGGACAAGACGCTGCCGATGCCGAAGCTGATCCTCCATGCCCTGCAGGTGAACATCAGGGGTGGCCGGCTGCCGGAGCCGGAAGGCAATGGCCGGCGTTATCTGAAGATCCCGCTCGACGCATTGCCGGGCGCGGTCTGGGGCTGAGATGCGATGACGATGCAAGCCGAACAGGTGAACACGAGGGCAGAGCTCGCCGCCAGGGCAGAGGAGGTGGCGGAACTGCTGCGCACCCTCGCCAACCGCAACCGGCTGATGCTGGTCTGCACCCTGGTCGAGGGCGAATATTCGGTCGGCCAGCTCGAGGAGATGCTCGGCATCCACCAGCCGACCCTGTCGCAGCAGCTCACCGTGCTGCGCGAGGCCGGGCTGGTCGAGACGCGCCGCGACGCCAAGCAGATCTTCTACCGGCTGACGGCGGCGAAGGCCGCGCGGCTGGTCGAGGCGCTGCACCAGATCTTCTGCAATGAGGAGGTGCCGGAATGACGGCCTATCTGCCATCGCTCGCAGGAGGCATGCTGATCGGCCTGTCGGCCGTCATGCTGCTGCTCCTGAACGGTCGTGTCGCCGGGATCAGCGGCATTCTCGGACGGCTCGCGCTCGGGACGCAGGCCGCGACCAATGCGGCCTTCGTCATCGGGCTCCTCGTCGGGCCGCCGCTCTACCGGCTCGCCACCGGGCAATGGCCAGCGGTGACGATCACGGCCTCGCTGCCGGTGATCGCGCTCGCCGGGCTCCTGGTCGGGTTCGGCACGCGGATGGGCTCGGGCTGCACCAGCGGTCACGGTATCGTCGGCCTCGCCCGGTTCTCGCCGCGCTCGGCGGTCGCGGTCGCGACCTTCCTGCTCGCCGGCATCGTCACCGTTACCCTGATGAGGCTCGCTGCGGCATGAACCGATTCGCACAAGTGATCACCGCCCTGGCGGCGGGCACCGTCTTCGGCCTCGGCCTCGCCATGTCGGGCATGCTCGACCCTGCCCGGGTGCGTGGCTTCCTCGATCTCTTCGGGGCCTGGGATCCGAGCCTCGCCTTCGTGCTCGGCGGCGCGGTCACGGTCGCGCTCGCGGGCATGGCCGTGCTGAAGCGCCTGCGGCGCCCCGCCTTCGACGAGCAGTTCCATCTGCCGGCGACGTCACCGGTGGACCGGCGGCTGGTGCTGGGCTCGGCGATCTTCGGGGTAGGCTGGGGCATGGCCGGCTTCTGTCCGGGCCCGGCGCTGGCCTCGCTCTCGCTGGGGCTGGCCCCGGTCGCGCTTTTCGTGGTCGCCATGCTGGCCGGGATGACGCTACATGACCGCGTCTGGTCGCGCAGGATGGGCTGACGGTCAGTATGCTGGAGGCGGTGCCGGAAGCCGGCTCCGGCGGCAGCCCGGCGAGGTCTCGCACCATGGCGTCGGCCTCCCGGGCGGGTCGGCGGGAAAGGCCCGGCCGCGACCTTTAAAAAAATCTGCGAAGAAAGTCGCGAGAACGGGGTTGCCAAGCGCGGCCCGACTCGCTAATTCGACATCCGTCAGCCGAACGCGGCTCCCGCCGTTCCGTTCCGTTGCCACGCGCCCGTAGCTCAGCTGGATAGAGCATCAGACTACGAATCTGAGGGTCAGAGGTTCGAATCCTTTCGGGCGCGCCATTACTGTTTGACTGGGTTTTTCGGCTCGGTAGCGGACATTAAGCCATATTTTCAGGTTCATCAGCTAAGACGCAGCCCGCCTCTTCAGGCGGGCTTTTTGTTTCCCGTGTTCCCGAACGCTTCTGGGCTTTCCGGCTGTCACATCTCCAAACGGGGCGCAGGGGTGGCTGACGAAGGCGATGTAGGCGAGGCCTGGCCGGGCGAGAATATGGGCGAAGTCCTGGAGCCAAAGCGTTCGGTGCTGGCGGACGGAAAATCCGGCTCGCCTGATCAAGCGGGCACGGTGCGGCCCCTTCGGCCTCTGCGGCATGCAGGGACTTGTCGTCGATTGGATCTTGCAAGGCCCGGGCTTCGCAGGAAGCGGTTCAGGGCGATGGAGCCCCGCGATGCCGGCAAGCGCCGCAGCCTGTGTCCAGCGGTCAGACGACCCCTTGTCGCCTCAGGGCTTCGATGTCGTCCGGACCGATGTCCAGCCCTTGAAGAATCATGTCGGTATCTGCCCCGAGCCGCGGCGCCGGCTTGATCCCGAAAGCTGAAAACGCGCGCGTGCGGATGTTCGCAGTGGCGATCGGCAGCGACACCGGCGCTCCGTCGAAAGGCATCAGCTCGAAATAATCCGATGCGCTTTCGGCGGCGAGAGCCTGTGCCGGCGTGAGAATCGGGCAGGCCGGTATCCGGGCAGCTTCGGTTGCCTCGAGGCACGCGGTGAGCGTGCGCTCCGCGCACCATTGTCCCATGATAGTGCTGAGAACCTCGCCGTTCTCGCCTCGGTCGATATCGGTGAGGAAGCGCGGATCCGCTGCGAGTTCAGGACGGCCGACCAGTTCGGTCCAGCGCTCGAACATCTGTTTGCCGATTACCTGAACCATGATCCAGCCGTCCTGCGCCTTGAACAGGTCCGAAGGGCCGGCAATGGGGCTACGATTGGCCGTCGCCGTCCTGCGGCGCGCTCCGGTTGCTTCCTCGACGAGGATCGGATTCATCATCGTCAGGGCCGTTCCCATCAGGCTGCATTCGACATGCTGGCCCCTGCCGGTGATGGCGCGGTCGAAAAGAGCGGCGGCCGTCGCGAAGGCGGCCGACGCACCAGTGGCGTAGTCGACATAGGACACCGCGGCCCGCATGGGGCGTTCGCCGGTGCCGGAAAGGTACATCGCGCCGCTCAGCGCCTGTCCCATCCCGTCGAAGCCGACGCGGTCCCGCTGGTTGCCGGAATAGGCGAAGGCCGAGACGGTGGTGAGAATGATCTCGGGATTGAGCTGCCGCAGGCTCTCATAGTCGAGGCCGAGCTTGACAAGGGGCCTGTGCGGCAGGTTGACGACAACGACATCGCTGGCTGCGATCAACCGGTCGAGGATCCGCCTGCCGCTCGGCTGTGAGAAGTCGAGCGTCAACGACTTCTTGTTGCGGTTCATCTGAAGATAGAGACTGCCGCGGCCATCGATGCCCACCGGCATGACCTCCCGGTCCGCAGCGCCCTCCGGCGACTCGATCCTGATGACCTCGGCGCCCTGGTCGCCGAGCATTGCGGCGCAAAGCGGTGCTGCGATGTAGCGTCCCAGATCGAGAACGCGCAGGCCCGATAGTCCACGAGCCTCCAGCCGCGCCGAGGGTTCCCGGTTGTCAGTGGAGCAGGAGGAATCGCGCTGCATCGGCCAATCTTTCAACAAGCGTACGACAGCCGCGTTGCCAGCTTCGCGGTTTCCCGACGCTCTGCGTGTCGGCTGCCATCGATCGGGCGAGTGCCGATGCCACGCAGGAGGGCGATTCGGATCGCCGTAAATAGTCTAACGTTTGTTTGAATATTGAGGCTGCAGCCGGCTGTCAATAGGGGAGGCGGCGGGGCTAGGCAGCCGAGGCGCCGGATTTCGATTCGGCCGTCCGGTGAGCCGGATCCTCCTCAGGATCGCGCTGGGAAAGGCTCGCAAGCCTTGCACCGAAAGCCGGGTCGCGCGGCGGCGGGTGAATCGGCTTGCCAATAAATCTACCATATGTTAGGCAGAATTTAGAAAAAGACGAACACAGCAATGCCTGACGGGAGGCGCCCAATGACGGTCGAGAATCGATTCGGATTTGACGAAGCTGATTTGCGCGATGCGGCCACGGTCTTTGCGCCGGGGTTGTTCGAGGGGCGCGTCGCAGTCGTTTCAGGGGCTGGCACGGGGCTGGGGCGTGCTATCGCCACGCTCTTCGCGCGATTGGGGGCGTCGGTCGCCATCTGCGGCCGGAACGAGGAGCGATTGGCTGCGACTGCGGAATTTCTGCGTAGTTTCGGCGGAAAAGTCTTGGCGCGCCCGACCAATATCCGCGTTCCCGATGAGGTCGACGCGTTCATCGCTGCGGTTCGCGCCGAGTTCGGCCGGATCGATGTGCTGGTCAACAATGCCGGCGGCCAGTTTCCGCAGGCGGCGATAGACTTTTCCCGCAATGGCTGGAACGCCGTCATCGACACCAATCTCAATGGAACATGGTGGATGATGCAGGCGGCGGCCCGGACCTGGATGGCCGACGGGCAGCCTGGCTCGATCGTCAACATCGTTGCCGATATCTGGCGAGGCATGCCGGGCGTGGCGCACACTTGTGCGGCGCGAGCCGGTGTCGTCTATCTGTCGAAGACGGTAGCAGTCGAATGGGCACCGTCGAATATCCGGGTCAATTGCGTGGCGCCCGGCTGCTGCGAGAGCAACGGCTTCAGTCGCTACACTGCCGAGGGCGCGGCGACCTTCCAGGAATCTAATCCGATGCTTCGAGCCGGAGATGAATGGGATATCGCCGAGGCGGTGGCTTACATCTCCGCCGGATCGGGAAAATTCATAACCGGCGAAGTATTGACGGTCGATGGTGGCCAGCAGCTTTGGGGAGATCCTTGGCCGACAGGTCGTCCTGAGTATTTCAGGATCCCATAAGGACCTACTCGGCTCTTCCGATCCGCTTTCAGGCTGCGTGGAACAATATGCACCAAGATATCAGTGCGAGCGGCATTGCCGCGTCCGCAGGGACGCGGGATCCGATACTTGAATGCGTCGGGATCGAGCGCCGGTTCGGAGGTGTCATCGCCGTGTCCGGCGTCGACCTGGAGATAGGCCGGGGCGAGATTTTCGGCCTGGTGGGCCCGAATGGAAGCGGCAAGACCACGCTGACCAATGCGATCACCGGATTCTATCCGCCGACCAAGGGCACCATATCGCTGAAGGGCAAGCCGATCGCAGGAATGGCCCCGCACGAGGTCGCCAGGCTGGGCGTCGCCCGCACCTTCCAGAATCTGGCGCTGTTCAATGGCCTGAGCGTTCTCGAAAACATTTTGCTCGGGCGGCACATCCATCTCCAGTCCGGCGTGCTGCGCACGGCGCTCTACTGGTGGCTTGCCCGGCCCAGCGAGGTGGCCAATCGCGAGATCGCCGAAGAGGTGATCGAGTTCCTCCAGCTCGAGAGCATCCGCCACGAGGCGGTCGACCGGATTCCGATCGGGCTGAAGAAGCGCGTCGAGCTGGCGCGCGCGCTGGTCGCCCAACCGGACCTGCTGATCCTGGACGAGCCGATGGCCGGCATGAACCAGGAAGAGAAGGAATACATGGCGCGCTTCATCCTCGATGCGCGCGCCGAGCGCAATGTGACCGTGCTGATCATCGAACACCACATGGATGTGATCCTGGGCATTTGCGACCGGATGCTTGCGCTCAACTACGGCGAGATGATCGCGAGCGGTGTGCCGAGCGTCGTCATCAAGGACCCGCGCGTGGTGAAGGCCTATCTGGGTGACCGCTATGCCGACTGATCCAAAGCTGGCTCCAAACGGAAACGACGGCGTGGACACGCTGATCAAGCAGCTCGTCCGCAATGCTGCGACGCATGGCGCCCAGCCAGCCATCCGCGAGAAAGAGCGCGGCATCTGGCACGAGATCACCTGGAGCCAGTATGCCGACGCGATGCTGTCGGCGGCCGCGGGGCTCGAGATGCTCGGCATCAAGTCGCGCGACGCCATGCTCGTCCTCGGCGACAACCGCAGCTCGCTCTATTGCGGCATGCTGGCGATCGCCGCTTTGGGTGGCTACGCGATGCCGGCCTATTCGGGCGCAACGACCGACGAACTCCGCCACTTCGTCAGCGAGGTCAATCTGACCGTCGCCCTGGCCGAGGACCAGGAGCATGTCGACAAGGTGCTGGAGCTGCGCGCTGCCGGCGCCCAGATCGAAACTATCATCTACTGCGATGAGCGCGGCTTTGGCGGCTACACGGCGCCTGGCCTGATCTCGTGGCAGGCTCTGCTGGACAAGGGGGCCGAAAGACTTCGCGCCGACCCCCGCCTTCGTCAGCAGATCCTGGAGCGGAGCGTACCCGACGACGCGGCGATCTTCCTGCATTCCTCGGGAACGACGGGGAAGCCGAAAGGCATCACCATCAGTCATCGCAATTATCTCGCGGCCAGCCGCAACGCGCTCGCGGGGGGCGTTTTTCAGGAGGGCGAGGAGGCGATGGCGTATCTGCCGATCGCCTGGGCCGGCGACTACGCGCTGTCGATGGCAGGCGCCATCTGCAGCCGCTTCACGATCAACATCCCCGAGCGGCAGGAAACCATGCTGCGCGATGTGCGTGATGTCGCCCCGACATTCTTCCTGGCGCCACCGCGCAACTGGGACAACATGCTGACGACGATCCAGGTGGGGCTGGAGAGCTCGACCCGCTTCAAGCGCTGGATCTATCAGCAGTTCATGGATCTCGCGATCGCGAGCGAGCAGCGCAAGCTGAAGGGGGAGCCTGCCTCGCGGCTTGAATGGTTGTGGCGACCGATCGGCGAACTCGTCGCCTACGGGCCGATCAAGGACCAGTTCGGCCTCACCCGCCTGCGCAATGCCTTCACCGGCGGCGAGGCGATCGGCGAGGACACGTTCGTCTTCTACCGCGCGCTCGGCATCAAGCTGCGCCAGCTCTATGGCCAGACCGAGAACAGCTTCATCACCGCGACCCAGTCGCCGGATGAGGTGATGCTGCACACGGTCGGACGGCCGCTTCCCGGCGTCGAGATCACCACCTCCGCGGATGGCGAGATCATGGTCAGGGCCGCGAGCGTGTTCTCCGGCTATTTCAACAATCCGGACGCGACGGCCACCACCCTGGTGGATGGATGGCTGCGCACGGGCGATGCCGGCTATCTCGAGGCGGACGGGCAGCTCGTCGTGCTCGGGCGCATCGCCGAGGTGGTGCATACGGCCGGCGGAACCCGCTACGTGCCGAACTACATCGAGAACCGCTTGAAGTTCAGCTCCTACATCAAGGATGTCGCCGTCATCGGCGCGGGGCGGGACCATCTGGTGGCGATCCTGTCGATCGATTTCGAGGCGGTCGGCCATTGGGCCGAGGTCAACAGCATTCCCTACGCGTCCTATGCCGACCTATCTCAGCGCCCCGAAGTGGCCGAGTTGCTCCAAAACGCCGTCCGGCGCGTGAACAACGTCCTTCCGCAGGCGCTGCGCGTCGTGCGTTTCGTCAGTCTCCACAAGGAGTTCGACCCCGACGACGGCGAGATCACCAGAACAAGGAAGCTGCGCCGCAACGTGGTCGAAAGTCGGTACGAGCCGGTCATTGATGCGCTCTACAGCGGCGATTCCGATGTGCGGATCAGCGCCACCGTCAGCTACGAAAATGGTCAATCCGGCACAGTGGAGCGCACCGTGCGCATCTGGGGGGTATAATGGACGCGCTCCTGCTTACAGAACTGGTCATCAACGGCGCGGCTACAGGGCTCCTCTATTCGCTCGTCGCCGTTGGTCTGGTTCTGGTCTACAAGTCTTCATCCGTGCCGAGCTTGGCGCATGGCGCGCTGATCATGCTCGGCGGCTACATCACGCTGGCATTCACCTCCCAGCTGGGGCTGCCCTTGTGGGCGGCAATCCCGCTGGCGATGGTCGTGATGTTCTTCTTCGGGCTTGCGCTGGAGCGGCTGACGCTGCGAAGGCTCGCCGGACGGCCCGTCATCATGATCCTGATGATGACGCTCGGGCTCGAAATCGTCATCCGAAGCACCACAATGGCGATCTGGGGGGCTACGGCGCGTCCGATGGGGCTCGGCGTCAGCTATGATCCATTGCTCGTCGGACCGCTCCTCCTCAGCCGCATCCATCTTTGGGGAGCGGCTGTCGCCGTGGTTCTTCTGGTCGCCTTTCTGATCTTCTTCCGTACTCGTTTGGGCGTGCGGTTGCGGGCGATCTCCGACGACTACACGGCCTCGTGGTCGGTGGGCATCTCGGTCGAACGCGGCATCGCGCTCTCCTGGGGCCTGGCCTCGGTGACGTCGGTCGCCGCCGGCGTCATCTGGGGCGAGATCCAGGGCGTGGATCAGGGGCTCTCGCTGCTGCTCCTGAAGGGCCTGACCGTCGCGGTTCTCGGCGGGCTCGACAGCCTGCCGGGCGCGCTCGTCGCCGGGCTGCTGATCGGCGTGCTCGAGGCTGTCGGATCGGCGCTGCTCGACCCGCTGGTCGGTGGCGGCAGCCGGGACCTGATCATGGCGGCGATTCTCATCCTGACCATCCTGATCCGTCCGCATGGCATTTTCGGCCGACACGACATCGAAAGACTCTGAGCCATGTTCTACAGACAAGCCGGTCTTCAGCAGACGAGCTACGTGGCCGACACCCGCGTGCTCAAGATCCCAGCCGACAAATATACTGCCATTGCACTGTTCTTGCTGGCGCTCGCCGCTCCGCTTTATCTCAGTGATATCCACCTGAAGAGTTATGTACTGCCGTGGCTGATCTGGACCGCTGCGGCGCTCGGACTGAATCTCGTCACCGGCTGGGCCGGACAGCTGCATCTCGGCTATGCCGCGGTGATGGCGGTCGGTGCCTATTCTGCGGTCCATGCCGCCCGCTTCGGGATTCCGTGGGAGGTCGCCTTCCTCATCGCCGGCGTCAGTGCGGCGTTGATCGGCAGCCTGTTCGCTTTCGCCGCGCTGAAGGTCAAGGGGCTCTATCTTGCGCTGACAACGCTGGCGATGCAGTTCGTCATGGACTGGATCCTGTCGCATGTGCCGGCGGTGACCGGAGGCAGCCATGGCGTGCTTCAGGCTCCGCAGTTGCGCTTGCTCGGCCAGCCGGTCACGTCGGATGCGGCGCTCTACTACGTTGCGCTCGCCTGGTGCCTGCTCGTTACGCTCTTCGTCATCAACATGCGCCGCACCGGTCTCGGCCGTGCGCTGATCGCCGTCCGCGAGAAGGACTACGCCGCCGCCATCCTCGGCGTGAACAGCTTCGTCTACAAGCTGGTGGCGTTCGCGACCTCGTCCTTCATCGCCGGGGTCAGCGGCGCGATCCTCGTCGCGACCTTCTACTATCTGGCCACGCCGGAACAGTTTGGCGTCAATGTCTCGATCCAGGTGCTGGCGATGGTGATCGTCGGCGGTCTTGCGCACATCATCGGCACCTATCTCGGCGTCGCGCTCATTCTGTTGGCGCCGGTCCTGCTCAACGACCTTGTCCCTAGTCTGCTCAGGCTGTTCGACATCGTCCCGAGCGCCGAGGCGATGGCCCACATCCCAAGCGCCACTTACGGCGCGCTGATCGTCATCTTCCTGCTCGTCGAGCCGCTTGGTCTCGGAAAGATATATAATAATATTCGAGATTATTTCATGGTTTGGCCGTTCAATCAGGTCAGAAAGTGACGCCGCCATGACTGAGAAATCTCAATCTAATACCAAAAATATACTTTCCTTGAACAGCATCGAGGTCGTCTACGATTCGGTCATAGTCGCCGTAAGGGGCATATCGCTTCAGGTGCCGCGGGGCGGCATCGTAGCTCTCCTCGGCGCGAACGGTGCCGGCAAGAGCACGACGTTGAAGAGCGTGAGCGGGTTGCTCGCGCCGGAGCGCGGCAAGATCACGCGCGGCCATATCGAATTCGATGGCGAGCCGATCCGCGATGCGGCGCCGGATTCGCGGGTCGGCCTTGGCATCTGCCACGTGATCGAAGGGCGCCGGGTCTTCGAGCACCTGACGCCCGACGAGAATCTGGAAGCGGCCGCGCCGATGAAGCTGTCGCGCGCCGAAGTGAATCGCGAGCGGGACCGCATCTACGACTACTTTCCGCGGATCGCACAGCGCAGGAAGTCGAAAGCGGGATACCTCTCCGGCGGAGAGCAGCAGATGCTGGCGATCGGCCGGGCGCTGATGACGCGGCCCAAGCTGCTGATGCTGGACGAGCCCAGCCTCGGTCTCGCGCCGCTGCTCGTCGCCGAGATCTTCGGGATCATCCAGCGCATCAATCGCGAAAACGGGCTGTCAGTGCTTCTGGTGGAGCAGAACGCGATGGCGGCGCTCGAGGTGGTCAGCCACGGCTACCTGATCGAGCAAGGCCGCATCGTCATGCACGATACCGCGCAGGCGCTGAAAGAAAATTCGGATATCCAAGAGTTCTATCTCGGTGGGGGGCAGGCGAAGAACTTTCACGAAATCAAGCATTATCGCCGAAGGAAGCGGTGGCTTTCTTAATAAAACTCATGATAACTTCAGGGAGGCTGTAATGAAACTTTCAATGCATGTTAGGGCCGGTTTGGGCGCGGCGCTGTTCGGGCTGCTTTCCAGTGCGGCAGCGAGCGCGCAGGAGCCGCTCAAGTTCGGATTGTGTTACGATCTCACCAAGGCGTACACTTTCCTGAGCCCGCATATTGCGCAGGCCGCCCAGGACCTGGCCGCGCTCCAGAATCTCAAGGGTGGCATCGAGGGGCGCCCGGTCAAGATCGTGTTGCAGGACCATGGCAACGAGCCGCAGCGCGGCATCGAGTGCTATGAGCGCCTGAAGCGAGAGGGCGTCTTCGTTTTCGACTTCCTGTCGAGCCCGGTTTCCAATGCGATGATGCCGCGGACGGCGAAGGACGGGAATATCCATGTCACGGCGATGGCCGGGCGGGGTGACGCGATCGATGGCGAGGTCTTCAAGACCATCTATCCCCTTGGGCCGACCTATTGGGGCCAGGCCGCCAACGACATCGACTACATCAAGAAGCAGAGCGGCGGAAAGCTCGCCGGCAAGAAGATCGCTCTCGTCTACCTCGATACCGCATTCGGCCAGGAGCCGATCCGGGTGCTGCAGACGCTGGCAAAGCTGGAAGGTTTCGAGCTCCAGCTCTTCCCAGTCCCGCCGCCGGGTTCCGACCAGAGCGCGGTATGGACTCAGGTTCGACGCGCCAACCCTGACTGGATCCTCGGCTGGATCTTCGCCAACCAGCAGGTCGTGGCCGCGCGTGAGATGAAGCGCAACGGCATCCCGACCTCCAAATACCTCTCCAGCAACTGGCTGAACGAGGCGGATCTCGCCAGCATCGGCCTCGATGCGGCGAAGGGCGTCAGGCGCGGCACCAATGTGGCCGGTGGCCAGAAAAGCCCGCTCATTCAGGAGATTATCACGACCCTCTACGACAAGAGCCTCGGCTCCGGCGACCGCAAGCTGGTCGAGAACGTCTACTACAACACCGGACTGGCGATTTACTCGCTCGTGTTCGAAGGTGCCAGGCAGGCTCTGAAGAAACACGATAGCAAATTCACGCCTGAGACGATGAAGGCCGGTCTCGAGAGCATCAAGGATTTCGATGCCAACGGGCTGTTCGCGCCGATCACCATCACCGCCAAGGATCATGGCGGTGGCGGCAAGACGCGCATCGAGATGTGGGATGGCCAGCAGTGGGTTCCTCAAACCGAGTGGCTGAGCGCCTATGACGACGTGATCTGGGGCGTCGTGCGCGAATATTCGAGCAAGTTCAAGGCTGAGCAGAATTGAATGAGGCACCTGCGCGGCGAGTTCGCTCGCCGCGCAGGTGGTCGAAGACAGAGTGATTGCGGGCTATGAAAAGTGGCCGACAATCTTGGGTTGAGATGTTGCGGATGGTGTTGGAAAGAGTTTGGAGATTCAGATATCCGCTCTATTTCTGCGATTTCTGAAAGGCAGTTGATGAAATCCGACGATCAAGACGCACCTCTCCAGAAGGTCCGCAGATCCGCAAAGCCGCGCAAGGCCGATGTCACGCGCCGCGCCATTCTCATCACCACCGCGCGGATGTTCGCCGAGAAGGGGTACAGCGAGTGCAATCTCCGCGAAATCGCGGAGGAAGTCGGCATCAAGGCTGGCAGCTTCTATTACCATTTTCGATCCAAGGATCAGATCCTGGACGAAATCCTGGATGCCAGTATCACCCTGATGTCCGGTGCCGTGAACTCGGCCGTGGCGGAACTTGGGCCGGACGCACCGGCTCTTGCGAAAATCGCCGTCGCCATGCGCGCCCATGTGGCGACTTTTCTCGTCGACGACGCGAGCTCCGCGGCACTGATGCGGGTCTACGAGCACCTTCCGCCGTCGATGAAGCGCCGCTCCCGCGAGCAGCGCCGCGCTTATGCGCAGATCTGGTTCGATCTGTTTGAGCAGGGCGTGAAGGAAGGCAGCATCCGCGACGATCAGGATCCGAAGCTCATGGTGACCTTCATCCTCGCAGGCATGAGCCGCGTCGTGGAATGGTACAATCCACGCCATATGCGCGTTTCGGAAGTGTGCGAGCTGGCGGTCGAGCTGTTCTTGAACGGCGGGGTGATCGCCAAGGGCGTGAAGGCGAAGATCCCGGCGGCCTGATCGAAAATCGTCGTTGCAATCAGACTAACGTATGTTAGATATTGATTGCCGGACGCATTCCGCGCCGCTGTATTCCGCGTGCGCGCGAGCTCGTGAACTTCCGGAATTTTTTGAGCTGGCGACGAACGCCGCAAGGGTTCGAGGGAGGGGATAGCCATGGCCGGTCCATACGCAAGATACGACAAGCTGCTGTTCGACAAGCCGGCCGACCGCGTGCTTCGCGTCACCTTCAATCGCCCGGAGACGTTCAATTCCGTCGATGCCGAGACGCATGCCCAGATGACCGACCTGTGGGTCGACATCGGCCGGGACCCCGAGGTGAACGCCGTGATCGTGACCGGCGCGGGCCGAGCATTTTCCGCTGGCGGCGATTTCAACCTGCTCGAAGGCATCGCCGGCAATTTCGATGTCGTCATGCGCACCTGGCGTGAGGCAAAGGACCTCGTCTATAACATCATCAACTGCAGCAAGCCGATCGTGTCCGCGATCAACGGGCCGGCTGCAGGGGCCGGGCTTGTGGTCGCGCTGCTCGCCGATATTTCGATTGCGGGCAGGCGGGCGAAGATCGTCGACGGTCACCCGCGGCTGGGCGTGGCGGCCGGCGATGCGGCAGCGATCATCTGGCCGCTGCTCTGCGGTATGGCCAAGGCGAAGTATTATCTTTTGACCGGCAAGGCCGTCAGCGGCGAGGAGGCCGAGCGGATCGGGCTGGTCTCGATGTGCGTCGACGATGACGAGCTGCAGTCGATCGCGCTGGAGACTGCGACGTCGCTGGCCACCGGTGCGCAGAGCGCAATCCGCTGGACGAAATACTCGCTCAACAACTGGCTGCGTCAGGCTGGGCCGACATTCGATGCCTCGACGGCGCTCGAGATGCTCGGCTTCATGGGGGACGACGTCAAGGAAGGCATCGCAGCGCTGCGCGAGAAGCGCGAGGCATCCTTCCGGAGGGATTGCCCGCTTTAGGCGGGCGAGGCTCTGCCTTTCCTTCGACCGGCGGGGCCGTTCCAGAGCGGTCCCGCGTGCCTTCCTGTTCCTCTCGACTGCGGGGATGTCTGATCATGAGCGACGTTTCAAGCTGGAAACGGCTCGCCGTCGAATATGCGGAGGCGGCGAAGCGGGCGCCGGGGCTGAGGGCGCGTTTTGAGGCGGCCGACTTCGATCCTGCTGCGCTGGCCTCGCTGGAGGATCTGACGCGCCTGCCTGTCCTGAAGAAGGAAACGCTGGTCGCGCTGCAGCGCGCGAATCCTCCTTTCGGTGGGTTCCTGGCCGCCGACCCGCTATCGCTGGCGCGCATCTACGTGTCGCCGGGGCCAATTTTCGAGCCGTCTCTGGCGGATGGTGGGGCTCACAATCTGGACATGCTGTTTCGCGCCGCGGGTACCGGTCCCGGCGACATCGTCCTGAACACATGGTCCTATCATCTTGTCCCGGCCGGCCTGCTCTTCGACGCGGCTGCGCGGGCTGTCGGTGCCACGGTGGTGCCCGGCGGGGTCGGCAATTCCGAGCTTCAGGCGCAGGTGCTCGCAGAGCTCGGGGCGACGGCGATCGTCGCCAGCACCGCTTTCTTCATCACGCTCGCAGATGCGGTGATCGCGCGCTATGGCCGCGAGGCCTGGCGCGTGCGCACCGCCTTTCTCGGTGGCGAGATGGGCGACTGGGCGGCAAGACGCAGGCATATCGAAGCGGCCTATGGGGTGACGACCTGGGCGGCCTATGCGACGGCCGATCTCGGCCTCGTCGCCTATGAGGATGGCCGTGGCGAGGGCTATGCCGTCCACCCCGATTGCATCGTGCAGATCTGCGATCCTGCCACCGGGCTGCCGATGGCGCCGGGTACGACCGGCGAGGTCGTCGTCACAACCCGAAGCGCCAACTGGCCGATGATCCGCTTCGGAACAGGGGACAGCGCATTCGCGCTCGAGGCCGGCCCGGACGGCAGCGTGACGCGCCTTTCCATGCTGCAGGGCCGTGTCGGCGCCGCGGTGAAGGTGCGCGAGATCTTCGTCTACCCGCGTGTCGTCGAGGAGCTGGTGATCGCCACGCCGGGTGTTGCGGCCGCGCAGGCGACGGCTCGGCGCCGCGAAGGGCGCGAGGTCATCGATCTCGGCCTCGTGCTCGAGCAGGGCGCCGATGCCGCCGCGGTCAAAGCCAGCGCGCTCGAGACGTTCAAGACTCTGGCCCGCGTCCGTGCCGATGCGGCCGCGATCATCGCAAGCCTGCCGGAGAACGCGCCGCTGCTCCTCAACGAGAAGGACGGCTGACGTCGCGACCGGAGCCGGCGGTCCCGATCGCCGACATGCGTCGCAGTCAAATAGCTTCATGCGTCGCTGACAAACAACCTGGAGGATCTGACATGAGAGGCCTTGAAGGCAAGCGTGCGATCGTGACCGGCGGCAGCGGCGGCATCGGTCGTGAGATCTGCCGCCGCTTCGGCGCGGAAGGCACCGAGGTGGTGATTTTCGACCTCGACCCGGCGGGCGGGCAGGAAACGGCGCGGATGGTGGTCGAGGCCGGCGGCAGGGCCTCCGCCCACCGCGTCGATATTTCCGACCGTGCCGCCGTCGATGCGGCGCTGAAGCAGGTCGAGGCGCAAGGCGCGGTCGACATCCTCGTCAACAATGCCGGTTGGGACCGTCCCATCCCGTTTCTCGAGACCGATGCCGAGTTCTGGAAGAAGGTCATCGACATCAATCTGTACGGGCCGCTCAACATGCATCACGCCGTGCTGCCCGGCATGATCGCCAATGGCGGCGGCTGCATCGTCAATGTCAGCTCCGACGCCGGGCGCGTCGGGTCCTCCGGCGAAGCGGTCTACTCGGCCTGCAAGGGCGGCGTCATTGCCTTCTCGAAGACCATCGCGCGCGAGCTGGCTCGGAAGAATATCCGCGTCAACACGGTGTGCCCTGGCCCGACCGACACGAATTTGCTGGCCGAGTTCCGCAGCGGCGATGCCGGCGACAAGATCCTCGAGGGCATGAAGCGGGCGATCCCGATGCGGCGGATCGGCCAACCTTGCGACTATCCCGGGATCGTGTGTTTCCTCGCATCGGACGACGCGGCCTTCATTCTCGGCCAGACCATATCGGTGTCGGGCGGGCTGACGATGCACGGCTAGCCGGCGCGACCGCAGGTCTCTCCATTTCTTGTAATTCAAGCTAACGTATGTTAGAATATCTGTATATTGGCCAACTGAGCATCGGAGCTGGCACGGATGGACGGGTTCCACACTGAAGAACAGCAAGAGTTCCGCCAGACGGCGCGCCGGTTCGCGCGCGAGAGGCTCCAGGCGGGCTATATCGCGCGCGCGGCGCAGCACGCGATGGACTGGCCGCTCATGAAGGAGATGGGCGCTCTGGGCCTGATCGGCGTGGACCTGCCGGAGGAATATGGCGGTCTCGGTGCCAGTTCGGTGACTGCCGGCCTGATCATGGAGGAGATCGCCTATGGCGATTTCAACATGAGCTATGTCCAGTTGCTCGCCTCGCTGATGGGCAGCATGGTCGCGAAGCACGCCGCCCCCGACATCGCGCGCGAGTGGATCCCGCAAATCGTGGCCGGCGACCGGATCGTGGCGCTTGGCCTGACCGAGCCGCGCGGCGGTTCGGACGCGGCCAATCTCCAGCTGCGTGCCGAGAAGTCAGGCAATGGCTGGCGGCTCAATGGCGAGAAGACCTCGATCAGCTTCGCCACTCAGGCCGATGCGGCCGTGGTGTTTGCACGCACCGGCGATCCCGCCGGCGGTTCGCGCGGCGTGAGCGCCTTTTTCGTCGACCTGCGGTCTCAGGGGATTACGCGCACACATCTCGACGATATCGGCACGCGCCCGGTCGGGCGTGGCTCGATCTTCTTCGATGACGTCCATGTTCCCGCCGAATGCTTGATGGCCGAACAGGATCGCGCATTCGGAACGATCATGGCCGGCTTCGACTACAGCCGCGCGCTCATCGGCCTGGAATGCGTGGGCCCGGCCCAGGCTTCCGTCGACGAGACCTGGGCCTATGTTCAGGAGCGCCAGGCGTTCGGTGCGCCGATCGTGCAGTATGAGGGCGTCAGCTTTCCCCTGGCGGAGGCCGAAACCCAACTGACCATGATGCGGCAGCTCTGCTACCACACGCTGGCGCTGCGTGACGCCCAGCGTCAGCACACCACCGAAGCGGCGATGTGCAAATGGTATGTTCCGAAGGTCACCTGCGAGATCATCCACCAGTGCCTGCTGCTGCACGGTCATTTCGCCTATACGACCGGTTTGCCGTTCCACCAGCGCTACAACGATCTGCTCGGCCTGCAGATCGGTGACGGCACGGCGCAGATCCAAAAGCTGATCATCGCCCGAGAGAAGGTCGGCCGCGTCGCCCTGCAATACGCTCAGCAGAAGGCGCCGGCAAAATGAGTGCGCCCGTCATCACGATGGTCGACGACGGTGTCGGCATCATCGAACTGAACCGGCCGGACAAGTTCAACTGCCTGTCGCTGGCGGCGCATCAGGTGATCCACGCGGCGTGCGAGGCGTTCGAGGCCGACGGTTCGGTCAGGGCGGTTCTCGTACGCGCGAGGGGCGAACATTTCTGCACCGGCGCGGATCTCCAGGAGATCACGGAAACGCTGGGCGATCCGGCGGCGCTGGATCGGTTCATCGGTTTCGGCCACGCGGCGATGATGCGGATCGAGGCAAGTCCTCTGCCTGTCGTCGTGGCGGTGCATGGGCTGTGCCTGGCGGGCGGGCTCGAGCTGATGCTCGCCGCCGACGTCTGTTTCGCCGGGCAGGGCGCGCGCTTCGGCGACCAGCATGCGCGGTTCGGGCTGGTGCCGGGCTGGGGCGCAAGCCAGCGGTTGCCGCGCGCCATCGGCATGCGGCGCGCGCTGGACCTGATGTATTCCGCCCGCTGGATGGATGCCGACGAGGCGCAGCGCGTCGGGCTCGTGAACTATGTCGTGCCGGATGAGGAGCTTCACGGCGAGGCCATGAAATATTGCCGCGAGCTGACCAAGCGCTCGCGCGTCGGCCTCTCGGAGATGAAACGATTGGCGCGCGAAGGCGTCGACCTGCCGATCGCCGAAGCCATGAAGCTCGAATGCGAGGCTGCGGTTCGTTACCTGCAGGGCAATGATGCAGCCGAGGGCATCGCAGCGTTTCGCGAGCGCCGGAAGCCGTCATTCCGCTGAGGACACAGCCGACAGGATGGCGGGGCGGTTCTGCCCCGTCGTCGGCGACGTGTCGGGAGGCAAAAAAGATCTTGCAGGCGGATGACATGACAATGAACGCGATGGCATCTGCGGACGCCGAGCTTCACTTCCCGTGGCCGGAGCCTCCTCCCGGCGGCGAGGTGCGCGAAGTCGCCCCGGGCCTCCTGTGGCTGCGGATTCCGCTGCCCTTCCGACTAGACCACGTCAACGTCTACCTGATCGCGGACGATACCGGCTGGGCGATCGTCGACACGGGAATCGCCGATGATGCCGCCCGGGGCACCTGGGACGCGCTGCTTGCCGGCCCCTTGGCGGGCTGGACCTTTACCAGGCTGATCGTCACGCATCATGATCCCGATCACATCGGGCTCGCCGGCTGGCTGTGCGGACGCCTGGGCATTCCCCTGCTCACAAGCCAGGGCAGCTATTTCAACGCGGTCAACATGACGCTCGACCCCGGCGCTTTCGAGGCCGCGTTCTATCAGGATTTCTACCGGCGCCATGGCATGGCGGAGGAGGCGCTCCCGCTGGTTGCCGAGCATCGGCACGAATTCTGTCGGGCGGTGGCGCCGCTGCCGCCCAGCTACCGGCGACTGCACGCGGGCGACGAGCTGGTGATCGGAACCCGCAGGTTCGAGGTCCTGGTCGGCGAGGGGCATGCGCCCGAAGTGGTCATGCTCTATTGCGCGGCAGAGGGGCTGCTGCTCGCCTCCGATCAGGTCATCGCGAAGATCTCGCCGAATATCAGCGTCTGGGCCGTGGAGCCGGATGGCGATCCGCTTGGGCTCTATCTGAGTACGCTTGCTGCGCTCGAGCGGCGGGTCTCGCCCGGAGCCCTGGTGCTGGCCGGGCATCAATTGCCGTTCCACGGCCTCCATCAGCGCTGCCGGGAGCTCGCCGCTCATCATCGCATCCGCTGCGATCTCGTCGTCGATGCCTGCCGCGGCCGGCCGAAGACGGTGGCGGAGCTCGTGCCGGTGTTGTTCACGCGCCCGCTGGATCGCTACGAGGTGTGCTTCGCCTTCAGCGAGGCACTTGCGCATGTCAACCACATGGTCGGGCAGGGGTGGATGGCGTGGCACGACAAGGGCGGGGAGCGACGGCTCCATCCGGTCTAGGGCAGCGTCGGACGAGGAATGACCCCTGAACTGTTTCGGATCACCGCGCGGGGCGCTGGTGACGGTAGCTGGAGATCTGCGATGAAAGTGGTTGTGCCGGTCAAGCGGGTTATCGACGCGAACGTGAAGGTTCGCGTCAAGCCGGACGGTTCCGGCGTCGAGCTTGCCAACGTCAAGATGGGGATGAACCCTTTCGACGAGATCGCGCTGGAAGAGGCAATCCGCCTGAAGGAAGCGGGCAAGGCCGAGGAGGTCATCGTCGTCTCGATCGGCCCGACACAGTCGAGCGAGACGCTGCGGACGGCGCTGGCGATGGGGGCGGACCGGGCGATCTTGGTCAAGGAGGAGGGCGTCGTCGAGCCGCTCGGCGTTGCCAAGGTGCTCAAGGGTGTGGTCGAGCTCGAGCAGCCCGGCCTGGTGATCCTCGGCAAGCAGGCGATCGACGATGACAGCAATCAGACCGGCCAGATGCTGGCGGCGCTGCTGGGCTGGGCGCAAGGCACGTTCGCCTCGAAGGTGGAGCTGGCCGGTGACCGTGCCCGGGTGACGCGTGAGGTCGACGGCGGCCTGCAGACGGTCGAGCTGAAGATGCCGGCGATCGTAACGGTCGATCTCAGGCTCAACGAGCCGCGCTATGCCTCGCTGCCGAACATCATGAAGGCGAAGAAGAAGCCGCTCGCGGAGAAGGTCCCGGCCGATTTCGGCGCCGACGTGTCACCGCGGCTGGAGGTGCTCAAGACCGAGGAGCCAGGCGGCCGCAATGCAGGGGTCAAGGTCAAGACCGTCGCCGAACTGGTGGACAAGCTGAAGAACGAAGCCGGGGTGCTGTAGCACCGGCCCCCTTCGTCGCCGGCGCCCGCCGAAGGCACGCGCTATCGCGGTCCAGGTCAACCTCTTCCCATACTCCTTCCGCTCTCATGCGCTGTCTTGCAAAGCGCGCGTCTTCCCTGACCAGGGGAGGTGGCCGCCGGCGCCGCAGCGAACCTTGAAAGGACAAGACAATGCCCATTCTGCTGATCGCCGAACATGACAACGCGACGCTGTCCGAGCAAACCGGCAAGGCCCTTGCCGCTGCGGCCAGGATCGGTTCCGAGGTCGATGTGCTGGTGGCGGGCAAGGACGCGAAAGGCCCGGCGGCTGCCGTCGCCAGGTTGCAAGGCGTCCGCAAGGTGCTCCTCGCCGACGCAGACGAACTCACCGAGCGGCTGGCCGAGCCGCTGGCGGCGCTGGTGGTTTCACTGGCCGGCGACTATGACATGATCGTCGCGCCGGCCACCGCCTCGGGCAAGAACGTGGCGCCGCGGATCGCGGCCCTGCTCGACGTCGCTCAGGTTTCGGAGATCGTCGAGGTGGTCTCGCCAGACACCTTCAAGCGGCCGATCTATGCCGGAAACGCCATCCAGACGGTGCGGACGCGCGACGTGAAGACGGTGATCACCGTGCGCACGGCATCCTTCCAGGCGGTGGGCGAGGGCGGCTCGGCCGCGGTGGAGAGTATCCAGGCCGCGGCCAATCCGGACCTGTCGAGCTTCATCGAAAACAAGCTCTCCGCCAGCGACCGCCCCGACCTCACCGCCGCCAGGATCATCATCGCGGGCGGCCGTGCCCTTGGTTCGACGGAGAATTTCAAGGCCGTGATCGAGCCGGTTGCCGACAAGCTCGGTGCAGCCGTCGGTGCCTCGCGGGCGGCCGTCGATGCCGGCTACGCGCCAAATGACTGGCAGGTCGGCCAGACCGGCAAGGTGGTCGCGCCCGAGCTCTACATCGCGGCCGGCATTTCCGGGGCCATCCAGCACTTGGCGGGCATGAAGGATTCGAAGATCATCGTAGCCATCAACAAGGACGACGAAGCCCCGATCTTCCAGGTCGCGGATTACGGTATCGTCGGCGACCTTTTCACCATCCTCCCCGAACTCGAAGCGGCACTTTGAGATGCCCGGAGCCCTCACCGGCATCCGTGTCATCGACCTGACGCAGATGCTTGCCGGACCGTACTGCACGATGATGCTGGCGGATCACGGTGCAGAGGTCATCAAGATCGAGCCCGTGGACGGCGATCCGACGCGGCGCTTCGGTCCGTTTCCGGAAGACGATACCGAGCGCCATTTCGGCGGATATTTCCAGGGCACGAACCGCAACAAGCTCAGCCTCACGGTCGATCTCAAGAAGCCGGAGGGGCGCGACATCCTGATCCGCCTCGTCCGCGAGGCGGATGTGCTGGTCGAGAATTTCCGGGCCGGCGTGATGGACCGGCTCGGCGTCGGCTATGAGACGCTGGCCAGGGAGAATCCGCGTCTTGTCTACGCCGCGATCCGTGGCTTCGGCGACCCGCGCACCGGCGCGAGCCCCTATGTCGATCGCCCGGCCTTCGATGTGGTGGCGCAGGCGATGGGGGGCGCGATGGGCATCACCGGCCCCGACGCGGCGACGCCGATGAAGATCGGCCCCGGGATCGGGGACATCTTTCCAGCCACGCTCGCCGCCTTCGGGATCCTTGCCGCTCACCGGCATGCCATGGTGACCGGACAGGGGCAGTTCCTCGACGTCGCCATGTATGATGGCATCGTGTCGCTGTGCGAGAGGGCGGTCTACCAGTATTCCTATACGGGCAGATCGCCGGTGCCGGAGGGCAATCAGCACCCGATCCTGTGTCCGTTCGGCATGTTTCCGGCGCTCGACGGCCAGGTTACGATTGCCTGTCCGCGTGACAGCTTCTGGACCGAGCTCGTGACGATCATGGGCCGCCCGGAGCTTGCGAGCGAGCCGCGTTTTCGTACGAATGCGGACAGGCTGCAGAACAGTGCCGAGACGGTGGAGATCGTCGAAAGCTGGACCCGGCAGCATACCAAGGCGCAGATCGGCCAGGCGCTCGGGGTGCTCGTGCCCTATGGCGAAGTGAACACCGCCGCAGACATCTTCGCGGATCCGCATTTGAAGGTGCGCGAGATGCTGGCCGTGGTCGAGCATCCCGGTTCTGCGCGTCCGGTCACCATTGCTTCGACGCCGATCCGGATGACGGCAACGCCGGGTGGTGTCGTGCAACGTGCGCCGCTTGCGGGCGAGCACAACGATAGGATCCTGGCCGGCTGCGGCTTCTCGGCGTCCGACATCGCCCAGTTGAGGGAGAGCGGCGTCATCAGCTGACGCCGCCGCCCGGCGGTCCGCTTGCGTCAGTTCAGTTTCGCGAGCATCCGGTGCGCCATTTCCAGATGCAGCAGTTCCGTCATCTTGCCGTCGATCGAGATGACGCCCTTTCCGCTATTGGCCGGATCGGCGAAGGCCTGCACAATCGTCCGGGCCTCGGCGATCGCCTCCGTGGAGGGCGCGAAGGCCGCGTTGGCCGGCGCAATCTGCCGCGGATGGATGAGGGTTTTGCCGTCGAAGCCGGAAAGCGCGCCATCACGGCATGCCTGCATGAAGCCAGCCTCATCGTTGAAGTCGTTATAGACGCCGTCCAGCACGTCGATTCCGCCGGCCTTGGCGTGGATGACGATGAGGGCGAGCCAATGCTCGATCGTCCGGCGTCCCAATGGAAGCGGCACGCCGGTTTCCTTCGAGAGATCGTTGGTTCCCGCGACGAGGCAGTCCAGACCGACATCGTGGCGAGCGGCGCCCTCGACGATGTCGCGAAGCCCGACGATGGCGCGCGGCGTCTCGATCATCGCCCAGAGCCTGATGTCATGCCCGCCGCCTGCGTCCAGCGCCTTGCGGGTGTGGCGCAGTTGCTCGGCGGTTTCGACCTTCGGGATGAGCAGGGCGTGCGGTGCGCTCCGCAGGACGAGTGCCAGGTCCTCGCTGTCGACGAAGCCGTCGGAAAGGTTCGCGCGAATGACCCGCTCCTGGCCGGTGCCGAAGGCTCCCACGTGAAAATGCGCCAGAAGATTGGCGCGTGCCTCGGCCTTGGCTTCGGGTGCCACCGCATCCTCGAGATCGAAGATCGCCGCGTCACAGGCAAGTGACGCGACCTTGGTGAGCGCCTTCACATTCGAGGCCGGGAGGTAGAGCGCGGAGCGCCGGCGGCGGAAGCTACGTGTCATGCGCAAAAGGTCCGTATGCTAGGCGTGAGTGGCCGGAGGACGCGCGACGCCGTTGCTCGCCGCAGTGTCGAGAGCGGTACGCGGCATCAGTGCCCAGTAGTCGACATCCAGCAGCACCGAGGCGCCCTCGTCGGCATCCGGCGCGGGGAAGGCTTCGCAGCCGTGATCCTTGACGGCCACGGTCCGCAGCCGCAGCGCCCCGACATCGTCGCGTCCGGCGAGCGCCTGCTTGTCGAGGACCTCGGACCAGCAATAGATCGTGTCGCCTGCGGCGGTGGGATTGACGTGCCGGCCGCCATTGATCGCTGCGATGAAGGCGGCGTTGGCAAGGCCGTTGAAGGACAGCGAGCGCGCGAGCGACATGATGTGGCCGCCATAGACGATGCGGCGCCCGAAGCGGCCGGCGCGCTGCACAACCGCGTCGAAATGGCCTTTGGCGGTGTTCTGGTAGAGGCGCGTCGCGATCTGATGCTCGGCTTCCTCGATCGTCATGCCGTCGATGTGGTCGATGCGTTCGCCGATCGCGTAATCGTCGAAGAGATCGAGGCTGCCGGCAAGGACGCGGTCATATCCGGAGGCATTGAAGCCATCGGGCACGACCAGGGCCGCGGCATCCACCGCCGATGGCAGGCTGGGCACTACGGGATCCGGCGCCGGTCTGCCGTGATCACGCTTGGCGACCATCACCCACCGGACGAAGCTGAGCACCGCCTCGCCGGTCTGGTTGAAGCCGGTCGACCGCACATAGACGATTCCGGTCTTGCCGCTGCCGTTCTCACGCAGGCCGATGACCTCGGAACGTGCCGTGAAGCTGTCGCCGGGATAGGCCGGCCGTAGAAGCCGGCAATCGGCATAGCCGAGATTGGCGACCGCGTTCAGCGAGATATCCGGGACAGACTTGCCGAAGATCACGTGGAAGAGCAGGAGGTTGTCGACCGGAGCCCGGGAGAGCCCGGTTGCGCGTGCGAAGGCATCGGATGACTGGATCGGGAACCGCATGCCGTATAGCGCCGAGTAGAGCGCGACATCCCCGGTTGTGATGGTGCGCGGGACGGCATGGGGCAATTGCTGCCCCAGGCGGAAATCTTCGAAAAAATTCCCCGAGCTGGACTTGGTCATGGCCATCAGATTCCCTCCGACGGCCTGATGCCGGCGAGCTCGGCCTGATCGATCGTGCGCTGGACGAGACGCACGGTGGCCACGTCCACCATCTGCCCGTCCACCTGGATGGCTCCCAGCCCCTGTGCCTGCGCGTCGCGATAGGCTGCGACGGCGCGGTAGGCGCGGTCCACCTCGTCCTGCGTGGGGCTGAACACCTTCTGCGCGATCGCGATCTGGCTAGGGTGGATCGCCCATTTGCCGACAGCGCCCAGCTGCTTGGCACGGACGCATTCCGTCTCGTACCAGTGGCTGTCCTTGAAGCTGACGAATGGGCCGTCGACCGGATCGAGACCGAAGGTGCGGGCGGCGATGATCATCTTGTAGCGGGCATAGTGCCAGATGTCCCCGGGATAGCCGCTGTCGGCAGAGATCGCGCGCGGATCGATGCCCTGCGAGGCGGAATAGTCGCCCATGCCGAAAATCAGGGCCTCGAGACGCGGCGATGCGCCGGCGATCTCCTCGACGCGCATGATGGCCTCGGCCTCCTCGATCAGCACCTCAATGCCGATCCTGTGCGGCAGGCCGAGCTTCGTCTCGATCTGCGTCAGCAGCCGGTCGACGAAGCGTACGTCGCAGGCGCTGCGCACCTTCGGCACCAGGATCGTGTCGAGATTGGCGCCGGCGCCCTCGACGACCGCGATGATGTCTTCATAGGCATAATGGCTGTCGAGGTCGTTGATGCGCACACAGCGCACCGAATGGCCAAAGTCGAGCGAGTTCAGCGCGGTGACGATCAGCGCGCGGGCCGACACCTTGGCGTTGGGCGCAACGGCGTCTTCAAGGTCCAGGAAGACGTGATCGACGTCCATCCCCGCGGCCTTCGCCAGCATCTTCTCGCTGGATCCCGGGACGGCCAGTTGGCAGCGCCGCAAGCGCTTGATTTTGCTTACCATGACAGCTTCTCCCACTGTGACGCCAGCGCTCTGGCGGCCGGTATTACGGCGCGACATTCGGAGTCCGCTTCCGTCGCGCCGCACCGGAACCATTTTGTTATAAAACTAACTATAGTTAGAAAAGAAAAGGGTAAAGCCCAAAGTGGTGGGCACATAGCTTCGGGGTGGTCGGGCTGGCATGACGAAATTGCGGGCCGCTGGGATAGGCTGTTGCATCATTTTCAAACGCATGTTAGTTATATTGATGTGCCGCAGAGAGCCCATCTGAGATCGAGAGCGGGTTCCTCAAGGACGGCAGGGAGTGCAGGGGCCGCCCGTCTGAAGGGGCGACGCTGCACCGGGGTGCAGGCAAATCCTGAGGGCTGAAATACGCATATGCCGAAGATGCTCGAAAACAAGGTCGCACTCATCACCGGCGCCGGTCGCGGCATCGGTCGCGAGATCGCGTTGATGATGGCCCAGCGCGGCGCCCGGGTCGTGGTGAACGATCCCGGCGTCTCGCTGGACGGCAAGAATGAAACAAATGCGCCGGCTAATGAGGTCGTCAACGATATCGTGTCCGCCGGCGGCGAGGCGGTGGCGGATTTCGGCAGCGTCTCGGAATCGGCGTCCGCGCGGGCGATGGTGCAGCGCGCCGTCGACACATTCGGCCGCATCGACATCGTCGTGAACAATGCCGGAATCCTGCGCGATGCCTTCTTCCACAAGATGACGGACGAGGACTGGGACACCGTCATCAAAGTGCACCTTTATGGCAGCTTCTATGTCAGCCGGGCCGCCGCCGAGCATTTCCGGAGGCAGGAGAGCGGCGTCTTCGTCAACATGACCTCTACGTCGGGGCTGGTGGGCAATGTCGGCCAGGCCAATTATTCGGCGGCGAAGCTCGGCATCGTCGGTCTGTCCAAGTCCCTGGCGCTCGATATGGCCAGATTCAATGTCCGTTCGAACTGCATCTCTCCGTTCGCGTGGAGCCGGATGGTCGGCTCCATCCCGAACACGCCCGATCAGGAGGAGCGTCTCAAGGGCCTGAAGATGCTCACGCCCGACAAGATCGCGCCGGTGGCGGCCTTTCTTGCGAGCGACGCCGCGAGTGAGGTCACCGGCCAGATCTTTGCGGTTCGCGGCAACGAGATCTTCCTGATGAGTCAGCCGAGGCCGTCGCGCTCGGTGCACCGTTCCGAAGGCTGGACCCCGGAGACGCTGCGCGACCACATGCTGCCGGCCCTGCGGCCGTCCTTCCTGCCGCTGGAGGTGTCGCGCGACGTGTTCCCCTGGATGCCTGTCTGAGAGATGGCGGAATATCGTCGATATGCGGATGTTTGCGTCGGCGACGTCTTTCCGCCGCAGCCGCTGGCCTTCCGGATCGAAGCGCATGTCGTCGATCGCTTTCTGGCGGCGACCGACAGTTTCAACGAGGGCCCCCGACGGGTCCCGTCGATGATCGCTTCCGTCTATCTGATCGACCTGCTGACGGCGCGCCGCAGCCCGCCGGGCGGCATTCATGCGAAGCAGTCGATCCGCTTCCATCGGGCGGTCCGGATCGACGAGATCCTGTCGATCCAGGCCGAGGTCGTCGAGAAGTACACGCGCAAGGACCGACCCTATGTGGTGTCCGATTTCCGCGCCCATGGAGACGATGGTGCGCTGGTCGCAACCGGGCGCATAACCTCGATCTGGGGGCCCGACCAATGACGGCGGCGTCGCTTTCGCTTGTTCGCACGGTCGATCAGGCGACCATCGACCGATACGCCCAGGCATCGGGTGACTTCAATCCGATCCACGTCGATCCGGTTTATGCGGCGAAGAGCCCGTTCGGGCGAACCATCGCCCACGGGCTCATGACGCTGGCCTATGTCGCCGACATGCTGAACCGGTGGAGCGGCGGGCGTTTCGACGAAGCCGGCGAGATCGAGGTCACCTTCGTCGGGCCCGTCTTCGTCGGCGATACCGTCGAGATCAGCGGTGCCGCCGAGGAGCATGTCGAGCGCGACGGGCAGGAATGCCTTCGCATCAAGCTGCGCGTGACAGCCGGCGAACGCCTGATCCTCACCGGATACGCCATCCACCCCGATACGAAAACTGGAAGCTGAACGTGCGCGAAGCTGTGATTGTCGGGGTCGGCGACGTCCCCCTGGAAAATGGCCGGGTCGTCGGCGGCGGGTCCGTGCTGCAGGTTCAGGCCCGTGCGGCAAAGGCCGCGCTCGATGATGCGCGCATCCCGATGCGCGATGTCGACGGTCTTCTGGTTGCCGGCCTCTGGGCCGTACCCGGCCCCGGCCAGCTGCCATCGCTGACGCTGGGAGAATATCTCGGCATCCATCCGCGCTTCGCGGACACGACCAATATCGGCGGATCTGCCTTCGAGGCGCATGTCGCTCACGCGGCCATGGCGATCGAGAAGGGCTATTGCGACGTCGCGCTCATCGTCTACGGCTCGATGCAGAAGAGCGAGCGCAGCCGAACGCTGGGCGGGCGCCCGTCCATCCTGACGATGCAGTTCGAGAACATCTGGGGCATTCCGGCGCCGGTCGGCGGCTATGCCCTCGCCGCGCGCCGGCACATGCACGAGTTCGGCACCACGGAGGAGCAGCTCGCCGAGATCGCGGTCGCGACGCGCCATTGGGCCAGCCTGAATCCGGCAGCCATGATGCGCGACCCGATCACCGTCGACGATGTGATGGCATCGACGCCGATCTCGGATCCGCTGAAACTGCTCGATTGCTGTCTCGTCACCGACGGAGCCGGCGCCATCGTGATGACGACGGCGGAGAATGCCAGGGCGCATGGCGTGAAGCCGATCCATGTGCGCGGCTATGGCGAGGCCCATACCCATTGGTCGATCGGTGCGATGCCGGACCTCGCCCGGCTCACCGCCGCGGAGATGGCTTCGAAACGCGCCTTCGAGATGGCCGGTATCGGCCATGACGCGATCGATGTGGTCGAATGCTACGACTCTTTCACCATCACGGTGCTGATGACGCTGGAAGCGCTGGGGTTCTGCAAGCCTGGCGAGGGCGGAGCGTTCGTCTCGGGCCAGAGGACGGCTCCTGGCGGCGCCTTCCCGCTCAACACCAATGGCGGCGGGCTCTCGTTCTGCCATCCCGGCATGTACGGCATCTTCCTTCTCGTGGAAGCCGTCCGCCAGCTGCGCGGGCAGTCCGGCGCACGTCAAGTGGCGGACCCGTCCATCGCGCTCGTCCACGGAACCGGCGGTACGCTGTCATCCGGCGCGACCGTGATCCTCTCGAACAACTGAGCGCCCGGCCATGACGGACACCTACGAAAAGCCCAGACCGGTCATCGACCCCGGCAGCGAGCCCTTCTGGAGCGCGGCGAAGCAGCATCGGCTGTCGATCCCGCGCTGCAAGGCGTGCAACCAGCACCATTTCTATCCGCGCGAACTGTGCCCGCACTGCCATTCCGACGAGCTTGAATGGACCGATGCCTCGGGGCGCGGCGAGATCTATTCCTACACCATCGCGCGCAAGCCCGCCGGCCCGGCCTTCGCGGCCGACGTGCCCTATGTGGTCGCCATGATCACCCTCGATGAGGGCCCGCGCATGCTGACCAATATCAGCACTGCCGATGTCGACAGCGTGAGGATCGGAGATCGGGTTCGCGTGAAGTTCGACGATGTCGCGGCGGATCTGACGCTTCCGAAATTCGTTCTCGAGAAAGAGTGACATGAACCTGTCGTCCTTCCCCGAAGACATCGTCCAGATCGGCGAAAGCCTGATCCGTTTCGTGGAACAGGAGATCGTCCCGATCGAGACGGCGAACAAGGCGATCTTTGCCTCCGAGCGGACCATGTTCGACGAAACCGGCCGCTTCACGCCGGCTGTCGAGGCCCTCAAGCGCGACGTGCGGATGAAATCGGCCGAGGCCGGCTTCTACACTATGTTCGGCCCGGAAGAGATCGGCGGCGGCGGGCTCGGCCCCCTTGCGTCGGTGTATCTCAACTGGCTGCTGTCGGCTCATTGCGGGCCTGGTCGCACCCTGATCCATCCGGTGGTTGTTCCGTCGCCCTTCACGAACGGATTGTCGCCGCTGCTGACCTTCCTCGACGCCGATGTGCGGGCCGGCCATCTCCCGCAGATCGCGTCCGGCGAGAAGACGCTGTGCTTCGGCCTGTCGGAGCCCGATGCCGGTTCGGACGTGTTCAGCATCAAGACGCGCGCCGTGCGCGACGGAGATGACTGGGTCATTACCGGCTCGAAGCAATGGATCACCAACGGGCCCTATGCCGACTATGCGATGGTCTTCGCCATCACCGATCCCGAACTGTTCGCGCAGCGCAAGGGCGGGATAACCGGATTTTTCGTCGATACGAGCTGGGCAGGCTTCAGCGTCGTCTCGACGATTCCGATCATGGGGCATCTGGGTGCCGAGATCGGCATCCTGGCCTTCGACGGACTGCGCGTGCCCGACCGCTACCGGCTCGGGGCTGTCGACCAGGGGCTGAAGGTGGCGCTCAAGGGGGTGAACACCGGTCGACTCGGCATGTCCGCCACCTGCATCGGGCTTGCGCGCTGGGCGCTCGTTCAGGCGATCGAATATGCCAAAGTGCGCAAGACGTTCGGCAGGCCGATCGCAGAGCACCAGGCCGTGCAGATGCTGCTCGCTGAAAGTGCCTCCGACCTCTATGCCGCCGAGACGATGCTGGTCGACTGCGCGCTCAGGCTCGAGCGCGGCGAGCGCGCGCTCGCCGAGACGTCGCTCGTCAAGCAGCACTGCACGGACAGTTCCAACCGAGTCTTCGATCGCTGCATGCAGGTGCATGGCGGAATGGGGCTGACCAACGAGCTGCGGCTCGAGCAGGGCTACCGCTTCACGCGCTCGATGAGAATTCCCGACGGCACGAGCGAAATCCAGAAACGGACCGTCGCCCGCGATCTCATCGCCAACGGCATCACGTTCTGAGCGGGCCGGCGCAAGGGCTGCGCTGGCCGGCAACGGTTGATCGAAACCGGATCATGGTAAGGGGTTGCGCCAGAAAATGTCCGAACTGTCCGAAGAACGCAGGCTGATCCAGAGTTCGGCACGCGATTTCACCCGCGAAGTCGTTCGCCCGATCGCCGACCGCCTCGATCCAGTCAGGGGGGAGATTCCGGCAGAGCTCATCGAGCAGATGGCGGAACTCGGCTATTTCGGGATTCTGATTCCTGAGGAGTATGGCGGCCTGGGCCTCGGTGCGTTCGAGTACTGCCTCGTCGCCGAGGAACTGGCCCGGGGCTGGATGAGCGTTGCGTCGATGATCGCGCGCGGCAATGCGTTGATCGGATCGCTCAAGGCCATGACGCCGGAGCAGAAGAAGGTCTACCTGCCGCGCATGGCGCGGGGCGAATTTCTCGGCGCCTTCTCGCTCTCGGAACCCGATGCCGGCTCGGATGTGGCGAACATCTCATGCCGGGCGGTGCGCGTCGGCGACGAGTGGGAAATCTCCGGCAACAAGTACTGGTGCACTTTTGCCGACGGCGCCGATTTCATCATGGTGTTCGCCCGTACGGAAAAGCACGTCGATCCGAAAGCGCCCCATCGGGGGATTTCGGCCTTCATGGTCGAGAAGCCCCGTGGCCGGCTGCCAGAGGGCGTGGCGGGCAATACGATCCCCAAGATCGGCTATTTCGGCTGGTCGACCTGGGAGCTGGCTTTCGACAAGTGCCGGGTTCCGGCGGCCAATCTGATCGGCGAGGAGGGGCGCGGCTTCTACCTTGCGACAGCCGGTCTCGAAACCGCGCGCGCTCATACGGCCGCCCGCTCGATCGGGCTGGCGCAGGCCGGCCTCGACGATGCGGTCGCCTATGCGCAGCAGCGTCGCCAGTTCGGGCAGACGATCGCCTCCTTCCAGGCGATCCGCTTCAAGATCGCGACGATGGCCACGGAGATCGAGGCGGCGCGTGCGCTGACATATTCAGTCTGCAGCAAGATCGACCAAGGCGAGCGCTGCGACAAGGAGGCCTCGATGGTGAAGCTCTTCGCCTCGGAGATGTCGGAACGCGTGACCAGCGAAGCGCTGCAGATTCTCGGTGGCGGAGGCTACACGACCCTCAATCAGGTCGAGCGCCACTGGCGAGACGCGCGGCTGACCAAGATCTTCGAAGGGACGTCGGAAATCCAGATGCGCATCATCTCCGACCATATCCTCGGCCGAGCCGGCAAGGCGAATTAGCACGACTTCGGCATGCTTGGGGGCGCCTGCGCGTTTCGGGATCCCCGCGGCGCGTTTCGCGTGTTTCACGGGTGTCCGGCTTTCTCGAGGGCCGGCTTGCGCGCTTTCTCGATGCCTCGCGGTACAAGGCGCAGGCGTGGATTTCCGGCCTCTATGTGGCCGGGCTGATCGGCATCGATGATCGCAGGAGCATGCAGCCGATCGCTGCGGCCCATTCTTCGATGGCCATGACGGCGCGTGGCTGATCCATTTCAGCCACGAGCGCTGTCGCTCCGCCCCTTCCGGACGACGCGGCGCTCAAGGCGTCGGTCATTTCGATGCGCTCTGAGCTTACGGGCGGAAGCATTCGCAAGATGAACGGAGAGCCTCCCGACGGCTCTTCCATTCACGCTCCTGGTGCCCAACAGGACAAGGCGATCATGGGGATTTTCCCCAGATGCCGTCAGTCAACGATTTCCGGCGGATCCTTGCCATGCGCGGTCACGAACGCGCCGCGTGTTTCCTCAGCTCCGCACCAGGATTCAGCAGTTCGACCGTGTGCTCTCCCAGTTGCGGGGGCGGCCGGCGAACCTGACAGGCGCGCTCCTTCAGCTTGATGGGGAAGCCCAGCATCCGGACAGTGTCATGCGCGGCAGTCGGCACGTCGATCGCCATCTTCTGCGATGCGATCTGCGGGTCCGAGAAAACCCCCTTGAGATCGTAGATCGGCCCGCATGGGACACCGGCGGCATTGAGCCGTTCGATCCAGTCGGTGGAATCGCGCTCGCTCAGTTTTTCCTCGACCAGCTCCCGCAGCCTGCCGCGATGCTCCACCCGGCGGAAATTATCGGCGAAGTCCGGGTCGTTCTTGACCTTCGGCAGGTCCAGCGCATCCATCAGGCGACCGAAGAAGACATTGTCGCTGGGCGCGATCGCGATCTGACCATCGCGTGTCCTGAAGAGACCATAGGGCGAGGCGATCGGATGGTCGTTGCCGGTTCTGGGCAGGACCTCGCCGGTCGCGAAGTAATGCGAGGCCGTATAGGCGAGCAGGCTGACCATCGAGTTCGTCAGGCTGACATCGACCCGCTCGGCTCCTCCGTTGCGCTCGCGGCCGAGCAGTGCGGCGCAGAGCCCGAGCGCGCCGTAGATGCCGCAGACCAGATCGCTGATCGGCAGGCCGCTGCGCTGCGGCGGATCATCCTTGCCGCCGTTGACGCTCATGAAGCCGCTCATGGCCTGCGCGATGAAATCGAAGGCCGGCCGATCGCGATATGGACCATCCGCACCGAAGCCGGTGATCGAGCAGGTGATGATGCCCGGCCTGATCTGCTGCAGGCGCTCCTCGCCGAAGCCCAGGCGCTGCATCACGCCGGGGCGAAAATTATCGATCACCGCATCGGCATCGGCGAGCAGCTTCTCCAGGCCGCGCTTGCCCTCCTCCGTCTTCAGATCGAGGACGACCGAGCGCTTGTTGCGGTTGAAGGATGCGTAATACCAGCTCAGGCCGTTGCGGCCGCTGCCCTGCGTGCGCAGTGGATCGCCCTCGGGCGGTTCTATCTTGATGACGTCGGCGCCCAGATCGGCCAGCAGCATCGTGCAGAACGGACCGGAGATGACGCGCGTGAGATCGACGATTCGTAGGCCGGTCAACGGCATTTACAGCCTCTTTGGGATTAGAAGGAGAGGTTTGGCAGCCAGGTGACGATGCCCGGGAAGATCGAAATCAGGACCAGAACGACCAGCGACCAGCCAAGGAAGGGCAAGAGCTGGACAGCGATGGGCCAGAGCGGAACGCGGCCGACCGCGCCGGTCACGAAGAGCAGCAGCCCGATCGGCGGGTGCAGCATCCCGATCATCAGGTTCAGCACGACGATCATGGCGAACTGGATCGGGTCGAGGCCGAGCTGGGCCTGGATCGGCAGCAGCGTCGGAACGAACATGACCAGGGCCGGCAGCGGCTCCAGGATCATGCCGACCACGAAGAGCATCACGTTGACGATAAGCAGGATGATCAGCGGGTCATTCGAGATCGACAGGATGCCCTGCGAAATGCGCGTGGCGATGTGCGACTCGTTGAGCAGCCAGGCGAATGGTCCTGCCGCGGCGAGCAGGAACAGGATGACCGCGGAGGTCTTGCCGGCCGCCAGGAAAACCTCGCCGAGGCTGCGGACCTTGAGATCGCGATAGATCGCCATGCCGACGATCAGCGCATAGACGCAGATCACCCCGGCGGCTTCCGTCTCGGTGATCACGCCCGAGCGGATCCCGACGATGATCAGGACCGGTACCAGCAGCGCCCAGATCGAGGCGCGGGTGGACGTCGCCCGCTCGGCCCAGCTCGCGGCCGGCTTGGCGGCATAGCCCTCGCGCCGCGCCACCCAGGCGCAGATCGCCATATAGCCGGCAAAGAGCATCAGCCCCGGCACGACACCGGCGAGGAACAGCTTGCCGATCGAGAGATTGGCCATGATGGCGTAGATGATCAGCGGGATCGAGGGCGGCAGGATCGGGCCCAGCATCGCGCCGGCGGCGATCACGGCGGCGGCATAGCCGGGCTTGTAACCCTCCTTCTTCATCGACGGGATCAGGATCGAGCCGGTCGCGGTCGCATCGGCGACGGCCGAGCCCGAGATGCCGGCCATGATGAGGTTCGTCATCAGGGCGACCTGGGAGAGGCTGCCGCGCAGATGGCCGACCATGGCCGTGGACCATTCGATCAGGCGGCGGGTGACGCCGCCGCGGTTCATGATCTCGCCGGCCAGCACGAAAAGCGGCACCGTGATCAGCGCCGCGCTGTCGACGCCGGACACCACGGTCAACGGCGCCATCACCGGATCGATGCCACCATGCATCACCATGCCGATGAGGGCGGCGAGGATCATCGCAAAGCCGACATCGAGCCCCGCGACGAGCAGGCCGAAAAAGATCAGCGTACTAATGATGATCATCATGATCGGTCACCGCATCTACGCCGAGACGGCCGCCCATCAGCGTGTCCGCGATGCGCAGGGCCAGGAAGATGACAAGCAGGATGAGCCCGGCGAGGAGCGCCCCGTACATCACGTCGTAATAGAAGGGCGTGCCCATGATCGCCTGGAAGGAGCCGACTTCCAGCAATTGCCAGCCGTTCACGAGCAACGCGATGGCGATTACCATCATCACCACGTCCAGGAACACGCCGGAGACGCGCCGGACACTTTCCGGCAGGAAATGCTGGATCACCTCGATCCGGATATTGGCGCGACTGCGGACGCCGAGCGCAAAGCCCAGAAAGGCCATCCAGACCATGCCGATCCGCGCGATCTGGTCATGTGCGTCGAACTGAGTCTTCAGCACATAACGGTCGGCGACCTGGCCGACGGTGAAGGCGAGCACCACCGTCAGGGCCAGGACGACCAGGATCTTGACCAGGGTCTCGAGGATGTGGACCGGAACGGTCAGCATGCGCACACCCTCCGGGCGCGCGGGCACCTCCGCCCGCGCCCGTGCATCGGCGTCCGAGAGGGCCATCAGGCCTCCTGCAGCTTGCGCAGCCGCGCGACGAAGCCCTTCGGCCACATCTTGCCCTCGAGATCGTCCTCGACGCCGGCGACCGCCTTGCGGAAGGCGGCGATGTCGGGAACGACATAGGTGCAGCCGGCCTTCTTCAGGATTTCGATCGCATCCGTGTCGAGCTGCTTGGTCAGCTGGGTGGTGACCATGCCGGCCTCGCGGGAGGCCTTGCGGAAGAGTTCGCGATCAGCCTCGTTCAGGCCCTTCCACAGCCGCTCGGAGCCGAAGAAGCCGACGAGCTCGTTGACATGGTCCGTGGCCGACCAGAACTTCGCGGCCTCGTGGAAGCGCGGCGGAATCGCGAGGTCGAAGCCGTTGTCCTGGCCGTCGACCGTGCCGCGCGAAAGCGCGCTGTAGATCTCCAGCATGCCGAGCGGCGTCGACTGGGCGCCGAGGCGGTCGAACATCGCCCGCAGCATGGGGATGGCCGGAATCCGAAGGCGCAGGCCCTTGACGTCCTCCGGCATCATGATCGGCCCGCGCGTGCTCTGGATGGCGCGCGATGAGCGCTGCCCCCAGGCGCCGAAGACGCGCACCCCGGCGCTCGTCGCCATCTTGTCGAACATGCCCTGCAGTTCGGCATCGGAGTTGATGATCTTCTCCGCCCACTCCCCGTTCTTGAACAGGTAGGGGACGTAGAACACGTTGAAGGCTTCCCCGCCGCGCACGAAGGAGATCGACGACAGCCCGAAATAGGAAAAATCGACCGTTCCGAGCTGCATCGCCGACAGAAGCTGGGCGATGTCGCCGAGCTGGCCGTCGGTGTAGACGCTGACATTGTAGCGGCCACCGCTCTCGCTTTCGACGACCTCCTTGAAACGGTTCAGCGCCTTGTGCCAGGGGCTGTTGACCAATGCGATCGTCGCGATCTTGAGGGTCTTGGTCTGGGCCCGCGCGATGCTGGGCATGCCGAGCGCGGTGCCAGCACCGCCGAGCAGGGCGCCGCCCATCAAGGTGCGTCGGTCGATCCGGATCGTCATCTGTTTCTCCCTCTTTTCGGTAGCGTTGACCGCCCCGGCTTGTATCGGTTGCCTTCGCTTCCGGCGCTCGGCGCAGATGGGGCTTCACGGCCCGGCAGAGAGCCGAATCTGCGCGCGTTCGCCGGGGTTCGCTGTTGTCTCAGAATTCCCAGTGGACCGGCGGCGCCCCGGCGATGGGCGAGCGGAAGCTCGCCAGATGGGGCGCGAAGAGCGAGCCGAGATAGACCGTCTTCAGGTCGGGGCCACCGAAAGCGATGCCGGAAAGATTGCCGGCCGGGCGCCGTCCGCCCGCGTCGAGATGCGCGCGGGTATAGGTGCCGTTCTGGAAGGCCTGCTCGGCCTCGTCGATCGCCTTTGCGTCGCTGTCCTCGAAGATCACCTGCTGCACGCCGTCCTGCGTGGTGCGGATGACCCGGTTGGACACCACGGTCACGGTCCAGACCGCGCCTTCGGCATCGAAGGCGAAACCGTCGGGGAAGCTCGCCGCGCCATACTGGGCGAAGGTCTCGCGCGGGCCGAGCGAGCCGTCTTCGGAAATGGCGAAGCGGCTGGTCCGGCGTGCGATCGTCTCGTTGACATAGAGCCAGCGTCCGGTTGGATCGACGATCGCCTCGTTGGTGAACCCGAGCCCATCGGCAACGACCCTCGCCCCCTTCTCGTCGATGAGGATGATGTAGCCGTCGGCATGGCCCTTCTTCATCGAGTGCTCACGCGGGATCAGCTTGGTCGAAACGCTGACCCAGACGCGGCCCTTGGCGTCGGTGCCCACGAAATTCGTCGGCTCGATATGGCGGCCGTCGATTTCCAGCAGCTTGGGGGACATCTCGCCATCGGGGCGCATGTGCCAGACGCCGCCTTCCGGCCCGAGATCGGCGATCAGGAAGCTGCGGTCGGGCATCAGCGCGAAGCCGTTGGGCAGAAACCCGTTCGGCCCGTTCTTCGCACGGATCAATTCGGTCCTGCCGTCGCTGCGTATGACCGCGATGCCGCCGCGCTTGTCGGGCATGAAAAGGTCGCCGGACCGGGTCGCCATGACGCATTCGGCGCGTGAAAGATCCTCGCCCACATAAGCGAGCGCGCTCGTATCGACGGAAAGCATTTGAATTCCTTGTAGACGTCATCCAACCCGATACGGCTACCGCTTGCTGCCGGTGCCGATTTATGTTCGCTCACCGCCATTGGCTGCGGTGTTGGACGGAGAGCCTACTCGAAGCCGGGCCGGCGAATAGTCGTGAATCGGAACGCCCGCGTTCTCGATCCGTGAACACACATATCGAGGAACGGGACGAGGTATGAATTTCCGGCCGGATCTGACCACCTTGCGTATGTTTCTGGCCGTTTACCGGCAAGGGAACATGACCAAGGCGGCGGAACGCGAGCACATCGCCCCCTCCGCCATCAGCAAGCGCATCCAGGATCTCGAGCTCGAGATCGGCACCCCCCTGTTCTACCGGCACGCGCGCGGCATGACCGCGACTCCCGCCGGGGACGCGCTGGCCAGGCACACCGCTGGCCTGTTCGACGACGTGAACCGGATGGCGGCGGAACTCAGCGTCTTCAGCAAGGGCGAAGAGGGGCAGGCCCGGCTCCATGCGCATCAGTCCGCGGTCGTGCAGCATCTGCCGCAGGAGCTCGCGGCCTTCCGGACAGCTTATCCGAAGATCAAGATCCTGCTGCGCGAGGAGACCAGCCCGAACGTGGTCCAGTCCATGCAGGACGGGCTCGGCGACATCGGCATCTTCGCCGAACATAGCCAATTGCCCGAAGGGCTGGAGATCTACGAGTACAAGCGGGACGCGCTGGTGGCGCTGATGCCCCATTCTCACCCGCTGGCAGAGCGTGCATCGCTGACGCTGCCGGAGATCACCGGCTATGATTTCATCAGCCTGGAAACCGGCTCTTCGCTGCAGGTGCTGCTCGCCAACTCGGCTGCGCAAGCAGGCGTCGACATCTCCTTCCGGATCGAGGTCGTCACTTTCACCGCAGCCGTGCAGATGGTCGAATACGGCTTCGGGATCACGATCGTGCCCGCCGGCATTGCGCGCATCTACTGTGCCAAGGACAGGATCGTGGCCGTGCCGTTCTCCGATTCCTGGGCGCTGCGCCGGCTGATGATCTGCACGCGCGACGAGCCCAAGCTCACTGCCGCCGCCAGGCTGCTTCTCAACCATCTGCGCGGCCCCGATGCGGTGCCCCTGCATTTGCCTGCCACGAAGGGCTCGCTTCCCAATCGATAATGGTCGCCCGCGACGCAGCTCGCTAAGTCCTCAGGATGAAGGCGGCGCGGGAATGCGACGCCGCCATGGGAGGACTAGTGATGGCCAGCGTCGAAATCGTCGAAGTCGCACCGCGCGACGGGCTTCAGAACATCGCGGCGTTCGTGCCGACTGATTCGAAGCTGGAGCTGATCCACGCCCTCGTGGCGGCCGGCGTGAAGCGGATGGAGATCGGCTCCTTCGTCAGCCCGAAGGCGATTCCGCAAATGGCCGATATGGACGAGGTCGTCGCCCGGCTCGGGCCGTTGCCGGGCCTTCACAAGGTGGCGCTCGTGCCGAACGGCAAGGGTGCGCGTCGCGCGATCGCGGCCGGCATCGATGAGCTGATCTTCGTGATCTCGATGTCGAACGCGCACAATATGAGCAATGTGCGCCGCCCGACCGCCGCCTCGATCGAGGATCTCAAGGCGACCCTGGCGGAGGTCGACCCCGACAACCACCTGACCGTCCGCGTCGGCCTGGCGACAAGCTTCCACTGCCCCTTCGAGGGTACGATGGACGAGGATGCGGTGTTCGCGACCATCGGTGAGATCGCAAAAATCCGCGCCGACATCGAGCTGACGCTGGCCGACACGACCGGCATGGCGCTGCCCGACCATGTCGGCCGGATGGCGCAGCGTTGCCTGGCCGCCTATCCGTCCATGCGCTGGTCGTTCCACGGCCACGATACGGCCGGTTTCGGCATCGCCAATGTGCTGGCTGCCTATCAGGCCGGAATCCGCTCGTTCGACGGCGCGGCCGGCGGTCTCGGCGGCTGTCCCTTCGCACCGGGCGCGACCGGCAACATCGCCAGCGAGGATCTGGTCTATCTGTTCGAGCGCATGGGCGTGGATACGGGCATCGACCTCGCCAAGCTGCTCGAGGCCGCCGAGCTGGCGCTGTCCTTCGCCCCGCAGACCGTGCGCAGTCACGTCCTCGCCATGCCACGTGAACGTGCGATGGCCGGCGGTGGCCCGGCTGCCTGTGCTGCCTGAGTCGTTTCGCGCTCCGATGCGCGGGCTGCGCGTGCAGCCCGCGTCAATCATCGCTTGGCTGTTTCGAACTGGTCCTTGCGTTTCCTCGACGCTACCCGTTCAGGACGTCCTTGCCGCCGCGGCAGTATATCCATTGCCTCCGCCGCCAATGGTGTAGGCCTTTTCGGCGCTCCAGCCGCCATCGACCGGCAGGACGACGCCGTTGACGAAGCCGGCGAGCGGCGATGCCAGGAAGAGCACGGCGTTGGCGACATCGTCGGAGCTTCCCTTGTCGCCGAGCGGCACGACTTCCCGGAGCCCGTTGCGGAAGCCTTCATCGTCGAAAAAGCCTTCGGTCATCGGCGTGCGGATGGTGCCCGGCGCGACGGCGTTGACGCGGATGCCGTCGCCCGCCAGATCGCGCGCCAGGTTCCGGGTCAGGCCGACCAGCCCATGCTTGCTCGCCGTATAGGCCGGCCGATGCGTCAGGCCCATGATGCCGGCGACGGATGCGACATTGACGATCGATCCGCCGCCGGTCTCGCGCATTCTCAGCGCGGCTTCGCGCGTGACGTAGAACGGCCCGCTCAGATTGACGGCGATGACGCGCTCCCACTCGGCGGGGTCGAGATCGTAGATCCTGGAGACCTCGCGAATGCCGGCGCAATTGACCAGGATATCGATCCGGGCCTGATGCCGGTCCAGCTTTGCGAACGCCTCGGCGACCGCCGCTGCCGAGGAGACGTCGACAGCGATCGCGATGGCTTGGCGCTCCGTGCTCGCCAGCAGCTCCCTGGCGGCCTCGTCCGCGCGCTCAGGGCTGCGGTCCATGGCGACGATACGGGCGCCATGGCTCGCCAGCGTCCTGGCGATGGCCAGGCCGAGTCCGCCGCCGCAGCCGGTCACGACCGCGGTTTTTCCATCGAGCAGCATGTCTCGTTCCTTCTTCCACCGCCGGCCGTCCGCCGGCCGGAGCCCCGGATCCCGCGGCAGGTCAGATCAGATAGGTTCCGCCATTGGCGGTGATCGTCGATCCCGTAAGGAAATCGGCTTGCTCGGATGCCAGGAAGCAGACGCAGCGGGCGATGTCCTCCGGCGTGCCGAGGCGGCCGACCGGGATCTCGGCGAGCAGGCTCGCGACCAGTTCCGGGCTGGAGGACCGGACGATCTCGGTGTCGATATGGCCGGGAGCAATGGCGTTCACAGTGATGCCGCGGCGGGCATATTCCATGGCGAGCGCCTTGGTCAGGCCGTAGAGGGCGGCCTTCGCCGTCGAGTAGTTGACCTGCCCGTAGCGACCCCGCTGGCCGTTGATCGAGGAGATGTTGATGATCCGGCCATAGTGCCGCTCGCGCATCCCCTCGATGACCGCTCGTGTCATGTAGAACGCCGAGTGCAGGTTGGTGTTCATCACCACATGCCAGTCCTCGTCGGACATCTTACGGAAGGCACGGTCGCGGGTGATGCCGGCATTGTTGACCAGGACCTCGATCGGCCCGAGCGCCTGCGTCACCTCGTCAACGCCGCGACGGCATTCCTCGGAGCTGCCGACATCCCAGCGGAACACCGGGATTCCGGTCTCCTCGCGGAACTCCTCGGCCGCTGCGGTATTGCCGACGAAACTTGCCGCCACGGTGTAGCCGGCTTCCTTCAGGCCACGCGCGATGGCAGCGCCAATCCCGCGGGTCCCGCCTGTGACGAGCGCCACTTTCGACACGATATGCTCCTGTTTCATGACGGGCAGGGCGCTCCAGCGCTGCGCCCGCTCGGATGGGTTATGGGATGGACGGATGGCGACGAAGCCTGCTCAGGCGGCTGCGTCGCCGATGCTGGCGAGGCCGTTGCCGATGAGTTCGGCGCCGCTCTCCAGCGAGAAGGCCCGGAAGATCACATTCCCGCCCTCGCGCCAGATTTCTGTCCGGACGGTGTCGCCCGGCAGGCCGGGAGCACTGAACTGGCAGCTGATCCGGCTCAATCTTTCCGGCCGGTAGTCGCAGGTGGCGATCACCACGGACCGGCAGGCGATGCCGAAGGTGCAATTGCCGTGCAGGATCGGGCGCTCAAACCCGGCTGCCTTGGCGAAATCCGGGTCGAAGTGATGCGGATTGACGTCACCGAGCAGCCGGTAGAACAGCGGCTGGTTCCGGTTGGTCGGGGTGTCGATCATCGCGTCGGGGGGGCGATCCGGATAATTCGCCTTCGGCGCGCTCGGGCCCTTTTCGCCGCCGAAGCCACCTTCGCCGCGGGCGTAGGAGGTCCAGAGATTGGTGCAGAGCGGCGTGCCGGAATGTTTTTCGCGGATCCTGATTTCGGCGACGATCACCGCGCCCTTGCCCGGCCCCTTGTCGAACAGATCGCTTATGCGAAACTCCGAGACAATCGTCGCGGCCGGCGGCAACGGGTTGTGGATCTCGACCGATTGGGCGCCGTGCAGGATCATCACCTCGTCGATGCCGCTGCCTTCGATGAAGCTGTAGTCCCAGGCGATCACCGTCGCCTGGGAGGGCAGGACCCGCGGCTCCGGCCCGCAGACGAAGGCGAGTTCGCGCCGGTCGGTCGGATCCTGCGCCATGCCGACGCTCAGCGCGTAGAGCATCGTGTCGCGCTCGGTGTAGGAGAATTCTCTGTCCGGATAGCGGCGGCCCAGAAAGCGGCTTGGATCGAGCGGCATGAAACTCTGGCTTTCCTTGCTTGAAGGAGGGCGGGCACGCGGTGGCGCGCGTCCCTCGATGGGAAGGCGTTCTTCGCCTAGGCTGCGGCGCGCGCGAGGAGCTGCTGGTGCGCCACCGCCAGCCGCAGGCCGAGCGAAGCGCGATAGCGCGGGTCGCCGGTCGCCGCCTCGATCGCGTCGAGCGCCGCCAGGATCGAGCCGAGACCGATCCTTCGCGCCCAGGCGGCGGGGCCGATCGGATAGTTCGCCCCGTTGACCATTGCCGCATCGATCTCCTCGAGCGAGGCGACGCCGACCAGTGCGGCCTCGAAGGCCTCGTTGGCCAGCATGGCGACCGTCCGCAGCACGATCATGCCCGGCCGATCCGCGATGAGGCTGATCTGACGCACGCCGCCGCCGATGAAAGCGCCGATCGCGGCGCGGGCCGCTTCCGGGACATCGGGCGAAAGCGCGAGCGCGACCAGGCTCGCCCGAGGATCGGAGGTCACGTCGTAGAGGGCGACCGGGCGCCCCTCGGCGAGCGCACGGTCAGCCGCGCTACGGCCGTCGCTGCGCGCGATCAGCACGCCGGCACAGGAAAACGACGCCCCGTCGAGGACCGGCAGCGACTTGGCGCCCTCTCCGCCGACTGCGGCTGCGGCTGCTGGAGCAGGCGCTGCGCCATAGTCGAAGAAGCCCTTGCCGCTCTTGCGCCCGAGCCAGCCGGCCTCGACCATTTCCTTCTGAAGCGTCGAGGGGCGATAGCGCGGGTCATAGGAGAAGGCCTCGAAGACCGAACGCGTCACCGCATAGTTCACGTCATGGCCGATCAGGTCCATCAGGGCGCAGGGCCCCATCCGGAAGCCGCCGCCCTGGGTGAGGATGGCGTCGACCGCGGCAGGCGTCGTGGCCTCCTCCTCGAGCAGCCGCAGCGCCTCGCCGTAATAGGGGCGAGCGACGCGGTTGACGACGAAGCCGGGCGTCGACCGCGCGACGATGGCAACCTTGCCCCAGAGCGTCGCAGTGGCGACGAGGGTTGCGATCACCGCAGGGTCGGACTGGGCCGCCCGTACCACCTCGACCAGCTTCATGATCGGGGCCGGATTGAAGAAATGGAAACCGGCGACGCGCGAAGGCCTTGCCAGCCCGGCGGCGATGGCGGTCACAGAGATCGACGATGTGTTCGTCGCCAGGATCGTGTCCTCGCCGACGATCATCTCGAGGCTGCGAAACAGTGCCTGCTTTGCCGCGAGGTCCTCGATGATCGCCTCGACCACCAGCCCGGCTGCCGCGAATTCGGAAAGCTCGCTGACCGGCACGATGTTCGCCAGGCAGGCCGAGCGGGAGGCTTCGGAGAGGCGCTTTCTGTCGACCAGGCGGGCGAGGTCGTCGCCGATGCGATTGCGCGCCCGCTCCGCGGCGTCGGCAGCGTTGTCGAGCAGCAGGACCCGGTGGCCGGCGGAGGCGGCGATCTGGGCGATGCCGGCGCCCATCGCGCCGGCACCGACGACCCCGACCACGCTGGTTTGCTTGAGCGCGCTCACGACGGCCGGACCGAGAGAATGATCTTGCCCTGGGCCTTGCCGTCGCGCAGCGAACGCAGCGCCTCCTTGAACTCGGCCAGCGGCAGAACCCGGCTGATCATCGGATCGATCTTGCCGCCGACATAGAGCGCGAAGATCTCGCGCTGGGCCTCCTGCATGCGCTCCGGTGTGCGGTCGCGATAATCCGACCATTGCAGGCCGCTGACCGCGATGTTCTTGACCAGCAGGTAGTTGGCCTTGATCGCCGGGATAGTGCCGCTGGCGAAGCCGATCACCACGAGGCGGCCGCACCAGGCCATGGCGCGCAGCGCGGCGGCATTGGCGTCGCCGCCGACGGGGTCGATCACCACGTCGACGCCATGTCCGCTAGTGAATTCGCCGACCTGGCGGCGCAGGCTCTCGCGCAGCTCCGGATCACCTAGCTCGATGACATGGTCGGCGCCGGCTTCGCGCGCGACCTTCGCATTCTCGGCACCGAGAACCCCGGCGATCACCATCCTTGCGCCGAGCGCCTTGGCGAGCTGCACGCTTGCGACGCCGACACCCCCCGAGGCGCCGAGCACGAGCACGATCTCGCCCGGCTTGAAGGAGGCGCGATCCTTCAGGGCGAACCAGGCGGTCTGGTAGACTAGCCCGAGCGCCGCCGCCTTCTCGGCCGGGATGCCAGCGGGGGCGTGGAAGCAGTGAGCGGCGGCAACCCGCAGCTTCTCGGCATAGGCGCCGTACTCGACCTGCACGGAGACGAAGTCGCCGGTCTTGAAGGTGCTGACGCCTTCGCCGACGGCGGAAATGCGACCGGCAGCCGATTTTCCGGGTGAGAACGGCAGTGGCGGCTTGATCTGATAGCGCCCCTCGATCGCCAGGATATCGGGATAGTTCGCTTCGGCGGCGGCGACATCGACCACGACTTCGCCCGGCCCTGGCACCGGATCCGGCAACTGGCCGATCTCGATCTCCTCGAACGGCGCGTTCCTGCTTACCACTACCGCTTTCAAAACAACCTCCTGGCCTGTTGCCGCATCGTGCGGGAAGAGCTGCTGCCGGCGGGCCTTGGCCCGGCAGGCCGTCACAGGCCCCGCCTGCATGGCCGGCAACAGGGCAAGGACCATGCCGGCCCGCCAGTCGATGATTGATGCGGCCCGGACCATCGAAATCCCGGTCGACATGTCCTCGCTGACGACATTCGCCGCATCCGTGTCCTTTGCGGATACAGGCAAAGCGCGGCGCTGGGCAGTGCGCCGCTTGCCCGCTGGCATTCCCGCGCCACGGGCTCGCTGGCACGATGGTTGCGGTGCTTTTCGCGTACGCCGAAACGCCGCATAGCGGCGGGGCTGCGCAGGACATCGGGCCGGTTGATCCGATCGGCCCGCTACTGCCTTACCTTGCGATGGAAGAGAACATGCTGCGGACCGTGAAGAGAAAGCTCCTGCTCATCCAGGGCGCCAATATGTGCTATCTCGGCAAGCGCCAGCCGGAAGTCTACGGCACGACCACGGCGCAGGAACTCGATGCGGCGCTCCAGGCGCATTGCCGCGACATCGGCGTCGAGCTCGAGATTTTCTACACCAACCACGAAGGCGAGGCGATCGACCGGATCTATCGGGCAACCGGCGAGGGCTTCGATGGGCTGATGATGAATCCGGCTGGGTTCCAGTATTGCGGCTTCGCGCTGCGCGACTGCCTCATGGCCGTGCCCCTGCCCTATGTCGAGCTCCACATCACCAAGGCCTCGATCACCGGCGGCCTCAACACCGTTACCGCGGCTGCGGCCAAGGGCTATGTCTGCGGCTTCGGAATCGATTCCTATTTCGCAGGTCTCGACGGCATGCTGCGCCTGCTCGACCGGATGCATGCCGCTACAGCGGCCTCCTAGCACCTCCGCTCCTACCGTATCGCTCCTGGCTCCGGCGCGGGCCGGCCCGCTTTCTCGCGCCGTTATCCGGCATCGCCATGCCCAACCACAGGGTGGTCTCGTGACCGAACAGAAGATTTCCGGAGAATACATCGTCACCGGCGCCGCAGGCGGCATCGGCGAAGCCGTCTGGCGCAGGCTCCATCGCGGCGGCGCGAGCCTGGTTCTGATCGACCGCGCCTTTCCGGCCGATGCGGGCAGCGCTCCCGAGCGGGTCAGGCGCATCATGGCGGACCTCGGCGCTCCGGATCTGCAGGACAGGCTCGACCGCGAACTCGGCGATCTCGCCGCGATCGACGGGCTGGTGAACGTCGCCGGCGTGCAGCACATCCGCAAGCTGGTCGATGTCTCGCTCGACGAGTTCGACACGACTTTCGCAGTCAATGTCCGCGGCAGCTTCCTGATGACCCAGTGGGTGGCACGCCGCATGCTGAGCGCCGGGAAGGGCTCGATCGTCTCGATCTCCTCGACATCCGGCCGCATGCCGCGGATGGCTCAGGGTGCCTACTGCGCCTCCAAGGCGGCCCTCAGCCAGATGATGCGGGTGTTCGGCCTCGAGCTCGCGCGCAACGGCATCCGGGTCAATACCGTGGCGCCGGGCTCTACCGACACCGCCATGGTGCGCCGAATGGCCGGGGCGATGGCCTTCGGCTCCGAGGTGCTGGACGGCAGCGCCGCCAGCTTCCGCCTCGGCATCCCGCTGAACCGCGTCGCGACGCCGGAGGACGTGGCCAATTCGGTCGCCTTCCTGCTCTCCGACGAAGCCCGCCACATCACGATGGCCGAGTTGGTCGTCGATGGTGGCGGGACCCTCGGCCTCTGAGCGCAACCCGGCAGGTGCCGGGCTTCGCCAGGCCCGCGGCGCGAGCCTGGCGCGAGACGTCCACGATTCCTTCAGGAGACCATGATGGCTGATGTTTTTGTCTGCGACGCCGTGCGCACGCCGATCGGGCGCTATGGCGGCGCGCTCTCGCGGGTGAGGGCCGACGATCTCGCCGCCGTGCCGCTAAAGGTGCTGCTCGAGCGTCAGCCCGGCATTCGGGAGGCGGTCGACGAAGTCGTGTTCGGCTGCGCCAACCAGGCCGGCGAGGATAATCGCAACGTGGCGCGCATGGCGGCGCTGCTCGCCGGCCTGCCCGAGCATCAGGCGGCGGTCACGGTCAACCGGCTCTGCGCTTCCGGCCTCGATGCGGTCGGTATCGCCGCCCGTGCCATCCGGGCCGGAGAGATGGATCTCGTCATCGCCGGCGGCGTCGAATCGATGAGCCGCGCCCCCTTCGTGATGGGCAAGAGTGAACAGGCCTTCCAGCGCAGCGCCCAATTGCAGGACACGACCATTGGCTGGCGCTTCATCAACCCGCTGATGAAGGCGCAGTACGGTGTCGATTCCATGCCGGAGACCGCCGAGAATGTCGCCGACGAGTTCGGGATCACGCGCGAGGACCAGGACGCCTTCGCCCTGCGTTCACAGCAGCGGGCGGCAATCGCCCAGGCGAACGGCATGCTCGCCACCCATATCGTCTCTGTTTCGGTGCCAGCGGCGAAAGGCCAGGAAACGGCGTTCGCCCTCGACGAACACCTGCGCGAGACCACCATCGAGGCGCTGGCGAAGCTGAAGCCGGTGGTTCGTCCGGGCGGCTCGGTGACGGCCGGCAACGCTTCCGGCGTCAATGACGGGGCGGCGGCGATGATCCTGGCCTCCGGGGCCGCGGTCGAGAAATACGGTCTGGTCGCGCGTGCCCGCATCCTCGGCGCTGCTTCTGCCGGCGTCCCGCCGCGGATCATGGGCATCGGCCCGGTGCCGGCGGTGCGCAAGTTGATGGACCGGACCGGGCTCGGGATCGGCGCCTTTGACGCCGTCGAGATCAACGAGGCCTTCGCCAGCCAGGTGCTGGCCTGCCTGCGGCAGCTCGGGCTCGCCGACGATGCGCCGCACGTCAATCCGCATGGCGGCGGCATCGCGCTCGGCCATCCGCTCGGCATGTCCGGCACCCGCATCGCCATGGATATCGTGCGCGAGCTCGAGCACCGCCAGGGGCGCTACGGCCTCGCCACCATGTGCGTGGGCGTCGGGCAGGGCGTCGCGATGGCGTTCGAACGCATCGCCTGAACCGCCTCGACCAAAGAGAAAGGAGCGCGCCGCGACCGGCGCGCTCCTTTTTTGTGTCCCGCGTTCCCGAGACTACCAAGGGGGAGGTGCAGCGCCAGTGCGCTTCCTCTCCCGGGCCCGGTCAGTAGCCGCCGAGCCAGCGCGCCGGCCCCGTCACCAGGATCGGGAACAGCACCAGCAGGAACAGCACGATGAGTTGTGCCACCATGAACGGCCAGACGCCCTTCACCACCTGCTCCATGGTGATGTTGGAGACGCCGCAGACCACGTTGAGCACGGTTCCGACCGGTGGCGTGATTAGGCCGATGGCGCAGTTCATGATGAAGAGCACGCCGAAATAGACCGGGTCGATGCCGGCCTGCTTGACGATCGGCATCAGTACCGGCGTCAGGATCAGGATCGTCGGGGTCATGTCCAGCGCCGTGCCGACGATCACCACCAGCAGCATCATCGCGAGCAGCAGCAGGGTCGGATGGTCGATCAGCGGCTCGACCAGGTCGATGATCTGGGTCGAGATCTCCGAAACCGTGATCAGCCAGGACGAGACCAGCGCCGCGGCCACCAGCAGCATCACCACTGCGGTCGTCATCGCCGAGCGGACGAAGAGCGCCGGCAGGTCGGAGAGCTTCAGTTCGCCATACACCACCGTCGCCACGAACAGCGAATAGACCGCCACGACGACAGCCGCCTCGGTCGGGGTGAACATGCCGAAGCGCAGGCCGAAGATGATGATGAACGGCAGCATCAGGGCCCAGAAACCGTCCTTGAAGGCGACCATGACCTCCTTGGTGGAGCGCTTGGCGAGGCGGTTGGTGTCCTCCCGGCGGGCATAGAGCCACCAGGCGACGCACAGGCTGACGCCCATCAGGATGCCGGGGACGATGCCGGCGAGGAACAGCTTCGAGATCGAGACGCCGCCTGCCACGCCGAAGATCACGAATCCGATCGAAGGCGGCAGCACCGGCGCGATGACGGCGCCGGCCGAAACCAGGCCCGCGGCCCGCGCCTTGTCGTGCCCGGCCTGCACCATCATCGGCACGAGCAGGGCGCCGAGCGCCGCCGCGTCAGCCACCGCCGAGCCCGATAGCGAGGCCAGCATGCAGGAGGTCAGGATGGTGACGTAACCGAGGCCGCCCTTGATATGGCCGACCAGCGTCAGCGCGAAGGCGACGATGCGCTTCGCCAGCCCGCCGGCGTTCATGATCTCGCCGGCGAGCATGAAGAAGGGCACCGCCATCAATGGGAAGGAATCGGCGCCGTTGATCAGGTTCTGCGTAATGATCTGGGCATCGAAGATGTCCATATAGACCATCAGCGCCACGCCGCAGACGAGCAGGGCATAGGCGATCGGCATGCCGAGAGCCATGCTCCCCAGCAGCGACCCGGTGAAGACCAATACCGTCATGCGACTAGCTCCCAGCTCTTTGCGGTGTGCCCGGGTGCCGGTCGTTGCCTTCTGCCGGTACAGAATGCAGTGTCTCGATCTCCTCGCTCTCCCTGACCAGGCCAAGCCGGTCGTCGGGGATCGCACCGCTCAGGGTCCGGTAGAGATCGGTCGCCAGCACGAGGCCGGTGGTTACGCCGAAGACGACGCCGGAGCTGTAGAAATAGCCGAGCGACAGGCCCGATGCCGGCGCGACGACGTCCCAGTTGATCAGGACCTCTTTCCAGCTCCCGATCGTAATCAGATAGGTGATGTAGAGCATGGCGAGCTGGGTGAAGGCGACGCATGCGCGCTTCGCGGTCGGCGGCAGCCGCTTCACCAGCATGTCGACGCCAAGATGGCCGTGCTCGCGCATCGCGACGCAGGATCCGAGGAAAATCAGCCAGACGAACAGCCAGCGCGACAATTCCTCGGAAACGATGATGCCGGAATTGAACAGGTAACGAAGTGCCACGTTTCCGAAAACGAGGATGACCATCCCGAGCAGAAACAGCGCAATCAGGCACTTCAGGAAATAGAAGTAAGCGTCAATCAGTCTACTCATGGGTGACCCTCTCGGTCCCGCTGCGCGAGCGACAAGGCGCAAAAGCCCGCCGCTTCCTGCACCTCGTCGCCCTCGACGAAGTGCAGGAACGGTTGGACAACCTGTCGAAAACGCCGCGGCTTACAGCTTCTGGATACGCTCGAGCTCCGCCTTGAAGAGCTTCACGGTCTCCGCGTCGTACTGGGTCATGAACTTCTCGGTGATCGGCTTGCTGATCTCGCGCATCTTGTCCTTCTCGGACTGCGCGACGTCGTCGATCTGCATGCCCGCAGCCTTCAGATCGTCGAGCCCCTTGGCGAGCTGCTCGCGGCTGATCTTGCGCTGATAGGCAATCGCCTCCGTCATCGCTTCCGAGATGATCTTCTGCTCGGTAGCAGAGAGCTTGTCCCAGAATTTCTTGCTCATCAGGATGATGTTGTTGCCGTAGACGTGACCGGTCAGGCTGAGATACTTCTGTACCTCGTAGAACTTGGTCGTGACGATGTTCGGCAGCGGGTTCTCCTGCGCATCGACTGCCTTGGTCTCGAGCGCCGTGTAGAGCTCGCCGAAGCCGAGCGGCACCGGGTTGGTCTTGAAGGCCCGGAAGGTGTCGATGAAGACCGGGTTGAGCTGGACGCGGATCTTCAGGCCGTCGAGGTCGGCGAGCCCCTTCACCGGGCGCTTGCTGTTCGTCACATGGCGGAAGCCGTTCTCGAAATAGCCCAGGCCGACGATGCCCTTGGCGGGCAGGGTCTTGAGCAGGGTCTGGCCGAACGGGCCGTCGAGAAGCGCATCGGCCTGCGGCAGGGTGCTGACGATGTAGGGGAAGTCGAGAAGCCCGAATTCCTTCACGGCGCCGACGAGCTGCGGCGAACCGGGCGCCGCCATCTCCTGCGTCCCGGCGATGAGGGCCGACTGCTGCTGGTTCTCATTGCCGAGCTGCGCGGCGGGGAATTCGCGGACCTTGAGCTTGCCCCCCGACTTCGCCGCGACGATCTCGGCGAACTTGCGGACGCCATGGCCGACCGGCGACTCGGCGTTGACGAAATAGCCGAATTTGATCGTCCGATCCTGGATGTCCTGTGCAAGGGCGGGCGCCGCCGTCAGGGCGGCAAGCAGAGGAACAGTGAAGAGGAAATCGCGGCGTTTCATAGAATACTCCCATGCCGAGTTATTGTGCTTGAACCCGCCGGTGAATCGGACTGCACCGGCGCTCAGGTATGGCAAGGCGCATGCCAGCGCCCTGCAAAGCCCTTTTCAGGGAAGCTCCCTGCTGCCGGCGCCGTCGCGGGGGCGCCGGGCGGGCCAAGAATGATCGCGAGAACGACACGGCCCGGGATGTGACCGCGGCGCAGACACCGGCCTGCGCCGCGCCTGTCCTTCCCGGACAAGCGCGTTCAAGCGTTCGAAGCCGGGCCCCGGCGCCGTGCCGCCACCGTGGCCCGGCGCGCCGGCGCATAGCCCTGGCTTCCATAGATCTCGAAAAGGGCCTTGCTGATGTCGTAATGCTCCGCCAGCCCGCCACGCACGACGCGTTCGATCGGCCCGTCGCGATAGCCCAGGCCGAGCCGACAGGTCAGATCCATGTCCTGCTGCGTCGCCAGCCCCTCGTCGAGGAACCTCAGGGCGGCGTTGTATTTCGGGCGGACGAGGCGGTCGATGATCCGGCCGGCCTGATCGTCGCAGATCGCGACCTGCAGTCCGGCGCTCTCGAACACCGCCCTGGCCGCGGCGATCGCAGTTTCCGGTGTCGCCTTCTGACGGACGATCTCGACCAGATCGGAGGGCGTGTCCGCCCCGTTGCGGTAGCGGCAGAAGCCGAGGACATTGCTGCCTTCGCCGCCCAGCGTCTCGCCGGTGTGGACGCCGAGGCATTCCGCGCCGAGCTCGACCAGAATCGCAGCCCTGGCATCATCGGCGCGGAGCGCCGTGCCGAGATGGATCATCACCTCGGCGGCTTCGGGCGCCACGGCGTTGGTCAGGAAGGCATCGCCTGTCGGGAAGGACCGGCTCTCGCCGGCCTGCTGGATTGCATAGCGCATCGGTTCAGGCTCCAAACATCGCGTTGCCGTCATAGGTGAAGAAGCCGCGGCCGGCCTTGCGTCCCAGGAGCCCGGCCGAGGTCATGCGCCGCAGCAGCGGCGGGGCGGCGGCGCGCTGATCGAGCGTGATCGGATAGAAGGCCTCCGAGAGCCGGACCTGGGTGTCGAGCCCAATCAGGTCGATCAGTTCCAGAGGCCCCATGCGGTAGCCGAGACCGGCCTTGATGGCGCGGTCGATATCGGCCGGCGAGGCCACGCCGGCCTCGACGGCCCGGATCGCATCGTTGTTGAAGGGCACAAGCAGTGCGTTGAGGATGAAGCCCGGCTTGTCCTGCGTCTTCACCGGGATCTGGCCACAGCGCTCGGTGAAGTCCCAGGCGGCCTGCATGGTCTCGTCCGAGGTTAAGATGCCCGGCGACATCTCGATCAGCTTCATCAGCTGCGCCGGCAGGCAGAAATGCATGCCGACGACCTTGTCGGGGCGCTTGCAGCCGGAGGCGATCTCGGTGATCGACAGGGTCGAGGTGTTCGAGGCGAAGATCGTTTGCGGCGGGCAGATCGTGTCCAGATCGCCAAGCAGCTCCTGCTTGACGCTCAGCGCCTCGAAGACAGCCTCGATCACGAGGTCGCAGGCGCCGAGATCGGCGAGCTCCGTGCTCGACTGCATGTTGGCGAGAATGGCGTCGCGCTCCTCTGCCGAGAGTTTCTGCCTTTCGACGGATTTGGCGAAGAACGCCTCGGTCTGCTTGCGGGCGCGGGCCAGCGCCTCGGCCGAGCGGTCGAAGGAAATCGTCCTGTAGCCGGCGCGGGCGGCGACGATCGCGATGCCTGCGCCCATGGTGCCGCCGGCACCGCAGACGCCGACAGTTCGAATGGTTCCGGTCATGTCCTGGCAAAGCTCCTGCCGATGAGTTGGCGATGGATCTGGTTCGTGCCTTCCCAGATCTGGGTGATCTTGGCGTCGCGCATCAGCCGTTCGGCGCGATACCCTTGGCAGTAGCCGTAGCCGCCATGCATCTGGACGCATTCGGTGGCGATCCGCATGGCGAGATCGGAAGCGCGCATCTTGGCCATCGAGGCCTCGACGCCGAATTCGGTCTCGCCCTCGTCGACCAGCGCGCCGAGATGGTCGAGCCAGTGCTCGGCCATGGCGAGGTCGGTGGCGAGATCGGCCAGCGTGAACTGGTTGCCCTGGAACTCGACGAGGCGCTTGCCGAACTGGCGCCGCTGATTGGCGTAATCCGTCATGTCGCTGAAGGCCGCATGAGCGATTCCCAGCGCGTGCGCGGCGATGCTGGGGCGCGATTTGTTGAGCGAGGCCAGGAGGATCGGCAGACCGTCTCCGGGCTCGCCGAGGAGATTGGCGCGCGGCACATGGCAGCCGCGGAAGGCGATCTCGGCCGTCGACGAGGCGCGATGGCCCATCTTGTCCTCAAGACGCAGGATCTCGAAGCCCGGAGTGCCCTTTTCGAGAACGAGCACCGAGATCGCCTTGCGGGGGTCCTCGATCTCGCTCCATTTGCCGAAGAGCAGGATGAGGTCGGCGACATCACCGTTGGTGATGAAGATCTTGCCGCCATCGACGACGATGTCGCCGCCATCGGGGCGAAACCGCGTCTGCATGCCGGTGGCATCGGACCCGGCCTCGGGTTCGGTGATCGCCAGGGCGCCGAGACTCCCTTGCGCGATCCGCGGCAGAAAGCGCGATTTCTGCGCCTCGCTGCCATGGTCGACCACCGGCCCCATGCCGTGGAAGCTGGTCGCATAGATGATCCCGGTCGCGGCACAGGCCTCGGAGATCAGTCGGACCACGGCGAGATAGAGCCTGTAGGAGCCGCCAGTCCCGCCATAGCGTTCCGGAACAAAGAGAGCGTTGAGCCCGAGCCGGTCGAGGGCCTCGATACTCGCCCAGGGAAAAGCCGCTTCGCGGTCGCATTTCGCTGCATTCGGCGCGATCGCCTCCGCGCAAAGCCGCGCGACCTGGTCGAGAAGGAGCCTCTCCTCCTCGCTCCAGCGGCGACGTCGCTCCAGCTGGCGAAAGACGTTCATCGGCTGCGCGTTCCTGACTGCGTGATCCGGCGCGTGGTGGCGGCGCGCGGCCGGGCAGGTGCGCCCGGCCGCCTGTGTCGGAGAGACCTCCGACCGGTGAGCTAGGCGTCCCTGAATGCGGGTTTCCGCTTTTCGGAGAAGGCGGCCATGCCTTCCTCGGCATCCTGCGTCCGGTAGGCGAGCGTCGACAGGTCGGCCTCGACCTTCAGACCCTCGCAGATCGGCAGGTCGAGGGCGCGCTGGACCGCCTCGCGGGCGAAGCCGAGCGCCGGCAGGCCGTAGCCGGTGAACTCGGCGGCCATGGCGAGCGCGCTGTCGAGGATCGGAGCCTCGACCAGCCGGTTCACCAGGCCGATCGTCTGGGCCTCCTCCGCCCCGATGCTGCGCCCGGTCATGATCAGGTCGAGGGCGCGGGCCTGGCCGATCAGGCGCGGCAGGCGCTGCGTCCCGCCATAACCGGGGACGAGGCCGAGCTTGATCTCCGGCAGGCCCATCTTGGCGCTGCGCAGCGCGACGCGGAAGGTGCAGGCCATCGCCAGTTCGAGCCCGCCGCCGAAGGCATAGCCGTTGATTGCGGCGATCGAGGCTACCGGCAGCGTGTCGAGCTTGGCGAAAACGCGTTGCCCAAGTTCGGCACCACGCTTCTGGGCAACCAGGTCGCGGCCGCGCAGCTCCTTGATGTCGGCGCCGGCGCAGAAGGCCTTTTCGCCCGCGCCGGTGATTATCAGCGCCCGTACCGGCATGCCGGCGACCTTGTCGAGTGCGGCACCGATCTCTTCGAGAATGGCGAAGGAGAGCGCGTTCAGCGCTTCCGGCCGCGACAGCATGAGGATCGCGACATTGCCCTGCTGCGAGAGTTGAACGCTCATGCCAGCCTCTTTTCGCGAGCCTGGTAGCGCACGGCGACCGGCGTCAGCGCCCCCTGCTTCACCATGTCGATCAGCGTGCGTTTCAGGATCTTGCCGCTGGCCGTCAGCGGCAGGGTTTCGACACGCACGAAGAACTCCGGCATGTCGTATTTCGAGAGGCCTTCGCCGGCGAGATGCAGCAGCAGATCCTCCGGCTCGGCCTCGCCGATGATGGCGATGCAGGCGCGCTCTCCGAGGCGCATGTCGGGCACCGGGAAGCAGGCGGCCTTGGCGACCTGGGCATGCCGCAGCGCCAGCGCCTCGATCTGGGCCGGGTAGATATTGTGGCCGCCGCGGATGATCAGATCCTTGAGGCGCCCCTCGATCCGCAGGTTGCCCTTGGCGTCCATCACACCGAGATCGCCGGACATGAACCAGCCATCACTGTTGAAGCTGGCTTCGGTCGCGCTCTGGTTGTCGAAATAGCCGAGCATCAGGGCCGCGCCCTTGCCGCCGATATGGCCGATCTCGCCGGCTGCAACCGGACGGTCCTGGTCGGCGGGGTCGAAGAGCTTGACCTGATAGGCCCGGCCGCCGCGGCCGCAGCTCGAAACCACCGTTTCGGCGTCGTCGAGCAGATGCGTGTACTGGTGCGACGAATTTTCCGTCATGCCGTAGACGTTCTGCGGGCGGATGCCCTGCGCGACGAAGGCGGCCGCGACACTGGGCGGGATCGGCGCGCCTGCCATGTAGAAGACCTGCAGATCACCCAGTCGCGGCAGGCCCTTCAGCTTCTGCTCGGCAAGGATATCCATGGCGTGCGTAGGCACACCCATGACATAGGTCGCGCCGGTCTCGATGATCCAGTCGAGCCGCGACATGCCGGCTGGCGGGTCGTCGGTGACCAGCCGACAGCCGGAGACCAGCCATTGCCCGACGGCGACCCAGGCGATGTGGTGCGACAGTGGCGAGAGCGTCAGCAGCACGGTACTCGGCCCGTGCCCCCAGTCGCGCACCATGTCGCGGGCATTGGCGAGCAGCGAGTTGTCGGAATGCATCACGCATTTCGGCGCCCCGGTCGTGCCGGAGGTGAAAGCGAGATAGACGACCTTGTCCGGGTCCGCGCAGGGGGGCTGCATATAGGGGGCCGGCGCCGGGAAGCTGTCCGGTGTGTAGACGACCTTGAGAGAAGGGATCGCGGCCAGCGTCGCATCGAAATCGGCTTCGTCGCGATTGGCGCCCCAGCCCGGTTCGGTGACGAGGCAGCGTGCCGACAGCCGGTCGAGCAGGCCACCGACCTCCTCGCAGGTATAGGTGCGATGGAGCGAGGGGTTGCAGGCGAAGCCTTCGCGCGAGCAGGCGAGGAAGGTGACGATCGCCTCGATCCGGTTCGAAGCCCAGATCGAAACGCGGTCGCCTGCCACCAGCCCATAGGCACGCAGATCCCCCGCGACGCCGTCGACCCAGTGGCAGAGCGCCGCCCAGCTCAGTTGCTGACGGCCGTCGCGGATCGCGATCGCGTCCGGCCGGGCGGCGGCATGGCGCGCCAACAGCCCATAGAAGGTGTCCTCCTGCCAGAGGTCCTCGGCATAGAAGCGCCGGGTGTTGAGCGGCTGATGAAGGGTGAGGAACGGGGCCATCGCGCTTACTTCCCGAACTTGGCCGGATCGGGTTTGCGCCGCTCGGCAAAGGAACTCGAGAGTTCCTTGCTCTCCTCGCTCGTCAGATAGGAGCGCAGCAGCAGGTCGTGCGCCACGCGCGCCAGGCCTGCGACGCCGCCATGGCGTGCATGGAACGCCCCCTTGATCGCGGCGAGCGCGAACGGTCCGCGATCCGCGATTTCGAGAGCCATTGCGCGCGTCGCTGCGGCGAGCTGGTCGTCGGGAACGACCTGGTTGATCATCCCGAGCGCCAGCGCTTCCTGCGCCGAGATCTTGGGATTGCGGAACCAGATCTCCTTGGCCTTCTTCTTGCCGACCAGGTCCTCCAGATACCAGGTGCCGTAGCCGGCATCGAAGGACCCCATCATCGGGCCGACCTGGCGGAACACCGCGCTCTCCTTGGCGATGGTGATGTCGCAGACCACCTGCAGCACGTTGCCGCCGCCGACGGCATAGCCGTTGACGCTGGCGATCACCGGCTTCTGCAGCTTGTCGATCGCATCGTACATCTCCAGCGTCGGCAGCGTGCCGGCATAGAGTGTGGAATCCTCCATGCCGTCCTTGCGTCCGCCGATGCAGAAAAACTTGTCGCCCGCGCCCGTGATGACGACGACGCGGGTGCGCGTTTCGCGCCGGATCTGTTCGATGCAGTCGCGGATCTCGTGGCACATCGTCGCGTTGAACATGTTGCCGTCGTCCGGGCGGTTCAGCGTGATGGTGCCGACCGGGCCGTCTTCAGCGTACAGAATCGTCTCGTAGTTCATCGCTCTCTCCTTCAGAGGACACCGGCGGCCGCGAGCGCCCGAATCCTGTCGTCGTTGTAGCCAAGCAACCCGTCGAGAATCTCGCGCGTATGTTCGCCGAGGGCTGGTGGCGCACTGCGCGGAACATTGCCGGAGCCGTCGAGGCGGATGCCGGTTCCGACCTGGGGAACGAGCCCACCCTCGGCTTCGATGGCATAGATCATGCCGCGGCGCCGCATTTCGGGATCGGCGGCGACCTCGTCGATCCGGTTGATCGGGCCGGACGGGATGCGGGCTGCACGAAGCACCGCGAGCCAGTAGCTGCGGGGATGCGCGATCAGGGCTGCCTGGATCCGCGCCACGATTTCGCTTCGGTGTACCCGGCGATCGGCATTCGAAGCATAGGCCGGATCCTCGGCGACCGCCGGCTCACCGACCGCCTGCCAGAACCGACGCCAGATCGCATCATTGCCGAGGCCCAGCGTGATCGGCTCGTCTGCTGTCTCGAAGGTCTGGTAGATGGCGATGACGCTGTCCTTCCCACCGGAGCGACGCGGCACCTCGCCGGAGCCGAGATAGGGCACGATCCGGCAGGTCAGGAACCGCGTCATCGAGTCGACCAGCGCGATGTCGATGACGCGCCCCTTGCCGGTGCGGGCGCGTGCCAGCAGCGCCGACACGGTGGCGAAGGCGGCATCCTGCCCCGCGAGCATGTCCGCGGCCGGGGTGCCGATCTTCTGCGCCTCGCCGCCGGCTTCGCCGGTCAGGTCCATCACGCCAGAATAGCCTTCGGCGATCAGATCATAGCAGGTCCAGTCGGCCCGTTCGCCGGCGAGGCCGAACCCGGTGATCGAGACATAGATCAGGTCCGGCCGGATCTGCTGCAGGGAGGCGGCATCGAGCCCGAGCTTACTGGCGACGCGCGGTGGCTGGTTGACGACCACGACATCGCTCTGCCGCACGAGGTCGTGCAGCACCGCGCGGCCCTCGAGCGAGGAATGGTCGAAGCTCAGGCTCTTCTTGTTGCGGTTGACGCTCAGGAACCAGAGCGACTCGCCGTTCAGGAAGGGTGGGCCCCAGGCGCGCGCATCGTCACCCAGGCCGGGGCGCTCGAGCTTCATCACCTCGGCGCCCATATCGGCGAGCAGCATCGTCGCGAAGGGGCCGGCGACGGAGGTGGTGAGATCGAGGATTCTTATGCCCTCGAGCAGATCGAAGCCCTTGCCAGTCGCCAGGCGGGGCAGCGTATCGAGGGGTGAGCTTCCGGCGTTGTGTTTTTGATGCGCATTCGTCATGAGCTGTTCCGAATTCATATTCGGAGGGACGGCAAACTCTGTGCCACCCCGACGGGGCGACTGACGGCGCGTGAACGCCCGGATTTTCGCCCCTGCCTTCAGGGGCGGTGTCTTCCCTGGCAACAGCGCGGCGATGGGCGTGTCGTCCTCGACTGCACCGGGATTGTGACGAAGGAACGGGAATGGCGAGCGCGGGCGGTACGGTCGAGGGAATCGTCGTCGTGGATCGACACGGTACCATTCAGTTTGCGCAGGGGCTGGGCGAGGACATCCGCGTCAAGAGCCTGGCAGGCCATGCCGATTGGATGGCGGAAATCCGGGTCCGGCGCCTTCAGCCCTTCACCATCGACCGGCGTTCCTATGTCGTGCTGCAGACGCCGGTGGCCGTTGGCGACCTGCTGCTGTTCAGCCGGGCGCCAAGCCAGGCGGTGCTCGACTTCATCGGCTCGGTCGATTTCGCCTACGACATCCTCGGCCACCTGCTGACCGACCCTTTCGATGCGATGACCATCGTCGACGATGCCGCGCGGGTGGTCTACATCTCGCCGGTGCATGAGGGCTTCTTCGGCCTCTCGCATGGTGAGGCCAATGGCAGGCCGGTCAAGGACGTCATCGAGAACACCCGGCTCGATCGCGTCGTCGCGACCGGCAAGGCCGAGGTCGGCGAGATCCAGAGCATGCGCGGCGCCGAGCGCGTGGTCACGCGCACGCCGATCAAGCGCGGCGACGAGGTCATTGGGGCGGTCGGCCGCGTCATGTTCAAGGGCCCCGAGCAGGTCGAGACTCTTAGCCGGCGCATCAACATGCTCGAGCGCGAGGTCGAATTCTACAAGCGCGAAGCCGCCGCGATCCGCAACCGCAGCTACGGGCTCGACATGCTGATCGGCGACAGCGCGCCGATGCGGCGCCTGCGCGACGAGATCATCAAGGTCGCGCCGCTGGAGATCCCGGTCCTGATCCGTGGCGAGAGCGGTACGGGCAAGGAGCTGGTCGCGCAGGCCCTGCACCGCCTGAGCGCCAGGCGCGATTCCGCGATCGTCATGGTCAACGCGGCCGCACTGCCCGCGACGCTGGTCGAATCCGAGCTGTTCGGCTACGAGCCTGGCGCCTTCACCGGCGCGGACAAGAAGGGCCGCAAGGGCAAGTTCGAACAGGCCGCCGGCGGAAGCATTTTTCTCGACGAGATCGGCGACATGCCGATGGAAGTGCAGGCCAAGCTCCTGCGCGTGCTGCAGGACCGGATCGTCGAGCGCATCGGCAGCGACCGGCCCCAGCATGTCGATTTCAGGCTCGTCACCGCTACCAATCACGATCTTCAGGAACTGGTGACCGCGGGCCGCTTCCGTCTCGACCTGTTCTACCGGATTTCGGCAATCACGATCGAAATTCCGCCGCTGCGGAGCCGGGTCGACGACATCCCTGATCTGGTGGCGCATTTCGTCAAGGACGTCGCGGACCGCCACCGCCAGCCCGCCCCGGACGTCAGCGACAGCGCCCTGTCCTATCTGATGGAACAGCCCTGGCCGGGCAATGTCCGGCAGTTGCGACATGAGGTCGAACGGGCGTTCGTCTTTGCCGAGAACGGGCGCATTACCGAAGAAACGCTCGCGCCAGCATCGGCTTTCCGATCGTCTCAGGCAACCGCAGTCAGTGCAGCTCAGAGCATTGCGATCACCGCTCGTAAGGCCGCGACCCTCAAATCCTCGGTCGGGCAGGTCGAGGCCGAGCTCGCCACAGCTGCGTTGCTCCGCAACAATGGAAATAAGAAGCAAACCGCAAAAGAGCTCGGAATATCGCGCTCGTATCTGTATAAATTGATCGGCAATAATGATTAGGGTATCGGGGTTTTGAAAAAAGTATTTCTAAGTAAATCTAAATTTCTGCCTGCGGTTGCGGTATCGCTACGAATAGCAGTTTAATCATGGGCGGTCGACGGGCTCATTGGATTCGTGGCGGTTGTCCGCTCGTGAGCGTCGTCAACATCTGTGGTTGGCGCGCTGAGGCTTTGCTGGGCGTTGGCGCGATGGCGATTGAATGCGGTATCTCAGCGGCAGGACGCGTCATGCCGATCGAACATCCGCAGGGGCAGTAGCGTCCAGCCTGGAATACAGGACGTTCGATGGGCTCGAAACCGCCGCTGAAGCCCACGTCATATCTGAGTGATCGGGACTTGGCTTCATCACGCAGCAGGGTGCGTGACCGGCTTAGCAGAGTATGTGATCTGGACGATCCGGCTACGAGGTGGGCGGTTCAGAATGGAGACTTGCTTTTGCCAGGCCGTAGTCGCCACGGTAATCACGTGACAACCCAGGATACGGCAGGCAGCTTGATGACCGGGTGCCTTGATAGGTCTCGATCCTGCGCTTACGGGGCTATAGCCGCCGTCGAGGTCGAAAAGAAGGTACGGCAACCCGATCGGCCGTAACGAAGCCGGGAGCAGGTCATGTCGACGCCTTTCGCTGCACCAAATGGCTACCGGAGGCGGAACATTGACGGCGCAGCCCTCCTGCGATTTGATCGCAGTTCTTGCGGGCAAGTGGTCGCATCTGAGCTATGATGTGACACTGCGGTCCATGTTTCATCCTGCCTAACGAGATGTAATGACTATACAACACCTGAAACATCATCCGCGCTTGTCACGATACTTGGCTGACCTTGCATTCCAGTCTGCCGCTGTCGTTCCTGAAGAAATGGTTGGCCAGGAATCCTTCGAGGGGACCGACCTGCGGAAGAGTTTCTTTGCCTTCTATGGTGAGGGCCATGCTTTGCCCGCGGGGACGTCATGGGATGATAATCCCGGTTCATGGCACTGGGGGCACGATCTCAACCGTTTCGGGTTTCTCTGTCTTGCCAGCGCTCCGGAGCAGCAGCGCGCCAGCATCGACCTCATTCTTGATTGGATCGAGTGCTACCCAGCTTCTCGGGAGCAGACGCCGTACACCTACGGGAACCTCCTGAACGTGTGCCTGCGCCTGGAAAATTGGTGGCGCTTTATGATCCTATGCGGCGCGAGCGGCATACTCTCATCAAGAGAGATCGCGCTGATCAAGAATAGCGTCTTTCAGCAGACGCTTCTTGCTTTCAGGTTGCTTGACAAGAGAGGTCTCTGGTCAAATTGGTCATTCATCGCGCTTCGGGCGCTCTTCTTTATCCTCTACACGGATTCGAGCTTCCCTTTTCGTCGCTTGTTGCTCGCCATGGCGTGGCGGCGTCTCGAAACTTCGATAGAGATACAGATCTTGCCTGATGGCGCCCAGCATGAGCTTTCTCCGCATTATCACTGGGTCGTTCTTGAGATTATCGACTCGATCGCGCAGCTCGCGGATCACGCCGGGGACGCCAGGGGCAAATCGCTCCCAGCTTTGATTGAACGCATGAAGGCATTCATGCGAGCATTCATACTACCTGATGGCAGTCTTGCGTCGTTCGGCGACTCGGACAGCATTGACGGCCCTCGAGTCTCCAGGTTCCTGGCCTCGTCCGGGGGCAGCTTGCCATCGGGGTCGACGGTCTATCCTTACGCCGGAATTGGCGTTTTGCTCGATGTGGAACGGGGACATCACTGCATATTCGATTGCGGCCCCTATGGCCGGGCGCACCAACACGAAGACGCCCTTTCCTTCTGGCTCACAGCTTACGGCCGGAACCTCATCATCGATCCGGGGCGCTACCAATATGATCCGGATGCCGGGTCATTCTATTATTTTCTCCGCAGCAGTGCGGCACATTCAACGGTGACGGTGGGGGCTGGAGGACAACGCGCCAAAAGCTTGCATCGCAAGAGCTGGCGGCGCGGCAGGCCAGGTCCGCCGGATGTCGGGAACGACCTTGGGAAGCTCGTGCTGAAAGGGCGATATGACAGCGGCTACGAAGGCATCGAGGTCCCGATCGTCCATGAGCGTACAATTCTATGGGAACCCGGCTCGGATGAATGGACCGTTGTCGACCTTGTCGAGGGAGAAGGTCGTTTTCCGGTCTCGTGCCGCTTCCAATGCTATCCCGGCACTACAAGTCTGGAGGGCGACCTGTTTCGCTTATGCGTCGAGGATGTCGAGCTTCAGTTGGAGATAGACGAAATCTGGACGCAAAGACAGGTATTCAATGGCGAACACGCGCCGCGCTCGGGCTGGTTCTCTCCGCAGCTCAACCAGCTCGTACCGGCGCCCTGCCTTGTTCTGTCCACAGAAGTGACCCTGCCCATACGTGCGGTGTCGCGGCTACGGGTGTGGCAATTGCGATGACGGCAAGCGGCATCTTCGAGATCGTTAGAGATTGCGCGCGACCTGGATCGCCGAGTGTCCTGCCGGATGCGGGTTGGTGATTGGTCTCCTTGTTTGAGCATCGAATTCGTCCGAAAAGTGATTCCATCTTTCGGTCCGGTGCTTTGGAAGAAGCGGAGCAAAGCCTGTGAGGTCGCCAACGCTTGCGGCGCTGCTTCTCCCGGCGCTGGCCTTCCCTCTGGCAGCACAATCTTTGTCCGATGCCCCGGCGCAAATCGTCGATGGAGCTCGCTGCGCGGCAACCATTGGCGCGGGAGGAAACCTCAGGCTCCAATCTGGCAGGACCCTTCAAGGCAAATGTGAAGGCGCGGGATCGGCTCCCACTCTGACGGAGGGAGGAAAGGTGATCGAGTTCGCCATCAAAAGCGATCGGCCGACCCCTAAGGACCGCACGGAGCTTGCCTTCACCGAGCGAGGATCGCGGTTCCAATATGGCCGGCAATACCTTGTATCGTTCGATATTAGTATCCCGTCCGGCACCGATGTCACGAACGAGTTCTTTTATGTGGCGCAGTTCTGGCAGAGCCCGGCCAAGCCACCGATCGCCGGCCTGCGCATTCAGCGCGGCCAAGCCGGAAAAGGTACGGTCATCGCCCGTGGAGACGGGGCGACGCCGGGAGGGACATCCGTTGCGCAAGTCGATTTGCCTGCCGACGTTTGGGTGAGCGTTGCCCTGAGGATCGTGGTCGTGCCCGGAGATGGCAGCTGCCTGGCGGCGACGATCGGCCGAGGGACCGAGACCGAATGGTGCGGCTCGATCGGCTATGCGGCTGACGAGGCGGCATTGCCTTGGTATCGATTCAAGTTCGGGATCTACAAGGGCTCTGAGCCTGGCAAGCAGTTCCGGGTGCGCTTTCGGAATGTGCGCATCGTCGGCTAGGCGGCCGGGTGGGCCAGGTCGCTTATGTGCTGATCGGCGCTGTCATCGCGAAAATGGGATGCATCCTGAAGCTGCTCGCCGAGAAGCGCGGTGAGTTCGCCCGAACTGGCGATCACTTTGTGGCGGCACGCGAAAAGTCGTCACGTCAATCGAGAGGACGGTTGCAGATATGCGTCCTTCAGGGGCGCTGATGAGTGTTTGCTGTATGGGTTTCAGCAATAGCCATGTTTAAAAACTCACAAAGCGCCACTATGGCTCATATTTTCAAGAAAGATGCTAATCTAAAGAATTTATACGACGGCTAAAATTTAACTCCGGGCCGGTTGGTGCGATGGCGTAAGTTGCGTCTGAAAGGGCTGGCGGGTCCATTTTCTGCGGTGTAGACAGCACAGTATTGCTCTTTGTATGTAAGCGCTGGAATTGATGCTGTCGAAAGGTAAGAGTGCCTTATGCGCGTTACGATGATTGGCTCGGGCTATGTCGGCCTGGTTTCGGGGGCGTGCTTCGCTGATTTCGGCCATGAGGTGATCTGCGTCGACCTGGACGCCGGCAAGATCGCGGCGCTGAACCGCGGCGAGATCCCGATCTT
>NZ_JBSHIO010000008.1:0-271606 GCF_053618995.1 Allobosea sp. NPDC055594
TGGATCGTGCCGCGTTTGACGCTGAGATCGACCCCATTGACTGCTGTGAAGCCGGCGAATTCTTTCGTAAGACCCGACGTCGAGAGAATAACATCATTATCCATTCAGATTCGTCTCTCTGTATGGCGCCGATGCTTACAACGCAATGCCGCGGGATCGCAGATCGTCGATCTCGTCGGCTGTGATGCCGGCTTCGGCCAGCAATGCGTCGGTATGGCGACCGAGTATCGGGGCGGCGCGTTGCGGCACCGCTTCTCCGGTCACGAATGGAGATCCGATGACCGAGAGACTAGCGCCATTTTCCGCCTCGAGCCGCATGATCATGCCTCGCTCGTTGGTGAAGTCGGAGGCCAAGGCGGCGGCCATATTTGCGACCGGAGCGGCTGGCACGGCCCCGGCCAGTCGCTCCAGCCATTGTGCCGTGCGACACTGCACAAAAATAGAATCCAAAATATCAGAGAGAACCTGCCTGTGGCTCTGGCGATCCGAAAACGTTTGAAAACGCGGATCGAGGACTAGATCAGGGCGCTCCAGGCGCTCGCATAGCCTCGGAAAAAACTTTTCCTTGTTTGCCATGATGTAGATCCAGCCATCGGCCGTCTTGAACAACTGGCACGGCCCGAGCGTCGGATGCGCGGAACGAGCGAGCCGTGACGGTACGAAATCGCGGTTCAATGCCCAGGCCGCCATGTAGTTCAGATTTGCGATCCCGACATCGTAGAGGAGGGTCGGCAGGCTGTGTGATCGCGGCGCGCCTGTCCGAGGCTGGAATGCGCGTGATCCTGTTAGAAGCGGGCGGCAGTGATCGCGATCCGATGATCCAGATCCCGGCCGGCGTCGGGCATCAACTCTATAATCCGAAGCATAACTGGATGTATGCCTCGGAGCCGGAACTGGGTACGTGCGAGCGGCGGATTCACACGCCGCGTGGCAAAGTGCTCGGCGGTAGCAGTTCGATCAACGGAATGCTGTATGTGCGCGGCAATCCGGCAGATTACGACGCTTGGGCGCAAGCGGGCTGCCGCGGCTGGAGCTATCAGGAGATATTGCCGCTCTTCAAGCGCTCCGAGACATATCGGGCCGGTGGCGCCCCAGCCTTTCGCGGCCAGGACGGGCCGATGCCGGTCGAGCCTTACCGAACCGTGTTGCCGCTGACCCATCGCTTTGTCGAAGCGGCGCAGGAGGCGGGCTTTCCCTTCAACGACGACGTCAACGGCGCCCGGCAGGACGGAGTGAGCCACGCTCAGATGTCACGTCGCGGGCGCCTGCGCGGCTCGACCTACCGGACCTTTCTTGGCCACCCCGGAGCTCGCAATGTCAGGATACTGACCGGGGCTGTCGTTGAAGGGTTGATCATCGAGAACGGCCGGTGCAGCGGGCTGCGCTTTCGCCGCCACGGCCGGCCGGGCACCGTGAATGCCCGCAATGAAGTCATCCTGTCCGCCGGAGCCATCGGCTCGCCGCAGATCTTGCAGCTCAGCGGCATCGGGCCGGCGGCACATCTGCGCTTGGTCGGCGTCGAGCCGATGCTCGACCTACCCGGCGTTGGAGCCAATCTCGCGGATCACTACGCGGTACGCATTGTCTGCCGGCTCAAAGACATGACTACCATCAACGAGCTTGCCCGCGGCTGGCGGCTGATGCGCGAGGCGGCGATCTTCGCTCTGGCCGGGCGGGGAGCCCTGACCTTCGGCGTGACCAGCGCGATGGTGTTCTGCCACAGTCGCGAGGGGCTGCAGAGCCCCGATATCCAGCTCTCCTTCACGCCCGCAAGCTACGCCTTTGGAAAGGCACTCATGCTGGAACGGGAGCCAGGGATGACCGTCGCAATCTGCGCCGCCCGCCCGGCGAGTCGCGGCTCGGTGATGATCGCATCGTCCGATGCCGGTACGGCGCCGAAGATCCGCTACGGCTACCTGTCCGACCCCGAGGATGTGAGGGTCACCTGCGCAGGCCTGCGTCATGCGCGCCGGATACTCTCTTCCCCTGCTCTCTCCTCTTGCTATGTCTCGGAGCTGAAGCCCGGTCGCGATATCGTAAGCGACGCGGATATCGAGAGCTTCGCTCGCCAAGAGGGCGCCTCGATCTATCACCCCGTCGGGACCTGCCGCATGGGCATCGATGCAATGGCAGTGGTCGACCCGCAGCTCAAATTGCGCGGCATTGCCGGCCTACGGGTCGCGGACGCATCGATCATGCCTAGCCTGACGACGGGCAACACGAACGCACCGACGATCATGATCGGCGAGAAGGCAGCGGATCTGATCCTGCAGAGCCGGCGCGCCGCCTAGGCGTTTAGGCGCGCTGACGGATGATGCTGTGCATCGAATAGCGGTCTGCCGGATAGAGATTGTGCGAGATCTCGAAGATCGTGTTGGGGTGGGCGACGTAATGGCGCTTCACCATCAGCGCGGCGCTGTGGGGCTGGGCGTTCAGGATGGCGGCAAGCTTGGGCGACAGCGTCGTCGCCGTAATCGACTGCTCGACATGGTCGAGCCGCAACCCGAACTGCTGCAGCACGATCTCGTAGACAGCCCTGTCGCCGCGATGGACGTCGTCGCGGTTCGGCGCGAAGCGCTCGGGAACGGCGACCTCGGACCAGCAGAGCGCGGTGCCGTCATGACGGGTCGAGCGCAGCCCGGCAACCCTGAACCAGCGCTTGTCGGGCAACTGTGCGAATTCCTCGACAGTCTGGCCCGAGACCGAGACGAAGCCCTCGTGCTGGATGTCGAGCGTCGTGTTCTGCGCGAAGTCGAACAGGCTGCGGATGTCGCGCATGCTGTGCACATAATGCGAGACCGGACGATGCGAGAGCACTACGGTCCCGGTTTTACGTCGCCGGCCGAGCAAGCCCTGCTCGGTCAATACCTTGAGCGCCTCGCGGATTGTGTGGCGCCCGACGCCGAAGCGCTCCTGCAACTCATGCTCGCTCGGAAAGCGGGAGCCGAGTGGATAATCCCCCCGGCCGATTTCCTCGGTCAACTCGGCGGCAAGCGCCGCGTGCCTTGCTCCTGAATGTTGCTGCTGATCCATATCGACGAATGATTTGCTGCCCCGCCAAGACTCTAGGCGGTCGGAGGCCGAAAGCAAGGCGTGACGCGCGAACATATTGCGTCATTGCGCCGAAAGCGTCGCATCGCAGCCAGCAGGGCGCGGCAGAGTCCACGACACAATCATTCGACAATTATCCTGCTTGCGCGATTGTTCGCTTGATCTCGGCGCTGTCCGATCTTATTCGTCGAATAAATAAGCGACGCCCCCCCAAGCCCGCGATGCGAAACAATCAGGATGAGCCATGATCGAGACCGTCTTGTCCGGATTGCGCGTGATCGACCTGACGCAGAACGTCGCCGGCCCGTTCTGCACGCAGGTGCTAGGCGATTTCGGCGCCGAGGTGATCAAGGTCGAGCGCCCGGGCCGTGGCGACGACACACGCGACTGGCGTCCTCCCGAAATCGCCGGGCAGTCCTCCACCTTCGTCGCGCTGAACCGCAACAAGCGCAGTGTCTGCATCGATCTCGACAAGCCGGAGGGCGTAGCCTTACTCAGGCAGCTGGCCGCAAGCGCAGACGTCTTCATCCATTCGATGAAACCGGGCAGCGCCGAGGCCCGGGGCTTCGGCGCCGACGATCTCAAGGCGGTCAACGCACGCCTGATCTACTGCGCGATCAGCGCTTTCGGGCAGACAGGGCCGCTGAAGAACCTGCCGGGGTACGATCCACTGATGCAGGCATTCGCCGGCGTGATGAGCGTCACCGGCAGCGAAGGTGACGATCCGGTGCGCGTCGGCGTCTCCCTGATCGACATCGGAACGGGGATGTGGGCGGCGCTCGGCATTTTCGCGGGCGTGGTCGAGCGGGCCCGTTCCGGGCGCGGCTCGGTCATCGAGGCGAGCCTGCTCGATACCGGCATCAACTGGATGACGGTCTTCGTCGCGAGCTATCTCGCGACCGGCAAGCTGCCGCGCAAGATGGGCTCGGCCATGGCGATGACCGCGCCCTACGAGCTCTTCCATGCGGCGGACGGGCAGGTCTTCATCGCGGCCGGCAATGACGGCCTCTTCCGCCGCATCTGCCAGGGCCTCGGCCAGCCCGGCCTGGCGGACGACCCGCGCTTCGCGACCAATCCGCAGCGCGTCGCCAATCGCGAGGTACTGCGCGCTGCGATCACTGCGCTGACCCAGGCACTGCCGACGGCCGAGATCATCGACCGGCTGCGACGGGCCGGCGCGCCCTGCAGCGAGATGCACGATGTCGCGCAGATGCTGAAGAATGATCAGGTCGAGGCTTCCGGCATGATCGCCGGCATGCCGATCGAGAACGCTCCAGATCACAAGGTGGTGGCCCTGCCGCTCAGGATCAATGGCCGCCGCGACCATGCGCTGAACCCGCCGCCCGGCCTCGGCGCGGATACGGCGCAGGTTCTGGCGGACGCCGGGCTCACTTCGGATCGGATCGCGGAATTGCGCGCGGGCGGGATCATCGGCTGAGCCGCGCTCTCAGGGACAGGAAGGATCAGGGACGATCATGGATTTCGAGTACACCGACACGCAGCAGGAGATCCGCGAGGCCGTCCGCAAGCTCTGCGAGGGGTTCGGCCCCGACTACTGGCTGCGCTGCGACGAAGCCGGCGCCTATCCCGAGGAATTCGTCCAGGCGATGACCGATGCCGGCTGGCTCTCGGCCCTGATTCCCGAGGAATTTGGCGGCTCCGGCCTCGGGGTGATGGAAGGCTGCATCATCCTCGAGGAGATCAACCGTTCCGGCGGCAACGGCGCCGCCTGCCACGCGCAGATGTACACGATGGGCTCGCTGCTGAACCATGGCAGCGAGGCGCAGAAACGCCGATATCTGCCGCGCATCGCCGATGGCAGCCTACGCCTGCAGGCCTTCGGCGTCACGGAGCCCGATGCCGGCTCCAACACACTGAAGATCAAGACCTTCGCCAGGAAGGTGCCGGGCGGCTACGTCATCAACGGCCAGAAGATCTGGACCTCGCGCTACTTCCAGTCGCACATGTACCTGTTGATCGCGCGCACCACGCCGCTCGAAGAGGTCAGGAAGAAGACCGAGGGCCTCAGCCTCTTCCTCGTCGACATCGCCAAGGCCGGGGCCTCGCTGAAGGGCCGGCCGATCCGCACGATGATGAACCACCACACCAACGAGGTCTTCATCGACAATCTCGAGGTCAGCGACGAGGACCGCATCGGCGAGGAAGGCAAGGGCTTCCACTACCTCGTGGATTCGCTGAACTCCGAGCGCCTGCTGGTCTGCAGCGAATCCCTCGGCGACGGCAAATGGTTCGTCGAGCAGGCCTCGCGCTATGCCAGCGAGCGCCAGGTCTTCGACCGGCCGATCGGCCAGAACCAGGGCATCCAGTTCCCGATCGCCAGGGCGCACATGAACGTGCAGGCCGCCGAGCTGATGCGCAACCGGGCGGCCGCGCTGTTCGACCAGGGCAAGCCCTGCGGCACCGAGACCAGCATGGCCAAGTACCTCGCGACCGAGGCGAGCTGGGAGGCGGCCGAGGCCTGCATGACCACCTTCGGCGGCTATGGTGTCGCCAGCGAGTACCATGTCGAGCGCAAATGGAAGGAGGCGCGCCTGTTCCGCACCGCGCCGATCTCCAACAACCTGATCTTGGCACAGGTCGCCCAGCACGCGCTGGGCATGCCCCGCTCCTACTGACCCCAGAAGCTCTCGGAGGACGCGATGTCGATACTAGCCAGCAGACAGGAAGCGACGCAGCCCCCCCGCAGCGCGGCACAGGATATCGCAGCCTTCGTGAGCACGGCGGCGATCGGCGAGCGCGAGCTCGCCGAAGCCAGCCGGATCATGCTCGACACGCTCGCGGTCACCATTGCCGGCGGGGCGGAACCCGGCGTGCGGGCGCTCGCCGGCTCGCTGGAGCCGGACGACAGGGCGAGCTCCATCCCTTCCTTCTGGGGCAATGCCGCCTATCGCAGCGACGATGCCGCCCTGCTTTTCGGCATGGCGAGCCATGTGCTCGACTATGACGATGTCAGCATGCTGACCGTCTGCCATCCGAGCGCGCCAGTGCTCTCGGCCCTCCTAGCCGCCTCGCCGCGCCAGGGCATTTCCGGCCGGGCCCTGCTCGAGGCCTTCATCGTCGGCACCGAGCTGCTGATCCGTCTCGGTCAGGCGATGGGCTTCCGTCATTATGCGCTCGGCTTCCATGCCACGGCGACGCTTGGTGCCGTCGGCGCGGCGGCGGCCTGCGCCCGGCTGATGCGTCTCGACGAAACGAGGACGCGACACGCGCTTGCCATAGCGGCCAGCCACTCCTCCGGCCTGCGCAAGAATTTCGGCTCGATGGTGAAGTCGCTGCATGTCGGCATCGCCGCCGGCAACGGTCTGCGCGCCGCCCGTCTTGCCGCGGCCGGCATTGAGGGTGCCGCCGAGCCCTTCGAGCAGGAGGGCTTCCTGCACGCCTTCTCCGGCGGCGAGACCGATCGCTGGCAGAAAGGCCTAGTGCTCGGCGCGCCCTTCGCGATCGTTGAGCCTGGTTTCGAGCAGAAGCGCTATCCCTGCTGCTATATGCTGCACAAGATGATCGAGGCGACGCTCGCCTTGCGCCAGGACAGCGGGCTGCCGCTTTCCGCGATCGCCAGCATGCGGGTCGACATGCCGGCTGGCGGCACCAAGCCGCTGATCCACCCCTTCCCGAAGAGCGGCCTCAACGCCCTGTTCAGCGCCCCCTATGCCGTGGTCGCGAGCCTGGCCGACGGGCGCATCGACCTGAAGAGCTTCACCGATGCGGCGGTCATGCGGCCGCAGATCCAGGAGCGGCTGCGCGATGTCGCCGTGATCGAGGCCGGCGGCGCCGCGCAGAAGGGCAGCGATCTCGGCAGCGCGCCGGTGACCGTGACCCTGACGCCGCATGAGGGCGCCAGCCTATCGCGGACGATCACCGCCTCGCCCGGCTCGCTGGAGGATCCGCTCACGCCCGCGCAATTGCTGGTGAAGTGGAAGGACTGCCTGCTGCGCACCTGCCCGCCGGCCGACGAACGCGAAGTCGCGGCACTGTTCGAAGAGGGATTGAAGCTCGCGAGTCATGCCGACATCGGGACCTGGTTCGCGCGGCTGCGCGCGAACATCGCCGCGAACTGAAACCATCCGCAGCCGCAACAGGAAGGCGCCGCCATGGATGCTCGGGACTTCGAAACACTGCGGCTGGCGAGGCCCTGCGAGCATGTGCTCGAGGTCACGCTGGCGCGCCCGGAGGCGATGAACGCGCTGAACACCCGAATGGGGCGCGATCTCGTGCGGCTCTTCGAGGATGTCGCGCTCGATCCTGGAGATCTGCGCTGCATCGTCCTGAGCGGCGAGGGCGAGCGGGCCTTCTGCGCCGGCGGCGACCTCAAGGAGCGTCGCGGCATGAGCGACGAGCAATGGCAGCGCCAGCATGTCGTGTTCGAGCGCATGGTCCGCGCCCTGCTCGACTGCCCCGTGCCCCTCATCGGCGCGGTCAACGGCGCGGCCTATGGCGGCGGCTGCGAGATCGCGGCGTGCTGCGACTTTCTCTACGCCGCCGAGGGCGCGCGGTTCGCGCAGTCGGAGGTGACGCTCGGCATCATGCCCGGCGGCGGCGGCACCCAGACGCTGCCGCGCGCACTGGGCGAGCGCCGGGCCAAGGAACTGATCCTGACCGGCCGCCCCTTCAGCGCTGCGCAGGCCGAGGCCTGGGGTTTCGTCAACGCCGTCTATCCGCTCGCCGACCTGCTCGCCGAGGCACGCGTGACGGCCGCCGCGATCGCCCGCAACGCCCCGATCGCCACGCGGCAGGCAAAGCTCTCCGTCCATCGCGGCCTGCAGATGTCACTGCGCGACGGGCTCGCGCTCGAGATCGAGGCCTATGCCCGCATGGTTCCTACCGAGGACCGGCACGAGGGCGTGCTCGCCTTCAACGAGAAGCGCCCGCCGCGCTTCCGGGGACGATGAGCGCCATGATCGAGACCGCCTACATTCGTGAAGTCGGCCTGCGCGACGGTCTGCAGATGGTGAAGACCATACTGCCGACCGCGCACAAGCTCGCCTTCGCCCGCGCCGCAGCCGAGGCCGGCATCCCCGAGATCGAGGCGACCTCCTTCGTCCCGCCGCACGTCATCCCGCAATTCGCCGATGCGGCCGAAGTCGCGGTAGGACTGGCCGATCTGCGCACCGCCGCGGTGTCGACCCTGGTCGTCAACCTAAAGGGTGCGGTCCGTGCCTTCGATGCCGGCCAGTCGAAGGTCAATTACGTCGTCTCGGCTAGTGAGACGCACAGCCTTTCCAATGCTCGCCGCAGCACCGATGCGGCCCTGGAAGAATTTCGCCTGATCGTGGCCGAGCGCCGCGCGCGCGGGCTCAAAGCCACCGTGTCGCTCTGCTGCGGCATTGCGACCGCCTTCGGCTGCACCCTTCAGGGCGAGGTGCCCGAGGACCGCGTCGTCGAGATCGCGGAGACGCTCGCCCGCGACGGCGCCGACGAGCTCATGGCCGCCGATACGGTCGGCTATGCCAATCCGCGGCAGGTCGGGCATCTGTTCGGCAGGATCGCCGCAGCGACCGGGGGTCTGCCGCTGGCAGCGCATTTCCACGATACGCGTGGCCTCGGCCTCGCCAATGTCGTGGCCGCGCTGGAAGCTGGCGTCCGGCGCTTCGACGCCTCGATCGGCGGCCTCGGCGGCTGCCCCTTTGCGCCCGGCGCGAGCGGCAACATCAACACCGAGGACTGCGCCCATCTGCTCGAGGCCCTAGGCTTCGACACGGGCATCGACATCGATGCGCTCATCGCGCTCCGCCGGAAGGTGGAAAGCTGGCTGCCGGGCGAACGCTTTTCGGGCGGCGTCAGCCGCGCCGGCCTGCCCAGGACTTTTCACAGGGCGGCCGCCCGGGCGGCTTGAGAAGCATGACAAAGCCAACCCGCGATGTTCCGAGACGGCGCAGGAGGAAACCGGGATGAACATGCACAGCAACTATATCGGCGGCGTCTGGACACCGGCGGAGCGCACGATCGACGTGTTCAGCCCCTCGGACGGCCGCAAGCTCGCCGAGATCCCGCGCTCGGGCGCCGCCGAAGTCGATGCGGCAGTGCATGCCGCGCAGGCAGCGCTGGACGGGGAGTGGGGCAAGCTGGCCGCGACCGCACGCGGGCGCCTGCTGCTCCGTCTCTCGCAGCTCATCAGCCGCGATGCCGAAGCGCTGGCGCGGCTGGAAAGCGACGATGTCGGCAAGCCGGTCAGCCAGACGCGTGCCGACGTCACGTCCTGCGCGCGCTATTTCGAATATTACGCCGGCGCGGCCGACAAGGTGCATGGCGAGACCATTCCCTCGCTCAATGACCATCTGGTCATGACCGTCTACGAGCCGCATGGCGTGACCGCGCATATCGTTCCGTGGAACTACCCGCTGCAGATGATGGGGCGCTCCGTCGCGCCGGCCTTGGCCATGGGCAATGCGATCGTCCTCAAGCCCGCCGAGGACACGCCGCTGACCGCGATCGCCTTGGCCAAGCTGGCGGAGGAAGCAGGTTTTCCGCAGGGCGCCTTCAACGTCGTCACCGGGCTCGGGGAAGAGGCGGGCGCGGCACTAGCCGCCCACCCCGGCATTTCGCATATCAGCTTCACCGGCTCGCGCGAGGTTGGTACCCTGGTTCAGGCCGCCGCGGCCAGGAACACGATTCCGGTCACACTGGAACTCGGAGGAAAATCACCGCAGATCGTCTTCGCCGATGCGCCCCTTGCCGAGGCGGCGGCGACCATCGTCAAGGCTATCACGCAAAATGCCGGGCAGACCTGCAGTGCTGGCTCGCGCGTTCTGATCGAGGACAGCATCTACGACAGCTTCACGGCCGACCTTGCGCGGCGCTTCCGTGAATTGCGCGTCGGTGCCGGAGCCGACGACCTCGATCTCGGTCCGCTCGTCAATGCCAAGCAGAAGGAGCGTGTCGAGGCGTTCATCGCGCTGGCGAGCAAGGATGGGCTCAGCATCCTGGCCGAGACGGAGATCGCCGCGCGGACGGATAATGGCGGCTTCTTCGTCCGGCCAACGCTAATCGGCGATGTGCCACCCGGACACCGCCTGGCGCAGGAGGAGATTTTCGGGCCAGTTCTCGTCGCCATCCGGATCAAGAACGAGGACGATGCCGTGGCCGTCGCCAATGGCACACCATACGGGCTAGCGGCTGGTGTCTGGACCTCCGATGTGGGGCGCGGCCTGCGCCTCGCGAAGCGGATCAGGTCGGGGCAGGTATTTGTCAACAATTATGGCGCCGGCGGCGGAGTCGAGACGCCCTTCGGCGGCGTGAAGGCATCGGGTCATGGTCGCGAGAAGGGGTTCGAGGCGCTCTACGGCTTCGCGTCGATGAAGATGATCGCGATCAAGCATGGCAGCTGAAATGGGAAGACCTACCCACGGGAAGCCCAGGTCTTCCTCTCGGCAGGGCAATTTGGTCGAGTCTCACTGTATCCGTCAAATTTATAAGATGAAGTTGACAAGCAGTCGATCCTTTTCCCCGGAAGAGGCACCATGAATCGCCGCGAATACGTACTCGGACTTGCCGCCGATGCGTTGTCGAGTCGGAGCGCCCATGCGCAGGGTTTCCCGACGCGCTCGCTGATCATGTCGAACGGCTATCCGCCGGGCGGCTCGACCGATGTCGCAGCCCGGCTGATGGTCGAAGGCACGGGGCCTGCCGCTTGAGCGCTTTCTCAAGGCGGGCGTGGAGCCCTGGGATGGGGTCAACACACCTGAAAGCACGCGGGAGATCGTCGTGACCTAGAATGCAAGGTTCCGCGAGCTTGCCAAGCGCACCGGCCTGAAGATCACCGGCTGAGCGGGATGATCCATCGATATCAAAGGGTGAACAACCATGGCTACAGCAATCGTGCTGCGCGAATTCGGTGGCCCTGAACAGCTGCAATGCGAGGAGATCACATTGCCGGCGCCGGGCCCCGGAGAGCTGCGCGTCCGCCACACAGCGGTCGGCGTCAATTTCCACGACATCTACGTCCGTTCCGGTCTTTACCGCACTCTGCCATTGCCCGGCATCCCAGGCATCGAGGCAAGCGGGGTGGTCGAGGCCGTCGGGCAGGGTGTCGCGGGCTTCGTCGAGGGCGACCGCATCTGCTATGTCACGGAGGCCTATGGCGCATATGCATCGGCTCGCAATCTGCAGGCCTCCCTGGCCCTCAAGTTGCCCTGCGGCATCACCGACGAGGTCGCCGCCGCAGCGATCCTGAAGGGCGTCACCGCCTGCATGCTGCTGCGCTACGAATATCCGGTGGCAGCCGGCGACACCGTGCTGATCCATGCCGCCGCTGGCGGCGTCGGCCAATTGCTCTGCCGCTGGGCAAATCATCTAGGCGCGACCGTCATCGCCACCGTCGGAGACGCCCGCAAGGAAGCGATCGCGCGGGCCTGTGGCGCCCATCATGTCCTGCTCAGCCGGGACAGCGATCTGGTAGCGCGGATCAACGAAATCACGGACGGACGCGGGGTCTCGGTGGCCTATGACTCTGTTGGCCGCGACAGTTTCCAAAGCTCACTGGCGGCTCTGGCCTATTTCGGAAAGATCGTGAATTTCGGCCAGTCTTCCGGATCGGTGCCGGCCTTCCAAGTCTCGCAGCTCGCGGCCCGGTCGAACGCGTTGTCGCGGCCGATCATTTTCCATTATCTGCGCGATGCCGCTATGCGGCAGAGGCTCGCCTGCGAGACCTTCGCGGCTCTCGCGGACGGTGTCCTGGCGGTTGAGATCGGTTTACGTCTGCCACTTCTGGAAGCCGCGGAGGCGCACAGAGCGCTGGAGGCAAGGGAGACGACCGGCTCTACGATCCTCATCTCCTGAGGAGGGCTATTCCTGAAATGATCTGCCTCGACGCCTCGTTTTTGCATGGGCGCGCGCACATGTCGGCTTAACCGCGGATCGCCCGTCTATATCCTTCGAACTTAATAGAGGAAACAGCTGCGGCGCGCTGGCGCTTGTCAGTGACGCTTGCCGACATTAACCACGCCGCCGGCGGAAGCCGGAAAGGAAAATTCTACATGACGGCGCCGCCATCGCGCCGCGCCGCGCTCTCCATCTTACCGGCATGTAGTCGCACAGGGGACTGATCCTACCGGCGTGGCCATCATCGGAAAGGCCTGAACCACAGCGGCGCCTGATCAGCCTCAGCTCCGCCGGACCTCCCCGCTTCAAACGTCAGTTGACCTGACAACGCCTAGCGCGGCGTCGGCCAGTGATCAGCGCGGCCGCAAACTCAGGGACTTGTGGGCCGCACGATGATCACCTTCGGCTCGGTGAACTGCTCGACCGCATAGCGAATGCCTTCACGGCCGAAGCCCGACGTACCCGTGCCGCCATAGGGCATATGGTCGACGCGCCAGGTGGCGGGTCCATTGATGATCACGCCGCCTGCCCGGATTCTGTCGGCCGCGTGGAAGGCGGCGTCGATGCTCGCGGTATAGATGCCATGATGGATCGAGCCGGAGACCGCGTTGATTTCGTCGATCGCGCTTTCCAGCGAGGCGACAGGCGAGACGGCGACGATCGGCCCGAACGCCTCCTTGCGCATCACCGTCATCTCCGCGGTCGCCCCCAGCAGGACGGTCGGCTCGAGCATGGCCTCGCTGCGTGTCCCGCCGCAGGCGAGTTTGGCGCCCTTCCCGACAGCGTCGTCGATCAGCAGTTTCACGCGCTGCGCCGAAGCGGCGTCGACCATCGGGCTGATCGCCGCCGGGCCGCCTATCTGCATCGGCGCGACCTGCATGACGAACTTCTCGACAAAGGCCTGATAGACCGGCTGCTCAACATAGATGCGCTGCACGGAGATGCAGGACTGGCCCGAGCGCACGAAGCCCGCCGCGGCGCATTCCCGTGCGGCCTGGTCGAGATTGGCATCCGCCGCGATGAGCACCGCGCCGATGCCCCCCAGTTCGAGATGGACATGCTTGCGCGGCACCATGTCCTTGATCGTCCAGCCGATCTCGCCGCCGGTGAAACTGACGATCGGCAGACGCTCGTCGCACACCAGCGCCATGGTCGCGTCGTTGTCGAGGTCGAGAACCGCGACCGCCTCGGCCGGCCAGCCGGCCGCGACGACCCGCTTTGCCAGTTCGATCGCCGCGCGGGGCACGCGCGGCGACGGCTTGAGCACGAGCGGTGCGCCGGCCGCCACCGCTGGCGCCAGCTTGTGTGCCGGGATCAGCAGCGGCCCGTTATAGGCGGTGATGCCGAGGATCGGCCCGATCGGCTCGCGCCTGATATAGCCGACGGCGCCACGTGCGCGTTCGACCGCGTCGACATTGAGCACTTCCGACATGCCGACGCGCGCATAGGCAGCAGCGAGCTGGAAGACCTCGACGGTGCGCTGGACCTCCAGCTTCATGTCGGAAAAGCTGAGATAGCCACTCTCCTCGGCCAGCGCCTGTGCGATGCTCTCGAGGTCACCGGCAAGCGACACCGCCATCTTGTCGAGGATGGCCGCCCTGTCATGGCTCGAGGTCGCCCGGATTTTCGCGGCGGCTGCAGCCAGCCGGGCAATGGCATCCTCGACGGCTTCTGCGGTCATCGCGCATTCGATGCCACCGACAAAGCCGATACGAGAAGAGCTGTTCATAGCTGGCATGGCTTCGATTTCCCGTTTAGCCGCGGTCCTGGCCGGCGGCGGCGGCGATGATCATGTCGGCGGCCTTTTCGGCGATCATCAGGGTCGCGGCGTTCGTGTTGGCCGACGGCATGGTCGGCATGACCGAAGCGTCGACGACGCGCAGGCCCTGCAGCCCGCGGACGCGCAATTGCGGATCAACGACGGCAAGCGGATCCGATGCAGGACCCATGCGGCAGCTGCCCATCAGATGGAAAACCGTCGATCCGCGCTGCCGAGCGAAGTCCAGGAGCTCATCGTCGCTGCGGGCCTGTGGGCCGGGCAGTTCCTCGCGGTCGAAATAGCGGCTCAGTGCGGCACTGCCGAGAAAATCGCGGGCGCGGCGGATGCCGGCGATCAGGACACGTCGGTCGTTCTCGCACTCGAGATAATTCGGCTGCACGATCGGAGCGTCATTGGGCACGGCCGAGCGCAGCCTGACATAGCCGCGGCTCTCCGGGCGCTGCTGCCAAGCGCCGCAGGTCATCCCGTCGAAATCGTCGAGCACGCCCACCGACCCCTCACGATAGCTCGCTGGCGTGAAGGTGAACTGCAGGTCGCTGTCCTCAAGTAGCGGGTCGGATTTGCCGAAGACATAAGCGAGCGAGGGGTTCAGGGCGAGCACGCTCGGCCGCCCGAGCAGCCACAGCGCCCCCTCGCGCAGCAGGCGCAGGCCGCGCACCTGGCTGTTGATCGTGCCGATATTGCGCACCCGCGCGACCATGCGAATGGCGAAATGGTCCTGCAGGTTCTCACCCACGCCGAGGAGGTCATGACGGACGGGAATTCCGAGCCCGGAAAGGAGTGCGCCCGGCCCAACACCCGACAATTGCAGCAGGCGTGGCGAGTTGATCGCGCCGCTGCTGAGCACGACCTCGCGCCGCGCACGAACTTGGCGAGGTGCCCCGCCCTGCCCGTAGACGATCCCGATAGCCCGCGTGCCTTCAAAGACGATCCTCAGGGCGCGGGCGTTTGTCCGCACGTTGAGATTGGGCCGCGACAGCGCCGGCTTCAGGAAGGCTCGGGCAGAACTCACCCGGCGCCCGCCCGCGATCAGGCGCTGATAGTAGCCGACGCCCGCCTGGCTGCCGCCATTGTAATCCGGATTGCGCGGAATGCCGAGGGCGGCCACGCCCTCGACAAAAGCCGCGCAGAGCGGGTGCTGCCAATCGATGTCGGTCACCGGCAGCGGGCCGGACCGGCCACGCGCCTCCTCCTCGCCGCTCCCGACCCGACGTTCGCTACGCTTGAAGAATGGCAGGACATCAGCATAGCTCCAGCCGGTATTGCCCTTCTGCGCCCAGCTGTCGAAATCCGCGCCCTGGCCGCGATTGTAGACATGGCCGTTGATCGAGCTTGAGCCGCCGAGTGTCTTGCCGGCCCTGATCGGAATGCTGCGCCCGCCGATCTGTCCGCCGGGCTCTGTCGGGAAGGCCCAGGTCAGGCGTGGATTGTTCAATGTCTTGATGAAGCCCGCCGGGATATGGATGTAGGGGTTGCGATCTGGCGGACCGGCCTCGAGCAGGCAGATGCTGTAGCGGCCGCCCTCGCTCAGCCGGCTCGCCAGGATGCAACCCGCCGACCCGGCCCCGACGATCACATAATCGAAGACATCCTCAGCGCCCTGCATGACTACGACCACGACGGTGCACTGATGGGCTGGTCGAACGGCATGCTGGCCTCGGCGAATTCTCTGCGGGAGCGACGACTGACATCCGCCCGCTCCAATCATTCGCATGAATAGAGAGGCGCCTGCAAGACAGATCAAGCGGTGGCCCTCGGAAATCCCGACGCGCCGCCGGATCCGAGGCTCGCGACAACCGCATCCGTGCAGTGTGCGCCTCCCCGGCAAGGGATTAACATCGAATATTATTGCGATGCCCTGCCGCAACTTGACGTCGGCTTACGTCGATGTCTATTCATACGAACAATAAGAAGATCGCTAGGACGGGGCAGCTTCTCGCATGCCCGCCTACCGGACAGGGCGGAACGAACGGGAGAACGGGCATGAACACCTATTTGATCGCAGCCGGCCTGGCGCTGCAGAGTTTGTGCGGCGTAGCGCAAGCAGCCGACGGCAAGGTCAAGATCGGCGTACTGTCCGATATGGGCGGCGTCTATGCCGACATCACAGGGCCCGGATCAGTCGCCGCCGCGCGTATGGCGATCGAGGATTTCGGTGGCAAGGCCCTGGGCCAACCGATCGAAATGGTCACCGCCGATCACCAGGCCAAGCCCGATGTCGGGCTCAGCATCGCCCGCGCCTGGCTGGACAAGGACGGCGTCGATGCGATCGTCGACGTGCCGGTCTCGTCCGTGGGGCTCGGTATTCAGGCTCTTACCCGCGAGAAGCAGAAGATCTTCCTGAACACCGCAGGCGCCTCCTCGGAGTTCACCGGCAAGTCCTGCTCGCCCTTCGCGACGCAATGGGCGATGGATACCTTCACCATGGCCTCAAGCGCCGGCCGCGCTTTGGTGAAGGCCGGCGGCAAGAAATGGTTCTTCGTGACGGCGGACTACGCTTTCGGCCATGCGCTGGAGCGGGACGCCTCGGCGGCCGTCAAGGCGGCGGGCGGATCGGTGCTCGGCGCTGTACGCCACCCGCTCAACAACCAGGATTTCGCCTCGCATCTGCTGCAGGCGCAGAGCGCCGGGGCCACCGTGGTCGGCCTCGCGAACGGCACTGGCGACACCGTTCGCTCGATCAACCAGGCTCGCGAGTTCGGGTTGAACGCGGCTGGTATCAAGGTCGCCGCGCTCGTCCTGTTCATCAGCGACGTCCACGCGCTCGGCCTGCCGGCGGCGCAGGGCACGGTCGTCACCGAGTCGTTCTATTGGGATCTCGACGAGCAGACCCGCACCTGGGCCGCGCGTTTCAAGGCGCGTAACAACGGCACGGCGCCGGGCATGTATCACGCCGGCCTCTACAGCGCCGTCACCCACTATCTCAAGGCGGTCGAAAAGGCCGGCAGCACCGATGCCGTCAAAGTCTCGACAGCAATGCGCGAAACGCCGATCAAGGACCCGCTAATCAAGGCCGGGCATATCCGCGCTGATGGCAAGGTCATCCGGGATTACTACCTGCTCGAGGTCAAGCAGCCTTCCGAGTCGAAGGCGCCTTGGGACTACTACAAGGTACTCGCGACGGTTCCCGGTGAGGACGTCACCAAGTCGGTCGCCGACGGCGAATGCGCCGAGGCCAAGAAGCAAGGCTAAGTTGGAACGGCCCGCAGGGCCTTCACGGAAGCCCGGGCTGGCGGCGTCGCCAGGCCCGGGTTTTATTTGAGCGCCGGGCGTAGTAGTTGCCGACCGGTGATAGAACAGCATGGAAAGGTACTCGTCAGCCGGCCGGACCGCCATGAATCCTTCAGTGGCGATCATGGTTTGACGCACATACAGCGCCTTGCCCTTCTGGTGCGGGATAGATTCCCTGTCCAGGTCGACCAACTGCACCATGGCATCGAGCAGATCCTCGGGAACGACCGGCGGCATGCGAACCGGTCTCTGACAGAGCACGTCCCCAATCCCCGGAAAGACGAAACCAGGGTCCAGAGACCGCCGGGTCAGAACAGGTCGAAACGACCCGATTCACGCCGCGGAGAGCAAACCCTTGCCAAAGCCCCCACGCAAGCCTCTGAACTCACGCGGGCTTTTGGAACGCCGGCAAAAATTCGAGTCCTACCTGGGTGGGTGGTGGGCCGGGCCGGACTCGAACCGGCACCGGCGCTGTTATGAGCAGCGAGCTCTAACCATTGAGCTACCGGCCCGCGGCAGGCCTAGCATCCGCCCCACCGCGGATGCAACGGGTTAGATCGCCGAGCGCCGTCGCCAGCACAGATCGGCGATCCGACACTTCGTCGAAACATCGGAACCGGCCTCAGGCTCCACCGATCAAGATGCCGGCGGCGAGCACCAATGCACCGCCGAGCACGACCTGGAAGGTGGCGCGGGCGAAAGGCGTCTCCATGTAACGGTTCTGGATCCAGACGATCGCCCAGAGCTCGATGAAGACCACGACGAGCGCGATCGCCGTCGCCGTCCAGAAGGACGGGATCAGATAGGGCAAGGCATGGCCGAGCCCGCCAAGCGTCGTCATCACCCCGGAGGCGAGGCCGCGCTTCCAGGGCGAGCCGCGCCCCGAAAGCTTGCCGTCGTCATGCGCTGCTTCGGTGAAGCCCATCGAGATGCCGGCACCGACCGAAGCCGAGAGCCCGACCAGGAAGGTCGTCCACGGATTTTGCGTCGCGAAGGCCGTCGCGAAAATCGGGGCGAGTGTCGAGACGGAACCGTCCATCAGCCCGGCGAGCCCGGGCTGCACCCAGGTCAGCACGAATTGACGGCGCGCCGCGGCATCCTCGTCCGCCTTAGGCCCCTCCGCCAGATGCTCGTCGACAAGCTCCCCTGCCCTCGCCTCATGACCGGCCTCGGCCGCGGCGAGATCGCCGAGCAACTGCCTGGTCTGGGCATCGCCGCTGCGGCCTGCGGCCGCGACATAGAAGTCGCGGGCCTGGCGCTCCATCGCCGCTGCTTCCTCCCGGATGCGCGCAAGCCCGAGATTTTCGACCAGCCAGACCGGTTTGCGGACATAGAAATCGGCGACATGCTCGCGCCGGATCGGCACCACCACCTCCCCGAAACGCCGTCGGTACTCGCCGATCAGCCGCTGCCGATGCCCATCCTCCTCGGCCGCCATCCCGTCGAAGACCGCAGCGGAAGCCGGATATTCCGCACGCAGCATCGCCGCATAGGTCGCGTAGATTCGCCCGTCCTCCTCCTCGGAGGAGATCGCCAAAGCGAGGATCTCGCGCTCGGACAGGCTGTCGAAACGGCGCCGGCCGCCAAGCCCGGCCGGAAGGAGCGAAGAAAGCATGGCGCGGTCCTTGTTTAGAATAATTCTAAATAACGCCAATCATCGCCAGCGGCAAGCCGACGCCGCAAAGCAGAACGGCCCCCGCCTGGGGCGGGGGCCGTCATCTCGGGCCTGGACGGCTCGGCGAGCGCTCAGGCGGCGCGCGCCTGCTCCTGTTCCGCCGCCTGCCCCTCGCGGAAGCTGAAGCGGGCGATATGCTCCTTCAGCGAGCGGGTCTGCTCGTCGGTCAGCGCCAGAGCCGCATTGGTCTGCTCGACCAGCGCCGCGTTCTGATGCGCCATGGTACCGATGCCGTCGATCTCCTTGTTGATCGTCGAGACATCCGTGGCCTGACCGCGCGCCGTCTGCGAGATACCGTCCATCAGCGCCGAGAGATCGTTGACCGAGGTCAGGATGCTGCCGAACACCTCGGAGCTCTGCTCGACCAGGCCGACGCCGACCTTGACGTCGCCATGGGCGGCTTCGACCAGCTTCTTGACGTCGTTGGAGGCGTCGGCCGAGCGCTTGGCAAGACTGCGCACCTCGGCGGCGACCACGGCGAAGCCCTTGCCGCTCTCGCCGGCCCGCGCTGCCTCCACCGCCGCGTTGAGCGCCAGCAGATTGGTCTGGAAGGCGATCTCGTCGATCATCGCGATGACCTCCGAGATCTTGCTCGACGAGGTGCGGATGCGCTGCATCGCTTCGAGCGCCGAAGCGACGACCTGCTCGCCCTGCTGGGCGCGCTCTTCGGCGCTGTGCGCCATTCCAACGGCCTCGGCCGCATCCCTCGCGGTCTTCTGGACATTTCCGGCGAAGGCACCGAGCTGGTTCGTGGCGACCGAGACCGCGTTGCTCTCCTCGCTGGTACGCTCGGCAAGGTCGGTGACGCCGTCGAGGATCTCGCTGGTGGCGCTGCGGACCGCGGTGACCGTCTCGGAAAGCCGCGCGAGCGTGCTCTCGAATTCGCCGGCGAGGCCGTTGGTGCCGTCCTTCAGCTCCTGGAAGGCGCCATGATAAAGGCCCTCGACGCGGGTGTGCAGGCGCCCGGCCGAGAGTTCGGCCAGAACCTCGCAGGTCTCGCTCAGACCGGTCTGGACGGTTGCGAGCAACTCGTTGACCGAGCCTGCGAGCGCATTCAGCTCGGCATCGGCGAAGTTCGCCGAAACCCGGCGGCTGAAATCGCCCTGCGCCGCCGCCTCGACGACCTCGCCGAAGGCCTGGCCGAGCTCGGCCATCATCGCCTGGCGCTGCTCCTGCGCCCGGGCCTCGTCCTCGACCTTGGCGAGCTCCGCGGCCCTGAGCGCGACAGCATTGTCACGGAACAGCAGCACGCTCTTCGAGATGTCCGAGATCTCGTCATTGCCGCGGATCTCGACCTTGGTCTCGAGCTGCCCGTCGGCGATCGCCCGGGTCGCGGCCCAGAGCCGGTTGAGGCGTCCGACGATCATCGGACGGACATAGAACACCGACAATGCGAGCGCGATCAGGAGCGAGCCGAGCCCGATCAGCCCGAGCCAGAGCTTGCTGGTCGCGATCGTCTCGATGGTCGATGCACTGGCTGCCTTCGCATCGCTGCGCGCGCCCTGGACCAGCACATCGACCTCGCGCCGCAACACTTCGGCGGCCTCGTCGACCTCCTTCAGACCGCGGGCGATCGCCTCGCGCGTGGTGAGATCACGGTTGCGGATGTCGATCAGCCCCTCGGTCCCTTCGCCGATCGCGATCAGATCCTGGACCGTGCGCGTGCGCGTCTGATTGATGCTGACCTTGTCGGCGTCCTGCAGGATCGTCCTGAGCTTGTAGGCGATGCCGTTGAAGCGCTCGCGCGCCGTGCCGAGCCGGGCCTTGTCGTTGATCTGCGCGATCTCGCGCAACAGGCCGACGAGCTCGTTGACGTCGGCCTGCAGGGTGCGGGCCAGCTCGAAGATCACGAAGTCGCGGTCGACCAGGGTCCGGACGGCGCCGGTCAGCGCCTCGCCGGTCAGCGAGCCGAGATCGTCGAAGCCGAAGGTCACCGCGAACTTGGCCTGCTCGGCCTCGCCGCTCGCCGCCTTGATGAAGTTCTCCTGCGCCTTGGACAGGTTGGCGAGAGCGGTCTCCGCTTCCGCGACATTGCGAAGGCGCTCGCCGGTCAGGTCGTTGATGTCGTTGATGTGGCGCGAGAGATTATCGAGCGCCGCCTGGGCCTTCTTGTTGTCGACATTGCCGAGCTGGCCGATCCGGCGCACCAGGTCGAACTGCCGCGCCTCGACCTTGTCGAACTCGCCGGTCAGCGCGGCGCGCTCGCGCACCGCCTGCACCTCCATGAAGCGCGACGCCAGTGCGGTCGAGGTCGTCGCAGCCTGCCAGAGTTCGAGCGACAGCTCGACCACCGGGATCTTGCGCTCGACCATGTCGTCGACCGTCGTCGAGACGCGCTCATAGGACAGCCAGGCAACTCCCGAAGCCACCATGGTCAATACGGTCAACACGCCGAGCGCGGCATAGATTCGCGCGGCGATGCCGACGCGCGATGCCGGCTTCGGCTGGCGCACCGGCTTCTTTGTCTTCGACATACCCGATACTCCCGAAGGCATGGCCGCGCGGTCGCGGCAGCAAGAAGATGCCCGCCGCTCCCCTCGAGCGGCTGGCCTTTACAGAACGATCAAATGGAAACTGGGCCGACAGTGCCGGCGGCCATCTCGGCCTTGGTCGGAGCGCCCAGGAAACGGTCGGGAGGAGCGGGCAGCTCCCCGACGCTGGCGGCAAATCCTATCAGGATGTCGCGGCGATCGACCATCTGGCTCCCCAGCATGCAGGTCAGGCTGACGCCTGTTGTCCGACAAGATCGGGGCGCTTCACTTAAAGAACGTTTAAGCGGCTGGAGTCTTCTGAATCAACGGCCACCGATGCCGATTTACTTTCGCTTAGGACTTGCCGGCCTCCCGGATCAGCCGGCGAGCACTGCGGCGGGGCGGCAACCTTCCCGAAAATAGGCCTCCCGCGACACGAGGACTGCGAGCGTCTGCCTTCAGTCCTCGCCGAGCGGCGGCACCGGCCGGGGCCTGCCCTCCTCATCGATCGCGACGAAGGTGAAGGTCGCATCGGTGACCTTCTCGTGGATCGTCGTCCGGAAGCGCTTGGCCCAGGCCTCGACATAGATCTTCATCGAGGTCCGGCCGACCGACTCCACCGTGGTGTAGACGCTGAGCACATCGCCGACCTTGACCGGTCGGAAGAAGGTCATCGCCTCGACCGCGATCGTCACCACGCGCCCCTGCGCCCGGTCGACCCCGGCAATGCCACCGGCCGAGTCCATGCGCGACATCACCCAGCCGCCGAAAATATCGCCATTGGCGTTGGTATCGGCCGGCATGGCGATGGTGCGCACCGTCAATGCCCCGCGCGGCTTCTCCTCGGGCTGCAGGCCAGGCTCAGTCATCGGCTTCCTTTCCTTCCTCGACATGGAAGGAATGGAGCACACGATGCAGCACGGGCGCCAGCACGAAGCCGGTGGCGATCACCACAAACAGGCCTGAGAAGATCGCATAGAACCCGGCGAAGAGCTTGCCCGAACTCGTCTTGAGTTCGCTGACCGGCCCCATACCGGAGAGGATCATCGCCGCGTTGACGAAGGCGTCGAGCGCGCTCATGCCTTCGCTCGCGGCATAGCCCGCCATGCCGATGCCGAGGCCGACCAGGGTCAGCGCCAGCCAGAGCAGCATCGCCCGCCCCATGCGCAGCGCAAAGCGCCGCATCGGGATCAGTTTCTGCCGCCGATGCTCGAAGCGTGTCAGGCGCACCATTGCGAGGTCCCGTTGAGGTTGAGCCGAGATTGCCGGGCGGGCAAGCTGCGTCAAGCGATGCCTTGCACAAGGAGACTGTCATGCCGCGGCCACCTGCCACGATCTCAATCTCGCTGCGCTATGCCGATGCCCCGAAAATCTATGATTGGCTGATCGACGCCTTCGGCTTCGAGAGGGTCGCAGCGCATTACTCGCAGGACGGCAGGACGCTGCTGCATGGCGAACTGCGCCTGGGCGACAGCTATGTCATGCTCGGCTCGGCCGAGGACAACGCCTTCGGCAAGCTCGTCTCGCGCCCGGCCGAACTCGGCGGCACAACGGCCTCGCCCTATATCGCCACTGACGACATCGACGCCCGCTGCGAGCGCGCGCGCAGGGCGGGCGCCGAGATCATCATGGAGCCGACCGACCAGCCCTATGGCAGCCGCGATTTCATCTGCCGGGATCCCGAAGGCCATGTCTGGTGCTTCGGAACCTATCGGCCAGGTGCCGAGCCTGCATGAACTCTCCCGTCATTGCGAGGCGCGTAGCGACGACGCCATCCAGGGGCGACGGCGTTCCATGTCGCCCCTGGATCGCCTTGCTGCGCCCGCAATGACGGAACGCATCACGCCGCCGCCAGCTTCGGTCGCGCCTTGAACATCAGCCAGCAGACGATCGAGAGGTTGATCAGGTTCCAGGCGAGGCCGTTGAGGAAGGCGAGGCGATATGAGGCCGTCGCGTCGAAGATCAGCCCCGAGACCCAGCCGCCGAAGGCCATGCCGAACACCGTCGCCGACATGACGACGCCGATGCGAACGCCCGCCTCGCGCGGCGGCATGTAATCGCGGATCACCACCGCATACATCGGCACGATTCCACCCTGGAACAGCCCGAAAATGCCGGTGACGATGAAGAGCGAGCTTAGCCCGTCGAACCAGAGATAGAGAAAGAGCGCCATGCCCTGCATCAGCGAGGACAGGGCCAGCGTCGCCGTGCCCCCGATCTTGTCGGCGATGAAGCCCGAGCTGATCCGGCTGACGATGCCGAGCGCCATCATCACCGTCAGCATCTCGGCGCCACGCGCCACGCCATAGCCGAGGTCGCTGCAATAGGCGACGATATGAACCTGCGGCATCGACATCGCGACGCAGCAGCAGAAGCCCGCCACGACCAGCAGCAACTGCAGCTGGTTCGGCGTCAGCCCGAGACTACCGCGCGCGCCGGCGCTGCTCAGCTCGGCCGCCGCGAAGGTCGCGGCGTTCGGCCGGCGCCGGAACAGCGGTGCCAGCGGCAGCATCACGACCAGCGAGGCGATGCCGAGCCACAGATGCGTCGTGCGCAGCCCATGCGTCTCGACGCCCCAGTTGATCAGCTGCGGCCAGAACACGCCGGCGAGGTAGCTGCCGGACGCGCCGAAGACGACGGCGAGGCCGCGATAGCGCCGGAACCAGTGCGAGAGATCGGCGATCAGCGGCGAGAATCCAGTCGCGGCGCCGAGCCCGATCAGGAAACCATGCGCCAGCGCGAACTGCCAGAGCGTGGCCGAGACCGAGGCGAGCGCATAGCCGGCGCCGAGCAGCAGCGCGCCGAGCACGATCGGCAGGGCGATGCCGAAACGGTCGACCAGGCGGCCCATGACGATGTTGCCGACGCCGAAGCCGATCATCGCGAAGGTATAGGGCAGCGAGGCATCGGCACGCAGGACGCCGAATTCCTGCTGCACCGCCGTCACTACCACGACCGCGGACCAGGAACCGACGCAGGCGATCATGCCGACCAGCAAGGCGAGCGCCAGCCTGAACCAAGCATAGGAGGAATCGGGCGCGTAGCGCGGATCTTCGATCGGCATGTTCCCTCCCCTGGCCGCAGCCGGAGAACGAGTTTCTCTTTGATCGAGCAATAGGCGGGCGCCAGAGGGCCAGCAAGCGCACCTGCCGCGGGGCCATGCGGCGCAGATGCAGGGCCACCGAGGTCCTCCTTTATCGCAGCTTTATCGGCGGCCGGTCTTGCTGCACCTTCTATCGGCGGAAGCGGGCAACGACATCATGGCCAGGATCTGCATCTACGGCGCCGGCGCGATCGGCTGCTATGTCGGCGGGCGCCTGCTGGCAGGTGGCGCCGACGTCGCCTTCATCGGCCGCAAGCCCGTCGGCGCGGAACTGCACCGCCATGGCCTCAGCCTCACGGATTATCGCGGCGGTCATTGGCGGCAGGGGCCGGCGGTCATCGCCTTCGCGACCGGGCCGGCGGCCGCAGCCACCGCCGAGCTCGTGCTCGTCACCGTGAAATCCGCCGGCACCGCGACCGCCGGCGCCGAGCTCGCTTCCGTTCTGCAGCCGGGCACGGTCGTGCTCAGCCTGCAGAACGGGATCGGCAATGCCGGACTGCTGCGGACGGCCCTGCCGCAGCAGAAAGTGCTCGCCGGCATGGTGGCGTTCAACGTCGTCCACCGCGGCCAAGGCGCCTTCCATCAAGGCTCGCAAGGGCATTTGCACGCGCAGGCCGCCCCGGCACTCACGCCCTTCCTCGCCAGCTTCACCGCAGCGCGCCTGCCGCTGGTCCGCCATGACGACATGGAGCCGGTGCTCTGGGCCAAGCTGCTGCTCAACCTCAACAATGCCATCAACGCGCTCTCCGGCCTGCCCCTGCGCGAGGAACTGGGCCAGCGCGCCTATCGGCGTTGCCTCGCCATCGCACAGGAGGAAGCGCTCGGGCTGCTGGCGCGCGCCGGCATCCGGCCGGCGCGGCTGACACCGCTCCCGGCACAGCTTCTGCCTGCCGCGCTCCGGCTTCCCGACGGAGTTTTCCAGCGGCTGGGCCGCCGCATGTTGGCGATCGACCCGCTGGCGCGCTCCTCGATGGCGGATGATCTCGTCGCCGGCCGCCCCACCGAAATCGACTGGCTGAATGGCGAGGTCGTCCGCCTGGCCGAGCGGCTCGGGCGGCGAGCCCCGGTGAATAACCGGCTGGCAGCGCTCGTGCGCGCGGCGGAACGGGATGCGAACCGACAATATTGGCCGGGCGAAACGCTGCTTGCCGAATTGCAGGGCGCCGCAGGCAATCCCGCCGATGCCACGGCTTAGGCGGGACCGGGAAACGGAAGCCGCGCTGCGGACGAAGCCGATGCTTTCATAAGCAGATCGGCCACCAATCCACCCCCGGCAGGAGCGCTCTAGGCTTTGCGCCCCATCTCGACGGCGTAGTCCTCTGCCGCCATCGGCCGGCCGAGCAGGAAGCCCTGCAGATAGTTGCAGCCCTCGTCGACCAGGAAATCGAACTGCTCGCGCGTCTCGACCCCTTCGGCCACCACCTCGATGCCGAGCGCGTGACCGAGCGAGATCACCGCCCGCGCGATCGCCGCCGCTTCGGAGGCCACGCCGAGATTGGCGACGAAGCTGCGGTCGATCTTCAGCGTCGTCAGCGGGAAGACATGGAGGTAGGAGAGCGACGAATAGCCGGTACCGAAATCATCGAGCGCAATCCTGACGCCGAGCGCCTTGATCCGATGCAGGACCAGCATGGTCCGGTCGAAATCGGTGATCATCACGCCTTCGGTGACCTCGAGCTCGAGCCGCTCCGGCTCCAGCCCGGTCTCGGCCAGCACGGTCTCGATCAGCCCCGGCAGATCGCCATGGCGGAACTGCAGCGGCGAGATGTTCACGGCGACCCGCAGCGGATTGGCCCACCCGGCCGCCTCGGCGCAGGCCCGCCGCAGCAACTGCTCGGAAAGCGGCAGAATCAGCCCGCATTCCTCGGCCGCAGGGATGAACTCGGAGGGCGAGATCTCGCCACGCTCCGGGTGGGTCCAGCGCGCCAATGCCTCGAATCCGACCAGCACTCCCGCCGCATCGAACAGCGGCTGGTAGTGCAGTCGCAGTTGGTCGCCGGCGATGGCGAGACGCAGATCGGCCTCGATCCCCTGAGCGGAATCGCAGGCCTCGCCGTCGATTTCCTCGCCTTCACGGAGCTCGAGCAGCAGGTTGACGGCGCCGACCATCTCGCCTTCGTCACCATAGAGCGGTGTCGGGAACGCCATGAAGGCGACACGACTGCCATCCGGGCGCTCCGCCAGGGCCGCGCCGCCGCGAACGGGACGCTTCTCGCGCAAGGCGATCGCCATCGAGCAGTCCTGATGCGGCAATGGGGCGCCATCCGGCAGGAACAGGCGCTCGGCGACGCACCACCGATCTTCGCCGATCTGCGGAACGCGCCCGGCAAGGCGCGCCGCCGCCTGGTTGAAATAGGTCAGGTGCCCGTCGGCATTGGTCGTATAGACGGCAGCAGGCAGGTTGGCGACGATGGCCTTGAACCAACGGTCTTCGAGAAGGCTGGACTCAACGCCCTGCTGGGAAAGCAAGGCGAGGGCCAAGTCGACCTCGCCGGTGTCAGATCCGGACTTGCTGGTCTGGCCCTCGGCCGGCGTCTCCGCGGCCACGGCACTACGAAACATGCGAAACCTGTCGTGATTGCGCCCCGAGCGATATCGGTTCATCAAGGAACTAAAAATGCCAACAAATCTTTAAATCGCGATGGTGGTGCGGCGATTTCGCTGATTGCGCCGGGCGTTCGGCGCGCAATTCCCGGCATTCAGTTAATCAGAAACATGCAATGAACCGACAATTTTCGCCGATATCCCTGCACTTGGCGCTGCACCCCGCATCGCGCGCTGGCGAATTCTATCACGCCCCCGAAGAGATGACGAAACGTAAGGCGCGTTGTGGCGTGAAGACTGTTCCTTTATGATCTGAATATCTTCTCTCCCTGCTCGTCGATCAACTGCCTCCCCTTGACCAGCGCGAAATCCGCCGCCTCCTGCGCACCCGGAAACCGGTCGGCACGAATGAAGCGATAGCTCTTCAATTCGCCGTCGATCTCCTTCTCGATCACCCCGCAGAGCTGATGCTGCCCGCCTTCCTGGAACGGCATGGCATGGATGGTGAACCCCTTGTGCTCCACCGTCTTGAGCGCGACCGGCTCTGCCGGCGTCGCCTCCTTGCGGCCGAACAGGGATTTGAGAAAGGACATGGCTGGCTCCATCTGTTTGGCTCTCTATAACGCAGATGCGCGCCGCGAGGCCAAGCATCTCGTGCAGGGACAGGCTAGCCGCGGCCGCGGGCCTCTGTTGTTTTGCGCGCGCCATCCCCGTCTCTTGCTCAGTCAGGGCGGGAACAGAAACCACGGACCAGCTTGACCCTCTCGACGGCCGCTCTGCCACCGGAACTGCCATGGCACGCGTCCTGAAAATGCTCCTGGCGGTCCTGGTATCCGGGGTCGTCATGCTCGCTTCCGCCGCCGGCCAGGCTCCGGCGGGGCTGGCCTGCGGCAAGTATGACGAAGTGGTCGCGCAGCTCGGCGAGCTCTTCGAGGAGCGCCTTCTCGGGCAGGGACTGGCCGATAGCGGCGTCCTGATCGAGATTTTCGTCAGTCCGCAAGGTTCCTTCACCGTCTTCGCGACGACGCCGCACGGCCAAAGCTGTCTGATCGCCTCGGGCGAGGCCTGGGAGCCTTCGCCGCAGGAGGAGAGCTTCGCGGCCCGTTGAAAGACCGCCGACGCGCACCGGCCTTTCCGCAGTCTCTACCCTTGCCACGCCGACGTGCAGTAGCGCGGCACTCCGATTCCTGGTCCGTTCCGCTGCTTTCGCCGCCCTTGCCGGTAGATGCGCTTGCGCCGGGATTAAATATCAATACCATACCGTATGGTACTAAAATTTGAGAGACCGCCATGAATCTCTGGCTGGCCGCCGCCGCCGTCATCGCCGCGCTGACGACCCTGATCCACGCCTGGCTCGGCGGTCGCGAGATCGCTGCTCCGCTGCTCGCCGCCGAACGGCTGCGCAATGTCCCGAAATACACGATGTATTACTGCTGGCATCTGGTGACGATCATCCTCGCCGGACAGGCTCTCGCCTTCGCGCTCGCCGCATCCGGCCATGCCAGCCGCGACCTCGCCATCTTCGCCACGGCCGGAGCCGGGCTCTTCGCGGCCTGGAGCCTCGGCATGATCGGCGGCTTCCGGCTTCGCCCCGCCCATTTCCCGCAATGGGCGCTGTTTACTCCGATGACCGCCTGCGGCGCGCTCGGGCTGTGGTGGTGAAGCCCCCTTCCCGCTTTAGCCGGACCGACTGGCTCGCGCTCGGCCTTGCCGCCCTCGCCGAGGGCGGGCCGCCTGGCCTGACCATCGAGGCCCTGTGCCGGCGTGCCGGCAAGACCAAGGGCTCGTTCTACGCGCATTTCCCGGCGCTCGGGGCGTTCCTTGCCGCCCTTGCCGAATATTGGCGCGAGAGCTTTACGCTGCGGCTGATGCAGGAAGCCGACGAGGGCGAGGCCGCGGGCGCAAGGCTGATCGCGCTCGACAAGATGGCGCTCAGCCTCGATTTTCGCATCGAGCAGGGCATGCGCCGCCTCGCGCAGCTCGATGCCGGCGTCGCCACGATCTGCACCGCTGTCGATCGCGAGCGCATCGCCTACCTCGCCGGGCTCCATGGCGAGGTAGGGCGCCGGGCCGAAGAGGCCCTGGCATTGGCCCGGATCGAATACGCCGCTTTCGTCGGCTTCCAGCAACTCGATCTCGGCCTGTCGCCGCAGGACCTGCACGATTGCTACCGTAGCTTCATGCGCCTCTTGCCGCGCCCGGCCGCGCCGTGACCGCTCACGCCAGATGCAGCACGACCTCGCGCCGGTGCGGACTGCTGCGATGCTCGAACAGATAGATGCCCTGCCAGGTGCCGAACGCAAGGCGCCCGTCGCTCACCGGGATCGCGAGCGAAACCGGCAGGACCGCGGCCTTGATATGGGCCGGCATGTCGTCCGGCCCCTCGGCGCGATGGGTGAGATAGGCCATGGCCGGGTCGTCGGCGGGCGGCACCAGCCTGGCGAAGAAGGCGAGAAGATCGCGCCTTACATCCGGATCGGCATTCTCCTGGATCAGCAGCGAGCGGGAGCTGTGCCGGACGAACACGGTGAGCAGCCCGGCATCGAGCGCAGCCTCGCGCACGAAGCGCGCGGCCGCCTGCGTAAACTCGTAGAGCCCGGCGCCGCGCGTCTCGATCGTCAATCGCGACTGCCGCGGCAGCGTTGCCACGCTCAGCGCTCGGTCAGTGCGAGCTTGGCACCGAGCGCGACGAAGGCCGCCGCGAAGCTGCGCCTGAGCCAAGCCATCACCGCAGGGCGCGTCACCACATGGTCGCGCATCGCCGCCGCGAACAGGCCGTAGAGCGCGAAGACGACGAAGGTCATCGCCATGAACACGCCGGAGAGCTCGAGCATGCGCGCCAGCGGGCTCACCTCGTCGGCTGCGATGAACTGCGGCAGGAAGGCGACGAAGAAGATCGAGAGCTTCGGGTTGAGCACGTTGATCGCGATGCCATCGACCATCACGCGCCAGAAGGAGCGCGGATCGGCCTTGGTCTCGACTTTGAGCGCGCCCTGCTCCTTCAGGGTCTGCCAGGCCATCCAGAGCAGATAGGCGACGCCGGCATATTTGACGATTTCATAGGCGACCGCGCTGGCGTGCAGCAGTGCCGCAAGCCCCATCATCGCGGCGATCAGATGCGGCACGATACCGAGCGTGCAGGCGAAAGCGGCCACGACGCTCGCCTTGCCGCCGCGCGCCAGCCCGGCCGCGATCGAATAGATCGCCCCCGTACCCGGCGAGGCGACGATGATCAGCGAAGTCAGCAGGAATTCGGGTGACATGGGAGGCTCCAACCGAGACGCCCGCATCAGACATGCCCGGCCGGTCACTGTCGAGCGTCCCATGCCGCTTCGTCAACAATGCGCTGCCGACCCCGGGATCGGCGACATCGCGCCGCTTGCGGCGCTCGCGATCAGAGCATTTTCGAGCGTTCCGGCCGCCGGTCGCGTGAAAAAATGCGACAAGACAAGGTTCTAGACGGCTCCGGCGCGCTGCGCCCGGTCGAAGGCGGAGCGAGCCGGCCGGGGCAGAAGCGCTGCCGGCTGCGACAGCCATTCGGGGATGCTCTGGACCTTCGCAGGCTCCGGCAGGCCGGCGCCGCGGGCGAAGGCCGAAACGGCGCCCGAATCTCGTGACAAGGCAGCAGCGATGCCGCCGGTGAAGAAACCGGCATCCTTCGCCCGAGGAAACCAGATGCTTCCATCCTTGGTTTCCGGCGCCGCCAGCACGGCCTTGTCGGCGACCAGCACCGCCCATTGCCGGCCGAGGCGCTGGGCCTGCCCCTGCTGCAGCATCGCCGCAGCATAGCGCTGTAGCGCTCCACGGCCTCCGACATCACCCTGCAGTCGGTTCACCACGCCCCGGGGATCGGCCTCCACCGCAAGGGCGAGGGCCGAGAGCTTCGCGGCATCGATCTGCGTCGCGGCGGCGATGAAGGTTTCGGGAGCAATCGGCGTTGCCAACGCCTGGAAACTCTGGAAGGCCATCGGCACCGCCAGGACGGCGGCGACTGCAAGACGAAGCAGGGCGGACAGATGCGCCTCCTTTTCAATGCAATAGGGCCGGATCATTCGGCCCGGACGAGCGAAGCCGCGTAGCTGGCCTCCTAACTGCCCAATCCCTCGAAAAGGCCGCCAACCACCGCGGCTGCGCCTTCGGCCGCGGCCCCAACGACGCTGCCGATCCCTTCGACGACGGCACCGACCGTGGCACACGCCACCTCTCCGACCCCTTCCATCATGACATTGCCGCCGATATCGGCGGCGCTGCCAGCCACATCGCCCGCCGAAGCGGCTGATTGCTTCTTCGCCTCGCTCTCCAGTTCAGCCTGCGCCGCAGCCCTGGCGACTTCGATCTGGGCAGAATCTGGAATGTCGGTCATGCGCGCTCGCCCGTGGATGCGGCATTCCTCTCGGCGATCTTAGCGAAAGAATGGCGGACGCAGCCGAATTCGCTTGGAAGGCCCTGCAGAGGGAGGGCGCCTATAAAGGGCTGCGAATGATATCGCCGCATATCCGGGCAACGAAACCGAGACAAGCGGCGCGCCGGCATCGCTGCCTCGCAAAATGAAACGGGGCGCCGAAGCGCCCCGTCCAAAACCGTCTCAGTTGTCGAGGAAGCTCCGGAGCTTCCGGCTGCGGCTCGGATGCTTGAGCTTGCGCAGCGCCTTCGCCTCGATCTGACGAATGCGCTCGCGGGTCACCGAGAACTGCTGGCCGACCTCTTCGAGGGTGTGGTCGGTGTTCATGCCGATGCCGAAGCGCATGCGCAGCACGCGCTCCTCGCGCGGGGTGAGCGAGGCGAGCACGCGCGTCGTCGTCTCGCGCAGATTGCTCTGGATCGCCGCGTCGATCGGCAGGATCGCGTTCTTGTCCTCGATGAAGTCGCCGAGATGCGAATCTTCCTCGTCGCCGATCGGCGTCTCCAGCGAGATCGGCTCCTTGGCGATCTTCAGGACCTTGCGCACCTTCTCCAGCGGCATGGCCAGCTTCTCGGCCAGCTCCTCCGGGGTCGGCTCGCGGCCGATCTCGTGCAGCATCTGGCGCGAGGTCCGGACGATCTTGTTGATCGTCTCGATCATGTGCACCGGGATGCGGATGGTGCGGGCCTGGTCGGCGATCGAGCGGGTGATCGCCTGCCGGATCCACCAGGTGGCATAGGTCGAGAACTTGTAGCCCCGGCGGTACTCGAACTTGTCGACCGCCTTCATCAGGCCGATATTGCCCTCCTGGATCAGGTCGAGGAACTGCAGGCCGCGGTTGGTGTACTTCTTGGCGATCGAGATCACGAGGCGAAGATTGGCCTCGATCATCTCCTTCTTCGCCTGCCTGGCCTCGCGCTCGCCCTTCTGGACCATCAGCACGATCTTGCGGAATTCCTGGATCTCCAGGCCGGTCTCGGAGGCCAGCGTGTGGATGTCCTCGCGCAGATCCTTGATCCGGTCCTTCTCGACCCCGACGAACTCCTTCCAGCCGCGCGAGCCGAGCTTGGAGACGCGCAGCACCCATTTCGGGTCGAGCTCGCCGCCGATATGCTGGCGCAGGAAGTCCTCGCGCGCGACGCCATAGCTCTCGGCCAGGCGCAGCAAGCGGGTCTCGTGCGAGATCAGGCGCTTATTGATGTCGTAGAGCTGCTCGACCAGCGCCTCAATGCGGTTGTTGTTGAGCGAGAGCGACTTCACCGCAGTGATGATGTCGTCCTTGAGCTTCTTGTATTTGCGGTCCTGCGACGGCGTGAGCTTGGCGTTCTCAAGCCGGTTGGCAATGTCCTGGTCCTGCAGGCGGCGCAGCTTGGTGTAGTTGCTGGCGATCGAGTCGAAGGTCTCGAGCACGCGCGGCTTAAGCTCGGCCTCCATGGCCGAGAGCGAGACATTGTTCTCGATGTCGTCGTCGTCGCTTTCCGGCGGCTGCTCGCCCTCGGCGCCGAAGGCAGGCGCCTCTTCGCCGCCCTCGCCCTCTTCGCCTTCGCCCGGAATCTGGGACGGATTCTTGCCGTCGGGGCCAGCATAGGTCGCTTCGAGATCGATGATGTCACGCAGGAGGACCTTGCCCTCCATCAGCTCGTCGCGCCAGATGATGATCGCCTGGAAGGTCAGCGGGCTCTCGCAAAGCCCCGCGATCATCGCCTCGCGGCCGGCCTCGATGCGCTTGGCGATGGCGATTTCGCCCTCGCGCGAGAGCAGCTCGACCGAGCCCATCTCGCGCAGATACATGCGGACGGGATCGTCGGTGCGCTCGGTCGGCTCGAGATTGCGCTTGACCTCGACAGGCAAAGCCGAGCGCGACGCGTCGACGAGATCGCCGCCCTCGCTTTCCTCGTCGTCGCCTTCCTTGCCGGCGCGCGCCGCGGCGCGCTCCTCGCCGGAAGCTTCCGGGTCCTCGTTGTCGACGACGTTGATGCCTTGCTCGCTGAGCTGGCCGAGCACGTCCTCGATCTGCTCGGAGGTGAACTCCTCCGAAGGCAGGACCTCGTTCAGCTCGTCATAAGTCACGTAACCACGCTTCTTGGCGAGCTTGATCATCCGCCTTACGGCCTGATCCGTAAGGTCGAGAAGGGGTCCGTCCGCGCTCGGAGGCGCTTCCGGCGACACCGGCTCGGACTTTTCCCGCTCGCTCGCTTTGGTGGCCATAAATCAGCGCTCCGCCTTCTGAAACGCCGCGACATCGCCTGAGCGATGCCTCGACGCGTGAAAGGGCGCCGCGGCCGAAGGAACGGCCGCGCACCCACCCAAATCATCCCTCACACAGATAGCGCCACTCATCGTTGATGAATCGTGCACCATCTGCCGCCATCACCGGATTTACCGACGAAATGCAACGCGCCGCGCCCGGTCAATCATCGGCGTTGGCCTGCGTGCCCTCGACATCGTCGAGCCGGGCCTTAACGTCCTTCATCCAGGCGAAATTGGCTTCTGTCGCTTCGTCAGCCAATGCGCGTTCGGCTGCCTTAAGCTCGCTATGTAGCGTGCGCGCCCGGCGATGCAAGACGAGAGCTTGATGAATCGAATCAAAAACCGATTCAGGATCAGCGGTTTGGAGAAGCTTCAACCGCTCAGCCGGGCCGGTGACGGCCAGGAGCGCGGCTTGCGCCTCGGCCACACGGGTCTGCTGGAGACGGCGCTGGAAGGCCTCGCGATCGAAATCGCCCTCGCCCGTCGCATCGAGCAGGGCCTGACGGAAGCGCTCCGCCGCCGGCCCTTCCAGGGCGAGCTCGGCAATGTCGTCGACACAGCGCAGAACGAGGTCGGGATGGCTCGCCAAAGCGAGCAGGACGAAGGCTTCACGCGGATTCTCGCGATGCGCCCGCTGCAGCAGGGCCGAACGGGCGAGCTGCGGGCTGGCCCGCAGCGGCAGGTTCAACCGTGCGGCGGCAGCCCCGAAGCCGCTGCGGCCAGCGCCTCTTCCGCCGCCTGAAAATCCGGGGCGCCGCTCATTGCGCGGCGCAGGAGCGGCGGCGGCGAAGAGCTGGCCGAGCCGCTCGTCGATTTCGAGCCGGTAATGGCGCCGCGTCGCCTCGTCGCGGATCTGGCCGAGCGGCTCCTTCAGCCGGCGCTCGAAGGCGGCACGGCGCTCGGGCGTGTCGAGCTGGCTCGCCTCAAACTCGCGGGCCCACAGCATGTCGACGAAGGGCTTGGCAGCGCCCAGCACCTCCGCGATCGCCTGCTTGCCGCCGGAGCGGGCGAGATCGTCGGGGTCCTGCCCTTCCGGCAGGAGGGCAAAGGCCAGCGACTTGCCCGGCTCCAGCATGGGCAGCGCGAGATCAATCGCCCGGCTCGCCGCCTTGCGCCCGGCCTTGTCGCCGTCGAGGCAGATCACCGGCTCGTCGGCCATGCGCCAGAGCAGTCCGAGCTGGTCCTCGGTCAGGGCCGTGCCGAGCGGCGCCACGACCTGCGGGAAGCCCGAAAGCGTCATGGCGATGACGTCGACATAGCCTTCGACGACGATGACCTGGCCGGTGTCGTGCGCGGCTTTCCGGGCATTGTGGTGGTTGAACAGCAGTGCGCCCTTGTGGAAGAGCGGCGTTTCCGGCGAATTCAGATACTTGGCCGAGACCTCGGCGCTCATCGCCCGGCCGCCGAAGGCGATGACCCGCCCGCGTGCATCATGGATCGGGAACATGATCCGGTCGCGGAAACGGTCATAGGGCACGGCGATCTCCTCGCCATGGACGAGCAGCCCGGCCTCGATCATCAGCTCGGCACCGACACCCTTGCCCGCGAGATGATCGCGCAGCGCGAAGCGGTCATGCGGGGCATAGCCGATACGGAAATGCTCGCGGGCCTTGCCCTCCAGCCCACGCCCGGCGAGATAGCGCCGCGCCAGACCGCCACGCTCGGTCTGCAATTCGGCCTCGAAGAACCGAGCCGCGAGCTCCACCACCTCATGCAGGCCCTTGCGGCGCTCCTCCTGCGCCTGCGATTCGAACGAGGCCTTTGGCAGCGCGACGCCGGCCTCTGAAGCGAGCTTCTCGACCGCCTCGGGGAAGGACAGGCCTTCCGTCTCCATCACGAATTTGAAGATGTCGCCGTTCTTGCCGGAGGAGAAATCGAAGAACGAGCCCTTCTGGTCGTTGACGAAGAAGGACGGCGTCTTCTCGGCATTGAAGGGCGAAAGCCCCTTCCATTCCCGCCCCGCCTTGGCAAGGCGCACGCGCTTGCCCACGACCGCCGAGACCGGCAGCCGCGCCTTGATCTCCTCAAGGACGGAGGGCGGGAACTTCATGGCTTCCTATGTGGCGATACGGACGATGAAAGCCAGCCCCGGAGCGAAACGCGAGGGGCTTATCGCCTATATCCACAGCCTCTGCCCGAAGAAGACAGCAGCTCCCCGGATAGGGAGCTACGCGATGGCCGGCACTGCCCCCTCCCCGCAGGCACAGAGCCTGCGCGTGCGGCTCAGCCGCCGAGCATGCCCTTCACCAGCGGCGAGACCTTGCCGAAATCCATCTGGCCGGCATAGGCGGCACGCAGCGCGCCGATCACCTTGCCCATGTCCTTGACACCGGCGGCGCCGGTCTCGGCGATCGCCTTCTCGATCGCCGCCTTGACCTCGGCCTCGCCCATCTGCTGCGGCAGATAGGCGCTGATCACCGCGACCTCGGCGCGCTCGCCATCGGCCAGCTCGGGGCGGCTATTGGCGTCGTAGATCGCGATCGATTCCTGGCGCTGCTTGATCATCTTCTGCAGCATGGCCAGGATCTCGTCCGGCGAGATCTCCCCCTTGCCGGCGCCGCGCGCCTCGATGTCCTTGTCCTTCAGCGCCGACTGGATCAGGCGGATCGCGGCGACCTTGCCCTTCTCGCCAGCCTTCATCGCGGTCTTCAGGTCGGCGGAGAATTGCTCGCGCAGGGTGGACATGACTCAGCTATCCTCGTCTTCGTTCATTGACGGGGCGCGAGCGTCTCTTTAAGGCTCACGCTCCAGACCGGCGGCACCAAACGGCGCCCTGCCTTCACGATGCCGCGCTTCCGAGCGGCCTGGACGAGACATAGACATGACCGTTGACGAAGGGAACCCCGCCGCGGCGGGCTGGAGCGAGCCGCGCGCGACTGCGGTTCTGGTACTGGCGGACGGGACCGTGCTCGAAGGCTTCGGCCTCGGCGCCATCGGCCGGGCGCCGGGCGAGGTCTGCTTCAACACCGCGATGACGGGCTATCAGGAAATCCTGACCGACCCGTCCTATGCCGGGCAGATCATCACCTTCACCTTCCCCCATATCGGCAATGTCGGCGTCAACGACGACGACACCGAGACGGTGAACGCCGCCTCCTCCTCGGGCGTGCGCGGCGTCGTCCTCCATGCTGCGATCACCGAGCCCTCGAACTGGCGGGCCGCCAAGCATCTCGACGCCTGGCTCAAGGCCCGCAACATCGTCGGCATCTGCGGCGTCGACACCCGCGCCTTGACCGCGCTGATCCGCGACAAGGGCATGCCCAATGCGATCATCGCTCATGACCCCAACGGCGCGTTCGATATCGACGCCCTGAAGCGCGAAGCCGCCGCCTTGCCCGACATGGCCGGTCTCGACCTCGTCCCGCTCGTCGCCGCGACCCAGCGCTATGACTGGGACGAGACGCCCTGGCAGTGGCCGCGCGGCTATGGCAAGCGCGAAAGCGCGGCTCATCGCGTCGTCGCCATCGACTACGGCATCAAGCGCAACATCCTGCGCCTGCTCGCCAAGGCCGGCTGCGAGGTCGAGGTCGTGCCCTCGACGGCGACAGCCCAGCAGATCCTCGATCTCGCCCCCGACGGCGTCTTCCTCTCGAACGGCCCGGGCGACCCGGCCGCGACCGGCGCATATGCTGCTCCGGTAATCCGCGACCTGCTGGAGCAGAAGATCCCGACCTTCGGCATCTGCCTCGGCCATCAGATGCTGGCGCTCGCCATCGGCGGCCAGACCCTGAAGATGAAGCAGGGCCATCACGGCGCCAACCATCCGGTGCAGGACAAGACCACCGGCAAGGTCGAGATCGTCTCGATGAATCATGGCTTCGCAGTCGATCCGGCCTCCCTCCCGGAGAACGCAACCGAAACCCATGTCTCGCTCTTCGACGGCTCCAATTGCGGCATCGCGCTGACCGACCGTCCGGCCTTCAGTGTCCAGTACCATCCGGAGGCTTCGTCCGGTCCCCAGGACAGTCACTACCTCTTCGCGCGTTTCGTCGACATGATGGCAACCGAGAAGGCGAAGAAGGCGATCTGAGGAGAGCGGCGGCCATGATCCACCAGCTGCGCATCTACGAGATCTTCGAGAGCAACAAGGCCGCTTTCCACGCCCGCTTTCGAGATCACGCGATGCGCATCATGGCCCGCCACGGCTTCCGCATCCTCTCGCTCTGGGAAACCAGGAGCGCGACCCGCACCGAGTTCGCCTATATTCTCGCTTGGCCCGATGCGCAGACCAAGGCGGAGCGCTGGGCCAGCTTCAAGGCCGATCCGGAATGGCTCGAGATCAAGCGCGTCAGCGCGATCGAGCATGGCGACCTCGTCGGTGCGATCGAAGACCGCATGCTGATGCCGACCGACTATTCGCCGCAGCTCTGAGTTGACAGGCCTGCGCCGGCGCGCTCTAAGCCCGCCATGGCCATCTCCTGCCTCCTCGCCCGGAACTATTACGCCCCGTCCTCATAAGGCGGTGGCATTCCCATGTCTCAACCGCCGCGCTGGCGGTTGAATTCAGGCAGTCACCCGGCATCGCGGCCTTCCCTCAGGAAAACGCGATGCATACCCCCCGCAAGACCGTCACCTCGATCGGCATCATCGGCTTCGGCGCCTTCGGCCGGCTGATGGCGCACCATCTCCAGCCGCATTTCCGGCTGCGCGTCCTCGATCCCGATCAGCCCGCCCAATTCGACGACTCGGGCAAGGGCCTGGCTCCGGGCGACATCGCCGAGATCGGCGCCTGCGACCTCGTCATCCTCGCCGTCCCGGTCGGCGCGGTTCCCTCGGCGCTGGCCGGGCTCGCGCCGCATTTGCGGGCCGGCGCGATCGTGCTCGATGTCGGCTCGGTCAAGATCGCTCCCGCCCTGGCGATGCAGGCCGGCCTGCCCGATCATGTCGAGATCGTCGGAACCCATCCCCTGTTCGGGCCGCAGAGCGCGCGCAAGGGCATCCGCGGCCTGAAGATCGCGATCTGCCCGATCCGCGGCCGCAGCGCCGGCCGGATCGCCGCCTTCTTGCACCGGGTGCTCGGCCTCGACGTCATCATGACCACGCCCGACGCCCATGATCGCGAGGTCGCGCTCGCCCAGGGACTGACGCATCTGATCGCCAAGATCCTGGTGCAGATGGAGCCCTTGCCGCGCCGGATGACGACGGCGAGCTTCGACCTGCTGATGCAGGCGACCGAGATGGTCCGCTACGATGCGCCGAACGTCTTCCTCGCGATCGAACGCGGCAACCCGCATGCGCGCGCCGTCCGCGACCGCTTCTTCGCGCTCGCCGAGGAGATGCGGCTGCACCTCGACGACGCCCCCCGGCAGGCGCTCGAGGTCGCGAAAGACGAAGCGATGCAGCCAGCCTAGGATCGCTGCACCGCTGGGACCGACAGGGACGGGCCGCCACCCATCGCCGGAGCGGCTGGAGGATCAGCCGCGCCGGGCCGCCTCGATCGCCGCGACGTCGATCTTGCGCATGCCCATCATCGCCTCGAAGGCGCGCCGCGCCTCCTCGCCGCCGGCCGCCATCGCTTCGGTCAGCACGCGCGGCGTGATCTGCCAGGAGACGCCCCATTTGTCCTTGCACCAGCCGCAGGCGCTCTCCTGGCCGCCATTGCCGACGATGGCGTTCCAGTAGCGGTCGGTTTCGGCCTGATCATCGGTGGCGATCTGGAACGAAAAGGCTTCGCTGTGCTTGAAGGCCGGGCCGCCATTGAGGCCGAGACAGGGAATGCCGGCGACGGTGAACGCGACGGTGAGAACGTCCCCCTTCTTGCCCGAGGGATAGTCGCTGGGCGCGCGGTGGACGGCAGAGACAGCGCTGTCGGGAAAGGTCTCGGCATAGAAGCGGGCAGCAGCCTCGGCGTCCTTGTCGTACCAGACGCAGATCGTGTTCTTCGCCATGGCGTGTCCTTTCGCTGTGGTGCCAAGCTCCACGCTTTTAGCCGCGCCCATTGTCGTCCGGTGTCAGCTGGATCGCCGCGCGTCCGCCTGGGCGTGACAACGGCGACCTATCTCATTGATATTACATCAAAATTATTCGGAAGATGCATTCCACTTTTCGGTCCGATGCTATCGACTCCGGCACGGCCTCCCTCGTCAGCTGGCGACTTGTTCGCCGTCGCGGAAAACGAGCAACCGACCTCCGAAGCGCCGGGACGCGACGGCAACGTCACGGGAGGGGCGCTATGCGACAGTCCTCGCTTCCGGCCTCAGGAAGGTCGCAAGACGAGCGGCCGGCAATCCCGCCTGCTCTGCGATGCGTGTAGCCAGCGCCATAGTCGCCGGCCGCGGCTGGCCGAGTGGGCGATCGAGCCAATAGGCAACCGGATTCAACGCGGTGCGCCGGTCGACGGCGACGATCCGGCCGGCATCGAGCTGCTCCTCGGCGAGCGGCGGGCGTGCCAGCGCAATGCCGAGGCCATGGGCAGCGGCATCGAGCACCAGGTTGTAGTCCTCGAAGCGGCGATCCTGTGGCCGAGGGCGATAATCGAGGCCCTGCGCGGCGAACCAGGCCTTCCAGCCGGCTGCATCCGAATCATGGATCAGCGGTTGCGCCAGCAGGCGCTCCGCTGGGCCCTCGCCAATCGCCGCGGCCAACGCCGGCGAGGCTATCGGAAAGCACCATTCCTCGAAAAGCTGAACCGAGACACGGCCCGGCGTCCCACCGCGCCCGCAGCGCACGCCGAGATCGATCCCCTCCTCCTCGAAATCGACCTTGCGGTGCTCGGCCTGCAGCACGATCCGAAGGGCGGGGTCGCCGGCCTCCAGCCCGCTCAGCCGCGGCATCAGCCAGAGCGCGCAGACCGAGGGCGGCGCGCTCAGCCTGACCACCGCCGCGCCGCGCTGCTCGGTCCAGCGGTCCGACGTGTCGGCGAACAGCGAAAACGCCTCCTGCGTCCGCTGCAACAACCTCTGCCCTTCAGGCGTCAGTACGACGCCGCGTGCCTGGCGCAGGAAGACGCGCAGGCCGAGCCAGTGCTCGAGCTTCGCCACCTGCCGGCTGACCGCTCCATGAGTCAGGTTCAGCGCCTCCGCCGCGCCGGAAAAGCTGCCGGAGCGCGCCGCCGCCTCGAAGGCGCGCAGCGTATCCAGCGGCGGCAGGTTCAAGCTGTGATCCATGTTCACAGCTCGTCATCGAATTACTCGTTTGTCAATCAGCTCGAGGAGGCGTCTATCGAGGCCGAAGCATCGGCGGTCTCGAAGGCGGTCGATGAGGGCGGAACCAGATCGCTTGGAGACCTCTCATGGCAGACGTCAGCTGCTCCACGCCCCCGGCCCGGCACGGCACGGCGATCGATCCCCTGCTGCTCTTCACGATCCCCTTCACCGTGGTCGCCTGGGCTTCCTCCTTCCCGGCGATCCGGGCGGGGCTTTCCGGCTTCGGCCCGCTCGAAATGGCGGCGCTGCGCTTTACCCTCGCCGGCGTGCCGGCCGCGCTCTTCCTGGTCCTGACCCGCGCCACCCTGCCCGCCGGCACGGACATCTGGCGCCTTCTCACCGGCGGCATCGTCTTCATCGCGCTCTATGCGATCCTGCTCAATCTCGGCCAGCGCGTCGTGCCGGCGGGCGCCGCGAGCTTCATCATCAACACCAACCCGATCATGACCGCCGCGCTCGCCATGTTGATCCTGAACGAGCGCTTCAGCCTCGTCGCCTGGCTCGGCACTGCCCTCTCCTTCACCGGCATCGGCGTGATCGCGCTCGGCAACGGGCTCGACCTGAACATCGGCGTCAGCGTCCTGCTGATCCTCGGCGCCGCCTTCTGCAATGCGATCTCGACCGTGGTGCAGAAGCCGCTCTTCGCCCGCCACAAGCCACTCTCGGTCGCCGCCTGGAACATGGCGATCGGCGGGCTGGCGCTCTCGCCCTTCCTGCCCGGCGCGCTGGAGCAGATCCCGGCTGCACCTGCCCAGGCGCTCTGGTCCGTGGTCTATCTCGCGGTCGTGCCGAGCCTCATCGCCTATGGCACCTGGGCGATCACACTCTCGCGCCTGCCCGCCGCCCGCGCCTCGAACTTCCAGTATGGCGTGCCGCCGACCGCGATGCTGATCAGCTTCCTCTGGCTCGGCGAGGTGCCGACCGCGCTTGGCATCCTCGGCGGGGCGATGGCGCTGGCCGGCGTGGTGATCGTCAACCTCAGGCGCTGAGGCCGAGGCAGAGCCCCCGGTCACTTGCCGCAGACGAATTGCCGGGCCTTGGCGAACCCCTCGATGGGAAAGCGCAGGCAGCGCGGGCCTGCCGCTTCGGCCGTCGGACAGAGATTGATCGTCGTGGCATTGCGAGGCGGCATCGGCAGCGCGACATACCAGGGCGCATAGCCATTGTCCGCGAAGGTCGATACGGCCGAGAGGCCGTCATAGGACACGAATATCTTCTTGGTGTCCGAACCGCCTGACAGCTTCTCGACATTGAGCGTCGGATCGTCGTCGAAACGTCCCTCGATCGCGTTCTTGTTGCATTTTGTCAGCACGAAACTGCTGTTCCGACCCGCCTTGGCGCGCACATGCGCAACCCTGGGAGGCTTCTTCAGGCCGAGCTCCTCCTGGGTGTCCTTGTCGACGCCGAGAACCCATTCGGCCGGTCTTTGCTGCGCGAAGCCGGTATCCGAAAGGAGCAGGATACTCGCGGCACCGAGCAGGCTTCCGGCGACCAGTCTCATCTTCATCACCGCACAGGATCTGTAAGCTGAAAGAGCGGCAGGCGTGGCCAGAATAGCCGGTTTTCACGACATTGATCAGGGACAGAGGCTGATATTCTGGCGTACCTCCGCGCTCGCCTCCCACCTGCGGCGAAAGATGCTGGAGGAAAGTTCGGCAGCTGCCTGCCGCAGGGCCGGAGGCAGGCCGAATTCGGGCCGGCGGCGATCGCGATACTCATGTGACGCAGGTTCATCTGCGCGGCAACTTGCGTCGGCAACGCACCCTGCACCGGGCACGGCCTCAGAAGCCGCGCCGCTCCAGTTCCTGCTCTGCCTCGGTGACGTAGTCGCGGATCACCGGGACGGCGCTCTTGTGCTGGCCGAGCAGGAGCTGGAAGACCATGTCGCCGCCGATATCGAAGGAGATCGAGCAGGCGGACAGGTAGAATTCCCACATCCGCGCGAAACGCTCGCCCAGCATCACGACGACCTCGTCGCGCTGCGCCATGAAGCGCTCGCGCCAGGCCTCCAGCGTCCAGTGGTAATGCCGGCGCCAGAACTCGCAGTCGGAATGCCACAAGCCCGTCTGCTCGACCGCGGCGAAGACCTCGGACAGCGCCGGAGCATAGCCGCCGGGGAAAATGTACTTGTCGAAGAACGGGCCGGTGAAGCCGGGCGGCCCGACCCGGCCGATGCAGTGGACGAGCGCGATCCCGTCCGGCGCCAGCAGATCACGGATCCTCTCGAAATATTCGAGATAATGCGCGACGCCGACATGCTCCATCATGCCGACCGAGACGATCCGGTCGAAACTGCCGGTGAGCTCGCGATAATCCTTGTTGATAAAGCTGACGGCATCGCCGACGCCGGCCGCTTCCGCCCGCTTCTGCGCCGCCGCCATCTGGTCCGGCGAGACGTTGAGGCCGGTGACCTGCGCCCCACAGGCCTTGGCGAGATAGATCGCCAGCTCGCCCCAGCCCGAGCCGATATCGAGCACCCGCATGCCCGGCTCGATCCGGAGCTTGGCCGCGAGATGGCGCAGCTTCGCCTTCTGCGCCGCCTCGAGCCCGACCTCGGGGCTGTGCCAGTAGGCACAGGAATAGGTCATCGTCTCGTCGAGCCAGAGCCGATAGAAATCGGTCGGGATGTCGTAGTGGTGCTTGACCTTCTTGCCGGCGATGCCGAGCGGATTGTGCATCCGGAAGCGCCGGATCTTGAAGCGGACCTTGCGGATCACCTGCTGCAGCGGGTGCTTGCGCAGTTCCTTGCGCTGCAGCCAGAACAGCGAAAGCAGGTCGTGGACCGAGGAGCCATCCTCGAAATTGACGCGCCCGTCCATATAGCCCTCGGCCAGCGCGAGCTCGGGATTGAGGAAGATCTCGCGCTCGATCTTGTCGTCCGAGAAACGCACGGTGACGTCGGGGGCGATCTTGTTCTGGCCGGCGAAGCTGATCGGCCCCGGTCCGGGACCGAAGACATGGCGCTTATTGTCGGGTGTGATGACGGTGAGGCGGCCCTGGCGGACGAAGCGCTTCAGAAGCTTAGGCAGCAGCAGCATGGTCCCCCCGGCGCATGAACGGCTCCGGAAAGGCTAGGGTCTCGCCGGCCGGAGCGCAAACCGTTTGGCCGTGCCTGCGGCCGTTTCGGTCGGGCGCATTACTTTTCCACGCCGGCGAAACCCAAATTGCCCCGGTTCCGCGCGCTTGCGAAACAGGTTAGGGCTAACCGGAAAGGCGCCTTTCCGCGCCGGTGCGAAACGGAAAAGGCCCGATGTCCTGGCGCGACTTCTGGAATGGCGAGCACGCGATCTACGTCTCGGAGCGCCACAAGGCCCTGCATTACCGGCGCATCGCTCAGGTCATCGCCGCCGCCGTGCCGGGGAAGGACGCTGCCGTGCTCGATGTCGGCTGCGGCGAAGCGCTCTCGGCCGATCTCGTCGCCGCCGCCTCAGGCAAGCTGATCCTGTGCGAGGCGGCGCCGACCGTCCGCGAGAAGCTGAAAGCCCGTTTCGGCACCCTCGCCAACCTCTCCGTCGTGTCGCCGGAAGAGGTCGAGGCGCTGCCGGACGGCTCGCTTGACCTCGTCGTCGCCAATTCGCTGATCCAGTATCTGAGCGATGTCGAGCTGAAGCGGGCGCTGGCCACCTGGCTCGCAAAGCTGAAGCCCGGCGGCGAGCTCATCCTCGCCGACGTCATCCCACCCGATCTTTCGCCTTTGACCGACGCGACCGAACTGCTCGGCTTCGCCTGGCGCGGCGGCTTCTTCGTCGCGGCCCTCGGCGGCCTCGTCCGCACGCTCTTCTCGGACTATCGCAAGCTGCGCGCCCAGTACGGCCTCTCGACCTACAGCGCCGTCGGCATCACCGCCTTGGTCAAAGCGGCCGGCTTCGAAGGCGTCACACGCCGCAGCAATTTCGGCCACAACCCGCACCGCATGGCCTTTTCCGCGCGCCGGCCGCTCTCGGTCCCGGACCTTGTCCTGGATGAAGGCGCCAATAGCTGATCACGCCCCTTCGCGATCGGCGAAGGAGAAGAATTTGTGCCCGGCGAAGGTGAAGATCATCACGATCAGCGTCGTCACCACCTGCATCGGCAGATAGGGCAGACCGGCGACCTTGACGAAGAGGTGCATCAGCACGCCGGTTAGCAGGAAGCCGCCAAAGGCGATCAGGCCGAAGCGCCAGCTCGCCTCGCCATGGGTCCGCGTCGCCTCGAAGGTCAGCCAGCGGTTCAGCGCGTAAGAGACGAAGCCACCGAGTACGAAACCGGCAAGCGACGCCAATACGGGATCGGCTCCGCCGAGCTCGACCAGACCGATCAGCGAGCCGTAATGCGCAACCGCCGCCATCACGCCCGAAAAGGCATAGGCGATGACCTGGCGCGTATGGCGAGGAAGACGGTTCAGCATCCGGGATGCCTATACCCCGGATGCTGAACGGAAGCCTACGGCCAATCACCCCGCATCGCTGCCGGCGAGATTGGCCGGCTTGCCCTCGACCGGCAGGTCGAGCCCCTGCTTCAGCGAATCCAGGCTGTATTCGCGGATGCGGCCGTTCAGGGGATCGCTGACGAAGGCATTGCCGCCGATCACCGCCAGCGACGGCGTCGGCGTCCGCGCGCCATATTGGCAGTCGAAGGCCGGCACCGCCTCGAAGCTGGCGAGTTCCTTCCAGGCGGGCGCGATCTCGTAGATGCGCAGCTTGCCGTCCGGCGTCAGATTGGCGAGGCGCTTGCCATTGCCGGAAAGCTCGAACTGGCAGGCCGGTTGACCGCCCGGCACCGGCAGGACATCGCTCGCCGACAGCGACTGCGCGGCAGGATCGACCCGCAGCAGCGCATCATAGGGCGCAGCCTTGCCGTAATTGGCGACCATGAACTTCGCGCCGGCCCGGGCCTTGATCGCGCTGATCCGGCGCTCGTCGGGATAGGCGAGCTTGCGCGCGCTGAAACGGCCCTTATCCCGCGACAGCACCAACATGCCGCCGCCCTCGCCCTCGGCACAGCCGAAGACATGGCGCCCGCCAGCTGCGGCATGGCCGTGATAGAGCTTGCAGGAGGCGTCGGCCTTCGCAGGATCGTTGAAGGAGGCGAGCCGGCGCCAGGCGCCCTTGTCCTGCTGCTGGATCTCGAAACCGTCCGGCCGCGACGACGCCTTGCGGTCGTCGCCCCTGACATAGGCAGGGTTGGGCACGGAGGTCAGCCAACGCCGCGCGCCGAGCGGAACGACGATGCCGTGCTGCGGCCCGGGACTCGGCCATTCCGTGATGGCGGGCCTGGCCTTGCCGAGATCGTCGATCGCGACCAGCAGAGCCTTGGCGCTGCTCTTGCCCTCCCAGGGGCGGATGCCGTCGAAGAAGACCGCGAGTTGGCCATGGCCGGAAATCACATGGGCAGGCCGCTCGCCTGTGAGCAGGAGATCGGTCAGCCGCACCGGCCCCTTCTCGACATCGACATGGTCGCCATGAGCCTCATAGCTCAGCCCGCTGTCGAGGATGCGGACCGTGCCGGCCTCGTCGCCAGTCTTGATCGCGACGAAGCGCCCACCTTCGATGCCGGCAAAGCCCGGATTGGCCTTCGGCACCGCGAAACTATGGGTGACCTCGCCGCTGTCGAGATCGAGCACGCGGACCACCGGCTTCTCATGGTCGGCGAAGAGCAGGCGGCCGCGCAGCACCGCATGGTCATGGGCGAGAATGGATTGGCTCGCGCAGGCGGCCGACAGAAGCAGGGCCGCTCTCAGGGCGGGTAGACGCATCGAAATCTCTCCAGGGGAAAGGGCCGCACGCCGCGGCCGGAAACGGGGAAGTCGGATCTCAGGCGGCTTCGGCCCGGCGCCAGGCCGGGAACGGGTCGGGCAAATCGCGATAGCGCTCGGGTTTGAAGGCGATGGTCGGCACCTCGCCGACGAGGCAGGCATCCAGCGCGGCGCGGATCGCCCGCTCGTCCAGCCCCGTGCCGATGAAGACCAGCTCCTGCCGCCGGTCGCCCCAGACCGAATGCCAGTGCCGGTTGAGGATCGCCTTCCATTCGGGGTGGTCAGGCCAACGCGAACGCGGAACCGCAGCCCACCAGAACCCCATCGCCTCGGTCCGGCAGACCGCGCCGGCGAGCGACATCTCGCCGACCCATTCGGGCCGCGTCGCCAACCAGAAATGGCCCTTGGCACGGATCAGCCCCGGCCAGCTCTGCGCCAGGAAGGTATTGAATTTTTCGGGGTGGAAGGGCCGGCGCGCCCGATAGACGAAGGAGGAAATGCCGTATTCCTCGGTCTCAGGCACATGGTCCTTGAAGCCGTAGAGCTCCTTGTGCCAGAGCGGGTGCTCCTGCGCCTTGTCGTGATCGAACAGCCCGGTGTCGAGGACAGCATCGAGCGGCACCCGGCCGAAATCGGCCTCGACCAGCCTTGCATCGGGATTAAGTGCCCGCACCACCAGCCTCGCCTGCGCGAGCAGCTCCGGCCCGGCATCGGCCGCCTTGTTGAGCACGACGACATCGGCGAACTCGATCTGCTCGACCAGGAGATCGACCAGAGTCCGCTCGTCGCCTTCCCCCGCCGTCTCGCCGCGCTCGCGCAGGAAATCGCGCGAGCCGTAGTCTTTCAGCAGGTTCACCGCGTCGACCACGGTCACCATCGTGTCGAGCCGGGCGAGATCGGAAAGCGAGAAGCCGTCCTCGTCGCGAAATTCGAAGGTCGCGGCGATCGGCAAGGGCTCGGCGATGCCGGTCCCCTCGATCAGGAGATAGTCGAAGCGCCCGTCGCGGGCGAGCCGGCCGACCTCGGCGAGGAGATCGTCGCGCAAGGTGCAGCAGATGCAGCCATTGCTCATCTCGACCAGCTTCTCGTCGGTGCGCGAGAGATCGCCGCCGCCAGCACGCACGAGGTCGGCGTCGATGTTCACCTCGCTCATGTCGTTGACGATGACTGCGACCCGGCGGCCCTCGCGGTTATTGAGGACGTGGTTGAGCAGCGTCGTCTTTCCGGCGCCGAGAAAGCCGGAGAGCACGGTGACCGGAAGGCGGGTATCCATCTCGGATCTCATATTTTGTTACGTTGTAACATTTCATATCGAGAGTGATCGGGAGACGCAAGGCGGTCTGCGACGGTCTCCAAACTCAGGCCTCATCCTGAGGAGCCGCGCAGCGGCGTCTCGAAGGATGCTCCTGCTATCGCCGGAGCCTCCTGAAACATCGTTCGAGACGCACTCCTGCGGAGCGCTCATCAGGATGGGGGCTTGGGAAATTATCTCGCCTCGCTAAGCTAACCTCTTCATGCCGATGAAGGAGCCAGCACCATGATCGAGATCGACCTCCTGGTGCGCGCCGAATTTCTCTACCCGGTCAGCCCCGGAATGCCGGTAATCCCGGATGGCGAGGTCGCGATCTCAGGCGGGCGCATCCTCCATGCCGGCCCGCGCCAGCCGGAGGGACATTGGGCACCGGCCCGCACGATCGACGGCACCGGACGCGCCGTGCTGCCCGGCTTCGTCAACTGCCATTCGCACGCCGCTTCGCTGGTCTTCCGCAGCCAGACCGACGACCACGCCGCCAAGGCGGCGCTGCTCGAAGTCGCGTTCCGGATGGAGAAGGACATTACGGATGACGAGTGGGCGTTGTTGGCGGAGGCCGGCTGCGCCGACATGCTCCAGTCCGGCATCACCACCATCAACGACATCTGGTACGCGCCGCACCGGCTCGCCGGGACGGTCGAGGCCTGCGGCCTGCGCGCCCAGATCGCCCACAAGGTCTTCGATGTCCGCCTGCACGAACTCTGGCGCGGCGACTACACGCATCATCCCGATATCGGCGAGGAGCGCCTGCGCGACGGGGTCGCCTTCGCCGAGCGCTGGCACGGCGTCGCCGACGGCCGCATCACCGCGCGCATCGGGACGCATGCCACCGACACCTGCTCGCCCGAACTGCTCAAGACGGCCCGCGCCGAGGCGAACCGGCTCGGCATCGGCATGCATATCCATGCCGCCCAGAGCGCCGGCGAGGCCGAGCAGATCAAGGCGAGCTATGGCTGCGGCCCCGTCGAATTCCTCAGGGATGTCGGCATGCTCGGCCCTGATGTCGTGCTGGCCCATCTCGTCTTCGCCGGGACGGGCGATCTCGACGCCGTCCAGGAGAGCGGCGCAGCCTATGCACATTGCCCGACGATCTATCCGCGCCGCGGCCGCTATCCGCCGCTGGAAGACATCATGGCGCGCGGCATCCCCACCGGCTTCGCCACGGACTGGATGCTGAACGACCCGTTCGAGGGCATGCGCAACGCCCTCAACGCCATGCGCCTGCGCCTCGGCAGCCCGACCGCCCTCACCTGCGCGCAGGCACTGGAGCTGCACACGATCGGCGCCGCCCGCGTCATGGGGCTGGCGGACGAGATCGGCTCGCTGGAAGCCGGCAAGAAGGCCGATCTGATCATGGTCGACATCGACCGCCCGCATCTCCAGCCCTATTACGGCGACTACGCCGCGCTGGTCTATTACGCGAGGGCGAACGACGTGGTGACCAGCATCGTCGACGGGGCGATCGTCGTGGAGGAAGGCCGTCCGACCCGCCTCGACCGCGAACGGACGATGGCGCGCATCAAGGAGAAGGTCCCGGGCTGGCGCGGCAGGCTCGCGGCGCTGGGCAGCCGGGCGGTGTTCGGTCCGGGCTGCCCCTGTTGCGCTTAGGCGAGCTGTCCTGCGCCCTATGCCCTGACCTCGAACACCATGTTGAACGGCGTCTCGGTGGCACGGCGGAAACGCGAGAAACCGGCATCGAGCGCGACCTTGCGCAAGCGCATCTCGCCGGCCTGGGCGCCGAGCCCGAGCCCGACCTCCTGCGACAGCGAAGCCGGGGTGCAGATCATCGTCGACGCCCCGTAGAAGATCCGGCCGACCGGGTTGAGATTGTCCTTGAGCTGATCATGGGCGAAAGGCTCGACGATCATCCAGGTCCCGTCATCGGCGAGCGTCTCCATGACATGGCGGCCGGCACCGACCGGGTCGCCCATGTCGTGCAGGCAGTCGAACATCGCGACGAGATCGTATTTCTTCGCCGGGAAATCCTTGGCCGAGGCCTGTTCGAAGACGATCCGGTCGCCGACGCCGGCCTTGTCGGCCGCCTCGCGCGCCTTCTCGATCGAAGGCCCGTGATAGTCGAAGGCGAAGAAGCGCGATTTCGGATAGGCCTGCGCCATCAGGATGGTCGAGGCGCCGTGGCCGCAGCCGACATCGGCGACGACCGCGCCCTTCTCCAGCTTCGCCTCGACACCGTCGAGCGCCGGGATCCAGCTCGTCTTCAGATTGGCGTTGTAGCCCGGCCGGAAGAAGCGCTCGGTGCCGCGGAACAGGCATTTGCTGTGCTCGTGCCAGCCCAGGCCCTGACCGGTCCGGAAGGCCTGCTCGACTTTCGGCTCGTCGACCCACATGGATTGAACGACCTCGAACGCCCCGGCGAAGAAGGCCGGGCTGCTCTCCTCGGCGAAGGCCATCGCCTGCTCGGGCGACAGGCTGAAGCGATCCGTCTTCTCGTCATACTGAACGTATTCCGCCGCCGCCTGCGCCGAGAGCCATTCACGGACATAGCGTTCCTTGACGCCGGTACGGCTGGCAAGGTCGGCAGCGGTGACCGGCTTGCCGTCGCCCATCGCCTTGTACAGGCCGAGCTGGTCTCCCAGCACGATCAGGGAGCCGGTGACGCAGGCGCCGACGTCCCCGACGAGGCGTCCCACCAGGGCATCGAGCTTTTGCGGATCTGGTTGACGCATGACCATGCTCCTCTGGTTGGGGCGTGGCCGGAACTCTCGCGAACCGGCTCGACGCCATCGCGGAAGCTGCGATGCTATACCCGTGCCTCCCACCCGGAAAGCGCCAAGACGGGCGATGGCGGCGCCGCTGGCCGACGCCGCATCATCAGGCGCGGCGCGGCGGCGGGTCGTCCCGCCGGACCACCCGCAGCACGAGATAGCCCGCCAGACCCGATAACAGCGAGCCAGCGAGGATGCCGTACTTCACCCGCGCCTGCATGGCGGGGTCCTCGAAGGCGAGCAGGCCGATGAACAGGCTCATGGTGAAGCCGATGCCGCAAAGCAGCGCGACGCCGAACATCTGGCCCCAGCTCGCATTGGCCGGCAGATCGGCCCAGCCCTTGCGCTCCATCAGCAAGACGGCGCCCATCACCCCGATCAGCTTGCCGAAGAACAGGCCGGCCGCGACGCCGACGGCCAGCATGTCGCCGAGCACGGCGGGCGAAAGCCCGGTGAACGAGACGCCGGCATTGGCGAAACCGAAGATCGGCACGATCAGGAAGGCGACCGGCAGGTGGAGATGGTGCTCCAGGCGGTGCAGCGGCGAATGCGCCGGATCAGATTCGGGCTTGGCGGGCGTCACCCGGATCGGAATGGTCAGCGCCAGCAGGACGCCGGCAACGGTCGCATGAACGCCCGAGATCAGGGTGAGCACCCATAGGGCGAGGCCGAGGGCGAGATAGGCCGGCAGCTTCCGGTGGCCGAGGCGGTTCAGCCCGCAGAGCGCGCCGAACACGGCGACGCCTCCGAGCAGCGCGTAGATATTGAGCTCCGCCGTATAGAACAGCGCGATGATCACGACCGCGCCGAGATCGTCGATGATCGCGAGCGCAGCGAGGAAGACCTTGAGCGAGCCCGGCACCCGGGAGCCGAGCAGCGAGAGCACGCCGAGCGCGAAGGCGATGTCGGTCGCCGCCGGAATCGCCCAGCCGCGCAGCGCAGCCGGATCCGCCCGGTTGAAGGCGATGAAGATCAGGCCGGGAACGATCATGCCGCCGAGCGCCGCCGCCCCGGGCAGGATTCTGCGGCTCCAGCTCGAAAGCTGCCCGTCGAGCATCTCGCGCTTGATCTCGAGCCCGACGAACAGGAAGAACAGCGCCATCAGCGCGTCGTTGATCCAGTGCAGCAGGCTGAGCGGTCCGACATAGACATTCAGCGCTGCGAAATAGGCCGGAGCCAGCGGCGAATTGGCGATGAGGATGGCCAGCAGCGCAGCCGCCATCAGGACGAGACCGCCGGCCGACTCGCTCTCGACGAATTTGCGCAGCGTGGTGACGGGCTTGCGCGCGTTGGGGGCGTGAAGCGAACCGCTCATCGGCGCAGCCCCTTCTGCGAGGCGATTGCGGAACAGCGGACAAAAGCGCGGCGCGCACGCTGGAGGCGCGCCCGGGTGGCCGGGATCATCGATGCAGGTCTCCTCGCACTGGCGGCCCGACCAGCGCAAAAAAACCTGCCCGCCGCACCAGCGCGGCGGAGCACCCGGGCCCTCTATCGCATCGATGGCGGGGAGCCGCAACCTGGGCACCGCCCCGGCACGCCTCGCCCCGGCCAGGCGCATTCCACCGGCCGGCGGAGGAAAGATCGCCGCGCGCGCATGCCACCTGCCCGCGCTTTCTGCTTCCCCCGGCCGCCGCTCCCGTCTATAGCGAGCGCCTAGCATTCATTCAGGCGCCTGCTGCCCCCCGTTCGCACGATCGGACGAGGGTCGCGCACGCCCGCAAGTACGGTCGAGACCCATGCCGAAGCGCACAGACATCAAGACGATCCTGATCATCGGCGCCGGCCCCATCATCATCGGCCAGGCCTGCGAATTCGACTATTCCGGCACCCAGGCCTGCAAGACGCTAAAGGCCGAGGGCTACCGCATCGTGCTGGTCAACTCGAACCCGGCGACGATCATGACCGATCCGGAGCTGGCCGATTCGACCTATGTCGAGCCGATCACGCCCGAGATCGTCGCCAAGATCATCGAAAAGGAACGCAACGTCCTGCCGGGCGGCTTCGCCCTGCTGCCGACCATGGGCGGCCAGACCGCGCTGAACTGCGCGCTCTCGCTCGAGAAGATGGGCGTGCTCGAGAAATTCGACGTCGAGATGATCGGCGCCACCGCCGATGCCATCGACAAGGCCGAGGATCGCGAGCGCTTCCGCGAGGCGATGACCAAGATCGGCCTCTCGACGCCGCGTTCGCACCACGTCAAATCGCTCGGCGCCGCCCTGGAGGCGCTGGAGGACATCGGCCTTCCCACCATCATCCGCCCCTCCTTCACCATGGGCGGCACCGGCGGCGGCATCGCCTACAACAAGAGCGAGTTCATCGACATCGTCGAGCGCGGCATGGACGCCTCGCCGACCAGCGAAGTGCTGATCGAGGAAAGCGTCCTCGGCTGGAAGGAATACGAGATGGAGGTCGTCCGCGATAAGGCGGACAATTGCATCATCGTCTGCTCGATCGAGAACTTCGACCCGATGGGCGTCCACACCGGCGATTCGATCACGGTCGCCCCGGCGCTGACGCTGACCGACAAGGAATACCAGATCATGCGCGACGCCTCGCTGGCGGTGCTGCGCGAGATCGGCGTCGAGACCGGCGGCTCGAACGTGCAATTCGCGGTCGATCCGGAGACCGGCCGGATGATCGTCATCGAGATGAATCCGCGCGTCTCGCGCTCGTCCGCCCTGGCGTCCAAGGCGACCGGCTTCCCGATCGCCAAAGTCGCGGCGCGCCTCGCCGTCGGCTACACGCTCGACGAGATCGAGAACGACATCACCGGCGGCGCGACGCCCGCCTCCTTCGAGCCGACGATCGACTATGTCGTCACCAAGATCCCGCGCTTCGCCTTCGAGAAGTTCCCGGGCTCCGAGCCGACCCTGACCACCGCGATGAAGTCGGTCGGCGAAGCCATGGCGATTGGCCGCACCTTCCAGGAATCGCTGCAGAAGGCGCTGCGCTCGCTCGAGACCGGCCTCGACGGGCTCGACGAGATCGAGGTCGAGGGCCTCGGCCAGGGCGACGACCGCAACGCCGTCAAGGCGGCACTCTCGACGCCGACGCCCGACCGCATCCTGCATGTCGCCCAGGCCATGCGCCTCGGCTTCACCGACGAGCAGATCCACGAGAGCTGCAAGATCGATCCCTGGTTCCTCGAGCAGATGCGCGGCATCGTCGACACCGAGGAGAAGATCCGCGCCCACGGCCTGCCGCAGACGCCGATCGCGTTGCGCCAAGTCAAGGCGATGGGCTTCTCCGACAAGCGCCTCGCCGCCGTCTCCGGCAAGACCGAGGCCGAGGTCAAGGCGCTGCGCCGCTCGCTCGACGTGCGCCCGGTGTTCAAGCGCATCGACACCTGCGCCGCCGAATTCGCCTCGCCGACCGCCTATATGTACTCGACCTATGCCATGCCCTTCGCCGGCGCCCCGGCCGACGAGGCACAGCCCTCCGACGCCAAGAAGGTCGTTATCCTCGGCGGCGGCCCCAACCGCATCGGCCAGGGCATCGAGTTCGACTATTGCTGCTGCCATGCCTGCTATGCGCTGCGCGACGCCGGCTACGAGACCATCATGGTCAACTGCAATCCCGAGACGGTCTCGACCGATTACGACACCTCGGACCGGCTCTATTTCGAGCCGCTGACCGCCGAGGACGTGCTCGAGATCCTCGAGACCGAGAAGCAGAAGGGCACGCTGCACGGCGTCATCGTCCAGTTCGGCGGCCAGACCCCGCTGAAGCTCGCCCATGCGCTCGAGCAGGCCGGCATCCCGATCCTCGGCACCACGCCGGACGCGATCGACCTCGCCGAGGACCGTGACCGCTTCAAGCGCCTGCTCGACAAGCTCCAGCTCAAGCAGCCGAAGAACGGCATCGCCTATTCGGTCGAGCAGGCCCGCCTGATCGCCGCCGAGCTCGGCCTGCCCTTCGTGGTCCGGCCCTCCTATGTGCTCGGCGGACGCGCCATGGAGATCATCCGCGACGAGACCCAGTTCGAGAACTACCTGCTCGGCACCCTGCCCTCGCTGATCCCCTCCGAGGTCAAGGCCAAGTACCCGAACGACAAGACCGGGCAGATCAACACCGTTCTCGGCAAGAACCCGCTGCTCTTCGACCGTTATCTCTCCGACGCCATCGAGGTCGACGTCGACTGCCTCTCGGACGGCAAGGACGCCTTCATCGCCGGAATCATGGAGCATATCGAGGAGGCCGGCATCCATTCCGGCGACTCCGCCTGCTCGCTGCCGCCGCGCTCGCTCAGCCCTGAGATGATCGCCGAGCTGGAGCGCCAGACCCGCGCCATGGCCCTGGCGCTCGATGTCGGCGGCCTGATGAACGTCCAGTACGCCATCCAGAACGACGTCATCTACGTGCTCGAGGTCAATCCGCGGGCCTCGCGCACCGTGCCCTTCGTCGCCAAGGTCATCGGCAAGCCGATCGCCAAGATCGCGGCGCGGCTGATGGCCGGCGAGAGCCTGACCAGCTTCGGCCTGAAGCAGGAGAAGCTCGGCCATGTCGGCGTGAAGGAAGCGGTCTTCCCCTTCGCCCGCTTCCCCGGCGTCGACGTCTTGCTCGGACCGGAGATGCGCTCGACCGGCGAGGTCATCGGCCTCGACCGCTCCTTCGACGTCGCCTTTGCCAAGAGCCAGCTCGGTGCCGGCTCGAAAGTCCCGGTCAAGGGCACCGTCTTCGTCTCGCTCCGCGACCAGGACAAGCTGCGGATCCTGCCTTCGATCCGGATGCTCGCCGATCTCGGCTTCCAGATCGTCGCGACCGGCGGCACCCAGCGCCTGCTCCAGGACAACGGCATCCGCGCCAGCAAGATCAACAAGGTGCTGGAAGGCCGCCCGCACATCGTCGACGCGATCAAGAACGGCGGTGTCCAGCTCGTCTTCAACACGACCGAGGGGCCGCAGGCCCTCGCGGATTCGCGCCCGCTGCGCCGCGCCGCCCTCTTGCACAAGGTGCCCTATTATACCACCTTGGCCGGAGCGATCGCTGCGGCGGAGGGCATCAAGGCCTATTGCAGCGGCGATCTCGAGGTGAGGTCGCTACAATCCTATTTCGACGGCGCCGCCTGATTCGGGACGGCGCACCGAGATAGTTTTTCTGACGATCGAAAGCGACGGCGTTGGCGCGGACTTGTCCGGCCGGCGCCGCATCGCGTTTCGGAACTGGGACGGGACGATGGACAAGGTTCCTATGACGGCGGGCGGCTTCGCCGCTCTCGAGGTCGAGCTGAAGCACAGGCAGCAGGTCGAGCGCCAACGGATCATCCAGGCGATCTCCGAGGCACGAGCCCTCGGCGATCTCTCGGAGAACGCCGAGTATCATGCCGCCAAGGAGGCCCAGTCGCTCAACGAAGGCCGCATCATGGAGCTGGAATCGCTGATCGGCCGCGCCGACATCATCGATATCTCGAAGCTCGGCGGCGACACGATCAAGTTCGGCGCGACCGTCAAGCTGATCGACGACGATACCGAGGAAGAGAAGCTCTACCAGATCGTCGGCGAGCCGGAATCCGACGTGAAGTCGGGCAAGGTCTCGATCGGCTCGCCGATCGCGCGCGCGCTCATCGGCAAGAAGGTCGGCGACTCCGTCCAGGTCAACACGCCCGGCGGCGGCAAGTCCTATGAGGTCGTCGACGTCGCCTTCCGCTGAAAGGCTCCTTGGCCCGCCCGGCGGCAGCTCCTAGATTGAGGAGGATGCCTGCTGCCGGAGAAGTCGCCATGACCAGCCGCCGCGCTTTTCTCACCGGGTCCGCCGCGCTTGCCGCAGGCGGGCTCGCTTCGTTTCAGGCCCTGGCTCAGGGCCTCCCGGTCGGTGCCATCCGCGTCGATGCAAGCCGCCTCGGCCCGCAGGGCTGGGGCGAGAATGCCGGCCGGATCGCGCTTGCCCTGGAGCGGGAACTGACCCGCCAACTCAGCGGTCAGCGCCAGCGCGGCGGCCCGACACTTTACGTCACCGTGCACGGAATCTGGCTCGCCAGCTTCGCCGGTGGCGGCAGCCCCGGCGATTCCGACAGCAACGACAACATGGACAGCTATATTGAGCTGATCGATCGCGGCCGCGTGCTCGCCAGCTATCCGATCCGCTCGACCCTGCTCTCCAGCTCCGGCGGTGCCTGGTACCGGCCCGATATCGACCAGCGGCGCGTCGCGGCCCTGCTCGAGAACAACGCGCTCTGGATCAGGCGCTATCTCGGTGGCTGAAACCGCGATGCCGACCCGCCGCCTGCTCGCCCTGGGCGCTGCCGCCGCCTTGCTGGCCGGCTGCCAGACCACGTCGCGGCACGGTCCGGGCATCGCGATCGGCGCGATTCGCGTCGACACTGGCCCGCTCGCAACCAAGGGCCAGAGCGCCACCGCCGCGATGATCAAGCCGATGCTGGAGCGCGAGCTCGCCGGCCTGCGAAGCGCCCATGGCGCGACCCTGCTGGTCACCGTCACCGGGCTCTACCTGACGAGCTATGCCGGCGGACAGGCCGTCACCCTCGGCAATGACAGCCTCGAAAGCGAAGCCCGGCTGATCGGAACCGACGGGCGCGAGCTCGCCCGCTACCCGGTCCTCGCCATCATGGCGCCGAGCTCCGGGGGCGCCTGGTACCGGCCGGACGCCGACCAGCGCCGGATCGCCGCCCTGGTCGCCAGCAACGCAGAATGGATCAGGCGCTACCTCGGTGGGTGAGACGATGCTGCCGACCCGCCGCCTGCTCGTCCTGGGCGCAGCCGCGGCCTTGCTGACCGGCTGCCAGACCACGCCGCCGCTCGACCCCGGCACCGCGATCGGCACCATTCACGTCGACGTCTCGCGCCTGGTCGAGCTCGGCGTCGGCCCGCGCGCCGAGGTTGTCAGGACCCGGCTCGAACAAGAGCTGGCACGCGCTTTCGCCGGGATGCGTCAGCCTGGCGGCGCGACGCTCACGGTCGCCGTGCGCGGATTGACCATGCCGACCTATGTCGGCGGCGACATCGATGACGGCGCGACCTCGGACTATCTGGAAAGTCTGGTCACGGTCACCGGCCGCAAAGGCGAGGTGCTGGCGACCTATCCGGTCCTGTCGATGAACGGGGCCGGCGATTCCGGTTTCTGGTTCTCACCCGGTATCGACGAGCGCCGCGTCGAGCGCCTCATCGTCAACCACGCCGCCTGGATCAGGAAGCTGACGCTCGGCTGAGACCTCAGTCCAGAGGCGCGATCGGCTCGTCCTTGACCCGGTCGAGCGCCAGCGCGGTGCGGACATTGCGGACATTGGGCAGCGCCGTCAGGTCGCTGACGAAGTCCTGGAAAGCTTTCAGGTCCGTCGCGACGCATTTCAGCACGAAATCAATGTCACCCGAGAGCGTCCAGCATTCGCGCACCGCCGGCCAGTCGCGGATCCGGCTCTGAAAGGCGGCGAGATCGGCCTCGGCCTGGCTGGCGAGGTGGACGAAGGCGAAGCAGACGACCTCGATGCCGAGTTTGCGCTCGTCGAGCTGCGCCCGATAGCCGGTGATCACCCCGGCCTCTTCCAGCGCCCTGACCCGCCTGAGGCAGGGCGGCGGCGAAATGCCGACGCGGCTGGCGAGTTCGACATTCGTCATCCGCCCATCACGCTGCAATTCGGCCAGGATGCGAAGATCGATCTCGTCGAGCTTGGAACGCACAGATCCTCCGGGGAAAAAGGTCGCGCTGGTGTAGACGCAGTGTCCACGCGATACAAGGCGATGGCCATCATCGGGATGGCCACATTCGAACCTCGTCCCGGGGAGCGGCCAGAAGCTGCCCGGGACAGCGGCGGGCGTCGGGGACATCATTCTTGGGCGAGTATCGGCCTTCCGAACCAAATCCCACTCTCTGGGTGCTCACCGACGGCAAGGCCGGCGACGAGGTCCAGTGTCTCGGCGTCGCCGAGCGCCTCGGCCTCGTCCCCGAAATCCGCCGCGTCCGCCCGGGCCGGCCCTGGGCCTGGCTGATGCCGCGCGGGCCGATCGATCCGCGGGAGGCGCCGGACCGGCCGGACAGCCCGCTGCGCCCACCGTTCCCCGATATCGCCATCGCCTCGGGCCGGCGCGCCGTCGCCTATCTGCGCGCGCTGAAGAAGGCCTCGAACGGGCGCAGCTTCACCGTCTTCCTCAAGGACCCCCGTACCGGCACCGGCGCCGCCGACCTGATCTGGGTGCCGCAGCACGATCGTCTGCGCGGGGACAATGTCCTGGTGACGATCACCTCGCCGCACCGCCTCGCCCCGGCCGCACTCGCCGCCGCCCGCGCAGCGCCGCCGCCGGCGCTCGCCGCCCTGCCCTCGCCGCGCGCCGCCGTCCTGGTCGGCGGCGACAGCCGCCATCACCGCTTCCGGCCGCAGGATGTCCAGGCCTTCGCCGCCCGGCTCGAGGCCCTCGCCGCCTCCGGCGTTGCCCTGATGGGTTCGCGCTCTCGCCGCACGCCGCCGGCGCTCGAGGCGGCGGTCGCTGCCGTGTTCAAACGCCATGGCGGCTGGTGGTGGGACGGCACGGGCGCCAACCCCTATGTCCCGCTGCTGGCGCTGGCGGATGCGATCGTCGTCACCGCCGACTCGACCAACATGATCGGCGAGGCCGCCGCCACCGGTGTCCCCATTCTGGTCTTCGAGCCGCATGGCGGCCATGCCCGGCTGGCGAAGTTCCTCGAGGCGCTGAAGGCCTATGGCGCTGTGCATCACTTCGAGGGCCGGCTTGAAGGCGGGCGCTACCAGCCGCTAGACTCGACGGAAGCGATCGCGCGGGCCGTCGACGAGGCCTGGCGCCGCCACAGGGCGGTGACAGGCTTGGACTGACGCGCCCCGATGCCGATATGTCCGGTTGCGGCCGACCAGGCGATATCGCCGGCGAGGCCGGAAGAGACCGAAATTCACCGGCACGGCCGGTAGAGGAAGACGAGAATGGCCCATACCCACGCCAAGGTGATGATCATCGGCTCCGGCCCCGCGGGCTACACCGCCGCGATCTATGCCGCCCGCGCCTTGCTCGAGCCGGTATTGATCTCCGGCATGCAGGCCGGCGGTCAGCTGATGATCACCACCGATGTCGAGAACTATCCCGGCTTCGCCGACGTCATCCAGGGCCCCTGGCTGATGGAGCAGATGCGTGCCCAGGCCGAGCACATGGGCACGAAGATGGTCTCCGACCATATCGCCCGCGTCGATCTCTCGCAGCGGCCCTTCCGGCTCTGGGGCGATGGCGGCGAGACCTATTCCTGCGATGCGCTGGTCATCGCCACCGGCGCCCAGGCCAAGTGGCTCGGCCTCCCCTCGGAGCAGAGCTTCCAGGGCTTCGGCGTCTCGGCCTGCGCCACCTGCGACGGCTTTTTCTTCCGCAACAAGCAGGTCGTGGTGGTCGGCGGCGGCAACACCGCCGTCGAGGAGGCGCTCTATCTCGCCAACCTCGCCGCCAAGGTGACCCTTGTCCATCGTCGCGACACGCTGCGCGCCGAGAAGGTGATGCAGGACCGCCTGTTCAAGCATCCCAAGATCGAGGTGGTCTGGGATTCGGAAGTCGCCGAGATCCTCGGCGGCACGCAGCCGCCTTCGGTGACCCATGTCCGCCTGCGCAATCTGAAGAGCGGCGCGCAGCAGGACCTGCCGACGGATGGCGTGTTCGTCGCGATCGGCCACAAGCCGGCCACCGAGCTCTTCACCGGCCAGCTCGCCATGCGCGAATCGGGATATCTCGAAGTCACGCGGGGCACGACCCAGACCAATGTCCCCGGCGTTTTCGCCGCCGGCGACGTCACCGACGAGCACTACCGCCAGGCCGTGACCGCCGCCGGATTGGGCTGCATGGCCGCTCTCGATGCCGAGCGCTGGCTCGCCGCCAATGAAAGCGAGCTCAGCGAGGCCGCCGAGTGAGGTCCCCGTGATCCATCAGTGTTGCTGATGGATCACGCCACTAGTTTAAGGGCTAAAAATCAGGCATCCGGCAAAGGAAACATTGACCTCTCGCACCCACCCTCCCATCATGCGCTGAATGCATAACGGGGGAGGAAAGCGGTGGATTGGGACCGCATCCGTATTTTCTACACGGTCGCAGAATCGGGCAGCTTCACCAAGGCCGGTGACGGGCTTGGGCTGAGCCAGTCCGCAGTCAGCCGTCAGATCGGCGCGCTCGAACGCGAGCTGCGCGCCCCGCTCTTCCATCGGCATACCCGTGGCCTGATCCTGACCGAGCAGGGCGAGCTGCTCTGGCGCGCCGCCCGCGAGATGACGCAGCGGCTCGAGCGGACGCGGGCCCAGCTCTCGGAAACGCGCGAGCACCCGTCCGGCGAGCTCAAGGTCACCGCGACCCGCGGGCTCGGCGGCCATTGGCTGACGCCGCGCCTGGCCGAGTTCCTCGATCTTTATCCCGACATCAAGGTCGACCTGATCCTCACCGACGAGGAGCTCGACCTTTCGATGCGCGAGGCCGACATCGCCTTGCGCCTGCGCCAGCCGCAGCAGCCGGACCTGATCCAGCGCCGGCTCTTCACCGTGCACTTCCACGTCTACGGCTCGCCGGCCTACATCAAGCGCTTCGGCGAACCGAAGAGCTATGAGGATCTCGACAATCACCGGCTGCTCTCATTCGGCAACACCTCGCCATCCTATCTGACCGCCGTGCACTGGCTCGGCACGCTTGGCCGCGACCAGCGCAATCCGCGCCCGATCCATCTCACCGTCAACAACATCACGGCGATGAAGCGGGCGGTCGACTCGGGGGCCGGCATCGCCATCCTGCCGGATTATCTGATCGAATCGGGCTCGCCACTCGTGCAGCTGATGCGCGAGACGGAGATGCCGCAGCTGGAAAGCTATCTAGTCTATCCGGAAGAGATGAAATCGGTCGCCCGAGTACAGGTTTTCCGGGATTTTCTTATCCAGAAGGCCCAGCGCTGGACGTTCTGAGCCCTGACTATCTGACGGGCAGAGCCTGCCCGAAAACCCGGCGACGGGCTCGCCCGTCCCGCCTCTGATGCATTGCCAAACGTCAATTATGGCAATTATGTCAAATTCTAGCATTTCATCATGCCATGGACGCATGGCCGCCCCGCCCAATGCTGCATTGCAAAAAAGCAGGCCCTGCTCGATATTGTGCTCACGGTTGTTCGGAACGGGCTCCGCATTCTCCTCCCGGCGTTGAGTTCGTTCCAGCCGTTCCCCTCTGAGATGTTTGGCGCTTGCGCCGAATATTTCAAACTTCTAGGCCGGCTCCTTCGGGACGCCGGCCTTTTTTCTTGGCCACAGCCCGACGACTACCGTCATTCCGGAGCTGCGCCGCTTCGCGGCTTGCCAGGAATGACACCGCGCTCTTCGTTGGATTGGCCTGCTGCCCTATCGCCGCCGGGCTTCCAGCGGCAGCGAATCGAACAGCGACGGCTCGGCGCTGGTCCGCGCCTTCTCGATCGTCAGGATTCGAAGCTTGGTCTCGACGCCGCCATCGGCCGAGAAGCCGCCGGTCTTGCCGCCGGCCGCCAGCACGCGATGACAGGGCACGATGATCGGGATCGGGTTCTGGCCGAGCGCCACGCCGACGGCACGCGCGGCACCGGGCTCGCCGATCCGCGCCGCGACCTCGCCATAGGTCAGCGTCTCGCCGGGCCGAATCGCCAGCGTGACGCGATAGACGCGCTGGTTGAACTCAGGCGTGGCGCTGAGATCGATCGGCAGATGGGAAAGGTCGCGCTGCTCTCCCGCGAGCAGGGCGACGATATCGGCGATCGCCTCTCGCACGAAGGCGACGGGCTTAGCCTCGCCCGCCTCGGGAAAACGCCGGGCGAGCCGGCTGCGCGCCGTGGCCTCGTCATGCTCCGGCAATTGCGCGGCGATGATCGTCTCGCCCTGCCAGACCAGGGCGCAGCTGCCGATCGCGGTTTCGAAGAGACAGAAGCTTTGCATGGCCCGAAGCTAACGCAGGCGAAGGCGGTACGGCACCCGGTTTCTGCCCCCTCCCTGGTCAACCCGGACGAGCGGCGAGGCCGCGGCGCTCCGGGATGACAAACGAGACGCGGAGCCATGCGCGAACTCAGGCCCAGAGCCGTTCCTTCTCCAGCCCCTTGTAGAGCTCGGCGACCTGCTCGCCATAGCCGTTGAACAGCAGGGTCGGCCGCCGTTCGCGCGAACCCAGCACCTGTTCGCTCGCCTGACTCCAGCGAGGATGAGAGACCTCCGGATTCACATTCGCCCAGAAGCCGTATTCGGAGGCCTGCAAACCTTCCCAGAAGGTCTTCGGCCGCTCGGCGACGAAGCTGATCTTGTTGATCGACTTGACCGATTTGAAGCCGTATTTCCACGGAACGATCAGCCGCATCGGCGCGCCGTGCTGGTTCGGCACCGGCTTGCCGTAGATACCCGTCACCATCAGCGTGAGCTCATTGGTCGCCTCGGCGATGGTCAGCCCCTCCGTATAGGGCCAGGGATACCAGCGCTGCGACTGACCGGGCGCGACGCGCGGGTTCATGAAGGTCTGCATCTGCACGTATTTCGCGCCCGAAAGCGGCTTGGCGAGCTCGACCAGCTTCTTCAGCGGAAAGCCGGTCCAGGGTACCGCCATCGACCAGGCCTCGACGCAGCGGAAACGGTAGAGCCGCTCCTCCAGCGGCATCTTCCGGATCAGCTCGTCGATGCCGATCTCGATGGGCTTCTCCACCAACCCGTCGATCGTCACCGTCCAGGGCCGGGTGCTGAGGCGCTTCGCCGAGGCGACCACGTCCTTCGAGGTCCCGAACTCGTAGAAATTATTGTAGTTCGCGGCCAGCTCTTCCTCCGTCACGGGCCGGTCGAGCGTGTAGGCCGCGTTGCGCTTGGCGGGATAGAGATCGAGTGTCGGCTCCGGCCCTTGGGCGAAGGCCAGCTCCGGCAAGGCGGAGCCCGCGATCAGCCCGGCGCCCGCTGCGATGAAGCGGCGACGATCGAGGAAGACCGTCTCCGGCGTGGCCTCGCTCTCGGGGATTTCCCAGCCGGGACGGCTCTTGATCAGCATCGGATGACGAACTCCGGTTGTCCGGGGCAGCTAGTCCACAGCGTGATCCGATGCGCAATTCACGAGGGGGAGAGGATCAGCGGCGCTCTGTCGCGCCTCGCAGCGGGGCCACCGGGCGGCGCCATCCCTCTTGCATCGCGGTCATGCTCGCCATGCTCGCCGGCAGGGCGTGCCCGGATCGCAGGCGCATGCTAGAAATTTCGGCAATGGTCGGACAGTCAGCTCCGCTCGGTAGAGAGTTCGGGCCTTTCGGAGGAAGGGCCTGTCGCGCGTCCCCGACCAGCGCGGCCAAACCACGGGCGGAAGCTGCACCAACCTTGAGGAGACGATTGCGATGGGCAAGTTGAAATTCCTGGTCGGAACGGCCTTCGCCGCCACCCTTCTGGCCGCTCTGCCGGCCCGCGCCGAGATCGTCATCGGGCTGATCGCGCCGCTGACCGGCGCCGTCGCCGCCTATGGCGACCAGGTCCGCAACGGCGCCGAAGCCGCCATCGAGGCAATCAACAAGAAGGGCGGCATCCTCGGCGAGAAGGTGGTGCTGAAGCTCGCCGACGATGCCGGAGATCCCAAGCAGGGCGTCTCCGCCGCCAACCTCCTGGTCGGCGAGAAGATCAAGTTCGTCGTCGGCCCGGTGACCTCCGGCGTCGCGATGGCGGTTTCCGACGTCCTCGCCGAGCACGGGGCGCTGATGGTGACGCCGACCGCGACCGCCCCGGCCCTCACCAGCCGCGGCCTGAGCAATGTCCTGCGCACCTGCGGCCGCGACGATCAGCAGGCCGAAGTGGCGGCCAAATACGTCCTGAAGAACCTGAAAGACAAGCGGATCGCGGTGCTCCACGACAAGGGCACCTATGGCAAGGGCCTCGCCGATTCCTTCAAGAAGGGCATCAATGACGGCGGCGTCAAGGAAGCGCTCTATCTGACGCTGACGCCCGGCGAGAAGGACCTGTCGGCCGTCATCACCCGTCTGAAGGCCGCCAATATCGACCTGATCTATTTCGGCGGCTACCACCCCGAAGGCGGCCTGCTCGCCCGCCAGCTCAGCGATGCCGGCATCAAGGCCGCCATCATCGGCGGCGAAGGCCTCTCCAACACCGAATTCTGGGCGATCGCCGACAAATCGGCCGCCGGCTCGCTGTTCACCAACGCGACCGACGCCCAGAAGAGCCCCGATTCGGCCGAGGCCGTGGCGGCGCTGAAGGCGAAGGGCATTCCGGCCGAGGCCTTCACGCTCAATGCCTATGCCGCCGTGGAAGTGCTCAAGGCCGGCATCGAGAAGGTGGGCAAGGCCGACAGCGCCACAGCCGTCGCGACCGCGCTGAAATCCGGCATGACCGTGCCGACCGCGATCGGCAAGCTGTCCTACGGCAAGAATGGCGACCTCAGCTCGCCGGCCTTCTCGATGTTCAAATGGGAAGACGGCAAGATCGTCTCCGTCGACTAACGAAAAAGGGCCGGTGCGGAAACCTCTCCGCACCGGCCCTGATCTTGAACCGATATGCGCGGCCCCGGCCGGGACCACGCATACGGCGATAAATCGCCTCAGCCGCGGGCTTCGAGCGCCTTGATGATGGCCTCGCCCATCTCGGTGGTCGAGACGGCATTGGCGCCGGGCGCCGCGATGTCCTTGGTGCGGGTGCCGGCACCCAGCACATCGGCGATCGCGCCTTCGAGACGGTCGGCCGCTTCGCCGGCACCGAAGGAATAACGCAGCGCCATGGCGAAGGAGCCGATCATCGCGATCGGGTTGGCGAGCCCCTTGCCGGCGATGTCGGGGGCCGAGCCGTGCACGGGCTCGTAGAGCGCCTTGCGCTTGCCGGTCGCCGGATCCTCGGCACCGAGCGAGGCGGAGGGCAGCATGCCGAGCGAGCCGGTCAGCATCGCCGCGACGTCGGAGAGGATGTCGCCGAACAGGTTGTCGCAGACCACGACGTCGTACTGCTTCGGCCAGCGCACCAGCTGCATCGCGCAATTGTCGGCGAGCACATGCTCGAGCTCGACATCCTTGTACTCCGCAGCGTGCAGCGCGGCGACCGTCTGCTTCCAGAGCACGCCGGTCTTCATGACGTTGTGCTTCTCGGCCGAGGAGACCTTGTTGCGGCGGGTGCGCGCCAGCTCGAAGGCGACGCGCGCGATGCGCTCGATCTCGCCGGTGGTGTAGAGCTGGGTGTCGACGCCGCGCTTCTGGCCGTCTTCGAGCGTCACGATCTCCTTCGGCTCGCCGAAATAGACGCCGCCGGTGAGCTCACGCACGATCAGGATGTCGAGGCCCTCGACCACTTCCGGCTTCAGCGACGAGGCCGAGGCCAGCGCCGGGTAGCAGATCGCCGGACGCAGATTGGCGAACAGGCCGAGATCCTTGCGCAGACGGAGCAGGCCGGCCTCGGGGCGGTGCTGATAGGGGACATCGGCCCATTTCGGCCCGCCGACCGCGCCGAAGAGCACGGCGTCGGCTTCCTGGGCGAGCTTCATGTCGCCTTCCGAGATCGCCGCCTTGTGGACGTCATAGGCCGAGCCGCCGACGAGGCCGCGCTCCATCGAGAAGGACGCGACGCCCTGTTTCTCGAACCAGGAGACGATCTTCTCGACCTGGCCCATCACCTCGGGGCCGATGCCGTCGCCGGGGAGCAGCAGGAGCTTGTGGTTCGCCATGGTCGCCTCTCGGAATGCTGTTCTCTTCAGGGCCTTCGCGCCCCTGCGCGCTGGTTACGGGCGGAAGCCCGGCGAAGCAAGCCGCAGGCTGGACTTGGGCGCCGCGGAAGCCTATCCCTGACGGGCCTCAACGGGGTGCCCGGCAGCCGGGCTGAGAGGGGCGCATAAGGGCGCCACGACCCGTAGAACCTGATCCGGGTCGTGCCGGCGGAGGGATTGAGCATCGTCGCCCGCAGCGGGCGACGCACAGCCCTCCCCGTCAGAACCCCAACGATGCATGCGGGGACGTCATGACTGGTCTGAGCGGCAGAACGGGCCTGATCGCCGGAATGCTGGCAGCACTGCTCTTCGCAGCGCCGGCGCTGGCGCAGGAGAAGCCGGCGCTGAGCGTCTACACCTATTCCTCCTTCACCGGGAAATACGGCCCCGGCGCCAAGGTCAAGGCCGCCTTCGAGGCGCAGTGCCAGTGCACGCTGAACTGGGTCGCTGCCGACGATGCCGGCTCGCTGCTCGCCCGGCTGAAGCTGGAAGGCGAGACGACCAGAGCCGATCTCGTACTCGGCCTCGACATGAACCTCGCCGCCGAAGCGAAGGCGACCGGCCTGTTCCAGCCGCATGGCCAGGACAGCACGACGCTCACCCTGCCGACGCCTTGGACCGACGATACGCTTCTGCCCTTCGACTGGGGCCATCTCGCCTTCGTCTACGATTCCACCAGACTCGCAACGCCGCCGCAGAGCCTGAAGCAGCTCGTCGACGACCCCAAGGGCCCGAAGCTCGTGCTGCAGGACCCGCGCACCTCCGCGCCCGGCCTCGGCTTCCTGCTCTGGATGCGGGCGGTCTATGGCGACGAGGTCGACGCGGCCTGGGGCAAGCTGAAGCCGCGCATCGTCACCTTCACCAAGGGCTGGTCGGAGGCCTATGGCCTGTTCCTCAAGGGCGAGGCCGACATGGTGCTCTCCTATGCGACCTCGCCCGCCTATCATCTCGGCGCCGAGAAGAAGACGCAGTACAAGGCCGCGCCCTTCACGGAGGGGCACTACCTCCATGTCGAGCTCGCGGGCATGACGCGGGCGACGAAACAGCCCGAGCTGGCGAAGCGCTTCCTCGCCTTCATGCTCTCCGACGCCTTCCAGTCGCTGATCCCCGAGGGTAACTGGATGATGCCGGCGAAGCAGCCGGCAACCGGCCTGCCGACCTCCTTCGCCGAGGTGATCAGGCCGGAGAAGACGCTGCTGGTCGCGCCCGAAACGGTTCGCAGCCAGCGCCGGGCCTTCATCGACGCCTGGCTCGCCGCGACGAGCCGCTGAGACCTTGCTCCGGCCGGCCACGCTCACCGCACTCGCGATCCTCGCCCTCGCCTGCGGCTCGCTCATCGGCCTGGCGCGGGCCGGCTCCGACTTCGCGTCCCTGCTGACGCTCGGTCCCTATCTCGCGCGCTTGCTCGCCTCGGCCGGGCTGCAGGCGGCGCTTTCGACGCTGCTTTCTCTATTGCTGGGCACCGCGCTCGCGCTCGCCCTGTTGCGCCGGTGCTTTCCCGGCCGCGAGCTGCTGCTCGCTTTGCTCACCACCGCCGCGGTAGCGCCCACCATCGTCATCGCCTTCGGCGTGGTCGCGATCTATGGCCGCTCGGGGCTGTTGGGCTCGCTCATGCGCGGCATCGGCGCCGAGCCGCCCTCGATCTACGGGCTCCACGGCATCGTCCTCGCCCATGTCCTGATGAACATGCCGCTGGTGACGCGCGCTTTGCTCCACGCCTTCGAACGCGAACCAGGCGAGCGGCGCCGGCTCGCCTCGGCCCTCGGCTTCACCGCCGCCGATTGCTTCCGGCATCTCGACTGGCCGGTGATCCGACGCGAGGCGCCGGCGCTTGCCGTCCTCGTATTCCTGCTCTGCTTCACCAGCTTCGCCATCGTGCTCTCGCTCGGCGGTGGGCCGGCCAATGCGACGCTGGAGGTCGCGATCTATGAAGCCGTGCGCTTCGAGGCGGACTTCGTCCGCGCTGCCGCTCTAGCTGGCCTGCAGCTCGTGATCTGCCTCGGCCTCGCCGCAAGCCTCAGCGCACTGACGCCGCGGGCCCGCGCCGAAGCCGGCGCCGGACACCGCGCGCCGCGGCCCGATCTTCGCACCATGCGCGGCATCGATGCAGGCGTGCTTGCCCTCGGCACGGTGCTGGTCGCGCCACCGCTCCTCAGCGTCGCGAGCGGCCTCGCTCATCTGCCGAGCCTCGCCTCCGCGGAGTTCGTCCGCGCCGCCGCAACCAGCGCCGTCATTGCCGTCACGGCCGGGCTGCTCGCCTGCCTGCTCGCTCTGCTGCTCGCCAGCAGCGCGCGCCGGTTGCCGCAGCGCTCGCGCCTGCCGGATCTCGCCGCTTTCGCCCTGCTCGGCCTGCCGCCCTTCGCCTTCGTCGCCGGGCTCTATGTCCTGCTGCGCGGCCTCGCCGACCCCGCTTCGCTCGGCCTGGTGCTGGTGCCGCTGGTCAATGCGCTGATGGCCCTTCCTTACGCCTATCGCCTGCTCGCTCCGGCGCTCGCCACCAGCGCGGAGCGGCATGGTCGGCTGGCCGAGAGCCTGGGACTCGCCGGCTGGAACCGGCTGCGCCTCGTCGAATGGCCGGCGCTGCGCGGCGCACTCGGCGCCGCCTTCGCCTTCGCCACGGCGCTCTCGCTCGGCGATTTCGGCGTCATCGCTTTGTTCGGCGGCCCGGAGCTGACCACCCTGCCCTATCTGCTCGCCAACCGCCTCGGCGCCTATCGCATCGACGAGGCGGGGGCTCTGGCGCTGGTGCTCGTCCTCAGCGCCGGCGGCCTTGCCTTCCTGACCCAGCGCTGGAGCGCGCGCCATGCTTGAGATCGCCGGCCTCGCCTTGCGCTATCCCGGCTTCGCAGCACGCTATGAGCTGACGGTACCCACCGGCGCGCTCTGCGCCGTGATCGGCCCATCCGGCGGCGGCAAGACGACGCTGCTCCACGCCATCGCCGGCTTCGAACAGCCCGAGGCAGGCTCCTTGCGCTTTGCCGGTCAGGATCTGCTGCCGCTGGCCCCGGCGCAGCGGCCGGTCTCGATCCTGTTCCAGGACCACAACCTCTTCCCACATCTGACCGCGGCCGAGAATGTCGCGCTAGGACTGAAGCCCTCGCTCAGACTCGACGCCGGCGAAAGAGAGCGAGTCGCGGCGGTGCTGGCGGAGGTCAATCTGGCAGAGTTAGCCTCCCGGCGGCCGGCGGAGCTGTCAGGCGGCCAGCGCCAGCGCGTCGCGCTCGCCCGCGCCTTGCTGCGCGGCAAGCCGCTCATGCTTCTCGACGAGCCTTTCGGCGCGCTCGATCCCGGCCTGCGCCGCGAGATGATCGAACGCGTCGATGCGCTCCGGTGCGCCCATGGGCTGACCGTGCTGATGACGCTGCACACCCCGGAGGAGGCGGCGGACACCGCAGACCTCTTCGCCTTTGTCGCCAATGGCCGCGTCGAGGCGGCGGGCCCGTGGGAAAGGCTGATGGCGCAGGACGGCCCGGAGCCGGTCAGGCGGTTTCTGGGCCTTTGAGATTCTTCGCACTGCGCAGTCTTGGCGCGGAAACACCGCGTCATCCCGGCCGTAGCGAAGCGGAGCGCCGGGATCCATCGTAGAGCGCCGGAGCTCTACGATGGATCCCGGAGCGGCGCGGCTACGCCGCTTGTCCGGGATGACGGCGCCGGTTCAAAGTGAGAGCGGCAAGCTTCAGAGCCGCCCGCCCTTCAGCGCCCGTAGCACCTTCTCACCGGGCCGGCCTGTCGGCTCCATGCCGATCTTGCCCTCGACATCCTTGATCGCCGCCCGCGTCAGCGAACCGACAGCGCCGTCCGGCTCGCCGACATTGTAGCCGCGCGCGATCAGCAGGCGCTGCAATTCGCGGCGCTGCTCGCGCGACAACGGCAGGTCGTCGGTCGGCCACTGCCCCTGCACGCCCGGCCGGCCGCGCAGCCGGTCGGAAAGCAGCGAGATGGCGAGCGCGTAGGAATCGGCGCCGTTGTAGCTGAAGGCGGCATCGTAGTTCTTGAAGACCAGGAAGGCCGGACCGTTGCGCCCCGCCGGCATCAGCAAGCCGGCATTGCCCGTGCCGTTCAGGGCCGAGCCGTCGAACTTGACGATGCCCTGGTCCGCCCAATGCGAGACCGGCCGCTTCGGATTGCGCCCGGTCGCGCCGGAATAGCTGCGCGGCACCTTGACCTCATAGCCCCAGGTCGCCCCGGTGACCCAGCCGGCCTTGTCCATGAAGTTCGCGGTCGAATGCAGCGCATCCGGGATCGAATCGACGAGGTCGCGCCGCCCGTCGCCATCCCCGTCGACGCCGAGCCTGAGATAGGTCGAGGGAATGAACTGGGTGTGGCCGAAGGCGCCGGCCCAGGAGCCCACCAGCCGGTCGGCCCGGACATCGCCGCGCTGGATGATCTGCAGAGTCGAGATCAGCTCGCCACGGAAGAAGGCGTTGCGGCGCGGCGCGAGACAGGCGCCTGTCGCCAACGCCTGGACCAGCGGCCAGCGGCCCTTGGCCTTGCCGAAATCGCTCTCGACGCCCCAGACCGCGACGATGGTGTGCCGGTCGACGCCGAAGCGGCTTTCGGCGGCCGCCAGCGTTGAGGCGTGCTGGCGCAGCATGGCCCGCCCTTCGGCGACCTTCTCATCGTCGACCAGCGTGCCAAGATAGTCCCAGATCGGCGTCTTGAACTCCGGCTGGTTGTTCATCGCCTCGATGATCTTCATGTCGGGCGTGACGCCGGCCATGGCCCGGTCGAAGGTCGCGCCGGAGACGCCCTTGGCAGCGGCGGCCGAGCGGAGGCCGGCGACGCAGCTGTCGAAATTGGCGAAGGCCGCCGGGGCGGCGAGGACGAAAGGCAAGGCCAGGATCAGAGCGCGCATGGGTCCACCGAATCGCAGGAATGGCACGAAACTAGGGCGCTGCGGTTAAAGGAGGTTAACCATGCGGCTTTTCGTGACTGAGCCAGCTTCGTGCCTTGTCTGTCGCGCGCAGGCACGTCCTGATCTATGCCTGCGCAGAAGCGCGAATCGCCCCCGGACCAGCCATGCAGACCGCCCTGATCGAGACACTCGGTTTCGCCGCCGCGACGCTGACGACCTTGTGCTGGCTGCCGCAGGCCGTGCAGACCATCCGGACCCGCGACACCCGCGCCATCTCGCTCTGGACCCAGGCGATGTTCGCCAGCGGCATCGTTCTCTGGCTGCTCTATGGCCTGTTGATCGCTTCCTGGCCGCTGATCGGCGCGAATGCCATCTCGCTTTGTCTGGTTTCGGTCATTCTCGCCATGAAGCTGCGCCACGGCTGAGACGCGCGGACGCCACTTCGAGACTTCAGAGCCAGCCCACCAGGGAACCGAGACATGCCCGCTATCACGACCGCGCATCTCCTGCCGATCGTCATGCTGATCGCCTCCAATGTCTTCATGACCTTCGCCTGGTACGGGCATCTTTCCTACAAGAGCTCGGCGATCTGGCTGGCGATCCTGGCGAGCTGGATGATCGCCCTGCCCGAATACATGCTTGCCGTACCGGCGAACCGCATCGGCCACGGGGTCTATTCGGCCGCCGAACTGAAGACGATCCAGGAGGTCGTCACGCTCTGCGTCTTCGCGCTGTTCTCGGTATTCTGGCTGAAGGAATCGCTCAGCTGGAACCACGCGATCGGCTTCGCACTGATCGCGGCCGGCGCCTTCTTCATCTTCAACGGCAAGGCCTGATCCAATGGCGCGCTATCCCGCTTCCGGCCACCCCGCGGTCGAAGCCTATCTTGCCGATGGCTATGAGCGGGTCGTCGGCATGTCCTCGCGCTTTGCCGCCGCGATCTGCGCAAGGCTGCTGCGGCTCCAGACCGAAGAGGGGGTTGGCGGCCCGATCGCCGAGATCGGCGCCTTCGAGGGCCGCTTCTTCATCGCGCTGGCGCATGCGCTCGAGCCCGGCGAGCTCGCCCTCGGCATCGACATCTTCGAATGGCCGAATCCGCAGGTGCAGGACCGCTTCGAGGCCAACTGCCTGAAACACGGCATCGCGCCCGAGCGCCGCGTCACCATCAAGGGCGATGCCGGCGCCATGGCATCGGCCGAGCTGATCGCCCATGCGCGAGGCGAAAGACTGCGCTTCATCCATGTCGACGGCGAGCATTCGCGCGCCGCGCTGGCGAAGGACCTTTCGCTCGCCACCGCCTGCCTCGCCGAGGGTGGGCTGGTCGTGCTCGACGACATGCTGCACCCCGGCTATCCGACGCTGATGGTCGCGGTGCAGGACTATCTCGAAGCCAATCCCGGCATCGTTCCTTTGTGCATCATCGATCGCGAGAGCATTGTCGGCGCGACCAAGTTCGTGCTCTGCCAGAGGGACTGGTTCGAACGCTATCAGGCGGCGATGCTCGCGATCTTCAAGGAACAGATCTGGCCGCTCGGTGCAGATTTCGAGCCACATTGGTGCCTCGTTTTGTCGCTCGATACCCGGCTCGCCGAGATCACCTGACTCGCCCACCAAGGACCACCGACATGAAGAAACTGGCATTCCTCGCCAGCACGCTTGCCATTGCCGCGAGCCCGGCGCTCGCGGGACCGACCTGCGCGCCGTCAGACAGCCGTGCCCAGATCCTCGCATCGGCGATGATTGACGATCTCCACCCCGCCTGGCGCGGCGGCAAGCGCGTCGGCTATGGCTGGTCCCTGCAGGTCCGGCGCAACGCCCATGACGATGCCGGGATCACCTATTATGTCGGCGACCTCTACGACACCCGTGGCCAGCTTTCGACGCGCAATGTCTTCGTCGTCGAAAGCGAATGGGATTGCGGGCCGTGAGGCAGACTGCTCACTGAGCATTGCTCTCATTTGCCGACATGATCGGTCTTGTACCGACCATCCACGTCTTTGCCGTTCAAGGTCAGTGTTCAAGACGTGGATGCTCGCCACAAGGGCGAGCATGACGGGCTGGAGCGGCGGCGTGTTCATGGGTTCCGGACTCGCCGCTTTGCGGCGCCCCGGAATGACCGCGGCACCTACTGCGCCGGCCGGACGCGCAGGATCTTGCCCTTGGCGTCGTCGCTGAGCAGGTAGAGATAGCCGTCCGGCCCCTGCCGGACGTCGCGGATGCGCTCGCCGATATCGGTCAGCAGCCGCTCCTCGCCGGTGACCCGCTCGCCCTGCGTCGAGAGACGCACCAGCATCTGGCCGGCGAGCGCGCCGACGAAGAGCGAATTCTTCCAGGCCGGCCAGCGCTCGCCGGTGTAGAAGGCGGCACCCGACGGCGCGATCGACGGATCCCAGTAGAACAGCGGCTGCTCCATGCCGGCCTTGGCCGTGCCCTCCCCGATCCTGAGGCCGGAATAGTCGATGCCATAGGTGATCACCGGCCAGCCATAGTTCAGCCCGGCCTTCGGCGTGTTGATCTCGTCACCGCCGCGCGCGCCGTGCTCGGCCGTCCAGAGCTGCCCGGTCTGCGGGTGGAGTGCCGCTCCCTGAACGTTCCGGTGGCCGATCGACCAGATCTCCGGCTGCCAGCCCGGCTTTTGCGGATTATCGGCCGGAACCCCGCCTTCCGGACGGATGCGGATGACCTTGCCGATATGGTTCTCCGGGTTCTGCGCCTGGTCGCGCTGGCCGTAGCGGTCGCCCGTGGTGACGAAGAGCGCCCCCGTCCGGTCGAATACGAGCCGTGAGCCGAAATGCATGTTGCTGTTGACCGTCGGCATCTGCCGGAAGATCACGCTCGTCCCTTCCAGCGCGGTTCCGGCCGCATTCAGCTTGCCGCGCGCCACGCTGGTGCCGTTGCCACCGGCCCGCGGCTCGGAAAAGGAAAGATAGACCAGACGGTTCTGCGCAAAGCCGGGATCGAGCACGACATCGAGCAGGCCACCCTGGCCGCGCCCGGTGACGTTGGGCACGCCAGAAAGCGGGGGCGAGAGTTTGCCGTCCGCCGCGACCAGCCGCAGCCGCCCCGGCCGCTCCGTCACCAGCATGCGGCCATCGGGCAGGAAGGCGAGGCCCCAGGGGTTTTCGAGCCCGCCTGCCACCGTCTCGACCAGCAATTCCCCCGCACTCGACGGGTAGCGCTGCTGTGCGCCTGCCGGCAGTGCCGCGAGCATGGCGGCGAGGCAAAGCGGCGCGAGGAAAAGGCGCATGAGGTTCTCCCTGAACGATCCTGTCCGGATCAGATAGGGAGAACCACGCCGCTCACCAAGCGTGAGCTGCGAGCTCACGCCGGAGTTGGACGATCTGGGAGGCCTCGTCGAGCACGACATCCTCCGCCGTCACCACCGCACCGGCAGCGACATCCCGCTTCAGCTTGACATGGTGGGCGAGCCCGATCGGCAGCGCGCCGCTGGCGCGGCTCGCATCAGCCGACATCAGCTTGCCGTAGACGGTGTAGCCGCCCTCGCCGTCCAGCGTCTCGCCGGCCTTCAGCGCGCGCTTGGCGGTCGCCACCGCATCGCCGCGCCAACCGCGCGTCGCGCCCGTCGCCTCGCCGCGCAGCGCCGCGTTCAGCACCGAGATCGAGAGCTCGAGCCCGATCAGGTGGAAGGGCTTGTACATCGCCGCGTAAAGGCCGCTGGAATCGGTCGGCAGTCCGTATTGCTTGAAGCAGGCGGCGGCATAGGCGTTCGGCGCCTTCAGCACGACATAGACGCCCCAGCGCAGGTCGCGAAAGACCGGGCGGCCATCGCGCTCCAGCGAGGACACCACCTCGACCATGCCGTCGCGCTCGAGCTGGCCGCCGACCGCCTTCGGCCGCAGCACATGGGCAAGATCGTCAACGCCGCAGGGCGGGAACGACAGCCCGTCCTCCGGCACGGCGAGCCCGCAGGCATTGGCGATAGCCGCCATCTCGATCGCCGATTTGGTGCCATCGAGAAAAGAGTTGAACATTTGCGGGTTCATGCCGGCGGCCTTGGCCGCTTCGGGCGTCAGCCCGTAATGGCCCCAGACCTCGTCCGGCGTCACGCGGTGATAGGAAGGCAGGTATTTCGTGCCCTTGCCGGCGGCCGCGACGGTGAAGCCGGTCGCCCGCGCCCAGTCGACCATCTCGGAGACCAGCGCCGGCTGGTCGCCATAGGCCATCGAATAGACCACGCCGGCCGCCCTGGCCTTCGCCGCCAGCACCGGGCCGACCAGAACGTCGGCCTCGACATTGACCATGACGACATGCCGTCCGGCCGCGATCGCGGCGAGCGCATGCCTGGCGCCGGCAGCCGGATGCCCGGTCGCCTCGATCACCACCTCGACGCCGTCCATTTCGGCCGCGCTGACGCCGCTATCGACGAAGCGGGTGCCGGCGATACGGGCCTCGTCCCAGCCGACTGCGCGACAGGCATTGCGCGCCCGCTCGGGATCAAGATCGGCGATCACCGCGACTTCGAGTCCTTCGATATGCGGCACTTGGGCAAGGAACATCGAACCGAATTTGCCGGCCCCGATCAGGGCGCAGCGAACGGGGCGGCCGGCCTCGGCACGGGCGGCGAGTTTTGGCATCAGGTTCATGCAGTCCTCCCGAAAGAACCGCAGCCCTCATCCTGAGGAGCCGCGCAGCGGCGTCTCGAAGGATGTTCCAGAGCGCACTGGAAACATCCGTCGAGACGCGATCTGCGATCGCTCCTCAGGATGAGGGCTGCGAATATCAACCCCTGAAACTAGATCACTCCGGCTTCACGCCGGCTTCCTTGATGATTTTCTCCCAGGTCGCGATCTCCTGGAGGTGGTAGGGCTTGAAGGCGGCGGGATCGCGCACCTTCAGGGTGAAGCCGAGCTTCAGGATCTTCTCGGTGATCTCCGGCTTGGCGATCGCCGCCATCACCGACTGCGAGAGCTTCTCCAGCACCGGTGCCGGCGTCGCCGCGGGAGCGAAGAAGGCGGCCCAGCTATCGGCGTCGGCATCACTGACGCCCTGCTCGCGCAGCGTCGGAATGTCCTTGGCGCGCGGATTGCGCTCCGGCGAGGCCAAGGCCAGCGCCCTGAGATTGCCGGCATTGATCTGCTCGAGCACCGAAGGCAGCGTCGAATTGGCGATGTCGATGCGCCCGCCGATGATTTCCTGCACCAGCGGCGCTGCGCCGCGGAACGGCACATGCGTCATCCTGATGCCCGTGCGCTGCATGAACAGCTCCATGGCGAGATGAGAACCCGAGCCGACGCCTGTCGAGCCGTAGTTCAGCTTGTCGGGGTCGGCCTTGGCCAGCGCGACCAGCTCGGCGATGTTCTTGGCCGGCAGGTCCTTGCGCACGACGAAGGCATGCTCGAAGGCACCGACGCCCGCGACCGGCGCGAAATCCTTGACCGCGTCATAGCCCGGCTCCTTCAGCAGGAACATGTTGTTCCCATGCGTCTGGTTGTTGCCGAACATGAAGGTGTGGCCGTCCGGATCGGCCTTGGCGACGGCGCGCGTGCCGACCGCACCCGAGGCACCGGCACGGTTGTCGACCACGACGTTCTGGCCGATCGTCGCGGACATTTCCTGCGCCACGAAACGCGCGATCGCATCGGTCGGCCCGCCCGCCGGATAGGGCACCACCAGGGTAATCGGCTTCGACGGGAAGCTCTGCGCCCGGGCGATGGCCGGAGCGAAGACGGCGCCAGCGACGAGGCCGAGCGTGGAACGGCGGGTAAGCATCATCAAATTCCTCCCGGAAGCCCGATCCTGCGACGGGCGTTGGGCCGAGGATTACGGGCAAAGCGCCGATGCGTCCAGCACTGGCCGGCGCGGCACGCCAAGCTGTAGCCTATGGGCAAAGACGTCAGAGTCGGATCCGGCTCCAGGGAGGAATGCCGCATGACCGTCCGCATCGAGCGCGAAGGCAAGGTCGCGACCGTGATCCACAGCCGTCCCGAGGCACGCAACGCCATGGACCCGGACAGCGCCGTCGCGCTGACCAAGGCCTTCCAGGAACTCGATGCTGATCCGCAGACGGCAGCGATCGTGTTCTGGGGCGAAGGCGGCGCCTTCTGCGCCGGCTGGGACCTGAAATATGCGCAGGCCTTCACCGATGCCGGACGCTTCCAGAGCGAGATCGTCGAGGGCCTCGCCTTTCCCGAGGGCGACGCTCCGGCGCCGCGTGGACCGATGGGCCCGTCGCGGCTGGAGATGAACAAGCCGCTGATCGCGGCGATCGAGGGACCGGCCGTGGCCGGCGGCATGGAGCTCGCGCTCTGGTGCGATGTCAGGGTGATGGCGCATGACGCCTATTTCGGCGTCTATTGCCGGCGCTGGGGCATCCCCTTGATCGATGGCGGCACGGTCCGTCTGCCCCGCCTCGTCGGCCAGGGCCGGGCGCTCGAGATCATCATGACCGGCCGCAAGGTCGAGGCGCAGGAGGCGCTGCGTATCGGGCTTTGCGAGCAGGTCGTCGGCCGCGGCCAGACCCGGGCCGCCGCCGAGGCGATGGCCCAGCAGATCGCCCGTTTCCCGCAAGGGGCGATGCTCGCGGATCGCAGAAGCGCCATTGCCGGCCACGGCCTGCCCGTGCGCGAGGCGCTGGCCCGCGAATGGAAAGGCGGCGTCCAGACCATCGCAACGGAGGGGGCGGCCGGCGCCGGCCGCTTCGCCGCCGGAAAGGGCCGCGGCGGCGATTTCGGGGATATCTAGGCTGCGAAACCCGCCCGCTTCAGCCGCTGGATCGCCAGGTCGAGCGCCTGCAGAAAGGCCGAGCGATCCTTCGGCGAGAACGGCTTCGGCCCGCCGCTCGCCGCCCCCATCGCCCGCAGATCCTCCATCATGTCGCGCGTCGCCAACGCCATGCCGATCGAGGCCTCGGTGAAGGGTTTGCCGGTCGGCCCGATCACGTCTGCGCCCGCCTTGAGGCAGCGATCGGCCAGTGGGATGTCGGCGGTGATCACGATCGCGCCGCGACGGGCCCGCTCGGCGATCCAGTCATCGGCCGCGTCGAACCCGTCGGAGACGATGACGCGTTCGATCCAGGGCTCGCGCGGCACCATCATGAAGCTGTTGGCGACGACGAAGACCTTCAGCCTGTGCCGTTCGGCGACGCGGTAGATCTCCGGCTTCACCGGGCAGGCGTCGGCGTCGACATAGATCGCGATGGTGTTGGGGCTTTCATCCATGGAAGGGCCATCGCAGGGACGAAGCGCGCATGCAAGCCGGCCCTTATGCCGACCTTATGCGCCGCCGCACCTTCCGCATGGCGGCCTTATCGGCGTCGGACATACATCCAAAGGCCTCAACGGAGGTCGAAATGTCGACTGAAACTGCCCTCAAACGCAACGCCCAGCAGCGCCGCGCCAACGCCGTCTACAGCAGCCTCGCCCATAAGCGCCCGATGATCGGCATCCTCTGCGCCGAGATGGTCGCGCTCGCCGTGCTCACGCTCGCCATCGCCGGCATCATCGGCCTGCGCGCCTGGCTCGCTCTGCCGAATTGAGACCCGCCATGCCCCGTTCCAAATCTCCGCTGCCGCTCGGCGCCGAAAGCCATCTCTTCCTCGTCGGCCAGTCGAGGCGCGGCTTCTGGGTCGCGCGCGATCTCGAAGGCCGCAGCGAAGGCATCTTCCGCGACCAGAAGGAAGCGATGCGCTTCGCGCTCTACGAGGGCGGGCACGCCAACGCCGTGCTGCTCTCGCCCGCCCCGGTCGAGCCCTCCTTCGGCACAGGCATCCACTGACCCATCCCCGTCATGCCGAGCGGGCAGCGCGGGCTTTGGAGCGCGCGCTGCTCGAGATCTTCCTGGAGGCTGCGGGCGCGCTGATCGACCAGCTCGTCGAAGCCGGCATCCATGATCCCGCCGATATCGCCCGCCGGCTCAACCGCCGTGGCTTCCCCTGCTTCGGCCGCCCGCGCTGGAACGCCGTCGCCGTTGCGACGGTACGGCGCCGGCGCCTGCGCCTGGCGGAGGCCGGCTGAGATATCCCGCCTTAGCATCCTGCCCGGCGGGATGCAGCCAGGTCATTCGTGTTGCTTCTGGCCGATATCAAGGAGTTGCGCTTGCGGTACCGGCGCTTGGGTCCTAAACCACGCCCGCGCCTGGAGGCGCGCCCTGTAAGCTCCCGGAGATCTGGATCATGGCTTTCCTTGCCGACGCCCTGAAGCGCGTGAAGCCGTCTGCGACCATCGCCATCACGCAGAAGGCGCGCGACCTGAAAGCGCAGGGCAAAGACGTGATCTCGCTCTCCGTCGGCGAGCCCGATTTCGACACGCCGGACAATATCAAGGAGGCGGCGATCGCCGCCATCCGCCGCGGCGAGACGAAGTACACGCCGGTCGCCGGCATCCCGCAGTTGCGCGAGGCCGTCGCCGCCAAGTTCAAGCGCGAGAACGGGCTCGACTACAAGCCCGGCCAGACCATCGTCTCGACCGGCGGCAAGCACGTCATCTACAACGCGCTGCTCGCCACGCTGAACCCCGGCGACGAGGTGATCTGCGTCGCGCCCTACTGGGTCAGCTATCCTGACATGGTCCAGCTCTGCGGCGGCAAGGCGACCTTCGCCAACACCCGCATCGAGGACAATTTCAAGCTCCAGCCGGAAGAGCTCGAGCGCGCCATCACCCCGAAGACCAAGTGGGTGATCATGAACTCGCCCTCGAACCCCTCGGGCGCGGCCTACACCCATGACGAGATGAAGAAGCTCACCGACGTGCTGATGCGCCATCCGCATGTCTGGATTCTTTCGGACGACATGTACGAGCATCTGGTCTATGGCGAGTTCCAGTTCGTCACTCCGGCCCAGGTCGAGCCGGGCCTGTACGAGCGCACGCTGACCATGAACGGCGTCTCGAAATCCTATGCGATGACCGGCTGGCGCATCGGCTACGCGGCCGGCCCGCAGCAGCTGATCACGGCGATGGACACCGTGCAGGGCCAGCAGACCTCGGGCACCTCGGCGATCTCGCAATGGGCCGCCGTCGAGGCGCTGAACGGGACGCAGGACCATCTGCCGGTGTTCAAGAAGGCCTTCGAGCGTCGCCGCGACCTCGTTGTCTCCATGCTGAACCAGACCCGCGGCCTGAAGTGCCCGGTTCCCGAAGGCGCCTTCTACGTCTACCCGGACTGCTCGGCCCTGATCGGCAAGACCATGCCGAACGGCAAGAAGATCGAGACCGACGAGGACCTGGTGCTCGGCCTGCTCGAAACCGAATCGGTCGCCGCCGTGCACGGTTCCTCCTTCGGCCTCGGCCCGAACTTCCGCATCTCCTACGCCACCGCGGACGAGACGCTGGAAGAGGCCTGCCGCCGCATCCAGCGCTTCTGCGCCGAGCTGCGCTGAGATTGAAGGTAGAGGCCGGCGGTTCAGACTGCCGGCCTCGGCCCTGCTCCACGATGAACCTCGACGAACAGCGCGCCCTGATGCGCTCGGGGCGGATGTATGACGATCTCACCCCGGAGCTGATCGCGGCCCGGGCCCGTGCCGTCGGGCTGACCGACGCCTATAATCGCAGTTTCGGCCAGCCGGCCGCGGAGCGCGAGGCGCTGCTACGCGCCTTCCTGCGCGAGGTCGGCGACGGCGCGCTTTTCGAGCCGAATTTCCGCTGCGAGTTCGGTTTCAACATCACGATCGGCCGCAGCTTCTACGCCAATTTCGACTGCGTGATGCTGGACGGCGCCGAGATCACCATCGGCGACAACGTCCTGCTCGGGCCGCGCGTCGGCATCTATACCGCCAACCACGCCATCGACCCGGCCGAGCGCGTCGCCGGTGGCTGCTATGCCAGGCCGGTCAGCATCGGCAACCGGGTCTGGATCGGCGGCGGCGTCCAGATCAACCAGGGCGTCAGCATCGGCGACGACAGCATCATCGGTGCAGGCAGCGTGGTGACGCGCGACATCCCCGCCGGCGTGATCGCGGCCGGCGTGCCCTGCAAGGTGCTGCGCGAGATCACCGAGGCGGACAAGACCGGCTTTCGCCCGGTACACGGCTGAGAGCCGCGGTCGCTGCGCCGCTTCCAGGCATCGTGAATTGCAGTCCCTGCCGGCATTCGCTAACGCTCCGGCATGACACGCCGCGCCTTCCTCGCCCTCGCTGCCCTGCTCCTGCTACCGCCTCTCGGCCAGGCCCAGGCGCCCGCTCCCTCGCTTTCGGTCCGCGAGGCGCATGAGGCCGCGCGGGCGGGGCGCGTCGTCCTCGTCGACATCCGCACGCCCGAGGAATGGGCCGATACCGGCGTTCCCGAGGGCGCGATCCGACTCGACATGGAAGGCAGCGGCTTCGAGGCCCGGCTCGCCGGCGTCAAGCTCGATAACCCCGGCAAGACGATCGCGCTGATCTGCCGGACCGGCAACCGCTCGTCCAGCCTGCAGCGCAAGCTCGCAGGCCGCGGCTGGCGCGATGTCGTCGACGTCCGCGGCGGGCTGCTCGGCAATCCCAAGGACAGGGGCTGGCTGGCGGAAACTCTGCCCGTGAAGGCTTATCCTTAGTTCAGCACCAAGCGGTCATTGCCGCGCTGCACGGCTTGTCCGGAATGGAGGCGTGTCGCCGCGTGAAAGGAACGAGCCTTACGGCTCGCGGCCGCCCAGCAGATCCGGCCGCCGCTCCCGCGTGATCTTCTCCGCCTGCTCGCGCCGCCAGCGCGCGATGCGGGCATGGTCGCCCGAGAGCAGCGCCTCTGGCAGGCCCCTGCCCTCCCATTCGCGCGGCCGGGTATAATGTGGGTATTCGAGCAGCCCGTTCTCGAAGCTCTCCTCCTGCCCGGAGGCCTGCTTGCCCATCACGCCGGGAATCAGCCGCACGCAGGCATCGAGCAGCACCATCGCCGCCATCTCGCCGCCGGAGAGGATGTAGTCGCCGATCGAGACCTCGGTCAGGCCGCGCCCCTCGATGACGCGCTCGTCGACGCCTTCGAAACGGCCGCAGACGATGACGACGCCCTCGCCGGCGACGAAATCCCGGACCATGCGCTGGTCGAGTCTGCGCCCGCGCGGCGACATCAGCAGGCGCGGGCGCGGATCGTCGGCAGGGACGGCGGCATCGATCGCCGCCGCCAGCACATCGCAGCGCAGCACCATGCCGGCGCCGCCGCCGGCCGGATTGTCGTCGACATTGCGATGCCGGCCGATGCCGTGATCGCGGATCTGGTGGGTGTCGAGCGACCACAGCCCGCTGCGCAGGCCCTCGCCGGCCAGCGAAGCGCCGAGCGGGCCCGGGAACATGTCGGGATAGAGCGTCAGGATCGAGGCATGGAAGGTCATGGCCTTCTGCTGGCACGAAACGACGGCCGCGTCATCAGCGCGCCACGGCCGTCGCTCCCTTAGCCACGCCTTGCGGCGCGCTATGCGGCCGAGCCCGCCTTGCTGCGCTCGCGCCAATGGGCGTGCAGCCCCTTGATGTCGGCGCTGGTCAGCAGCGGCATGGCATCGCGCAGATGTGCGTCGCTCCAATCCCACCACGCCATTTCGAGCAGCATCGCGATCCTGGCCTCGTCGAAGCGCTTGCGGATCGGCTTCGCCGGATTGCCGCCGACGATGGCATAGGGCTCGACATCGCGGGTCACCAGCGCCCGCGTCCCGATCACCGCGCCATGGCCGATCGTGATGCCCGGCATGATGATTGCCTCGGAACCGATCCAGACATCGTTGCCGATCACGGTATCGCCCGCCGGCAGATAGCCGTCGCGAGCGCCCGCAAAATGCGGCTGGTCGGGCACATAGTGGAACGGAAAGGTGCTCGCCCATTCGTTCCGGTGGCCCTGATTGCCGGCCATGATGAAGGCGGCGCCCGAGCCGATCGAGCAGAAGCTGCCGACGATCAGCCGGTCGGCGCCTTCGTTCGGCAGCAGATAGCGCGCGCAATCGTCGAAGCTGTGCCCGTGATAGTAGCCGGAATAATAGCTGTAGCGCCCGATGCGGATATTGGGATGGCGCACCTGCTCGGCCAGCGGAATGCCCTTGAACGGGCTCTCGAAGTAGTTGGTCATGAGTTGCTGCTCGCAAAGCCGCGCGCTCGTGGAGCGCTGCCGGCTGGAAGACATAGGAAAAGCGGGCGCGCGACCTGGCCGGCGCCCTCCGGTCTTCGTCCCTCGGCTCAGTGGCGCGGGGACGCGATGCAGCTGGTACAGTGTGCCTGCTTCATGATGCCCGACCATAGCCGCCGCTGCGGCCTCGGGGCAAATCCGCGGGGCCGGAGGCAAACCAGCCCGGCATGTCAGGCGAAACGCAGCGCCGGCAGCCCGTCCAGCGCGGAAAAGTCCGGCACGCTGGCGATGACGTTGTCGAAGCCGGCGAAGGCCTCGGCGTCGAGCATGGTCAGGAGCGCGACCGCGCGCATGCCGGCACGCCGCGCCGCCTCGACGCCGTTCGGTGCATCCTCGAAGACGATGCAGTCGGCCGGATCGACGCCCATCCGCTCGGCGGCGGCGAGGAACATGTCCGGGTGCGGCTTGCCGGGATAGCCCTGGCTCGGCGAGACGATGGTCGCGAAGCGCTCGCGCAAGGAAAGCGTATCAAGGATCAGCGCGATGTTCGGCGGGGCCGCGGCGGTCCCGACCGCCATCGGCACGGCATGGCTGCGAGCCCGGTCGAGCAGGCCGACCAGGCCGTCGATCGGCGCGACATGCGGCCTGTAGGTCTCGCGGTAGAGGCGCTCCTTCTCCTCGGCGAGCCGCTCGAGCTCGGCCGCATCGGCGCCGGGGAAATGCGGGCCGATGATGTCGGAGATCGCCATGCCCGCAGTGCGCGCCGAGAAGGTCGCGCGCTCGAAGGGCAGGCCGTGGCCGCCATACCAGCGCTCCCAGGCATCGTCATGGAAGCGCATATTGTCGACGATGGTGCCGTCCATGTCGAAGATCAGCGCCTTCGCCGGCATGTCACGCAGCATCGTCATCCTCGAACAGGCCGGCCGGCGGCAGCGCCTCGATTCGCTTGCCGGCGACATCGATGCGCGGCGTAAAAGCCTTGGTGAAGGGCATCAGCACCGAGCGGCCATCCGGCGTCTCGATGTCGAGCAGGTCGCCGGCGCCGTAATTGGCGACGGCGATGACGGTCCCGAGAACGGCCCCGTCGGGGCCGATGACCGAGCAGCCGACGAGATCGGTCTGCAGGAACTCGTCCTCGTCCTCGGGCGCCGGCAGGCGCGAACGCTCGACGAAGAGCTTGACGCCGTTCAGCGTCTCGGCTCCCTCGCGGCTGGTCACGCCCTTGATCTGGGCGACGACCACTTCCTTGGCCGGGCGCAGCGACGAGATCTCGAAGCGCCGACCCTTCTCGTCGGTGAGCGGGCCGTATTCGGCCAGCGCCAGCGGATCGCCGGTGAAGGTCTTGATCCGGACCTCGCCGCGCACGCCATGGGGCGCGCCGACGATGCCGAGGAGCACGAGGGAGTCGTCAGCAGCCACGGCTTACACCACCACGCAAGGACGGCCTCCCCGTCATGCTCGCCCTTGTGGCGAGCATCCACGTCTTGAACACCGCACGCGACCAGTAAAGCCGTGGATGGTCGGGACAAGCCCGACCATGACGACCGGCATTGCGGGCCGCGATCGGCATCACGCCTCGGCTTCGGCCGGGGCAGCGCTCTTGGCGGCGTGCTTCTCGGCGCGCTCCTTGGCCTTCTCGCCGGGAACCGCCTTGTTCGGATTGTTGCGGGCCGGGCGCTTGGCGATGCCGGCGGCATCGAGGAAGCGCAGCACGCGGTCGGTCGGCTGGGCGCCCTTGGCGAGCCAGGCCTTGGCCTTCTCGACGTCGAGCACGACACGCTCCGGCGAATCCTTCGCCTTCATCGGATCATAGGCGCCGATCTTCTCGATGAAGCGGCCATCGCGCGGCGAGCGGGCGTCGGCGACGACGATGCGGTAATAGGGGCGCTTCTTGGCGCCGCCACGGGTCAGGCGGATCTTGAGGGACATGGTCTTCTTCCTTCAGTCTTGCTTCTTGCTTCATTTGACCGGCCATGAGACCGGCGTCTCTCCGTCATGCTCGGGCTTGTCCCGAGCATCCACGTCTTGAACACCACATGCGGCCAGCCAAGGCGTGGATGGTCGGCACAAGGCCGACCATGACGCCCTGAGCGCAGGCAGGTGAACCTCTCACTTCTTCTTCCCGAACGGGTTGCCGAGGCCGGGCATGCCGCCCAGGCCCGGCAGCTTCGGCATCATGCCGGCAGGCGGGGTGACGCCCTTGGGCAGGCCCGGAAAGCCACCCGGAGGCAGGGAGGGAAGTCCCCCGCCGGCGCCGAGCTGCTTCTGGAGCTCGGCGAGCTGTGCCGGGTCCATCTTCGAGGGATCGGGCATGCCGGCCGGCAGGCCGCCCATGCCGCCGCCGAGCCCGAACATCTGGCCGAGCTTGCCGAGCATGCCGCCCTTCTGGCGTGCCATCTGCTTCATCATGTCCGCCATCTGGCGGTGCATCTTGAGCAGCTTGTTGATCGCCTCGGGGGACGTTCCCGAGCCGGCGGCGATGCGCTTCTTGCGGCTGTTCTTGAGCAGGTCGGGATTCTTGCGCTCGGCCGGCGTCATCGAATTGATGATCGCGATCTGCCTGCCGATGACCTTGTCGTCCATCTTGGCGTTGGCGAGCTGGCTCTTCATCTGCGCCATGCCGGGCATCATGCCCATGAGGCCGCCGAGACCGCCCATTTTCTCCATCTGCTGGAGCTGGGTGCGCAGGTCGGAGAGGTCGAAATTGCCCTTGGCGAGGCGCTGCGCCAGCGCCTGCGCCTTGTCGGCATCGACGGTGGCAGCCGCCTTCTCGACCAGGCCGACGATGTCGCCCATGCCGAGGATGCGGTTGGCGACGCGCGAGGGATGGAAATCCTCGAGGGCGTCGGTCTTCTCGCCGGTGCCGACGAGCTTGATCGGCTTGCCGGTGACGGCGCGCATCGAGAGCGCCGCGCCGCCGCGGCCGTCGCCGTCCATGCGGGTCAGAACGATGCCGGTCAGCCCGACCCGACCGTCGAAGGCGCGGGCGGTGTTGACCGCGTCCTGGCCGGTCAGAGCGTCGGCAACGAGCAGGACTTCATGGGGATTGGTCGCCGCCTTGACCTCGGCGACCTCTGCCATCAGCGCCTCGTCGAGGGTGACGCGACCGGCGGTGTCGAGCATGACGACGTCGTAGCCGCCGAGCCGGGCGGCCTCGACCGCGCGCCTCGCGATCTGCACGGCGGACTGGCCGGCGATGATCGGCAGCGTCTCGACGCCGACTTGGCTGCCGAGCACGGCGAGCTGCTCCATCGCGGCCGGACGGCGCGTATCGAGCGAGGCCATCAGGACCCGCTTCTTGTTGCGGTCGGTCAGGCGCTTGGCGATCTTCGCGGTCGAAGTCGTCTTACCGGAGCCTTGGAGACCCACCATCAGGATCGGCACCGGCGGCACGGCGTCGAAAGTGATGCCCTCGCCCTCGCCGCCGAGCGTGTCGATCAGGACGTCGTTGACGATCTTGATGACCTGCTGGCCGGGCGTGACCGACTTCAGCACCTCGGCGCCGACGGCGCGCTCGCGCACCTTGTCGGTGAAGCTGCGGACGACCTCGAGCGCCACGTCGGCCTCGAGGAGCGCGCGGCGAACCTCGCGCAGCGCGGCGTTGACGTCTTCCTCGGTCAGCGAGCCCCTGCGGGTCAGGCCCGAGAGGATGCCGGAGAGTCTGTCGCTCAGCGTGCCGAACATGCGTTCCTGCTTACTGCCTCAAATGCCGGCCCGACCAGGCTCAACCCCCAAGCGGTTTCGCGCCCGAGGGCGCAGACGCGCTGTCGGGCGTTGACCTCCGGGCTCATAGGGCTCATGCGAGCGGCCCGGTCGGCGGATGAAGTCTCGTCGATGCGGCGAAACGGATGGCGCCTTAAAGCGGAAGATTGCGGCGAAAGTCAAGCTGAACGCCACAATAGAGCCGCGGCTGCCGGCGGGCGCACGGCGCGCGGGCAGCCCTCTTGTGCCCTGAAACCCGGTTCCGACCAGCCTTCACCTAGGAGACGACATGAAGCTCTTGGCCATCACCGCGACAATGCTGGCGCTGGGCCTGACCCAGGCGCAGGCGCAATCCTGCGAGAGCAATTTCTCGGTGGTCGGCACGCCGATGCTGACCGGCTTGACCTACAAGACCTGGGACAACATCGCCAGGCGCGCCCCGGCCGCGGTGCTCAAGGACCTCGCCGCCGCCGTCTCAGCCGAGGGCTTCGCCGATATCCGCATCGACAAGGCCACCAGCTCGGTGCTCGCCATCCAGGAGACTTCCGGCTCCGGCCGCCCGCAGACCTTGCGCATCACCGCCCGCAAGAGCGGCGGCGGCACCCGCGTCGACGCCGCCTTCGTCGTCCAGCAGGGTCAGGTCGCGCCGGAAGCCTATACGCGCGCCGCGCTCTGCCGGGTCATCGCCGGCGGGCGCGGCTGACGCGCTGCGACATTCTCGCCCGAATCCGGCATTAGGCCGTCCCGCTGCCCGCATGCGGCAGAACGGACAAAGATCGATGAGCATGATGTCACCCTCGGGCGCTGCCCTCCTGGCCGCCCTTTTCCTGGCCGGCTGCGCCGGAAGCCAGCGCGAGACCATCGCGCCGAATGCAAAGCGGCAGGAGCGCCTCGCCGCCGTCAGGCTCGATCCGGCCGAGGCGGTGCGCATCCTCAACGCCCATCGCGCCGAGCGCGGCCTCGGCGCGGTTCGGCTCGACCCGGCCCTGACCACGATGGCCCAGCGCCAGGCCGATGCGATGGCGGCCTCCGACAGCCTCTCGCACACCGCCGCCGGAACGTTCACCGCGCGCGTCCATGCCGCAGGGCTGGACACGGTGCGGGCGGCCGAGAACCTCGGCGCCGGCTATTTCTCAACTCAGGAAGCCTTCGAGGGCTGGAAGAAATCCTCCGGCCATGCCGCCAATCTCGTCATGCCGCAGGCGACGCGCATGGGCATCGCCCTCGCCAAGAATCCGCAGACCCGCTACGGCGCCTGGTGGACGATCGTGCTCGCCGCCGAGCCGGAAAAGCGTCAGGAACTCTCCGCCGGGCCGCTCGTGCCGGCCAGCGGCCGCGGCAACACCACATTCCGCTGGGGGCCGCCGCTCTAGCGCGGGGCGGCGCCCGGCATATCGCCTCTTCCAAGCGCCTTGTCGTCATCCCGGCCGAAGAGAAGCGGAGCGATGGGATGCGGCGCGACTGTCGCGGCTTATCCGGGAAGACGGCAGCGGCTCTCTGACGTTTCGTCAGACCGACCGAACTACCCCTTTACAATCCGCCCCGGCTGGTGATGGCTCTCGTCTTTAACGGGAGCCTTTCCTCATGACCCTCGAAACCTGGGCCGCCTTCGCCGCCGCCACCGCCGTGCTGCTCGTCATCCCGGGACCGACCATCCTCCTGGTGATCTCCTATGCGCTCGGCCAGGGCTGGCGCACCGCCTTCCCGATGGCGGTCGGTGTCGCGCTCGGCGACTTCACGGCGATGACGCTCTCCATGCTCGGGGTCGGCGCGCTGCTGGCGACGTCCGCGACCGTCTTCACCGCCCTGAAATGGATTGGCGCCGCCTATCTGATCTATCTCGGCATCAAGCTCTTCCGCGCCGGCGGCAGCCTGAACGCCGAGCCGCGCAAGGATGCGACCTCGGCGTGGAAGATGCTCGGCCATGCCTGGCTGGTGACCGCGCTGAACCCGAAGGGCATCACCTTCTTCGTCGCCTTCCTGCCGCAATTCCTCGATCCGAAGGCCGATTTCTGGACGCAGATGCTGATTTTCGAGGCGACCTTCATCGGCCTCGCCTTCGCCAATGCGCTCGGCTACGCGCTGATCGCCTCGCACGCCCGCTCGGTGGTCAGCAATCCGCGCGCCATCGGCCTGTTCAACAAGGCCGGCGGCACCCTGCTGGTCGGAGCCGGGATCGCGACGGTCGCGATGCGCTCCGGCAGCAACTGAGGACCCCATCATGCCTGCACGCGACAGCGCCACGCTCGGCTTCTACGCCGAAGAAGCCGAGACTTATGCGGGGCGCGGGCGGGAAGCCGATCTCGCCCGCATCGAGCGCTTCGCCAGCCTGCTTCCGGCCGGCGGGCAGGTGCTCGAACTCGGCTGCGGCGGCGGGCAGGACAGCGCCGCCCTGCTGGGGCGCGGCCTCGAGGTCACCCCGACCGACGGCTCGCCGGAACTCGCCGCCCAGGCCGCGCTGCGGCTCGGGCGGCCGGTCTCCGTCCTGCTCTTCGAAGACCTTGATGCCAGCGCGACCTATGACGGCGTCTGGGCCAAGGCCTGCCTGTTGCACGTTCCGCGCACCGCCCTCCCCGCCATCATCGCGAAGATCCACGCCGCCTTGCGGCCGGGCGGCGCCTTCTATGCCAGCTTCAAGGCCGGCGAGGCGGAAGGGCGCGACCGTTTCGGGCGCTACTACAATTACCCCTCGGCCGAATGGCTGCGCGAAGCCTATGGCGCCGGTGCGTGGCACAGCCTCGACATCGCGGCGGAAACCGGCGGCGGCTATGACGGCGAACCGACCCGCTGGCTGCACGCCTTCGCGATCAAGAACGCTTGAACGCGGTGCTTCCCCTGCTTTCCGTCCAAGCCTGCGACTTGAAACCATCCGATCGCCGCCCACATCGGCAGTCATGAACCGCCGAAAATTCCTCCGCTTCCTCGGAATCCCCGCCCTCTTTGCCTCCGGTGGAGTCGCCTGGGCTTCCTATCAGCGCTCGCGCAACCCTTATTACCAGGGGCCGGTCAGCGACCATTTCAACGGCCTGACCTTCAGCGACGGGAGGCCGGTGACCAAGGGCTTGCTCGATTTCCTGCGCTGGCAGACCGGGAATCGCGAGAAGGAGGCGTTCCCTGAGCATTTTCCGGCGCCGCCGCAGGACCAGCCTCCGGCAAGCGTCGAAGGCCTGCGCGTCGCCCATCTCGGCCACGCCTCCTTCCTGCTCCAGGCCGCCGGCCTCAACATCCTCATCGACCCCGTCTATTCCGAGAGGGCGAGCCCGTTCTCCTTCTTCGGTCCGAAGCGGGTGAATGCGCCCGGCGTCGCCTTCGCCAACCTGCCGAAGATCGATATCGTCCTGGTCACCCACAACCATTACGACCATCTCGACGTCGACACGCTGGCGCGTCTGCACCAGCGCGACCGGCCACGCATGATCATGCCGCTCGGCAATGACAGCATCGTCAAGGACCATGACGCCACGATCCAAGCCGAGGCGCATGACTGGGGCGCGCGCCTTGCGCTGTCCGACAACGTCACCGTGACCTTGGTGCCGAGCTATCACTGGTCGGCGCGCGGTGCCTTCGACCGACGCATGGCGCTGTGGTGCTCCTTCATCATCGAGACACCGGCCGGCAAGCTCTTCCATATCGGCGACACCGGTTTCCATGACGGCTCGCTCTATCGCGAGCTCGGCGAAAAGCACGGACCCTTCCGCCTCGCTCTGCTGCCGATCGGCGCCTATGAGCCGCGCTGGTTCATGGGCGACAATCACATGAACCCGGAAGAGGCGGTCGAGGTGATGCGCCTCCTGCGCGCCGAGCAGGCGCTCGGCCATCACTGGGGCACCTTCCAGCTCACCGACGAAGGGGTCGGCCGGCCGCCCGAGGCGCTCAAGGTCGCGCTCGGCAAGGCCGGAATGCCGCCGGAGCACTTCAGGGCGATGCAGCCCGGGCTGGTCTGGGAAGCGTAAGGCGCCGCCCCGTCGTGCTCGCCCCTATGGCGAGCATCCACGTCTCGAACACCGCATCCGATCAGCAAGGCAAAGACGTGGATGGTCGGGACGAGCCCGACCATGACGGCAAGGCCGTGCGTTATTTCGGCTGCACGTAGACGTTGATCTCGAGATTGGGGTCGCCCGGGTCCTTGAGCTCGCCGACATATTCCTCGAGGAAGGCGTCCTTCACCACGATGTTCTTGGCCTCAAGATAGGCGGTGATCGTCTCATAGGTCGAGTCAATGTCGTCATAGGGTGCGGTATGGACGAAGCGCAGCGAGCGCCCGGTCGGCGACTGGCCAGCCCGCACGCCATTGGCAAGAGCGCCCGACGCTGCTGCATCCGGCGCCCGATCGACCGGCAGCATCGCCTCGAACTTGAAGCCGTTGTCGTCGGTCTCGACGAACAGGGCGAGCGGGCGCCCCGCGATCTTTAGCCCAGCCTTGCCCGCCTCGGCACGCAGCAGGTTGATGCTCTCGGAGAGACGCTGGAAGCCCTGGTCCCAGCTCGCCTGGCCCGGCAAAGCCAGCACCGGCCGGGCGGTGAGCGCGACCTCGTCGACATCGGACGGATCGCCGGGCTTGCCGGCGAGGGTGGCGTTCGGATTTGGCGTGCCTGTCTGCTGCTGCGCGGGCGGCGCCGGCAGCGGATTGGGCAGGGTCGGCGGCGGCTGCACGGGTTGCGGCTCGGCCGGCGCCTGCGGGGTGGGCTGGACCGGCTGCGGCGCCGCTGGAGCCGGTAGGGTCGGCGGCGGCTGGACCGGCTGCGGCTCGGCCGGCGATGTCTGGCCCTGCGCCGGCTGCCCTTGCTGCGCCTGGGCCGACGGGGCGTTCTGCGCCGGCGCGGCCGCTCCGGATGGCGGCGCCAAGGGCGTGCTTTCGACGCTGGCAGGCGGGGCGACCCTAGTCTGGGCCGGTACGGCGACGGGGGCCGTGAGGCAGGCCGCCAGGGCGATCATGCACAGGTTGGAGTGTCGCATCCCGATAGTCCCGACCTGACACGACCGATTCGCGTCGTTGCGCCGCAAGCTACGCCGTTCGTATCGCCAGACAAGAGCCCCACAGGGTGGCGTTTTTTCGACGTCTCGGTCATAGAGCCGCATCATCATGGACATGTGACGACATGAACGCTCTCGCGCATCGCCGGTTCCTCAGGATGAACGGCCTCGGCAACGAGATCACCGTGCTGGACCTGCGCGGAACCAAAACTGTCGTATCGGCAGGCGAGGCGCGCGCCATCGCCGCCGCACCCGGCATGCATTTTGACCAGTTGATGGTGCTGCACGATCCCAGGACGCCCGGAACCGACGCTTTCGTCCGGATCTACAACACTGACGGCTCCGAAGCCGGCGCCTGCGGCAACGGCACGCGCTGCGTCGCCTGGGCGATGATGGCGGATCCGCAAATGGGCGATCCAGCAAAGAAGACGCTCACCCTCGAGACCAAGGGCGGCCTGCTGCCGGCCAGGCGCCTCTCCGACGTCGTCTTCACCGTCGACATGGGCGAGCCACGTCTCGCCTGGGACGAGATCCCGCTCGCCGAGCCCTTCCACGACACCAGCGGCTTCGAATTGCAGATCGGTCCGATCGACGCGCCGGTCCTGCACACGCCGGGGGCCGTCAACATGGGCAATCCGCACGCCGTCTTCTTCGTCGACGACCCCTATCGCTTCAATCTTGAGCAGATCGGCCCGCTGCTCGAGAACCATCCGATCTTCCCCGACCGCGCCAATATCGGCCTCGCCGCCGTCAAGGCGCCCGACCATATCGTGCTGCGCGTCTGGGAGCGCGGTGCCGGCATCACCCGTGCCTGCGGCTCCGGCGCCTGCGCGGCCCTGGTCGCCGCCGTCCGGCGCGAACTCAGCGACCGCAAGGCCACCGTCAGCCTGCCCGGCGGCGATCTCGTGATCGAATGGCGCGAGAGCGACGGCCATGTCCTGATGACCGGACCGGTCGAGCTCGAGCGCGAAGGCGTGCTGGAGCCGGCGCTGTTCGTCGCCTGAGATGCCGATCGAGACCCTCACCTTCGGCTGCCGCCTCAACCTCGTCGAGAGCGAGGCGATGCAGGCGCGGGCCGAGGCGGCCGGCTTGCACGACATTGCCATCGTCAATAGCTGCGCCGTCACGGCCGAGGCTGTCCGCCAGGCCAGCCAGGCGATCCGCAGGCTGGGGCGTGAACAGCCGGACCGGCCGGTGATCGTCTCGGGCTGCGCGGCGCAGATCGAGCCCGCACGCTTCGCCGCCATGCCGGAAGTCGCTGCGGTGCTCGGCAATGCCGAGAAGCTCGAGCCTGAGAACTGGCGCCGGCTCGCCGCCTCGAACAGCCTGCGAGATGGCGCCGTCCGGGCTCCCGAGGAGAAGCTGCAGGTCGGCGACATCATGCAGGCGCGCGGGGCAGCACCGCAGCGCACGCGGGCGCTTGCCGAGCACACGCGCGGCTTCCTGCAAGTGCAGAATGGCTGCGACCATCGCTGCACTTTCTGCGTCATCCCGCTCGGCCGCGGCAATGCCCGCTCCGCCACGATCGAAGCGGTCATCGCCCAGGGACGGGCGCTCGTCGCCGAAGGCGCGCGCGAGATCGTGCTGACCGGCGTCGATTTGACGAGCTATGGCCGGGAGCGGCCGGGCACGCCTTCGCTCGGCGCCCTCGTCCGCAGCCTTCTGGCGGCGCTGCCCGAGCTGCCGCGCCTGCGCCTGTCCTCGCTCGACGCGGTCGAGATCGACGATGAGCTGCGCGATCTCGTCGCGACCGAGCCGCGGCTGATGCCGCATCTCCATCTCTCCCTGCAATCGGGCGACGACCTCATCCTGAAGCGCATGAAACGCCGCCATGGCCGGGCCGATGCCGTGCGCTTCTGCGCGGAGGTGCGGGCCCTGCGGCCAGACATCGTCTTCGGCGCCGACCTGATCGCCGGCTTCCCGACCGAGGACGAGGCGATGTTCTCCCGCACCCTCGCTTTGATCGAGGAATGCGGCCTGTCCTATGTCCACGGCTTTCCGTTCTCCGCCCGGCCCGGCACGCCGGCGGCCCGCATGCCCCAGCTTCCCGGCGAGATCGTGCGCGAGCGGGCCCAGCGCCTGCGCGATGCCGCGCAAGCCGCCCACCGGCGCCATCTGGAGGCCAGGATCGGCCGCAGGCTCGCCGTCCTGACCGAGCGCGGGGACAGCGGCCGCGCCGAGGACTTCACCCTGGTCCGCTTCGGTCACCATGTTCCGGCAGGCCGGATTCTGCCGGTCACGGCCACCTCATGCGGCGACAAGGCACTGCTCGCAGCTTGACGCACCACCCGCTTGCCCTTCATGCAACGGCAGACGGCGCAAACGTCTCGCCCATGTCGCAATCCGGACCCAAGCCTCACGCCATGATCGACCGCTTCCGCAAGACCGCCCTCCTCGCCGCGCTCCCGCTCGCCCTCGCCTGGACTTCAGCCAGCGCCCAGTCCTATGGCGATGCGGCCTCGGGCCTTTCCGTGTCACCGCCCAAGCCCTTCGTCGGCAAGGCCGGCAAGCCGCATCCGCAGTTCGACGTCACCATCGACATCGATTCGAGCACCGGCACGCCCAAGGCGGTCAATGCCGACGGCCGGCTCTGCACGCTCGGCTTCAAGCCCGCCGCCCAGAACGCCGCCCTCAACCGCGAGGCCATCAATGCCCAGATGGCCAAGCCGGAATGGCAGAAGCTCTATCGCGACATGTTCGAGACGATCGGTACCGTCTCCGATCTGAAACTGTTCGAGCATCAGGGCTTCAGCGGCATCGAGCTGATCGTGACGCCGAAGGCCGGCCCCAATGCCGAAAATGTGCGGATGTTCACCTCGACTCTCGAGACGCCGAAGGGTCGCACGGCGCTGATCTGCGTCACCGACAAGGCGGGGCTCGCCTCCGCGCTGACGCAGTTCAAGGCGCTGCGGGCGACGATCCACGCGCCCGAATGACCGGCACCCCGGCTGGGGCGCCGCGCCTCAGCCCTTCTTCGCCGAGGCGGCGACCTCCTCGCGCAGCGCCCGGCGCAGCACCTTGCCGACATTCGTCTTCGGCAAGCTGTCGCGGAAGATGATCTGCCTGGGCACCTTGTAGCCGGTCAGGCTGTCCTTGCAGAAGCCGCGCAATGCCTCGGCCGTCAGCGCCGGATCCTTCTTCACCACGAAGGCGGCGACGGATTCGCCGGAATGCTCGTCGGGCAGGCCGATCACCGCCGCTTCGAGTACGCCCGGATGGGCCGCAAGCACGTCCTCGACCTCGTTCGGATAGACGTTGAAGCCCGAGACCAGGATCATGTCCTTCATCCGGTCGACGATCTTGACCTGGCCATCGGGCAGCATGATGCCGATGTCCCCCGAGCGGAAATAGCCGTCCGGTGTCATCACCTTGGCCGTCTCGTCCGGCCGCTTCCAGTAGCCTGACATCACCTGCGGCCCGCGAATGCAGATCTCGCCGGGTTCGCCCAGCGGCGTCTCGTTGCCGTCGGCATTGCGGATCACGATGTCGGTCGAGGGCAGCGGGAAACCGATCGTACCGGTGAACTCGCTGATGTCGGGCCGGTTGACCGAGGCCATCGGCGAAGTCTCGGAGAGGCCATAGCCCTCGATGATCGGCTTGCCGGTCACCTCGCGCCAGCGCTTGGCGACGATCGCTTGCGTCGCCATGCCGCCGGCGACCGAGAAGCGCAGTTCCGAGAAATCGACCTTGCCGATGTCGGGATGGTTGCCGAGCGCATTGTAGAGGGTATTGACCCCGGAGAAGAGCGTGAACCGGCTCGCCTTCAGCGTCTTGATGAAGCCGGCGATGTCGCGCGGATTGGCGATCAGCAGCCCCTTGGCGCCGATGCGCAGCATGAACAGGCAGCAGCAGGTCAGCGCGAAGATGTGGTAGAGCGGCAACGCCGTGACCATGACGTGCTGGTAGTCGCTGCGTCCGAGCGGTGGCTCGATCGCCCAGCCCAGCCAGAGCCGGGCCTGCTCGACATTGGCCGCGACGTTGCGGTGGGTCAGCATCGCGCCCTTGGCGACGCCGGTCGTGCCGCCGGTATATTGCAGGAAGGCGACGTCGTCGGGCTCCACGGTGACCGGCGCCATGGTGGCCGGGCCGGCCAGGATCGCCTTGAGCTGGAAAGAGCCCGGCAGGTCGAAGGGTTTCACCACCTTCTTGATCTTGCGGGCGACGAAATTGACGATTGTGCCCTTGAAACCCATCAGGTCGCCGGCCGTCGCCACGACGATCGCGTCGAGTTTCAGATGCGGGCGCGCCTCCTCGACGACATGCGCGAAATTCTCGATCACCACCAGGGCGCGGGCGCCTGAATCGGTCAGCTGATGCGTCAGCTCGCGCGCCGTATAGAGCGGATTGACGTTGACGACGGTGTAGCCGCCGAGCAGTGCGCCGAAGATCGTCGCCGGATAAGCGAGGATGTTCGGCATCATCAGCGCGATCCGGTCGCCCTTCCGGAAGCCTTGCCCCTGCAGCCAGGCGCAGAACGCCCGCGCCGCGCGCCCGATCTCGGCATAGGTCAGATTCTTGCCGAAGCTCTCGAAGGCCTCGCGCTGCGGATAGCGCTCGCAGGCCAAGCGGATCAGCTCGGCCAGGGTCCCTGGCGCGGCCGGATCGATCTCGGCCGGCACCGCTGCCGGATAATGGGCCAACCAGGGCCGCAGGTCCGAACCGGTGCCCGCGGCTGTCATCGCGTTCATCATCGTCCTCCCTTACCGCTCCCTACCCTGTCGCCGGGCTTGCGGAGCTCTCCCGAGGCGGCCCGCCCAGCCATTCCGGCGGCGGAAAACCGTCTCTTCTCATGGCCTTGCTACACTGCGAAATGCTTGCGGCGGGTGCAAGCACCCGCCGCGGCCTCACCACAGATAGTTTATGTATAAACTTATTCGCCGCAACCGGATTATCGCGCCTGCGCCATGGCCTGCGCCGCGACCACCGCATCGGCCGGTTTGCCGGCGAGTTCGGCGAGATGGTCGAAGCGGGCGCTGAACGAGCCGACGCCGGACGTCGCCGAGCGCAGCTCGACGATCAGCCCCGCCATTTCCGCCTCCGGCACCTGGGCATTGATCTGGTCCCAGCCACGCCAGCCCGGCCGGGCGTCATAGCCGACGATCTGCCCCCGCCGCGCCGAGACCAGGGCCGAGGCGCGCGACATCGCATCCGAGGGGATGACGATCTCGACCGCCAGGATCGGCTCGAGCAGCACCGGCTTCGCCTGCGGGCAGGCCTCGCTCATCGCGATGCGGGCCGCCTGGCGGAACGCCATGTCGGAGGAATCGACGGTGTGATAGGAGCCGTCGGTCAGGGTCACCTCGACATCGACCAGCGGAAAGCCGAGCGGCCCGCGCTGGCAGAAATCGCGCACCCCGGCCTCGACCGAGGAGATGTACTGGCGCGGCACGACCCCACCGGTGATCCGGTCGACGAAGCGGACACCCTCGCCGCGCGGCAGCGGCGTGACCTCCAATACGACGTCGCCGAACTGGCCATGGCCACCGCTCTGCTTGCGATGCCGGCCCCGCGCGCTCGCCTTGCCACGAATGCTCTCGCGATAGCCGACTTCCGTGGCGGCACTCTCGACGGAGACGCCATAGCGTCCCGAGAGCCGTTCCAGGGCGACCCGCAAATGCATCTCGCCCTGGCCGGAAAGACGCATCTCGCCGAACTCGGAGAGATGCTGCAGGCTCAGCCCCGTATCCTCCTCGATCAGCCGGGCCAGGGCCGCCGCCAGCCGGACATCATCCTTGCGCTCCTTCACCGTCACTGCCAGCGCATGCACCGGCTCGGGTGGCGCAACCGCGCTGATGGCGTCCGGCCTGACCTTGCCGGCGGCGATCGCATCGCCGGTGCGCACGCCTTCGAGCCGCGAGAACGCCGCGACCTCGCCTTCCTCGGCCGCCGGCAGGCGCGACTGCTCGGCCCCCTTCAGCTCGAGCACGCCGCCGATCCGGGCCTCGTTGCCGGCCGAGGACGTCACCATGTCCCCCTCGGAAAGCCGGCCGCGCAGCACGCGGGCGAGCGAGAGTTTGCCGCCCTGGCCGGAATGCCAGGTCTTCATCACCAGGCCGAGCGCCGCACCGCCTTCGACCACCCCGATGCGACCACGCGTCGTCTCCAGCCCCGGCGCCTCGTGCCGGAGCGCCTTGAGCAGGCGGGTCACGCCGTTGCCGCGCTCCGCCGCGCCGATCAGCACCGGCACGACATGGCGTTCCCGGAGCTCGCGGGCGAGATCGTCGAAGATCAGGTCGCGTGGCGGCTCGATGTCGCCGAGCAGATCCTCCATCAGGGTGTCGTCGTAATCGGCGAGCTTTTCGAGCATCGAGAAGCGGGCGTCACGTTCCCGTTCGATCTCTTCGGCTGCGAGCGGCACCACCTCGCTCGGCGCATGCTCGCGGTAGACGAAGGCGCGCTCCAGAGCCAGGTCGATGAAGCCGACCGCAATGCCGTTGCGCCAGATCGGGATCTGCCGCAGCAGCAGCGGCGTGCGCGAGGCGCGCTGCAGCAGCGCAAGCGTCTCGCGGACCCGGCGCGTCGCGGTGTCGATCTTGTTCAGGAACAGGAAGCGCGGGATGTCGGCTTCCTCGAGCTCGCGCAGCACCAATTCCAGCGCGGGCGCCTTGCGATCATCCGCCTCGCAGACCACGACCGCGGCATCGACCGCCGTCAGGACATGGCGCATTTCGTGCAGGAACTCGACCGAGCCGGGACAGTCGACGAAGGTGAAGCGTTCACCGAGGAAATCGACGGTGGCGACGTTCGGCTCCGTGCTCATCTGATGGGCGCGGGCCTCTGCCGAGGCGTCACCGACGCTGTTGCGGGTTTTGACCGAGCCGGCGCGTGAGACGGCGCCGCAGCGTTCCAGGATGCTTTCGAACAGGCTGGTCTTGCCGCTCTGGAAGGGGCCGACGATGGCGATGCATCGTGGCCCCCTGGCTCTGACCCCGGACGAAGTTCCTCCATTGGCGGGAGCCGCAGCCATGTCGTCCTCCTTCGGTTATGGCCGCGTGAGGGCATCAAGGCCGAAGGCCCCCCGCTCCCGGCGGCGGAAAACCGGCGGGACCGGAAAGCGCCCACGCCGGGAAGGCGGCGGTCGCTCGGGCCCGACAGGGTCGGGCGGCCGTCGAAGAGGGATGTCGAGCCGAAGGTTCGCGCCGAATGCGGGCGGGCGCAAGGAGAATGTTGTCGCGGCTCAGCGGTTGCGTCGCTGCCCGCGCAGGGTCGGCAGGCCGATGCCGACCGCGTCGAAGCCGCCATCGACGGCGAGCACCTGGCCTGTGATGTAGCTCGCCTTGTCGCTGCACAGGAAGAAGATCGCCTCGGCGAGCTCCTCCTCCAGCCCGTAGCGGGCGAGCGGGATCGCGTCGTGATAGTCGGCGCGGATCTCCGGCGAATGCACCGCCTTGGCCATGGCGGTCTCGACCGGGCCGGGCGCGACCGCGTTGACGCGAATGCCGAGCCCGGCGAGCTCTGCCGCCTGCTGCTTGGTGAGATGGGCGAGCGCCGCCTTGCTGGTGCCGTAGGCGACCCGCAGCGTCGAGGCCCGCAGGCCCGAGATCGAGGTGATGTTGACGATCGCACCGCCGCCATTGTCGGCCATCGCCGGAGCGGCGGCCTGGGTGGTCAGGAACGGCCCGGTCAGGTTGACGTCGAGCACGCGCTGCCATTCCTGATGGGTGGTCTCGAGCAATGGCTTGAACACCGCCGTCCCGGCATTGTTGACGAGGGCATCGAGCCGGTCGAAGCGCTCGACCGTCGCGTCGACAGCCGCCGCGACCCCGGCGGGATCGGCAACGTCGCAGACCAGCGACAGCGTCACCGTCGGCGCATCGAGCTGCGCCATCGCTTCGCCGAGGCCATGCGCGTCGATGTCGAGCAGGGCGACGCGCCAGTTGTCGGCGAGGAAGCGCTTGACCGTCGCCAGCCCGATGCCGCGCGCCGCGCCGGTGACGAGGACGGTCCTGATCGAGCTATCCGACATTTCACTGAACTCCGGGCGACGGGCCTTTCGCCTTCCTTACAGCCGGCGAGCGCCGGCCGGAAGCGTGTGCGCCGGTTGCCGACGCTGCAATCAGCGGAAAGCGGCTGCGATCAGGAAGAGCCCCGAGAACAGCATCATGCCGTCGAGCAGGAGCTGGAAGGTCCGCCGGTCCATGCGCATCACCAGTGCCTTGCCGGCGAAGGTGCCGAGCATCAGCGAGGCCCCGACGATCAGCCCCTTGGCGAGGATGGCGAGCGGCATCGCGCCCAGCGAGCGGAAGGTCGCGACCTTGGTGACGTAGATGAACAGCGAGGTCGCCGCCTCCGTCGAGAGCAGCGCCCCCTTGGTCAGCCCATAGGCCATGAAGGCAGGGATGCTGAGCGGGCCGGTCGAGAGCACGAGCCCGGTCAGGAAGCCGATCGCCGCCCCGGCCAGGCCGAGCTGCCCGAGCGAGAGTCTGATCCGCCGCGCCTCGAGCCAACGCCGGCCGGGAATCATAGCGAGGAAGAACATGCCGAGCCCGATATCGATCAGCGTCACGGGCAGGCGCAGCAGCGTGCTCGCGCCCAGTATCGCCGCCGGAATGCCGGGCAGCGCATAGGCCAGGAAGGCGCGCCAGTCGACCTCGCGCCACCAGGCGAGGACGCGCGCGAGATTCGCCATCACCGCAGCGACGGCCATGATCGGCACCGCCTGCTTCGGCCCGAAGGACCAGACCAGCACCGGCAGCAGCATGATCGACGAACCGGTCCCGACCACGCCGCTGACGACGCCGGCAACCAGCCCGACCAGCAGCGTGAACAGGGAGGCGTAGCTCAGGATATCCGCCACTCTGCTCTACCCCGTCGCACCGCCACGCGTGGCTCACCGCATCCGATTCTGCTATTCTCGCGCAAGCCCTGTCGCAAGCGTGGCCGTTTCATGCCGCCTGCGGCACCGCCGCCATCTCGACAAACCCGCCACGCTCCTGTATGGCCGCGCTCTCAACTGAAAACAGCGAGCCGTAACGCCCGCGCTCAGCGCGAACACGGCCATGGAGAGACCCATGAACATCATCGAGCAGCTCGACCAGGAGCAGATCGCCAAGCTCGCCCAGAGCAAGGAAATCCCGCATTTCCAGCCCGGCGACACCGTGCAGGTCAACGTCAAGGTCAAGGAAGGCGAGCGCAGCCGCGTCCAGGCCTATGAGGGCGTCTGCATCGCCCGCAATGGCGGCGGCCTCAACGAGAGCTTCACCGTCCGCAAGATTTCCTATGGCGAGGGCGTCGAGCGCGTCTTCCCGCTCTATTCGCCGAACCTCGACTCGATCAAGGTCGTCCGCAAGGGCAAGGTTCGCCGCGCCAAGCTGTATTACCTGCGCGATCGTCGCGGCAAGTCGGCCCGTATCGCCGAGCGCGTCGAGGCCAAGGGCACCAAGGGTGCCAAGAACGGCGGCAAGTAAGCCTCGCAGCCTGAAATATGACGGAACGCGGTCCCTCGGGGCCGCGTTTTGCGTTTCAGGGCGTCGCTCGGGGAAGGCCTGCGAGCACCCGCCTGGCTAGCGCTCGCGCTAGGCGAGGCTCGCCAGCCGCGCGAGCAGGGCTTCGGCATCGGCGGCATTCTGGTAGAGTCCGAAGCCGAGACGCAAACGGTCTCCGCGCAAATCGACGGTGATGCCGGCCTGCCTGAGCTTTTCGTGCCAGAGAGCCGCATCGGCATGGCGGAAGGTCAGGAAATTGCCGCGCGCCGGCTCGCTCGGCGGCACGACCAGGTTCTCCGGCGCGAGCACGCCGCTGGGCCGGCGGGCGAGGCCATCGGCGACGATCGCCTGCAGCGCCAGCGCATGGGCATGGATCTGCGCGGCATCGAGCGCATGGCCGTCGAGCCAGTCGAACACCGCCCCCATGCGATAGAGGCCGGAGGGATCGAAGGTCGCGCCCATGAAGCGCCAGCCATTCTGCGCATAGCCGATCTCGCCCTGCGGGCCCGCGAGCGCGCCGAAGGAAGCGTACCAGCCCGTATCGCGCGGCCGCATGCCGAAGCCCGGCGGGCAATGCATGAAGCAGGCGCCCTCGCCCGACATTGCGTATTTGTAGCCGCCGGCGATGTAAAAGGCCTTGTCGGCGATGCCGGAGAGATCGGTCGGCCGCGCCAGGAAGCCGTGATAGCCGTCGATGACGACGAGGCGACCGGGCGCCGAGACGCCCTCGACCAGCGCGTCCAGATCCGTCAGCGCATAGCCGGAATTGAACTGGACCTGGCTGACGAAGACCATGTCGATGCCGGCATCGGCTCTTGCCGCTGCGACCAGCCGCTCCGGCAAGCTCGCGAAGGGCTCGGCCGGCACCGCGGCGAGTTCGACCAGCCCGTCTTCGGCGAGCCGCTCCACCTGCCGGCGGAAGGAGTGGAACTCGGCATCGCTGGTCAGGATGCGGGGCTTGCGTTCGCGCGGCAGACAGGAAAGCAGCCGATTGACGAATTCATGCGTGTTGCTCGCCGGCACGAGCCCCTCGGTTCCCGGCAGGTTCAGATGCTTCGCGATGCCTTGCGCGACACGCTGCCAGACCGGGCCGAGCACCTCCTCCCATTTGCCGTCGACCAGCCGGGCGGCGTCGTCCCAGCAGCGCAACTGGGCGGCGCGCGTGGCGTCCGGCCAGAAATGATGGCTGTGCGCCGCGAAATGCAGCCGCTCCGGCCAGTTCTGGCGAAAGCGCGAGAACTCCGCCGCAAGGTCGAAGGGGGGAGCACCTGTCTCCGGCGTCGCCACCGCAGCAATCTCACCGGAAACCGTCATCGCAACCTCGCCGCAGCTTGTCCGCCCGTCGAAATACTTTAAACTTAAAATATCCGGCCCCCACCTTGCGTCAAGGCGCCGGATCGCAGGCAAGGAGGCCGCGATGACGGGCAGTACAGGCAGCACGGGCAGCCGGATCGAGCCCGGCATGACGACCGATTTCAAGGACCGGATGGACTACGGCTCCTATCTCGGTCTCGACCTCTTGCTCGCGGCACAGAAGCCGCTCAGCGACGCCCCCGACGAACTGCTGTTCATCACCATCCACCAGGTCCAGGAGCTCTGGCTCAAGCTCGCGACCCATGAGCTCGACGGCGCCATCGCCGCGCTGCGCGACGACGAATTGCAGCCGGCCTTCAAGTCGCTGGCGCGGGTCTCGCGCATCCAGGCCCAGCTGATCAGCGCCTGGGACGTGCTGTCGACGATGACACCGGCCGACTATCTCGCCTTCCGCGGCGCGCTTGGCCAGTCCTCCGGCTTCCAGTCCTACCAGTACCGCGCCCTCGAATTCCGGCTGGGGGCCAAGGACCCGCGCATGCTGGCGATACACAAGCACCATGAGGCGCATCACGCCCATCTCGAAGCGCTGCTGGCGGCGCCGAGCCTCTATGACGAGGCCTTGCGGCTGCTCGCCCGGCACGGCCTGCCGGTGCCGGCCGAATGCCTGGAGCGCGACTGGCGCCAGCCCCATGTCTCGAACCCGGCGGTACGCGCGGCCTGGCTCACGGTCTATCGCGACACCCATCGCTATTTCGACCTCTACGAGCTCGCCGAGGAACTGGTCGACGTCGAGGACCAGTTCCAGCAATGGCGCTTCCGCCACATGAAGACGGTCGAGCGCATCATCGGCTTCAAGCCCGGCACCGGCGGCTCGAGCGGCGTCAAGTTCCTGAGGACGGCGCTGGAGCGCTCCTTCTTCCCGGAGCTCTGGGAGCTGCGCAGCGAGCTCTAGGTCGCAGCCGTCAGCCCGCTCCCGAACTCCCGCTCGTCATGCTCGCCCTTGTGGCGAGCATCCACGTCTTGAGCATCGCTCTCGCGCAGAGAAGACGTGGAGGGCCGGGACAAGCCCGACCATGACGGAGAAAATCCGGTCCGACTTCAGGGCTCAACGGCTCGCGTGCCCCTAAAGAGCGATGGCGGGACTACGTCCTACTCCTGATTGCCGAAGGTCATGTCGCGCCGCGCCGTCAGGATGCTGATCGAATAGCCGGCGACGACGTCGACCAGCGACATCAGCGTGATGATCAGGAAAGTGCCGGTGCCGAAGCCCGGAACGAACAGGAAGATCAGCCCGCAGGCGATGAACAGCACCAGCGACAGGCCGTGATTGAAGATCGAGCTCGATTTGGCGCTGGTCGCGTTCATGATCTCGAAGAACAGCACGATGGTCGAGATCGAGAGCAGGAGCTCGCTCATCGTCAGCGTGAAGACCGAGCCGGACGGCAGCGCAAGATTCAGGAGTTCGCGCGAGAGCGGCACGCCCATGGCGGCGACCGCGACGCCGTAGGCGACGACCGCCAGCAGCATGAAGGGAAAGAAGCGCGCCATCTCGTCATCCTGCCATGGTCGGGCCGCAGCCTGTCGCTGCGGAACACCCGGAGCCGTTAAAGCATGTCCGGCCGCATCGGGAAGCAATTTTGCGGCAGGAGCAGGTCCGCACCGCGATTTCTATCCGGCCCCCTTTCGGCGCGCCAATACGCGGCTGCCGCAAGGGCGCCCTGCCACCGCTTCGCGTTGCCGCCGCAGATTGGAACTGATAGAACCACGCCATGAACAAGAAGCCGCACATTCAGGACGGTTGCCGGCGCGTGCTGCGCCGCACGCTGAATCCGCGCCGCTTCCCGACGACGCAGGGCTTTGCCGCGTTGCATGACCACGCCCGCCTGCCCTGGCGCTTCTTCGGCCGCTTCACCGCCTCGCTCGCAGCCGGCCTTAGCCAGGCCTGAGACCGGCCGTCCGGCCGGCGACAGGCCCGCCTCACGCGCCCCGGCCCGCCCGGCCGCCCAGTTCGATTTCCGTACCGAAGGCACGAAGCCCATGACTGCGACCAAAGCCCCGACCACACTCTACGACAAGATTTTCGAGGACCATGTCGTCGACCGCCAGGACGACGGCACCTGCCTGCTCTATATCGACCGCCATCTGGTCCATGAGGTCACCAGCCCGCAGGCGTTCGAGGGGCTGCGCATGAGCGGCCGCAAGGTCCACGCGCCGGAGAAGACGCTCGCCGTCGTCGACCACAACATCCCGACCACCGACCGCAGCAAGGGTATCGCCGAGGAAGAGAGCCGCATCCAGGTCGAGGCTCTGGCCAAGAACGCCAAGGAATTCGGCGTCCTGTATTTCGATGAGCTCGACGTCCGCCAGGGCATCGTCCACATCGTCGGCCCCGAGCAGGGCTTCACCCTGCCCGGCACGACCATCGTCTGCGGCGACAGCCACACCTCGACGCATGGCGCTTTCGGCGCACTGGCACACGGCATCGGCACCTCCGAGGTCGAGCATGTGCTCGCGACCCAGACGCTGATCCAGAAGAAGGCCAAGAACATGCTCGTCCAGGTGGACGGCACCCTGGCCCAGGGCGTCACCGCCAAGGACATCACCCTCGCCATCATCGGCGAGATCGGCACCGCCGGCGGCACCGGCTCGGTGATCGAATATGCCGGCGACGCCATCCGCGCCCTCACCATGGAAGGGCGGATGACCGTCTGCAACATGGCGATCGAGGGCGGCGCGCGCGCCGGCATGGTCGCCCCCGACGAGAAGGCCTTCGCCTATCTCAAGGGCCGGCCGCGGGCGCCGCAGGGCGCCGCCTGGGACGAGGCCGTTCGCTACTGGGAGACGCTGCGCTCCGACGAGGGCGCGCATTTCGACCGCATCGTCAAGCTCGACGCCAACAACCTGCCGCCGATCGTCTCCTGGGGCACGAGCCCCGAGGACGTCATCTCGGTCGCCGGCGCCGTGCCGGATCCCGATCAGATCGCCGACGAGGTCAAGCGCGCCTCGAAGAAGCGGGCGCTCGAATATATGGGCCTGACCGCCGGCACCAAGATGACCGACATCCCGCTCGACGTGATCTGGATCGGCTCCTGCACCAATGGCCGGATCGAGGATCTGCGCGCCGTCGCCAAGATCGTCGAGGGCAAGAAGATCCATGCCAGCCTGGACTACGCCATGGTCGTGCCGGGCTCGGGCCTGGTGAAGCAGCAGGCGGAGGCCGAAGGCATCGACAAGATCCTGATCGCCGCCGGCTTCGAATGGCGCGAGCCGGGCTGTTCGATGTGCCTCGGCATGAACCCCGACCAGCTCAAGCCGGGCCAGCGCGCCGCCTCGACCTCGAACCGCAATTTCGAGGGCCGGCAGGGCTATCGTGGCCGTACCCACCTCGTCTCCCCCGCCATGGCGGCGGCTGCGGCGCTGGCCGGCCACTTCGTCGACGTGCGCACGCTGGGCTGAAGCGCGAGGCGGTCGCGGGAGGACGTCATGAGCACCGATCCCCGCGAAGCTACCCGTGCCGGCGAGGCCAAGGAAGCCCTCGATCGCGTCAAGCGCGAATCCGAGAGCTTCCTCGGTTCGTCCATGGGCCGCGCCGCCGACCATTTCTCCGGCAAGGACGCGCCAGAAGGCGACAAGATCGAGCTCTGGGGCCGTCGTATCGGCCGCGGCCTCTCCTTGATCGCCTTCATCGGCCTGTCCTGGTGGCTCGGATACCAATTGAAGATCTGGTGATGGCAGGCGTTTGATGGCAAGCGTTCCCTCGATCAAGGCCTCCGCCCCGGCGGAAAGCTCGCAAGGCCTCGACTGGGACGGCGTGCGCGCACCGTCGGGCGCCGAGTTCGAGATCCTCGCGCAGGCAGCCTATGACCGCCTGCCTGAGGATTTCCGCAAGCTCTGCGCCGACCTGATCATCAACGTCACCGAGTTTCCCGAGGACGATGTCCTGAAGGAGCTCGAGGCGGAGAGCCCGTTCGACCTGCTCGGCCTGTTCTCCGGCGTCGGCCTGCCGCAGCAGGGTTATGCGCCGCAGACCGGGCAGATGCCCAACATCATCCATCTCTACCGCCGCCCGATCCTCGATTACTGGGCGGAACATGACGAGAGCCTGGGGGCGATCGTGACCCATGTCCTGGTGCACGAGATCGGCCACCATTTCGGCTTCGACGACGACGACATGGAAGCGATCGAGCGGGCGGCGGGCTGACGGATGGCTGAGCCACAAAAGCTCTGGTTCTGGCGGCGAAGCATTGCGGTTGCGATCGATTTTGTCGCAGCCTCGCTGATCTTTGTGCTCGCCTTCACCCTCGTGACCAGTGGCACGAGCGATACGCTGCGCCTGAGCGGGTTCGGCGTAAGTACTCGTGCTTGTGAGCCGACCAAAGTCTCCCCGGAAGCACTGGCCGCGGGGAACAGGATGATGCCGAATGTGGCCTGGACCAATGCCGCGCAGTGCAACATCCGTAGCTTCGGCGTCACCGATAACCGCGTCATCATCCTGGCTCGCCACGACAAGCAACCGAACGGCATCGTGTTGACGCGTAGCGTCTCCGTCCCGGTGGGCACGAATGGCAACCCGGTGTCACCGTTCTATCTGGACTGGGTCGGCCTCGCGCTCTTCTTGATTGCGAGTTTCATCTTCCTCTCGTCGCGTCTGCAGGCCACGCCCAGCATGAAGCTGATGAAACTTCAACTCGCAACAGCAAGTGGTGAGAAGGCTGGATTGAAAGCCGTGATTCTGCGTTTCCTATTTGCTTCCATACCCGTCGTTTTGACCATGGCGGCGAGCTTTGGAGCGTTCTGGCTTATCGGCGCATTCAACCTCAGCCCCTGGCTGCTGGTACCGACAATCTTCGCCGCCTTCATCATCGCGCTCGCCTGGTGGCGGCCGTTTGAGCTTCGCCGCAGCCTGCCGCGCGCACCTCTACATGACATATGGGCAGGCACGCGCATCACTCGCCCGAGCGTCAATCGGCCTGCCTGACACGGTTTCAACGAACACGAATACAGGAGTACCCACCATGCAGCCCTTCACCACCCTGACCTCGACGCCCGCCCCGCTGAAGGTGATCAATGTCGACACTGACATGATCATCCCCAAGCAGTATCTGAAGACGATCAAGCGCACCGGGCTCGGCACCGCGCTGTTCTCGGAGATGCGCTACAAGGAAGACGGCTCGGAGAACCCGGACTTCGTCCTGAACCAGCCGGCTTATCGCAAGTCGGAGATCCTCGTCGCCGGCGACAATTTCGGCTGCGGCTCGTCGCGCGAGCACGCCCCCTGGGCCCTGCTCGACTTCGGCATCCGCTGCGTGATCTCCACCAGCTTCGCCGACATCTTCTACAATAACTGCTTCAAGAACGGCATCCTGCCGATCAAGGTCTCGCAGGAGGACCTCGACAACCTGTTCGACGATGCCGATCGCGGCTCGAACGCGACGCTGACCATCGACCTCGAGAGCCAGACCATCAAGGGACCCGACGGCGGCACGGTGACCTTCGAGATCGACCCGTTCCGCAAGCACTGCCTGCTCAACGGCCTCGACGATATCGGCCTGACCATGGAGAAGGCCCCGAAGATCGAGGCCTATGAGGAGAAGCTCAAGACCCGCGCCTGGGCTTGACCCCTGCGTCCGGGCTGCGTGGCGCACGGCCTTTGTAAAAAAATTCGGCCGCGGCTCCTACGAGCCGCGGCTTTTTCGTGGGCCGGCATGGCGGGCGTGACTTGAAAACGCCCTACCGCGGTGCAACATAAGCGGGCGAGGACGACCTCCCCCGTGACGGGCAGAACCGCTGGGACGACCCGGCCCGTCTCCAAGGGAGAAGATCATGGCCTGGCTCTACCTCATCGTCGCCGGCGTGCTCGAAGTCGTCTGGGCATTCTACATGAAGCAGTCGGACGGCTTCACCAAAATCACGCCGACCGTCATCACCCTCGTCACCATGATCGGCAGCTTCGCGCTGCTGGCGCTTGCGATGCGCAGCCTGCCGCTCGGCACGGCCTATACGATCTGGACCGGCATCGGTGCGGTCGGTGCTTTCATCGTCGGCATCCTGGTGCTGGGCGAGGCCGCGACGCCGATGCGCCTCGCCGCCGCCGGCCTCATCGTCTCCGGCCTGGTGATGATGAAGCTTTCGGCCCACTGACACCGACCGGCTCGGCCTCGCAACCCTGCGCGCCATAGCCGGCAGGCAGTCGTCATTGCGAAAGGCGGCGCATCGTCATGAGCGCCGCCTTCGCTTTGTCCATGTGCCATCGCCCGGTGCGGCAGCGCATCCGGGCGATGGCGATCGCTGCTGATCAGCGGATCGGCGGAGCGAACTGGATGCCGCCCTTCGACCAGAGATTGTTCAGCCCGCGCGGCAGGTTGATGCGGCTGCCGGAGCCGAGATTGCGCTCATAGGACTCGCCGTAATTGCCGACATGCCGGACGATCCTCGCCGCCCAATCGGCGCTCAGGCCGAGCCCTTCGCCGAGCTTCGTGCCGACGCCGAGCAGGCGTTGCACTTCCGGATTGTCGGATTTCAGCATCTCGCCGACATTGGCAGAACTCACGCCGAGCTCCTCGGCATTGATCATCGCAAAGACGGTCCAGCGCACGATGTCGAACCACTGGTCGTCGCCCTGGCGGACATAGGGGCCGATCGGCTCCTTCGAGATCACCTCCGGCAACAGGATGTGCTCGGCGGGATCGGCCATCTTCAGCCGGTAGGAGACCAGCTGCGAGATGTCGGTCGAGATCGCGTCGCAGCGGCCGCTCTCATAGGCCTTCACTGTCTCGTCGATGCCCTGGAAGGCGACGACCTCGTACTTCATCTTGTTGACGCGGAAATAGTCGGCGAGGTTCAGCTCGTTGGTGGTGCCCTGCACGGTGCAGATCGAGGCGCCGTCCAGCTCCTTCACCGACTTGATGCCGGCCTTCTTGCGCAGCTGGAAACCCTGGCCATCATAGTAGTTCACCGCCGTGAAATCGAGGCCCTGGCCGGCGTCGCGGCTGAGCGTCCAGGTCGTGGTCCGCGGCAGCACGTCGATCTCGCCGCTCTGCAGCGCGACCAGCCGGTCCTTGCTGGCGAGCGGGATGAAGTTGACCTTGCCGGGATCATCGAAGATCGCCGCGGCCAAAGCCCGGCAGACATCGACGTCGAGCCCCGACCATTTGCCCTGCCCGTCGGCGAGGCTGAAACCGGCAATGCCGGTGCTGGTGCCGCAGAGCAACTGGCCGCGCTCCTTGACCTTCGCCAACGTCGTCTGCGCCAGGGCACCGGTGCTGATCAGCAGTAAGCCGGCCAGCGCCAGCAGCGCGGTCTTTCCGATCCGGGACATGAACTTTCCTCCTCCTGCGGTTGATGGTGATCGAGCCGAATTCGGCTTTCAGAGGCCCAGGCGCTCATAGCGCCGGTGGGCGGTGGGCTTGGGTGCGGGGTCGTCGCTGATCGCGATGATCTCGGCCGGATGGCTGGCGGGCGCGGCCTCGCCTTCACGCCAGAGCCAGTAATGGTTCTCCGGCAGGCCGTTGACGGCGACAACCTTGTGGCCGCCGGCGGCGTCGATCGCATGGATGGTGACGCGGCCGATCAATCCGCCCTTCAGGGCGCGCATGTCGTCGACGGCCTCATGGACCGCCTCCTCCACGCTCATCCCCAGCTTCATGTAGAGCACCACGGCGCGGGCGGTGCCGGCCCGGATGCTCATCTCGCCGACGCCGGTGCAGGCGCAGGCGCCATAGCGGGTATCGGCATAGGAGCCGGCCCCGATGATCGGGCTGTCGCCGAGGCGGCCGGGATATTTCCAGCCCCAGCCGGAAGTGCTCGTCCCCGCGCCGATATGGCCAGCCTTGTCCTGCGCCAGGAAGACGGTGGTGTCGCGGCCGATCTCCGGGTCGATCGCCTGCTTGCAGAGCTCGGCCATCGGCACGTCGGGCCAGGCGGCACGATCGCCCTCGCCGACCTCGTCCGCGAACCAGCGGGCCCAGGCGGTGCGGGCATGCGGCATCAGGAGCTCCCCGGCCTCGGCACCGATCTCGGCGGCGAAGCGCCGCGCGCCCTCCCCGACCAGGAGCACATGCGGCAGCCGCTCCATCACCTGACGGGCGATGCTGATCGGATGCAGATAGCCGCCGAGCGCCCCGATCGCCCCCGTGCGAAGCGTAGAACCGTCCATGACCGACGCGTCGAGCTCGACCTCGCCAAGCAGGTTCGGCCAGCCACCGCGCCCGACCGTCCGAACGCTCTCATCGGCCTCGACCAGCCGGACGCCTGCCTCGATCGCGTCCAGCGCCCTGGCGCCGCCGAGGAGTTCCCGCGCCGTCGCACCGATGCCGCTGCCCCCCTCATTGTTGCTGATCGCGATCATTTCAGGCGCCTTTAGAAGAATTGAATATTGAATCCAATTTTTCTGTATCGGATGCAGCAGACATTCGCAACAGCGCCAATCTGAGAGAACGACGCTCTCCTATGGCGTTTCACGCAACAATTCATAGGATCCAAAATATCCGCCATAGAGCGTTCAGGGGGCGCCGGATTGAAAGAAGTCCGGTTTTCCGGCAGGAACGGAGGCAAGCCGCCGAGGCCGGGAATCCAGAAATCAGGCGATGACAACCGCGACCAGCCCCGAGAAGACCATGACGCTGCACCGCGTCACGACGACCGGCCGGGTCGTCGACCTCCTGCGCGAGCAGATCCTGTCCGGCGCCCTGCCGGAAGCGACCTTGCTGCGGCAGGAGAAGCTGGCGGCGGAGTTCGGCGTCAGCCGCGTCCCGATCCGCGAGGCGCTGCACCAGCTCGAGGCCGAGGGGCTGGTGACCATGCAGTCCCATAAGGGCGCGGTCGTCTCCAGCCTGTCGATCGACGATCTCGAAGAGGTCTACGAGATCCGGGCTCGGCTCGAGACCTGGCTCCTGGAACAGTCCATGCCGCTGCTCTCAGAGCCGCATTTCCAGAAGGCCGAGGTACTATTCGCCCAGATGGTCGAAGACCGGCGCGACGAGAACTGGTCGAACCTCAACTGGGATTTTCACGCGACGCTCTACGAGCCGGCCAATCGTCCCCAGACCCTGGCGCTGGTGCGCAAGCTCTATCTCAACGCCTATCGTCACTTCCCGCTGCCGATCAGGCTGACCGGTTCGCGCGAGAAGATGAACCGCGAGCATCAGGTCCTGCTCGACCTCTGCCGGCAGGGCGACGTCGCCCGCGCCAGCGCACATCTGGAGCAGCACATCCTGATGGGCGCCCGCCACCTGATCAGCCGGCTGAAGGCGCTGCGGCGGCAGGAAGCCGACACCGGCCGCGCCTGAACGCGCCGGCCGCTACATCACCACGGTGATCGTCTCGGCGGCGCGCGTCAGGCCGGTATAGAGCCAGCGCGCCCGGTGCTCGCGAAAAGCGTAGGCCTCGTCGAACAGCACGACATCGTCCCATTGCGAGCCCTGCGCCTTGTGGACGGTGAGGGCGTAGCCGAAGGTGAACTCGTCGGTGTGGCGCCGCAGCTCCCAGGGCACCTCCTCCTCGGTGCCGTCGAAGAAGTTCGGCAGCACCGAGACTTTCACCGGTTTTCCGCCGGTATCGTCCTCCGGCGTCACCCGCATGGTGACCAGCCCCTTCTTCGAGGTCTTCAGCTCCTGCACGATCCAGGCGCCGCCATTCAGCAGGCCCTTGCTCTTGTCGTTGCGCAGGCAGACCAGCTTCTCGCCGACGACAGGCACGTTCGAGCTGTGGCCCATCAGCTGCCGCATCCGGGCATTGTAGTTCCGGCGCGTCTTGTTGAGGCCGACCAGGACCTGGCCGGCGGAGAGCACGATCTCGGGCGTGATCTGATCACGCCGGATCACCCGGCTCTCGCCGTATTCGCCGACCTCGAGCCGCCCGCCCTCGCGCACGATCATCGACATCCGCACGATCGGGTTGTCAGCCGCCTGACGGTGCACCTCGGTCAGCATGATGTCGGGCTCGGCCTCGGTGAAGAAGCCGCCGCCCTTGACCGGCGGAAGCTGCGCGGGGTCGCCCAGCACCAGCACCTTCGTGCCGAAGGAGAGCAGGTCGCGGCCGAGTTCCTCGTCGACCATCGAGCATTCGTCGATGATGATCAGCTTGGCCTTGGCCGCGACGCTCTCGCGGTTGAGCACGAAGGTCGGGCTCTCCTCGTCGACTCCGCGCGAGCGGTAGATCAGCGAATGGATGGTCTGCGCGCCCTCGCAGCCCTTGTTGCGCAGGACGAGCGCCGCCTTGCCGGTGAAGGCGGCGAAGACGACCGTCCCGTCGACATCCTCGGCGATGTGCCGGGCGAGCGTGGTCTTGCCGGTACCGGCATAGCCGAACAGGCGGAAAAGCTGCGGCGAGCCACTCTTCAGCCAGTCCGAGACGGCACGGAGCGCATCGTCCTGCTGTGGCGACCAGTTCATGATGAGAAGGATTCTGCGGACATGGCGCCCAATGGCCGCGAGTCGCGCTCTTACGGCAAGTGCCGATCACGCAGAGCGCAGGCGCCGTGCGAACTGGTTCGCCTCGACCTGTAATGCGGTGATGCGCTCGTCGAGCCGTCTGGCACCGCTCGCCCCCTGCTCGGCACGCGTCACGCTGAGGGAATTGGCCTCGACGATCGCCGTCATCGCCTCGACGCCGCCACGCGTCACTTCCGATATGCGGGCGATGGTCTCGCCGAGATTCTGCAACAGGCCGCTATGCGACGCGACCATGCTGGAGATCTCGGTGCTCGCCTGCTCGACCGCACCGACACGCGTGACGATGCCAGAGATCGCGGTCGCCGCCTGCGACAGCGCCTCGTCGACCGCAACGATCCGCGTGGCCACCTTCGCCGTGGCATCCGCCGTCTGAGCCGCGAGCGCCTTGACCTCGCTCGCGACCACGGCGAAGCCGCGGCCATGCGCCCCCGCACGGGCGGCCTCGATCGTGGCGTTCAATGCGAGCAGGTTCGTCTGGCGCGCGATCGCCTCGATCAGCGCGACGACGTCGCGGATCTGGCCGGCATTGTCGGTCAGCCGCCCGACCAGGCTGGCCGTTCCGGCGGCATCGCGCGTCGCTTCGGTCGCCGTCTGCGAAACGCGACGGACCTCGTGATTGATCTGCTCCACCACGTCCTCGAGCCGCAGAGCCGCATCCGAGATCCGGTTCGCTTCCTCGGCGGCGTCGACCACCGCCCCGGCGGCAGCCCCGCCGCTCTGCGAGATCTGTTCGGCCTGGACGGCAGAATCGCCGAGCGCCGCCCGCAAGCCCTCGCTCGCCCCGGCGATGTCGCCGAGCAGGCGGCCGATCTTCGTCTCGAATTCCTCGGCGATGCGATGCAGCTCCTCGGTACGGCGCGCCTGATGCGCCTGCGCCAGCCCGGCTTCGGCATCACGCGTCACCAACGTGGCGCGCACCTCGCTCAAAGTCCGCACCGTGCGGGCGAGCTCGCCGATCTCGTCGCGCCGGCGCCGATGCGGGACCTCGATGACATGCTCGCTCGCCATGGTCGCATCGATCGCCGCCATCAGCTCGCGCAATGGCCGGGTCAGATGGGCGCGCAGCAGGGTGATGGCGAGCGCTCCACCGGCGAGCGGCAGGCCGACGGCGATCAGGATCACCCGCAGCCGCACCTGATGCGCCAGCATCTCGGCACTCGAGGCGGCCTGCCCCGCCTGCCGGTCGAGATCGTCACGGATCTTCGCGGTGACGCTGATGATCTGGCGGACATTCTCCCTTGCCGCCTCCGCCGAGGCCTCGATCAGCGCTGCCTTGGCCGAGACGCGGCGGCCGATGTCGACAATGTCGCGCTGAAAATCGATGAAAGTGCGGATGCTGGCATCGAGCGTCGGATGGGCCTGCGACAGCTCCGGCGGTAGCGCCGAGACCAGGCTCGCGCGCGCGGCATCGACCAGTTCGATCGCGGCTTCGAGAGCATCGAGAGCCTGCTCGACCTGTTGTGGACTGGCGCCGTCATCGAAGCGGCTGAGCAGCGAGGCCTGCGCCACGCGGCTCGACAGCAGCGAGGCACGATTGGCGAGCTGAAGCCCGTTGAACGCTTCGCGGTCGATCTGGTGCACCGAGGCAAGGCCACCGAGCGCGCCCGCCAGCCCCAGCGCCGCGGCGATCCCGAACAGCGCGAAGAGCAAGGTGATCTTCGCCGTCAAACCAAAGCGCCGCATCTCGCCTCACTACCGTTTCGCGCGCGGCCTTTCTCGCAACCGCGAGCGAACAGATCCTTAATGAAGCCAGCTAAGCATTTGAAATAATAAGAACTTCTCGACCGGACATCGGCAGAGACTCAAGCCATCAGGCTGTCGAGGCCACGGCGCAGACCGGGCTGCTCGCCGACGCGCCGCGCCGCCAGCAAGGTTCCCCCCACATAGGGAGCAGCGGAGGTACCGGCATCGTGGCGAATGACCAAGCGCTCATCCTCAAGGCCGAACACCGCCTCGCAGGAGAGTACGAAGCCGGGCATGCGCAGCGAATGCACCTGCACCGGATGCGGCACACCGATCGCGCCGCCACGCGTCTCGCGCACCCCGCCGAGCGCGGAGACGGGCAGCGAGGTCGCGGCCATGCGCTCGACAGCGAGCGTTTCGGCCAGTTCGAAACCCGTGCCCGAGGGCGTGTCCGGCTTTCCGGGCGAGGCATAGTCGATGATCTCGACATCCGGCACATATTTCACCGCCTCGCGGGCGAAGCGCCGCAGCAGCGTCGCGGTGATCGAGAAATTGCCGGCGGCGAGTACGCCAACCCCCGCTACGCGCGCGGCCTGCTCGATCCCGGCATAGTCCGCGCCCGACATGCCGGAGGTGCCGACCACGACATGGCGCCCGGCGGCGATCGCCGAAAGCACGTTGCTCTTCACGCTGTCCGGCTTGGTGTAGTCGATCAGCACATCGCTCGGCACGCCAAGCGCCTCCGCGACCGTTGCGAAGACCGGCAGCCCGTTCGCCGGCAATTCCGCCGCCTCGCCGAGATCGCGCCCGGCGGCCTGGCGCGAAACGCCCGCGACCAGTTCGAGATCGGGCGCCGCCATGATCGCGGCGACGAGCGCCTTGCCGACCCAGCCGGTGCAGCCGGCAAGCGTGATGCGGATCATGGACGGTTCCTCACAAGCTTCGAACAAGCGAGGATTAGGCGAGCCTCTGGCTCAGGTCCATCGCGCCCGGCTTGCGGACAGCGGCGGCATTTACCAGGGGATCGTTTCGCCCTTCCAGGTCCGGAAGCTGTTGGTCTGCGCCATGCCGGAAGCGTCGATGGTTTCGATCAACCCGGCGGCGCTCTCCGTGGCCGGGATATCGGCCCCGCCGCCACCCATATCGGTCTGCACCCAGCCGGGATGGAACAGCAGCACGGCGATCTCGCTGGCGCGCACCGCATTGCCGAAGGCGACCATCACCATGTTCACCGCAGCCTTGGAGGAGCGATAGGCGATGGCGCCGGACGGGCTGCCGCCGAGCGAGCCCATCCGGCTCGAGATCGTCGCAATCTTCCGCCCGCTGCCCGCCTCGAGATTGGGCAGGAAGGCCTGCGCCACCCGCAAGGGCGCGTAGACATTGACCTCGAAGACCTCGCGCCAGGCGTCGAAATCCATATCGAAGGCCGATTGGCGGTCCCGCGGCCCGTAGATGCCTGCGTTGTTGACGAGCACGTCGAGCGGCCGCCCGGCGAGCGCCCGCTTGGCAGCGGCGACGCTTTCGTCGGAGGTCACGTCGAGTTCGAGCGGCGTCAGTTGCCCGACATGCACGCCCGCCAGCTCGGCCAGCGCCCCGCCCCAGGGATCGCGCGCCGCGGCGACGACATGGTCGCCCCGGCGCAGCAATTCCATCGTCAGAGCAAGGCCGATGCCGCGATTGGCGCCGGTGATCATCCAGGTCTGCGACATGCTCGGTCTCCTTCGCGCAAGCGTCGTTGCAAGGAGACTTCAGCCGGCGGAGCAATCCAAGGCGACAATGCGCAATTCCGGATTGCTTCGCCGTGCTCCCGGCGACGACAAGCGGGGAGCTATGCCTCAGCCCTTGCGCTTTCCATAGCCCCCGGCCGTCGGCGTCAGCACGGTCACCGCCTCGCCGGCCTCCAGGAAGGTCTGGTCGGAGGGTTTGAGCTCCTCGACCTCGCCCGAGAGCCGGCGCACCAGCGTCCGCCCGAGTTCGCCCGGCTCGCCGCCCTTCATGCCGAAGGGCCTGACCTTGCGATGCGAGGCGAGGATGGCGCAATCCATGCTCCTACGGAACCGGATGGTGCGGCTGGTGCCGTCGCCGGCATTCCACTCGCCCTTGCCGCCGGAGCCGGCGCGGATGTGGAAGTCCTCGAGCACGACCGGGAAGCGCGTCTCCAGGATCTCCGGATCGGTCAGGCGCGAGTTGGTCATGTGGACATGCACACCCGAGGTGCCGTTGAAGCCCGGCCCCGCCGGCGAGCCCGAGCAGATCGTCTCGTAATACTGGTACTCGTCATTGCCGAAGGTCAGGTTGTTCATCGTGCCCTGCGAGCAGGCCATCGCCTCCAGCGCGCCGAACAGCGTGTTGGTCACCGCCTGGCTGACCTCGACATTGCCCGCGACGACGGCGGCCGGATAGCGCGGCGCCAGCATCGAGCCTTCCGGCACGATCACCTTGATCGGCCGCAGGCAGCCGGCATTCATCGGGATCGCATCGTCGACCATGACGCGGAAAACATAGAGCACGGCGGCGCGGGTGACGGGCGCCGGCGCGTTGAAATTGTCCTCGCGCTGCGGCGAAGTACCGGTGAAGTCGACGGTCGCCTCGCGCTTCTCGCGATCGACGGTGATCTTCACCTTGATCGCGCAGCCCTGGTCCATCGGATAGGTGAACTCGCAGTCATGCAGACGGGCAAGCAGCCTGGCAACGCTCTCGGCGGCGTTGTCCTGGACATGGCCCATATAGGCCTGGACGACGTCGAGGCCGAAGGAGCCGATCATCTTCTTCAGCTCCGCCACGCCCTTCTCATTGGCCGCGATCTGGGCCTTCAGGTCGTTGACGTTCTGGACGACGTTGCGCACCGGATAGCGCGCGCCGGTCAGGAGCTTGACCAGCTCCTCCTCGCAGAAGCGGCCCCGATCGACGATCTTGAAATTGTCGATATAGACGCCTTCCTCCTCGATATTCGTCGCCAGCGGCGACATCGAGCCCGGCGCGGTTCCGCCGACATCGGCATGGTGGCCGCGGCTGGCGACCCAGAACAGGATCTCCTTGTCCTGCGTATCGAAGACCGGCGTGCAGATCGTGATGTCGGGCAGGTGCGTGCCGCCGTTATAGGGCGCGTTCAGGCAGTAGACGTCGCCCGGCCGGATCACCGGATTGTTGGCGATCACGGTCTCGACCGACTTGTCCATCGAACCGAGATGCACCGGCATGTGCGGGGCATTGGCGACGAGGCCGCCGGTCTGGTCGAAGACCGCGCAGGAGAAGTCGAGCCGCTCCTTGATGTTCACGGAATAGGCGGTGTTCTGCAGCGTCACGCCCATCTGCTCGGCGATCGACATGAACAGGTTGTTGAAGATCTCGAGCATCACCGGATCGGCCTTGGTGCCGATCGCCGCCTGCTGGACCAGCGGCTTGCTGCGGGTCAGCACGAGATGATCCTTGGCCGTGAGCCTGGCGCTCCAGCCCTCCTCGACCACCACGGTCTGGTTGGGCTCGATCACGATGGCAGGGCCGGCAATGTTCTGGCCGGGCTTCATCGCCTCGCGGCGAATGATCGCCGCGTCATGCCAGCGCCCCTGCGAGAACAGGCGGGTGCGCTCGGCAGGGACCGGCTCGCCCGCACCTTCCCTCGCCAGCGCTTCCTCGAACCGGGCGCCGCCGCCGACCGCCTCGACCTCGACCGCCTCGACGACCAGAGCCTTGGTCTCGTCGATGAAGCCGAAGCGCGCCTTGTGCGCGCTCTGGAAAGCGGCCTGCATCTCCTCCCGGCTGCCGAAAGGCGTCGCGATCGCCGTATCGGTCCCGGCATAGCGGATATGGGCGCGCACATGCAGGGCGATATCGCCCTCGGCGACGCCCTGCCCGGCGACCTCCGCCTTCGTCTCGGCACCGAGGCGCTCCGCGACCGCCGCGATCGCGGCCTTGGCCTCGGCATCGAGGGCGACGTCGAGCGCCGCGGTGCGCGTCGCGCGAATCTCGGCCAGGCCCATGCCATAGGCCGAGAGCAGGCCGGAGAACGGGTGCAGCAGCACGGTCTTGATGCCGAGCGCGTCGGCGACGAGGCAGGCATGCTGGCCGCCGGCACCGCCGAAGGAATTCAGCGCATAGCGGGTGATGTCATAGCCACGCTGCACCGAGATCTTCTTGATCGCCTCCGCCATGTTGGCGACGGCGATCTGGATGAAGCCATCGGCGACCTCCTCGGGCGAGCGGCCATCGCCGACCTCTGCCGCCAGCGCCGCGAACTTGGCGCGCACCGTCTCGACGTCGAGCGGCGCATCCTGCTTCGGGCCGAAGATCGCCGGGAAATAGGACGGGATCAGCTTGCCGACCATGACGTTCGCGTCGGTCACGGCGAGTGGGCCGCCACGGCGATAGGCGGCGGGGCCGGGATTGGCACCGGCTGAATCGGGGCCGACGCGGAAGCGGGCGCCGTCATAGTGGAGAATGGACCCGCCGCCTGCAGCAACCGTATGGATCAGCATCATCGGCGCGCGCATGCGCACGCCGGCGACCTCGGTCTCGAAGGCGCGCTCGTATTCACCGTCGAAATGGGCGACGTCGGTCGAGGTACCGCCCATGTCGAAGCCGATCACCTTGTCGAACCCGGCCGAGCGGCCGGTCTCGGCGAGGCCGACGACGCCGCCGGCCGGACCCGACAGGATCGCGTCCTTGCCCTGGAAGAGCTCGGCCGCGGTGAGCCCGCCCGAGGACATCATGAACATCAGCCGCGCGCCGGTGCGGACGATGTCGAGCTCTTCGGAAACCTGCGCGACATAGCGGCCGAGGATCGGCGAGAGATAGGCGTCGACCACTGCAGTGTCGCCGCGGCCGACCAGCTTGATCAGCGGCGAAACCTCATGGCTGACCGAAACCTGCGGGAAACCGATCTCGCGGGCGATGCGCGCCGCGGCCTGCTCATGCGCCGAATAGCGATAGCCGTGCATGAAGACGATGGCGACGGCGCGGAAACCGTCATCATATCGCGCCTGCAGTGCGGTGCGGATCGCGGCCTCGTCGGGGGCACGCTCGACCGTGCCGTCGGCCAGGACCCGTTCCTCGACCTCGACCACAGCCTCATAGAGCTGCTCCGGCTTGATGATCTCCTTGGCGAAGATGTTCGGACGGGCCTGATAGCCGATGCGCAGCGCGTCGCGGAAACCTTTGGTCGTGACCAGCAGCGTCCGATCGCCCTTGCGCTCGAGCAACGCGTTGGTCGCGACCGTGGTGCCCATGCGCACTTCGCCGACCAGCCCGACCGGAATCGGCTCGCCCGTCTTCAGCCCGAGATGGTCGCGAATGCCCTGCACGGCCGCGTCGCGATACGCCCCCGGATTCTCGGAGAGCAGCTTCCTGGCATGAAGCCTGCCTTCGAGATCGCGGCCGATCACATCGGTGAAAGTGCCGCCACGATCGATCCAGAAGTCCCAACGGCTGGCAGTCATCGCACCCTCCCGAAGATCAAAAAACAACATCGACACTTCATCGATAAATCGTCGATGAAAAATTGACAAGCTCATTCCGCCGGCTACGATCTCGATTGTGACCGGAACAAGGCAGAGGGGCCAGACCGTGCAAGCAACCGGGAGAGGGCAATGACGGGATCGGCACTGGCCGCCGGCAGACGCGTCGCAAAACGACGCGACCCGACGGCGCATGGCGAGGCGCGCGCATGATTCGCCGCGTACTCGACATGCTCTACCTGGTTTCCGGCTGGCTCGCCGGAATCAGTCTCGTGGCGATCTTTGCTTTGATGATGTTCCTGTCGATCGGGCGCGAGATCAACTTCAACATTCCCTCCGGCGACGACTTCGCCTCCTGGGCGCTGGTGGCGATGGCCTTTCTCGGCCTGGGCCACACCTTCAAGCGCGGCGAGATGATCCGCGTCGGCCTGCTGATCGAGCGCCTGGAAGGCGGCCGCAGGCGCGCCGCAGAGCTGAGCGCCCTGACGATCGCCGCAGCTTTCATCTGCTATTTCACCTATCAGGCCGGACGCTTGGCCCATGATTCCTGGCGCTTCGACGACATGTCGACCGGCGTCGTCTCGGTGCCCTTGTGGATCCCGCAACTCGGCATGGTAATCGGGCTCGGCATTCTGCTGATAGCGCTGATCGACGAATGGGTCATCGTGGCGCGCGGCGGCCGGCCGACCTATCTGCCCAAGCCGCCGCAATCGGTCGAGGAACTGGTCGAGCGCGTCGCCCAGGGCGGGGGCGTCTGATGGCGCTGCCCGAACTTTCGCTCGTCCTGCTCCTCTTCCTCGTCGGGATTCTCGCGAGCGGCGTCTGGATCGGCGTCGGCCTCGGCCTGGTCGGCCTGCTGGCGATGAATCTCGTCACCGATGTGCCGATCGGCCAGGTCCTGGCGACCACCGTCTGGAGCTCGACGGCCTCCTGGACGCTGGCCGCGTTACCGCTCTTCATCTGGATGGGCGAGATCCTGTTCCGGACGCGGCTCTCCGAGCAGATGTTCCAGGGCCTCTCCCCCTGGCTGCAATGGCTGCCAGGCCGGCTGATCCACACCAATATCGTCGGCTGCGGCATCTTCGCGGCAGTCTCGGGCTCGTCAGCGGCGACGGTCGCGACGATCGGCAAGATCGCCCTGCCCGAACTCAAGAAGCGCGGCTATGACGAGCGCCTGAGCCTCGGCACGCTCGCCGGCTCCGGCACGCTCGGGCTCCTGATCCCGCCATCGATCCCGATGGTGGTCTATGCCGTCACCGCCAATGTCTCGGTGCTGCAGGTCTTCCTCGGCGGCTTCCTGCCGGGCCTGCTCGTGATGGCGCTCTATATGGGCTATGTCATCGTCTGGTCCTGGCTCAACCCGGACAAGACACCGCCGCGCGACCCTGCGATGTCGCTCCGCGAGAAGCTGCGCCAATCGGCCAAGCTGGCGCCCTGCCTGCTGCTGATCGCCGCCGTGTTCCTGGCGCTGGTGCTCGGCTTCGCTACGGCGACCGAATGCGCCGCTTTCGGCGTCACCGGCGCGCTCTTCCTGGCCTGGTGGAGCGGCACGCTGACCTGGCCGACCTTCCTCGAAAGCATCATGAGCGCGACGCGGCTCACCTGCATGATCATGCTGATCCTGGCAGGCGCAGCCTTCTGCACGGCGGCAATGGGCTTCACCGGCATTCCGGCGGCGCTCGCCGCCTGGGTCAAGGGCCAGGAGCTCTCGCCGCATATGCTCGTGCTGGCGCTGACCGTGATGTACATCATCCTGGGTTGCCTGATCGACGGTATCTCGATGATCGTGCTGACCGCCGTCATCGTCCTGCCCATGGTCAAGGAGGCCGGCTTCGACCTCGTCTGGTTCGGCGTCTACCTCGTCATCCATGTCGAGATGGCGCAGATCACCCCGCCGGTCGGCTTCAACCTGTTCGTGCTGCAGAACATGAGCGGCAAGGACACCTGGACGGTTGCGAGGGCCGCCTTCCCGTTCTTCATTCTGCTCAACGTCGCCGTGCTGATCATCACGACCTTCCCGCAGATCGTGCTCTATTTGCCGAAGCTCGCCTTCCCGGATTGAGATCAAGACCAAGACCAAAGCCAACAGAGAGGGAAAACGACATGTTCGACCGCAGATTCGCCATCGCCGCCTTCGCGCTCGGCTGCAGCGCCTTCGCGCTTGCCGCCCCGGCCTCAGCCCAGACCAAATGGAACCTGCCGGCCGCCTATCCCGCCGACAACCCGCATTCGGAGAATCTCGCCCTCTTCGCCAAGGACGTCGAAAAGGCGACATCGGGCAAGCTGCAGATCACCGTCCACCCCGGCGCCGCGCTGTTCAAGGCCCCGGAGATCAAGCGCGCCGTCGCCAGCGGCCAGGCCCAGATGGGCGAAGTGCTGATGTCGATCCACGAAAACGAGGACCCGGTCTTCGGCATCGACGTCGTGCCCTTCCTCGCGACCTCCTTCGCGGACTCGATGAAGCTCTACAAGGCCTCCAAGGCGGCGATCGAGAAGAAGCTCGACAGCCAGGGCATCAAGCTTCTCTTCATGGTCCCCTGGGCGCCGCAAGGCGTCTACGCCAAGAAGGAGCTCAACACGATCGAGGACATGAAAGGCCTAAAATGGCGGGCCTATAATGTCGGCACGGCGCGCCTCGGCGATCTGCTCAGCATGCAGTCGGTGACGATCCAGGCGGCCGAGCTGCCGCAGGCGCTGGCCACCGGCGTGGTCAACTCCTTCATGTCGTCAGGCGGCACCGGCTATGATTCCAAGGCCTGGGAAACCCTGACCCATTTCTACGACGTCCAGGCCTGGATCCCGAAGGACGCGACCTTCGTCAACAAGGCCGCCTTCGCCGCGCTCGACAAGCCGACGCAGGATGCCCTGCTCAAGGCCTCGGCCGATGCCGAGGCGCGCGGCTGGAAGATGTGGGAAGAGAAGACCAACTGGTATCTCGGCCAGCTCAAGGCCAAGGGCATGAAGGTGCAGGCGCCCTCTCCGGCGCTCGCCGCCGGCTTCAAGAAGGCCGGCGAGACGCTGACGGCCGACTGGCTGAAGAAGGCCGGCGCCGACGGCCAGGCGATCATCGACGCCTACAAGAAGATGTGAGACCGCGCGGCGCCGCCCTTTCGCGGGGCGGCGCCATCGACGCGCTGGCGATGAACGGCCCGCCCGGCCAGCGATCAAGGCCCCGGCGAACCCCACCAGCGAGAACGCAGGCGCGATGCAGGACCCCGACGCCGCCATGTCCGATCAGAAGCCCGCGGTTGCCCCGCTCGGCCCCATCGTCTCCTCCGGCCATCTCGCCTCCGGCGCCATGCCGGCCCTGTCGGAGTTCGAATTCGCGCTCTCGATGACCGTGCATGCCTTCCATCGCTGGATGCTGCGCGGCATGACGGCCTCCGGCCTCGCGGATCTGACACCGATGGACGTGCTCGTCCTGCACAATGTCAATCATCGCGGCAAACCCAAGCGGCTCGCCGACATCTGCCTGATCCTCAACATCGAGGACACGCATGTCGTAAACTACGCCCTCAAGAAGCTCGAGCGGCTCGGCCTGATCAAGGGCGGGCGCAAGGGCAAGGAAAAGACCGCCGCGGTAACGCCGGCGGGCGAGGAGGCCTGCCGGCGCTATGCACAGGTGCGCGAGCAACTCCTGGTAAAATCGGTGCTGGCGACGGGCATCGACCCGGCGCGCCTCTCCGAGATCGCCGCCGTGATGCGCTCGCTCTCCGGCCAGTACGACCAGGCGACGCGGGCCGCGGCGAGCCTTTAGGGTCTTCCAGCAGAGCGTTACTTCGCCGACTCGGCGTAGCGCGCAGCGTACTCCGCCTCGAGCCCGCCAAGCCTCGACCAGAAACCGCGCGGCGCCGCACCGGCGAGCCGATCCTCGAGGATGCCGAGATGCAGGTGCCAGCCGCCGGAGACGCTGGTCATCTCGGTCCTGTCGGCGAGCTTGCGATGCGTGACGACGAGCCGGACACGCTCGCCTTCCGGGGTGAGCTCGAACGTCACCTCGGATTTCGCCGGCGCCTCGCCCGGCCAGGTGAAGGCGATCGCCCGGAGCGGCTCGTAGCGCGTCACCGCACCATGGCCGAGCCAGCCCTTCTCATGCGCCTCGCGATAGCGCTCGGGCGGCGCCTCATCGGTGATCTCAGAATGCTTGAACAGCAGCGCGACCTTGCCGCCGACATGCGGCTCGATCTCGCCCGAAGCGAGCCAGGTTCCGCGCTTGCCGGACTCGGTGATGTAGGCCCAGACCCGCTCCAGAGGTCCCGGCAGGACCCGCTCGAAACGCACCGCCCCGCTTTCCAGGACAACGCCGTACTCGTTCATCACGCCACTCCCTCGTCTTTCTCTGATCTTGCCAGTTCCCGCTCCAGCCGGCCGAGCGAAGCGTTCCAGAAGCCGCGCACCTGCCGGACCCAGGCCTCGAACGCGTCCAGGCCGCCGGGATCGAGCCGGTAAATGCGGCGCTGGCCGCTGATCTCGACGGTCACCAGCCCGGCCGCCTTCAGAACCTTGAGATGCTGCGAGATCGCCGGAGCACTGACTTCGAAGCGCGCCGTGATTTCGCCCGCTGCCAGGGCGCCTTCGCCCAGCATCTCGATGATGCGTCGACGGGTGGGGTCTGCGAGGGCCATGAACCGATCCATGGCCATATATTTCTTAGTTCATTTAATTAAGTCAATACGAAAATAAAGCATGCCGACGGCCTTGTGCCGGACGCGGCCTGCCCTTGCGTCGGACGACTTGCTTCAGCGTCGGCGACGGGCGATGGAACCGGCTCCCGCTCTGCCCAAAAGATCGCCATGCCCAGCCGCAACACCACGCTCGCCGGTATCGCCATAATGCTGCTGGGCATCCTGCTTTTCTCGCTCAACGACGTGATGGGGAAATGGCTGGTCGCGACCTATACGGTCGGCCAGGTCCTGCTCCTGCGCTCGGCGGCAGCGCTGCTGGTGATCATCCCCTTCGTGGTGAAGCAGGGCGTCGGCCGCACGCTGCGCCCCGAACGGCCGGGCCTGCAACTGCTGCGGGTCACGCTGGGGTCCTGCGAGGTCGCGCTGTTCTATTGGGCAGTCTCCTATCTGCCGCTTGCCGACACGATGACTCTCTGGCTGGCCGCACCGGTCTGGGCGGTGGTGCTCGCCGCATTGCTGCTCGGCGAGCGGGTCGATGCCGGCCGCTGGCTCGCCGTCGCCGCGGGCTTCGTCGGTGTCGCGATCGCGCTCAACCCCTCCGGGCAGAGCCTGTCCCTACCGGCACTGATCGCGCTGGTCGGCAGTTTCTCCTTCGCCGCGATGATGATCACCGGCCGGCAATTGCGCGGCACGCCCGACGTCACCCTGGTCTTCTGGCAGACGCTCGGCGCGCTGGTGATGGGCCTCCTGCTGCTGCCCACCGGCTGGGTGACGCCGACCTTGGCCGATCTCGGCCTGCTCGCCTTGCTCGGCATCATCGCCATGGTCGCGCATCTGTGCGTGACGCGCTCGCTGAAGCTCGCCGAAGCCTCTGTCGTCGTGCCCTATCAGTACACGCTGATCGTCTGGGCGCTGGTCTTCGGCTGGTTCGTTTTCGGCGACTGGCCGACGCCCGCCATGCTGCTGGGCGCCGCCCTGATCGTCGCCGCGGGCCTCGCTCTGCTCGTTCTCGAAAGGCGCGCCGGCAATGCGGCGGCCGAAGCCGCCAAGGAACGGGTGACGATCGAGCAGCACTGACGGCGGGGTGGGAGCGAAAAGGGCGGGACCGCCTGCTCGCACGAGCACGAGCACGACCGACATCGCGATCGAAATGGCGATCGGTCGCTGCCGCGGCCTGTCGAGCCCACCACATGACGGCGCCTCGCTTCGCCCAACATCGCGTTCTCGCCGGGGCGTCCTGCACCGGTGTCAGGACGCCGGGGCTGGCATCGATGGCGCGAACGCGCGACAAGACAGCCGACCGGCCGCAGCGCCGAAAGCTCGCGAGGAAATGTGATGGCGACGATCTCCTATCTGACGACGGTGCAGTTCGGCTTCGGCGAGCTCAAGACGGTTGCTGACGGCCTCGCCCAACTCGGTATCTCCCGTCCGCTGATCGTCACCGATCGCGGCCTCGCCGCCACCGACCTGATCGATCGCCTGCGTGCCGCCTCCTCTGTCCTCGGCAATGCCGCGCTCTTTTCGGAAACGCCGACCAATCCGACCGAGGAAGCCGTTCTCGCGGCGCTGGCGGTCTACCGCGAACATGGCTGCGACGGCCTGGTCGCGATCGGCGGCGGCTCGCCAATCGACCTCGCCAAGGGCGTCGCCCTGCTCGCCGGCCATGACGGTCCGCTCGAAAACTATGCCGCGATCCTCGGCGGCATCCCGAAGATCACCGCCAAGGTCGCGCCCGTCATCGCCATCCCGACCACCGCCGGCACCGGCAGCGAGGTCGGCCGCGCCGCGCTGATCACGCTGAACGACGGCCGCAAGCTCGGCTTCATCTCGCCCCATCTGATCCCGAAGCTGGCGGTCTGCGACCCCGACCTGACGCTCGGCCTGCCTTCCTGGCTCACCGCCGCGACCGGCATGGACGCAATCACCCATTGCATCGAGACCTATCTCAGCCCGCGCGACAACCCGGTCGCCGAAGCCATCGCCCTCGACGGGCTGAAGCGCGCCGTCGGCCATATCGAACGCGCCGTCGCCGACGGCTCGGATCGCGAGGCCCGTAAGGAGATGCTGATGGCGGCCCTGCAGGGCGGCCTCACCTTCCAGAAGGGGCTCGGCGCCGTGCACGCCCTCTCCCATCCTCTCGGCGGACTGAAGCAGATCTCGCTGCATCACGGCACGCTCAACGCCGTGCTGCTGCCGGCCGTGCTGCGCTTCAACGAACCTTCGGCCAAGGAGAAGTACGCCGAGATCCGCCGCACGCTCGGACTTGCCCCCGATGCCGATCTCGCGGCATGGATCGCTGGCCTGACCGCGCGCCTCGGCATGCCGGCGAGCCTTTCGGCCATGGGCGTGCCGCGCGAGGTGCTCCCGGCGATCGCGCAGGCCGCCGTCCAGGATCATTCCAGCGCCACCAACCCGCGCACCGCCACCGCCTCCGACTACGAGGCCATGCTGGCGGCCTCCTTCGGCTAGACGCAAAGCGCGATAGGAAAGTCACAATCCGCGACGGTTTGCGCCCGAAACGCAACCGTCGCCTTGACCGGGACGGGCCTCGCCTCCATCGTAGCGCGACGGATTCAGTCCCATTTTCCGAAGGCCGCCCATGCGCCGCGTTTCGCTTTTCTCGGCCCTTGCCGCCACGCTCTGCCTCGCAGCCCTGCCGGCTCAGGCAGGCGGCGAACCTTATGGCGACCCGGCCTATCGCTCGGGCGGCCGCTATGTCGACCCGGCCGACCGGGCCGAAGCGCGCATCATTCCGATGCATGGCAATCTGCCGGCCTGCGAGGATCCGGCCGTGCTCGGCGAGATCACCAGCTGGTTCAACTCGCGCGAGGCCAAGTTCTGGGGCCCGCTGCAGATCGTCAATTTCGATCGGGTCAGGCCGATCGCCTGGCGCCCCTGGGGCGCGGACTTCATCCCGCGCCGCTTCTGCACCGCCCGCGTCATGACCAATGACGGCGTGCTGCGCCGCGTCGACTATTCGGTGCGCGAGAATCTCGGCCTGTTCGGCTGGACCTGGAACGTCAACTGGTGCGTCGACGGCCTCGACCGCCATCGCTCCTACGCCCCCGGCTGTCAGATGGCGCGCCCCGGCCCCGAGCGGTAACATCCAACCATGAAGCTCCCGCGCGCCTGGCTGTCAGCGCTGGCGCTGCTCGGTCTTGCGGCGTTCGACGCTCCGGCGCAGGCGCAGTATGGCCGAGGCGGCGCACCCGGTGATTTCGACTTCTATGTGCTCGCCCTCTCCTGGTCTCCGGGCTTCTGCGAGCTCGAAGATGGCGGCCGCGGGCGCTCGCGCGAGCAATGCGCGCCCGGGGCCAATCCCGGCTTCGTCGTGCACGGGCTCTGGCCGCAGAATGAACGCGGCTATCCGACCGATTGCGGCCCGGCCGGGCGCAACCCGTCGCGCAAGGCATTGTCGGATGCCGAGGGCTTGTTCCCGACGGAAGGCCTGGCCCGCCATCAATGGCGCAAGCATGGCACCTGCACCGGCTCAAGTCCCGCCGGCTATTTCGCCGATGTCCGCCGTGCCCGTGAGAAGGTCGTGATCCCGCCAGCGCTGCGCGGCAGCGACCGCGACCAGACCTGGACGCCGATCGAGCTCGAACGCGCCTTCGTCGCCGCCAATCCCGGCCTGCGTACCGACATGATGTCGGTCGCCTGCCGCCGCGGCCTGCTGCAGGAGGTGCGAATCTGCTTCACCCGCGATCTGCGTGGCTTCCGCAGCTGCCAGGAGGTCGACCGCTCCGGCTGTCGCGCGCCCGATATCAGAATCACGGCCAGCCCCTGAGCGCCATGCGGCGGCGGCCGATATCGGCCGGGCGCAAAGCAGGCTATAGCATCGGACCGAGAAGTGGATTCCACTTTTCGGAAAACTCCGATGCGATAACAAAGAGATAGATCACCGTGACCGCGTCCGAACGGACGCGCGGCGATCTAAGAGCGCCCCATGAATTACCGACACGGCTTCCACGCCGCGAACTTCGCCGACATCCTCAAGCACGTCGTGCTGATGCGCATCCTCACGCATCTCAACGCCAAGGATAGACCCTATCGCGTCATCGACACGCATGCCGGGGCCGGACGCTACGATCTCGGCTCTGACGAAGCCCTGCGCACGCATGAATGGCGCGATGGCGTGGCACGGCTCGATCAGGCGCCGCTCGCGCCGGCGGTCGAGACGCTGCTCGCCCCCTGGCGCAAGGCGGTTGCGGCCGCGCGCGCGCTCTACGGCGCAACCTCCTACCCCGGCTCGCCCTGGTTCTGCCGCCAGGCGATGCGCGACGACGACCGGCTGATCGCCGCCGAACTGCATGAAGGTACCTATAGCAAGCTCGTCCAGGCGATCGGCCGCGACGCGCGCTGCAAGGCGCTCGCCATCGACGGCTGGACCGCGCTCGGCGCCAATGTCCCACCGAAGGAACGGCGCGGCCTCGTCCTGATCGACCCGCCCTTCGAGGAGAAGGACGAGTTCGAGACGCTGACCCGCGCCCTGATCGCCGCCTGGCGGAAATGGCCGACCGGCATCTATGCACTCTGGTATCCGATCAAGGACCGGCGCGCCGTCGAACACCTGTCCGAGGCCATCGACGAAGCGGGCATCGGCCGCCTGCTCAGGCTCGAGATCGATGTCGATCGCCCCGAGGCGGCCGGCGGGCTGAGCGCCACCGGGCTGCTCGTCGTCAACCCACCCTGGTTGCTGATGCAGGAAGCCGAGATCCTGCTGCCCGCCTTGTGCGAGCGCCTCGCGCAGGGGCCGCGCCCACGCTATCGATGCGAGGCGATCCGCCCCGACGGCTGATCGCGCTCCCGATTCGCTTCGAGCCCGAAAGCCCTGCCATGCTGATCCTGCGCTCCTCACCCGCCTCCCCCTTTGGCCGCAAGGTCAAGCTCACCCTCGCCGAACTCGGCCTGAGCGACCGGGTCGAAGTCGCCGCCACCGACACGACCAATCCCGCGGATTCGCTGCGCACCCAGAACCCGCTCGGCAAGATCCCGACGCTGGTTCTCGAGGACGGCACCACACTGTTCGATTCGCGGGTCATCGTCGAATATCTCGACCATCTCGCCGGCGGCGGCAGGATCATCCCGGCAGGCGCAGAACGCTTCGCACAATTGCGGCTGCAGGCGCTCGCCGACGGAATCTGCGATGCGGCACTCCTGCAAGTCTACGAGGTTCGCTTCCGGCCCGCCGAAATCCGCCATGCCGGCTGGGTCGAGAACCAGCAGGGCAAGATCGACCGGGCACTGGCGGCGCTCGAAGCCGAGCCGCCGGCCTTCGCCGACCGGCCGCGGATCGGCGAGATCGCGCTCGCCTGCGCGCTCGGCTATCTCGACCTTCGTCATGAGGGCAAATGGCGCGCCGCGCATCCGCGACTCGTCGCCTGGCTCGACGCCTTTTCCGAAAAGGTCCCGGCCTTCGAGGCGACGCGCGTCAAGAGCTGAGGGCCGGACTGCTCCGGCGGCGTGCGCCCCGCAAGTCGCCGGCGCACTCACATTTCAGCGTCACAAGATCAAGGCCGCATCCAGATCGCCGCACGTCCGTTCGGACGCGGTCACGGCGATCTATCTCTTTGTTATCGCATCGGACCGAAAAGTGGAGTCCACTTTTCGGTCCGATGCCATAGGCGGCCTTTTGCATGCTCGGGCAAGACCACGTCCGCGACCGCGCACTGCTCCAAACAAAGAAAAACCCGGTGGCCGAAGCCACCGGGTCCGTTCCGTCTCCGTAAGGAGAGATCAGAACTTGTAGCTGAGGCGGGCGCGCACGACCGAGAAGTCGGTGCCGACCTTGGTGCCAGCGCCGGCGATGTTCTTCTCGCCGAGGTCGACGTAGAGGTACTCGACGCCGCCGATCAGGTTGTTGGTGAAGGCGTACTCGACGCCGCCGCCGACAGTCCAGCCGCCGGTGTGCGAACGATCCGACGAGAAGGCCAGGGTCGGGATCGAGGTCTTCACGTTGCCATAGGCCCAACCACCGGTGATGTAGGGCATGAACCGGTCGAAGGCGACGCCGACGCGAGCGCGGACGGTGCCGAAGTACTCGGTCTTGACGCTGTCACCGAAGACGTTGCGGCCGGTGCCGAGGTCGGCGCCCTGGATGTCGGCTTCGGCGCCGATCACGAACTGGCCCATCTGGTAGTTGTAGCCGATCTGGCCACCACCGACGAAGCCGTCGAGATTGCCGATGTTGTTGGCCCAGCCGTTGAGGTTCACATTGCCCCAGCCGTAGCCGGCGTTGGCGCCGACGTAGAAGCCGGTCCAGGTGAACACGGGAACGTAAACCGGGGCAACGACCGGGCCCTTGCGGCTCGGCAGGTCGGCAGCGGAGGCAGCGCCAGCGGCGACGAGACCGAGGGCCGCAACGCCCGAAAGCAGGAACTTCTTCATGGTGTACTCCTTGATAGTCGTCGCTGAGGCCGGCACCGGTCCGGCAGTGATATCGATGACCCCTTTATAAGGTCGATAGCCAGCCGTGTCTGTTGCGGCAAGAACACATCTGCTTGCCAGACCGCGGCGAAATTGCGGCAGAATGCGGAAGCAAGAAGGCATATTGATCAACGCCAGTTAGTGATTGTTAAGACAGAGTGAATGGTGAATCAAATACTAACGCAACGGCAGGCGCCAAGACACCGAACGGCCGGGCCCACCACACAAACGCCGCAATCCGAATTGGGTTCCCGTTCCGCACGGATAGGCGCCGGGGCCGGGCTTGCTTGCAGGGGGCGGCAGCCCATGCTTAAGCCGGGATGCCCTCCCACAGAGACGTCTGCGTGCCGCCTATCTCGATCTTCATCATCGCCCGCGACGAAGCCGACCGGATCGGCCGCACCATTGCGGCGGTGCGCTCGCTCAGCGACGACATCGTGGTGGTCGATTCCGGCTCCACCGACGGCACGCAGGCCGTTGCAGCCGAGCTGGGCGCGCGCGTCATAGAGAACCCCTGGCCGGGCTATGGCCAGCAGAAGCGCTTCGCCGAGGACCAATGCCGCCATTCCTGGCTGCTCAATCTCGATGCCGACGAGGTTGCACCTCTCGAACTCGTGAACGAGATCGCCGCTCTGTTCGCCGCCGGTGAGCCCTCCGCGGACGCCTACAGGCTGCGCATTGCGGAGGTCTTCCCCGGCGAAGGCGCACCGCACCGCTTCGCCTATGCCCTGACTCCGGTCCGCCTCTACCGCAGCGACAAGGGACGCTATTCGCCCTCGCCGGTTCACGACCGGGTCGAGCTGCAGCCCGGAACGCGGATCGGCAGCCTGAAGGGCACGATCCATCACTATTCCGTGCGTTCACTCGGCGAGCAGATCGCCAAGTTGAATTCCTATAGCGATGCCCAGGCCGAGGATCTCGACCAGCGCGGCGAAACGCTCTCGGCCTTACGGCTGGCGCTGGAATTCCCCGGCAACTTCTTCAAGGCCTATATCGGCCGCCGCCACGCTCTGCGCGGCGTCTACGGCTTCATGACGGCCATGAATTACGCGTTCTACCGCTATCTGCGCGTCGCCAAGCACTGGGAGCGCCGGCTCCAGCGTCGCGGCGAACGCCACGAAGGAGGCCCGAATGGCCGCTGAGGTCGCACTCGTCACCGGAGGAGCCCGTCGCATCGGCCGCGCCATCGTCGAACGCCTGGCGGAATCCGGCTATGCGGTGGTGATCCATTGCAACCAGTCGCGCAGCGAGGCCGAGGAACTCGCCGCGCAGATTCGTGCGAAAGGTGGCCAGGCCGCCGTCGTCACCGCCGATCTGGTCGATGCCGCAGCGGTCGACGGCGTTCTGCCGGCCGCGGAAGCAGCCTTCGGCCCCGTCACGCTGCTGGTCAACAACGCCTCGAGTTTCCTGATCGACGATGTCCGCTCGCTCGAGGTGCTGCGCTGGAACCGGCAATTCTCGATCAATCTGCGGGCCCCTTCGGTCCTCGCCGGGGCGATGGCCAACCGGCTTCCGGCGGACCGGCAAGGTGCGATCGTCAACATCATCGACCAGCGCGTCCGGAAGCTGACGCCGCAATACTATTCCTACACGCTGACCAAATCGGCCTTGCTTGCGGCGACGACGACCATGGCGCAGGCGCTCGCCCCGCGCATCCGCGTCAACGCCGTCGGCCCCGGCCCGACCTTCGCCAATGCGCATGGCGGCGAAAGCGCCCTTGCCGCCGAGGCGGCCGGAACGCTGCTGAACCGCAAGGTCGAGCCCCGGGAGATCGCCGATGCTGTACTTTACCTTGCCCGCGCCGAAGCGATCACCGGCCAGATGATCGCGGTCGACGCCGGCCAGCATCTCGCCTGGCGCACGCCCGATATCGTCGACTGACGGCGCCGGTCGCTCAGACTTTCGCCTCGGTGCTGTAGGGCGCCCGGCCGCTCGCCAGCGCGTCGTCGAGCAGTTCGAGCCTGTCCTGGCCCCAAAACACCTCGCCGCCGAGGACATAGCTCGGCGCGCCGAAGACACCGGCCTTCACCGCCGCCTCGCTCGAGGCCGCATAGCGCGCCGCAACCGCCTCCGACTCGGCTTCGCCGACCAACGTCTCGCCGTCGAGCCCGGACGCATCGGCCATCCCGATCACCAAATCGCGCTGCGACAGGTCGAGCTCCTGTGCCCAGACGCCGGCCAGCACGCGCTTCATGAAGCCGCCGGGGTCCTTGCCGGCGAGCGTCGCGGCGATCAGCGCCCGGTCGGCCAGTGCGATGTCGAGCGGGAAATGGCGCGGGAACAGGTTCAGTGCCTTGCCGCGCCGCTCGCGCCAGCGCTGCAATTCGAGGATGCGATAGCGCTGGCGCACCGGGTGGCGCTTGGGCAGCGGCAGGCCGCCGGTCTCGTCGAAGACCGAGCGCAACGGCACCGGAAGATAGTTGACGGCGCAGCCATGACGCGCCGCGATCGACAGGAAGAGCTCGTGGCCGAGATAGGTCCAGGGCGAAAGGAGGGAAAAATAATAGTCGATCTGTCGCTGCATCGCCGGTCTCCACGCAAGGCGTGCGAGATTGCCCTCCCGCAACGCGCCGCGACAAGGGGCTCCGGCGCGACGGCTCATGCGCGAATCGCGTGTACGGATCGAAGGCCAGCGCCCTCAGCGAGGGCGCAGCGAATTCCGACGGAATACGCCTCAGGCGGTCTTGTTCTTCACCGCCCCGATGATCGCCGTCAGGATCGCGCCGCCGGCACCGCCGCTGATCAGGTTGGCGAGAATGCCGCCGATGCTGAGATTCCCGCCCGCCGCCGCCGCGGTGATCGCCGGCAGCACGATCGGGACCAGTTGGCCGAGCACGCCGCCGCCCACAAGTCCGGCGATGGTGTTGCCGATGGTGCCCAGATCGAAACTCGGCGAGGCCTTGCCGGCCGCATTGCCGCCGATCGCGCCGGCGACCAGATTCATCAGAATCTGTTCCATATGTCCCCCGCAGCCATGTTGATGGTGGATGACCGCGGAAGGATGACTCCGTCCCGTCCCGCAAGCAACCAGAGATGACGCAAGGGCAGGCCGGCAGTGATCAGGTCAGCGTGATCGCCGAAATCAGCCGGCCGTAATCCCCCTCCTGGCGATGGGTGGTGCGGCGGTAGCTGTAGAAGCGCGCCTCGTCGGCATAGGTACACAGGCCAAGATCGATGAAACGACCGATCCCCGCCTCCTGGGCGCGATGGGCAATGAAGGCCGGCAGGTCGAACATTGCATGCGCCGGACGCTCCGAGGCATGAAAGAAGCGCGAGAAGGTCGGATTTTCCGCCTTGAAGCGCTCGATGAACTCCGGCCCGACTTCATAGGCCGCGGCACTGATCGTCGGGCCGAGCACGGCGATGATGCGCTCGCGCCGCGCGCCGAGCTTCTCCATCGCCGTCACGGTCGCGCCGACGACACCGCTGAAAGCGCCCTTCCAGCCCGAATGCGCGGCACCGATGACCCCGGCCTCGCTGTCGGCGAACAGGATCGGCCCGCAATCGGCGCTGGAGACGCCGAGCGCGACACCGTGAGCGATCGTCACCATCGCATCGGCCTGCGGACGCTCGGCCGGCCAGGGCCCGGTCACGACAGCCACATCGGGCGAATGCACCTGGTAGACGCTGACGAACTTGTCGCGCTCGACGCCGAGCTGCGCCGCCATGCGCGCCCGATTCTCGGCGACATGGCCCTGGTCGTCACGCGAACCGACGCCGCCGTTCAGCGAGGCGTAGATCCCGGTCGAGACCCCGCCATCGCGCGTGAAGAAGGCATGCCGGATGCCGGTTTCACCGGCAAGATCGGGAGAGGTGATGAACATCGCTTTCCAGCTCCGATTCAGGGGGCGGCCTGCTCTGGCAGGCGATGAAGGTCAAATCCGGGCAGCAAGGGCAGGCGCGGGTCGGCCAGTGCCAACACCTTGAAGAGCTGCCCCATATCTGTCCCACGGTCGGCTGCGACGAGCCGGCTCGCGCCGGCTGCGAGCCTGGCCGCCTGCTCCGGCACCGCCCGCCGCGACAGCGCCGCAACGCGCTGTTCGAGCCCCAGCGCCAGCAGGAAATCGCGCTGCGTAACCGCGCCATGCACTGCCGCGCCAGCCGCCCGACCAGCCTGCGCCATGCGCTCGAAATCGACGTGGACGGTCAGATCGGCATCGCCCGGCTCGGCCAACGGATCGACGAAGCCGTGCTGCCGCATCGCCTGCAGGGTATCGCCGAAGCCGGTCTGCACCGCGCCATAATCGATGAAGAGACCCGCACCGCCCTCTGCCGCGACATGGCGCGCAACGGTCGCGACCGTCTCCAGCGCCGCGAGCGGCTGCTCCAGCACGGCGCCTTGCGGAGCTGCGCGCGCCATCCGCCCTTCGGGTTCGGCAGACAAGCCGAAAGCGAAGCGCCCCTCGCCGTCGAGGCCGACCAGCCGCTCGCGCCAGCCTTCCGGTGTCAGGACGAACTGGTCGAGTGGCAGGGCGTCGAGGAATTCATTGGCGACGATGAGCGCCGGCCCGTCCAGCGCGTCCTCGATCCGCTCATGCCAGACGGGAGCCATGCCGCTCGCGGCCAGCGTCGCCCTCTGCCGCTCGCGCAGCACCGGGCTGGTCTCGACCATGTGGACGGTCAGCGCCTCGCGAAAACCGGACACGACCTTGCCGGCTCGCAGCATGTCCTGCATCAGCGTGCCACGGCCGGGGCCGAGTTCGACGAGGCGGAACGGCGCCGGCTCGCCCATCATGCGCCAGGCGGTCGCCGCCCAGAGCCCGATCAGCTCGCCGAAGATCTGGCTGATCTCCGGCGCCGTGGTGAAGTCTCCGGCAGCGCCGAACGGATCCTGCTTCATGTAGTAGCCATGACGCGGATGGCCGAGGGCGAGTGCCATGTAGCGGGAGACGCTGAGCGGCCCCTCGTCGCGGATCAGCCGGGCAAGCTCCTGCGCCAGCGGCGTCACGATTGCGCCTGCCCTCGCCGCGCACGCAGGACCAAAGCGAGCCCCGCCAGGAACAGCGGGATCGACAGCAGCATGCCCATGGTCAGCCCGCCGCCGCTACCCATGCCGGTGCCGAACAGGAAGCCGAGCTGCGGATCCGGCTCGCGGAAGAACTCGGCGGCGATGCGCGCCACCGCATAGCCCATGCCGAACACGCCGGCGACGAGGCCCGGCCGCCTGAAGCCGCCGGCCCGCACGACCAGAGCGAGCAGGAGGAAGAGCACCAGCCCCTCGCCGAAGGCCTCGTAGAGCTGGCTTGGATGGCGCGGCGCCGGCCCGGCATGCGGGAAGACCATCGCCCATGGCACGTCCGGCGCCGGCCGGCCCCAGAGCTCGGCATTGATGAAATTGGCGATGCGGCCGAGGAACAGGCCGATCGGCACGACCGCAGCCGAGAGATCGAAGACGCTGAGCACCGGCACGCCGCGCCGGCGCGCGAACAGGACGAGCCCGGTCGCGGCTCCGACCAGCCCGCCATGAAAGGACATGCCGCCCTGCCAGACCGCGACGATGTCCTGCGGACGCGCCAGATAGCGCTCGAGATCATAGAACAGCACGAAGCCGAGGCGCCCGCCGAGAACCACGCCGAGCGCGACGAAAAGCAGCATGTCGTCGAGTTGGTCGGCGCCAGGCCGGGCGCGGCCGCCCCACAGTCCGTCGGCCATCACCAGCCTGCGGGCATACCACCAGCCACCGAGCAGCCCGGCGACATAGGCGAGACCATACCATTTGATCGCGACCGGCCCGAGCTGGAGCGCGACCGGATCGATCACCGGGAAGGGAATGGCAAAGACGGGCATCGGCAGGCAATCCGGGGGGCTGAGCGCGTGATGTCGAACGCTGACAGGACGCGGTCAAGCGGAAATGCGCACCGCTCGCCCGCTGGCGACCACATTGACGGGCCCGGCCTGCGCTCCGGTCAGGGCAACCCGGAATCGCCGAACCGCGGTCAGTTGTCCTTGGTCCGGCGACGGCGGACCGGCTTCGCCTCGCTTGGCTCCGGCAGCTTGGCCTTGGCTTCGGCCTCGACCGCTTCCTTGGCGAGACGCAGCGCCTTCAGGCGCTCCGTCTTCTGTCGCACCTGGAGGGCTTCGTCCTCGATCGTCTGCCAGACCAGCGAGGCATCGCGCTTGCGCTGTTCGGATTTCTCGAAAGCGACCTGCGCGCGCGCCTTGGCATCTTCCAGCTTCATGTTGCGGCTCGACATGGCAACCTCTCTCCAGCTGGTGTCGGATGCGTGTCAGCTCGCCGGGCGGGGCGCCATGCCGGGCCGGGCCGTCCTGCCAAGCGGTGGCTTGCGCTTCGGTGCGGGCAGCAGGCCATCGCGCTGCGCCTGCTTGCGCGCCGCTTTCCTTGCACGCCGGATGGCATCGGCGCGTTCGCGCACACGCCGCTCGGACGGCTTCTCATAGGACCGGCGCTGCTTCATTTCCCGAAACACGCCTTCGCGCTGCATCTTCTTCTTCAGGACACGCAGCGCCTGATCGACATTGTTGTCGCGCACAAGAACCTGCATCGGCATCCTTTCTTCAAAAAACAAAAAAGGGCCGGGCTTGATGTCCCGACCCCTCGATAGCCCTTGCCTCAGAGCGTTACGTGATGGCGCCAGTACATCCGTGGTCGCCGTTCAGATCGCTTCGCCCGTGGCGGCGGGCCTTCATTCGGCGCGCAGATTATCCGCCGACATCTTGCCGGAGCGCTTGTCCTGGACCAGCTCGTAGCTGATCTTCTGGCCATCGCGCAGATCGCGCATGCCTGCCCGCTCGACAGCGCTGATATGGACGAACACGTCCTGACCGCCATCATCCGGCTGAATGAAACCAAAACCCTTGGTGGCGTTGAACCACTTGACCGAACCCGAGCTCATCGGAGCCTCCTACAGTCGTGCTTAGTGAAGCCACACGAAACAGTGCAGCGGCGATTTCGAACAGAGGAGGAAGATCGTCAGCGCGGCGCATTCGCGAGCGCCGAGGCCAAGTCGTTCGGCCTAATATCGAAACGCAGACATAGAGTCCGGGATCGATTTTGTCAATAAAAAATTCAAAAAGCGGTCAAATCACCTCTCGGCCGCCCTCGCAGATCGCTCGTAAAACCTCGATCACATCAACGGAAAATAGATAAGCTGGCCACCTGAATACAGAGCTATTCAAGCGGGCGAACGACCTGTTCATCGGCGCGAAACCGTGCGTGATGCGCCGGGCAGGAAGGGGCCGCTCCTGACATGACGAAGCGCCTGCGGCATCCTACATGCAGACCATGAATCGCGAACGCCCCGACATCCCCGAAGACGAGATCGAGCTGGAGAACGAGACCAGCCTCCCCGCGCCTGAGCCTGCGCTCGACCTCGGCGAGGCCTCTCCCGGCGCGCTCAAGGCTGGTATCGAGGTGATCGCCGAATTCGCCAGGCACCTGCCGAACAAGCCCGGCGTCTACCGGATGTTCGATCGCGCCGGCGAAGTGCTCTATGTCGGCAAGGCCAAAAGTCTGAAGAACCGGGTCTCGGCTTACGCCCGCGGCATGGCCCACACCAATGCGGTGGCGCGGATGATCGCCGAGACCGCGAATATGGAGTTCGTCACCACCGGCACCGAGACCGAGGCGCTGCTGCTCGAATCGAACCTGATCAAGCAGCTCAGGCCGCGCTACAACGTACTGCTGCGCGACGACAAATCCTTCCCCTACATCTTCCTCTCCGGCGACCATCCGGCGCCGCAGATCGCCAAGCATCGCGGCTCGCGCCAGCGCAAGGGCGATTATTTCGGCCCCTTCGCCTCGGTCTGGGCTGTGGAACGCACCATCGACGCCCTGCAGAAGGCCTTCCTGCTGCGCTCATGCTCGGACAGCTATTACGAGAACCGCACGCGGCCCTGCCTGCTCTTCCAGATCAAGCGCTGCTCCGGTCCCTGCACCGGCGAGATCTCGCACACCGACTATCAGGCCCTCGCCGACCAGGCCCGCGACTTCCTCTCCGGCCGCTCCTCGGCGGTGAAGCAATTGCTCTCCGAACGCATGCAGGCGGCGGCCGAGGAGCTCGAATTCGAAAAGGCAGCGCGTTATCGCGACCGGCTGGCGGCGCTCTCGGCAGTGCAGGCCGGGCAGGACATCAACACGCAAGGGGTGGAAGAGGCCGACGTCTTCGCCATCGACGAGCAGGCCGGTCAGTTCTGCGTCGAGATCTTCTTCTTCCGCAACAAGCAGAACTGGGGCAACCGCGCCCTCTTCCCGCGCGCCGACAAGAGCCTGAGCCCGGCCGAGGTGCTCGCCTCGGTCGTCACGCAGTTCTACGACGACAAGCCGCCGCCACGGCTGGTCCTGGTCTCGCATGATCTGCCCGAGGCCGAGCTGATCGCCGAAGCGCTGTGCACCCGCGCCGGCCGCAAGGTCGAGCTCGCGGCGCCCAAGCGCGGCGAGCGGCGGGACCTCGTCGCCCATGCCCAGAAGAACGCGCATGAGGCGCTCGCCCGCAAGCTCGCCGACAATGCCGGCCAGCAGAGCCTGCTCAGCGCGCTCGGCGTCGCCTTCGGCATGGCGAAGGCGCCGCGCCGCGTCGAGGTCTACGACAACTCCCACATCATGGGCATCAACGCGGTCGGCGGCATGGTGGTCGCGGGCAGGGACGGCTTCATGAAGAGCCATTACCGCACCTTCAACATCTCCAGCGACACCATCGCCGGCGACGATTTCGGCATGATGCGCGAGGTGCTGAAGCGGCGTTTCTCGCGGCTGGCGAAGGAGGGAGCAGCAGCAGAGCCCCCTTCCAGCCCTCATCCTGAAGCGGCCGTCTCGCAGGATGCTCCAGAAGGCGACAGCACTTCGACGACCATCCTTCGAGACGCGCCTGACGGCGCTCCTCAGGATGAGGTTTCCGCTGGGACGAACGGACCAGTGCCCGATCCCGAAGACGGCGCCCCCTTCCCCTCGCGGCCCGACCTCGTCATCGTCGACGGCGGTAAGGGGCAGTTCGAAGCGGCGCGCAAGATCATGGCCGAATGCGGCGCGGGCGACATTGCGCTCGTCGCCATCGCCAAGGGCGAGGACCGCAACGCCATGCGCGAGACCTTCTTCATGGTCGGGCGCGAGCCGTTCAAGCTGCCCCCGCGCGACCCGGCGCTCTACTTCATCCAGCGGCTGCGCGACGAGGCCCACCGCTTCGCCATCGGCACGCATCGCGCCAAGCGCAAGCGCGACATCACCAAGAACCCGCTCGACGAGATTCCCGGCATCGGCCCCGCCCGCAAGCGCGCGCTCCTGCTACATTTCGGCACGGTCAAGGCGATCCAGCGCGCCAAGCTCGACGACCTGATGAAGACGCCCGGCGTCAATGCCGCGACCGCCAAGGCCGTTCACGACCATTTTCACGAGCGCTGAGCCCCTCTCACGGCTGATCGGCCCGATCTGAGCCGGGCCGGCCTCGCCAACGGCGGCCGGCGTCGAAACGCAGCTTCGCCATGCAATCACCTTGTTCCGTGTTGACGCTGTCGCAAAGGCGCGGCTTGGTGTTCTTCGTGACGATTCTTCCTGATGCTATCCGGCGCCGCGGCCCCTGGTCGCTGCCAAATCTTTTGACCTATGGCCGGATCGCTGCGATTCCGGCGCTGGTGGCGCTGCTGTTCTGGCCGCGCGACGACTGGGCCCGCTGGGCGGCGCTGGCGATCTATGTCGCCGCCGCGATCACCGACTATCTCGACGGCTGGCTCGCGCGCGCCTGGAGCCAGCAATCTGCGATCGGCCGCATGCTCGATCCGATCGCAGACAAGCTCCTCGTCTGCGCGCTCCTGCTGATGCTGGTCCATACCGAGACGATCAAGGGCTGGTCGATCTGGGCGGCGATCGTCATCCTCTGCCGCGAGATCCTGGTTTCGGGCCTGCGCGAGTTCCTCGCCGACCTCAAGGTCAGCGTCCCCGTCAGCAAGGTCGCGAAATGGAAGACGACGGCACAGCTCTTCGCGCTCGGCTTCCTCGTCGTCGGCCCGGCCGGCGACCAGGTCCTGCCCCACAATACCCAGATCGGGATCGTCATGCTCTGGATCGCCGCCATGCTGACGATCTATACCGGCTGGGACTATTTGAACGCCGGCATCCGGCATCTCGTCGCCATGGATGAGCGCGCGCCATGAACCAGCATGTAGCCGCCCCGCCCCTGAAGCTCGTCTATTTCGCCTGGGTGCGCGAGCGCGTCGGCCTCGCCGACGAGATCGTCTCGCCGCCGCCCGGCACCGCGACCATCGCCGAGCTGGTGCGCTGGCTGAAGACCCGCGGCGAAGGCTATGAGCTCGCCTTCGAGAACGAGGCGATCGTGCGCGCCGCCATCGACCATACCCATGCCAAGCCCGCCGCCTCGATCGCCGGAGCCCGCGAGATCGCCTTCTTCCCGCCAATGACCGGCGGCTGAGCGGGGACGGACGATGACCCCGGTGGTCCGCATCCAGCGCGAGGATTTCGACCTCGGCGCCGAGGTCGCGGCGCTCGGTCGCGGCGATGCCAATATCGGCGCCGTCGTCAGCTTCACCGGCCTGTGCCGCGACGAGAGCGGCCGGCTCGCAGCTCTGGAACTTGAGCATTATCCGGGCATGGCCGAGGCAGAGATCGCGCGGGTCGCCGCGGAGGCCGCCGCGCGCTGGCCGCTCTCCGGCCTCCTCGCCATTCATCGCTTCGGCCTGATCAGGCCGGGCGAGCAGATCGTCCTGGTGATCGCCGCATCGAGCCATCGCCGCGAGGCCTTCGAGGCCGCCGATTTCCTGATGGATTATCTCAAGACCCGTGCCCCGTTCTGGAAGCGGGAGCATCTCGCCGATGGCAGCATCGGTGGCTGGGTCGAGGCCAAGGCGGATGACGACAAGGCGGCGGAACGCTGGAGCTGACGGTGGGCACGCTATGGTTTCGGACGAGGCTGGTCCCGCTCTGCGGCGCAATGCTCCTGGCCGCGATGGTCCCGGCATCGGCACAGGGCCAGAGCAAGACCTTCCGCGACTGGACCGCCGGCTGCGACAACCTTCGCAGCTGCACAGCGCTCTCACTGCCCGATGAAACAGCCCAGACCGTCGGCTATCTCAGGCTCGAACGGCCCGCCGGCCCTGGCGGCGCCGTCTCCCTCTCACTCAAGCTGACGGGCGAGAAACTCAAGGCGCCGCTCACGATCGGCCTCAAGCTCGACGACGCGCCCTTCCCGGCTGGCGGCAAGACGCTTGCCGCCAGCGTCGAGGACGGCGAGACCGCCCGTATCGTCTTTTCGGAAGTCGACACCGCGGCGCTGATCGCTGCTGCGCGCAAGGCGACCAGGCTTTCGGCCACGCTGGCCGGCAAGACCTATGCGATTTCGCTCGCCGGCTCGGTCGCGGCCATGCTCTGGATCGACGAGCAGCAGGGCCGGCTCAACACCATGACGGCGCTGGTCCGCAAGGGCCCGGCCGCCGCGAGCACCGTGCCGTCTCCGCCGGCCCTGCCGGTGATCGCCGCCAGGGCGACCGGCCCGGCGCTGGCTGACGGTACGGCGAAGGCGTTGGGCGCCGCCCTGCGCAAGCATCTGAAGGCGAGCGACCCGGACGCCTGCGAGGACGATGACAGGGGCGCCCGCTACAACCCGGACCGGGCCTGGCCCCTCGATGGCAGACGCAAATTGATCGGGCTGTATTGCGGCGCCGGCGCCTACAACATCCTCACCGGCTACTGGCTGGTCACGGGCGACGCGATGGCCGGCGCACGCAAGGTCGCCTTCGCCGGCAATGACGACAATGTCCTGATCAATTCGGATTACACGCCGGAGAACGGCCAGCTCGGCTATTTCGCCAAAGTCCGCGGCATCGGCGACTGCGGCGGCTCGGGCAACTACGCCTGGACCGGCTCCGACTTCGCGCTCACGACGCTCAGCGCGATGGGCGAATGCCGGCAGCTGCCGTCGGACGACTGGCCGGTGCTCTTCCGCAGCGAAGTGAAGGTCACGAAATGAAAAATCCCGGGCAACCGAGCTGCCCGGGACGAATTCAATCGAAGATGTTGGGCGGCCTCAGGCCGCCTTGGACTTCGGACGAACCTCGTCCGAATAATCTTCCATGACCACCTTGCCCATATTGCCGGTGACGAAGTTGTAGGGGCCGATCTCGGAGACCAGCGTCACCTCGGCGGCCGAGCCGGTGATGAAGCACTCGGAGAAGCCTTCCAGCTCCTCCGGCCGGATCCGGCGCTCGACCACCTCGAAACCACGCTTCCTGCACAGTTCGATCACCGACTGGCGGGTGATGCCGTTCAGGAAGCGGTCGGCGGTCGGGGTGTGGATCACGCCGTCCTTGATGAAGAAGATGTTGGCGCCGGTGCATTCGGCGACATTGCCTTCCCAGTCGAGCATCATCGCATCGGCATAGCCGCCGCGCTCCGCCTTGTGCTTGGAGAGCGTCGCGATCATGTAGAGGCCGGCGGCCTTGGCATGCACCGGGGCGCAGGCCGGGTCGGGACGGCGATAGGTCGCGATGTCGAGGCGCACGCCCTTCAGCTTTTGCGCCATGTCGAACATGCTCGGCCATTCCCAGACCGCGATCGCGGTATGGATCGCGTTGTTCAGACCGGAGACGGCCATCATCTCCGAGCCGCGCCAGGCGACCGGGCGGATATAGGCGTCGCGCAGGCCGTTTTCCTTGAGGCAGAGATATTTGGCTTCATCGAGCTCGGCGATCGAATAGGGGATCGTGAAATCCATGATCTCGGCCGATTTGTGCAGGCGCTGCGAGTGCTCGGTGCACTTGTAGATCACGCCGTCATAGGCGCGCTCGCCCTCGAAGATGCAGGATCCGTAATGCAGCCCATGGGTCAGTACGTGCACCTTGGCGTCCTTCCACGGCACGAGCTTGCCGTCGAACCAGATGACGCCGTCGCGCTGGTCGAAAGGAATGACTGACATGGTACAGATCCTCCTGATCCTCTTCTTGCAGCCGACATCGCCACAAGGCGAAACCGGGTGCAAGCGCGGTATCAAAACTACGCCGAAGCCGGCGCTTGCGACATAATCGGTCGCACCGCGTGCTTGACCGGTAATCTTACGTCTGAGATATGTCAACAAGGCTGACATAAAAAGAGATCACGAACGTGAGCACGCCCACCCCGACTCCCGTAGCTCCGGCCGCATCAGAAACGTCGAGCCAGCCGGTGCCCTACGACCTGATCGAGCTGTTCTTCTTCGCCTATCGCGACTTCGTCGGCGATCCCGACCGCATCCTCGCCGATTACGGCTTCGGCCGCGCCCATCACCGCGTGCTGCACTTCGTCCAGCGCCGGCCGGGCATGACCATCGCCGAGCTGCTCGATATCCTGCAGATCACCAAGCAGAGCCTCAACCGCGTGCTGAAGGAGCTGGTCGAGACCGGCTTCGTCGAGCAACGGCCCGGCACCCGCGACAAGCGCCAGCGCAAGCTGCACGCCACCGCGGCAGGGCGCGAGCTCGCCATTCGCCTCGCCGAGTTGCAGGCCAGGCGCATCGGCCGCGCCCTCGAAGCGGCGGGCCCCGAAACGGCCCCGATCATCGCGCGCTATCTCGCCGGACTGATCGATCCGGCCGCACGACGCGGCGTTATGGCGCATCTGGCTGGGTCGACCTGACGCTTCGTGCTAGTCGGAAGGGCATGAGCCCGAAGACGACATTGGCGAGAGGGATGGGATGATGGCGCCAAGCGGCCAGCGCAAGCCGATTCCGGACGAGGCCCCACATATCCTGGTGGTCGACGACGACCGCCGCCTGCGCGACCTGCTGGCGCGCTTCCTCGGCGACCACGGCTACCGCGTCACCACCGCCGCCAACGCGGCGGAGGCCGATAATCGTCTCGGACATCTCGTCTTCGACGCCATGGTGCTCGACATCATGATGCCCGGCGAGAACGGCTTCGACTTCGCCCGTCGCCTGCGCACCGGCTCGGAGATCCCGATCCTGATGCTGACGGCGCGCGCCGACAGCGGCGACCGCATCACCGGGCTGGAACTCGGCGTCGACGACTATCTTTCCAAGCCCTTCGAGCCGCGCGAGCTGATCCTGCGGCTCGGCAACATCCTCAAGCGAAACGCCCAGCCCGAACCGCCACCGCCGCCGCCGCGCCCGGACTATGTCCGCTTCGGCCCTTTCATCTTCGGTCTCGCCCGCGGTGAGTTGCGCCAGGGCGAGGAATCGATCCGCCTGACCGAACGCGAGCGCGAGATCCTGACCGTTCTCGCCGAGCGGGCCGGCGAGCATGTGCCGCGCGAGCAGCTCGCCAATCAGGGCTCGGCCGCCAACGACCGCACCATCGACGTCCAGATCAACCGGCTGCGCCGCAAGATCGAGCGCGACCCGACCGATCCGCTCTATCTCCAGACCGTCCGCGGCGTCGGCTACCGCCTCGTCGTCGACCGGGGCTGAAGGTCATGGCCGACGCCTCGCTCCGGCGCCGCCTCCTCCCCCTCGCCACGGGGATCGGTACCTGGCTGCGCCGGGTGGGCACCGTTCTGGCGCGCATCGGCGCCGCCCTGTTCGCACCGCTCAAGCGCCTGCAGAAGCGCCCGGCGCGGGCGATCAGCCGGGTCATGCCCAAGGGCCTCTATCCGCGGGCGCTGGTCATCGTCATCGCGCCGGTCGTGCTGCTGCAATCGGTCATCGCCTATGTCTTCATGGAGCGTCATTGGCAGACGGTGACGCAGCGGCTCTCCGCGGCGGTCTCGCAGGACATCGCCGCACTGATCGACGTCTATGAGAGCTACCCGCAGGACAAGGACGCGACCCTGCTCTCGCGCATCGCCGAGGAGCGGCTCGGCCTCGATGTCGACATCCTGCCCGACACCGACCTGCCGGCGCCGGGTCCGCGCCCCTTCTTTTCGCTGCTCGACAGCGCGCTCTCGACCGAGCTCAGCCAGCAGGTGAAGCGGCCGTTCTGGCTCGACACCGTCGGCCGCTCAAGCCTGATCGAGATCCGCATCAAGCTCGGCAAGGACGTAATGCGTGTCCTGACCCGGCGCAGCCAGGCCTATGCCTCGAACAGTCACATCTTCCTGCTCTGGATGACCGGCACTTCGCTGATCCTCCTGACCATCGCCGTGCTCTTCCTGCGCAACCAAATCCGGCCGATCCTGCGCCTGGCCGACGCGGCCGAGGCCTTCGGCAAGGGGCGCGACGCCGATTTCCGCCCGCGCGGGGCCCGCGAGGTCCGCCGCGCCGGCAATGCCTTCATCGAGATGAAACGCCGCGTCGAGCGCTCGATCGGCGAGCGCACCATGATGCTGAACGGCGTCAGTCACGATCTGCGCACCATCCTGACCCGCTTCAAGCTCTCGCTCGCCTTGCTCGAGCGCTCTCCCGACCTCGAGGCGATCGAGAAAGATGTCGACGAGATGAGCCGGATGCTCGAGGACTATCTCGCCTTCGCGCGCGGCGATGCCGGTGAATCGCCGGTAGAGACCGATATCCGCTCGCTGCTGGAGCATCTCAAGGCCGATGCCGAGCGCCAGGGCCATCAGACCGAACTCACCGTCGCCGGCGACCCGCTCGTCGTCGTCCGCCCCGACGCCGTCCGCCGGCTGCTGACCAATCTGGTTTCCAACGCGGCCCGCTTCGGCGACCGCATCGCCATCCGCGCCACGCATGATGCGCGCTATCTCATCGTCATGGTCGATGATGACGGGCCGGGCATCGCGCCGGAGTTGCGCGAGGATGTGTTCAAGCCGTTCTTCCGCCTCGACGAGGCCCGCAATGTCGATGGCGGTGGTACCGGCCTCGGCCTCGCCATCGCCCGCGACATCGCCCGCTCGCATGGCGGCGACATCATGCTGGGCGAGTCGCCGCTCGGCGGCCTGCGCGCGACGGTGCGTCTGCCGGTCTGAGCGGGCGGCTCTCCAGCCTGTGCGCAAGAAGCCCCGGGTCGAGCTACGCTCGCCCGGGCCCACGACCGATGCCTTGCTAGGCTGGACGCGCCCTACTGACGCCAGGGCGCCTTGCGGGCCGAGCGGTTCACGCGCTCGACATCGCTCTGCGACAAGGCGAGATCGGAGAGCGCCTGATCGTCCATGCGGTAGAGGGCCCGTGCGCTCGCCCGCATGGCGAGCCAGTCCTCGAAACGCAGCAGCAGCCCGGAAAGGCCCATAGCGGCATGCCTCTCGGCGAGCTGGGATAGATTTTCTGTGGCGGTCCTGGCCGGCATGGCGGCTTCCTGTCATGGCGATTATGCTCGTGAATCTGCGCCTTGCGGACCAGCCGAGCAAATGAGAACTTCTACGCTTCCGCCCAAGCTGAACTTGGCCAGTCAATGTCCCGTCGCCAGCTTCCGCCACTAACCGCGCTGCGCGCCTTCGAGGCGGCGGCGCGGCATCTCAACTTCGAGCGGGCCGGCGAGGAGCTGGCGGTCACCGCAAGCGCGATCGGCCAGCAGGTCCGGGCGCTCGAGAGCTGGCTGCGGCGCCCCCTTTTCACCCGGCTACCGAGCAAGGGCGTGGCGCTGACCGCCCTCGGCGAGCGCTACGCCACCACGATCTCGGGCCTGCTCGACCAGCTCGACGAAGCCACGGCGCAGGCGATGCGTCCCGATGCCTCGACCGCGCTGACCGTCAGCACCATGCCGAGTTTCGCCCTGAGCTGGCTGATCCCCAGGCTCGGCTCGCTGAAGGAGCGCCATCCCGAGCTCGAAGTGCGGATCTCGATCTCGGCGCATCTAACCGATTTCGGGCGCGAGGATGTCGACGTGGCGATCCGCTTCGGCCAAGGTGTCTATCCCGGCCTGCGCTCCGACCTGTTGATGGAGGAGCACTTCTTCCCCGTGTGCAGCGCCGCGCTGCTCGGCAACCCTCAGCGCCCCTTGCGCGAACCCTCCGACCTTCGTCATCACACTCTGCTGCACGAGGCGGCGGAGAGCATTCCCGGCTACATCACCTGGCCACGCTGGCTCGCCATGGCCGGCGTCGATGGGGTCGATTCCGCTCAGGGACCCCGCTTCTCGCACACCTTCCTGGCCTTGCAGGCGGCCGCCTCGGGCCAGGGCGTCGCGCTCGCGACCAGCGTGCTGATCGGAGATTATCAGGATGCGGGCCGCCTCGTCCGGCCCTTTCCGCATCAGGTCAGGAGCCCCTACCAGTATTATCTGGTCTGCCCGGAAGCCTCGGCCGAGCGGCCGGCGATCGCGGCGTTCCGCAATTGGATACGAAACGAGGCGAAGGCCCACAACGAACGGCACTGACCCGGATCGCCGGGATCAGGCGCCGGGCTCCGGTCGGATCACCGGCAATTGCTGCAGCCGCGCCACGGCATGGTCGAGGAACACCCTGACCTTCGACGCCAGCTGCTGGCCGCCCGGTACAACAAGCTGGACCGGCGCGGCCGCGGGCTCCCATTCGCGCAGCAGCCGGATCAGCGTGCCTTCCGCGAGATCCGGCGCGACCTGATAGGACAGCGCCCGTGCCAGGCCGCGCCCGGAACGAGCCGCGATCAGCACCGACTCGACTTCGTTGACGATCAGGCGTGGTGTGATCGTCACGCCGGCGTCGCGGCCGCTGCCGGCGAAGCGCCAGAACAGCGTCTGGCCGGCGGCGATGCTGGCGATAGTGTCGTGCCCGGCAAGATCGGAGGGCCGCTGCGGAATGCCACGCCGCGCGAGATAATCGGGAGACGCCACCAGCACCCGCCTGACCTCACCGACCTTGCGGGCGACCAGCCGCGAATTCGGCAGCGCCCCGATCCGAACGGCCAGGTCGAGTCCCTCCTCGATCAGGTCGAGATTGCGGTCGGACAAGGTCAGCTCGACCTGCACCTCGGGATGAAGGTCGAGGAACTCGGCCACGATCGGCGTGACATGGCGCCGGCCGAAGGCGAGCGGCGCCGTGATCCGCAAGACCCCGCGCACCGGCGCGCCGGCGACGTCCGACAGCGAGGCATCATATTCCGACAGGATCCGCCGCGCCGAGGCGGCCAGTTCCCGTCCGGCTTCGGTCGCCATCAATTGCCGTGTCGTACGCGCGATCAGGCTGACGCCGGCTCGCCTTTCGAGGGCGGCGAGCGCCCGCGTCACCGCCGGGCGTGAGCGCCGCAATTGCCTTGCCGCCCCGGCGAGGCTGCCCGTGTCGATGATCGCGACGAAGATCGAAAGCTCGTCCAGACGGTCCAGTTTCGTTGCTCCGAATGGAATTCTGATTTGCGACGATACCGTCTTTCGACCGTCAGGCGAAACAATCAGATTTGCCGGGCAACAACGAGGTCCCCATGTCCGGCTCCCGCATCGTCCTGCACGGCACAGCTCTCTCCGGTCACACCCACCGGGTCGAACTCCTCCTGCTTGCACTGGAGCTGGCGTTCGACTTCGTGCCGGCGCCGGCGGAAGTCCGCCGGGCCGAAACCTTTCGCGCCCTCAACCCGTTCGGCCAGATCCCGGTGCTGCAGGATGGCGACCTCACCCTCGCCGACAGCAACGCCATCATGGTCTATCTGGTCAGGCGCTATGCGCCGCAGAGCAACTGGCTGCCGGACGAGCCGGTCGCGGCAGCCCAGACCCAGCGCTGGCTCTCGATCGCCGCCGGCGAGGTCATGCACGGGCCGGCCATCGCCAGGCTGATCGCCCAGTTCAACTTCCCCGACGAGCCGGGCCGGGCCGAACGCATCTCGACCCGTCTCCTCGCCTTCATGGATGGGCATCTCCAGGATCGGAGCTTCCTCGCCGCCGGGCATCCGACGCTGGCCGATCTCGCCTGCTACTCCTATGTCGCACATGCCCCGGAAGGCGGCATCGACCTCGCCCCCTATCCAGCCGTCGGCGCCTGGCTCGCCCGCGTCGAAACCCTGCCCTTCTTCAAGCCGATGCCGCGCTCACCCATTCCGACGAGGAGGTGACCCCGATGGACGGGCAGCCTTTCCACCCGGGCGAGTTGAAGGCGCAGGCGCTTGCCGGGCAAAGCTCACGCGGGATCGGGATCCGCAGCTTCATGCCGGACCAGCATCGGGAGTTCTTTACGCTGCTGCCCTACATCTTCGCCGCCGGACTCGACACGGCCAGCTGCCCGATCGCGACCGTGCTGACCGGCGAAGAAGGCTTCGTCGCGAGCCCATCGCCGACCGAGCTTGCGATTGCCGCCCGGCCCCCAGCGCATGACCCGGCCATGGCGGCCTTCGCGGCCGGAGCGCCGATCGGCCTGCTCGGACTGGATTTCCGTACCCGTCGGCGCAACCGTGCCAATGGCAGGATCACCGCGCTCACCGACAGCGGCATGACGGCCGCGATCAGCGAAAGCTTTGGCAACTGCGCAAAATACATCCAGGCCAGGCAGCACGAAGCCGTGCCGGCCTCGGCACCGAGGACCGAAGAATTCGCTGGTCTCGACCCGGCAACCAGAACCCTGATCGCGCAGTCGGACACGCTCTTTATCGCCAGCGCCTCGAAAAGCGGGGTCGATATCTCGCATCGCGGCGGCCGGCCGGGCTTCGTCGCCGTCGAGGGCGACCGCCTGACGGTCCCCGATTTCGCCGGCAACAGCTATTTCAACACGCTCGGAAACCTGCTGCTCGAACCAGCCGCCAGCCTGCTCTTCATAGATTTCTCGAGCGGCGATCTCATCCAGCTCCAGGGCGAGACCGAGATCGTCTGGGACGGGCAGGAACGCGACGAACTCACCGGTGCGCAGCGGTTCTGGCGCTTCCACAGCCGGCGCGGCTGGAGGCGCCGGGGAGCGCTGCCGTTGCGCTGGTCCGCCCCGGAACCTGCCCCGACGACACTCGCGACGGGGCGCTGGCGGCCGACGTCAGCGGCCGCCGGCTGACCGCTCAGTACATCCGCCCGCCATCCGGAACCGGCAGCCCCGGCCCGATCAGCACGACCTCGCCATCGGCATCGGGAATGCCGAGCGTCAGCACTTCCGACATGAACTTGCCGATCTGGCGCGGCGGGAAATTCACCACCGCCAGAACCTGCCGGCCCGGCAGGTCCTCGGGCCGATAATGTCTGGTGATCTGTGCCGAGGACTTCTTGCGGCCAATCGTGCCGCCGAAGTCGATGACGAGCTTGATCGAAGGCTTGCGCGCCTCGGGATAGGGCTCGGCCTCGACGATGGTGCCGACGCGGATATCGACCTTGAGGAAATCCTCGAAGCCGATCGGCGCTGCAGGCTCGGACGGTGTGCTCAAAACTCCTCCCAACCGCGATCATTACCGGCGAGAACCGGCTTGCGTGGCACCGCATGGCCGTTGCTAGCGGCCGGAGCCGCGCGCGTCGGGCGCGGTGCCGGTGCCGGTGAGACGTTCGCGACCTGCGCCATCCTCGCAGCCATGGCCTTGAGCGCGGTCACGTCGCCGCCGAGCCTGAAGCGCGAGACCAGCTCGGCGAGGCGGTCGGCCTCCTGCGCCAGCGCTTGCGAGGCGGCTGTCGACTGCTCGGCCATCGCCGCGTTCTGCTGGGTCGCCTGGTCCATCTCGTTGACGGCGGTGTTGACCTCTTGCAGCCCCATCGCCTGCTCCTGCGCCGCGGCAGCGATGTCCGCAACGAGCGAGGTGGCGCGGGTGATCTCGCCGGACATGCGCTCGAGCGCCTTGCCGGTCTGCCCGACCAGCGCCACGCCCTTCTCGACCTCGACCGAAGAGGCGGTGATCAGCCCCTTGATCTCCTTGGCGGCATCGGCCGAACGCTGGGCGAGCGCCCGCACCTCGGAAGCGACGACCGCGAAGCCCTTGCCGGCATCGCCGGCACGCGCTGCCTCGACGCTCGCGTTGAGCGCCAGCAGATTGGTCTGGAAGGCGATTTCGTCGATCACCCCGACGATCTGCGAGATCTCCTCGGAGGATTTTTCGATGCCGCCCATGGCGGCGACCGCCTCGCGGACGATCTGGCCGGACTGCTCCGCCTCACCCTTGACCTGGGTCGTCGCCTGGCTGGCCTGGCGCGCGCCTTCGGCGGTTTGGCGCACCGTCGCGGTGAGCTGGTCGAGCGCGGTCGCGGTCTCCTCCACGGACGAGGCCTGCTGCTCGGTCCGGCTGGCGAGATCGTCGGCAGCCTGACTGATTTCGCCGGCGCCGGCCTTCATGCTCTCGGTATTGTTGGCGATCTGGCGCATCGTCTCTTCGAGCTGCGCGATCGCCGCGTTGAAATCCTGCTTCAGCTTGGCGTACTCGCTGCTGAAGACGGCATCGATGCGATAGGTCAGATCGCCAGCGGTCAGGTGCTCGAGACCGGCACCCAGCTCCGCCACGACAACAGCCTGCTTCTGCGCCTCGTCGCTGCGCTGCGCCTCGTTGAGGCTGCGCTGCGTATCCGCGGCACGGCGCTGCTCGCTCGCATCGGCTTCGGCCTGGGCCTTCTCGGCCTCGACCTGTTGCTTGGCCAGGGCCGCATCGCGGAACACGACCAGCGCCCGCGCCATGTTGCCGACCTCGTCCTGGCGCTCCTGATGGGCGATCGCGACCTGAAGATCGCCGGCGGCGAGCGCGCTCATGTTCTCGGACAGCCCTGCGAGCATGCGTGAGGCACGACGGCTCAGATAGAAGACCAGCCCGAACATCAGCAAGGCGAGCGGCACGAGCACGATGGCGACGTCCCGGACCAGCTCGGCGAAGGCCGTGTCGACGCTATCGAGATGCGTCCCGGTCCCGATCACCCACTGCCATTTCGGCACGGTGGCGACATAGGACATCTTCAACGACGGATCCTTGTCCCCCGTCTTCAGCCAGTGATAATCGAGGAAGCCTTCACCCTGCGCCTTGCCGAGATCGACCATCTCCTTGACGAAGAAGCGGCCATTGGCGTCCTTGAAGGCCATCATGTCCGACCCGACCAGCTTGGGATTGGCATGGGCGATGTTGACGCCGTCGAAGCGCACCACAAACAGGTAGTTGCCGTTGTCGAAGCGGGCATTGGCAATGGCGTCGATCGCCAGCTTCTGGGCGTCCGCCTCCTTCAGCTCGCCCTTCTCGACCCGCGCAAGATAGGCGTTCACCGTAGAAGCCGCCGCCTCGACGATTTCCTTCACCTCGGACCGCTTCAGCTCCACCAGATCGATACGCGCCTGATTGAGGGTCACGGCGACGCTGACCACCGCGATCACGGCGGCGAGAATCGCGACCAGGCCGAACGAGCGACCGATCGACAGCGAGGCAAATTTCTTCAGAAGGGGCATGCGCGGGCCTCAGAGGTGAGATGCCGCACAGTTGCCAGAAATCGCTAAGGGCCACTTAATGGCGCCACGTTTCCGCCACGATAGGGCGCCGCAGCTCAGATCGCCGCCGCGTAGCCATCGCCTTCTTCGCTGCGCATCCGCTCCCTTCGGCTCTCGCGCCGGCCGCCGCAGAGCGCCCGCGCGAGGCCGCGCAGCGGCGCGGTAAGCCGGTGCACATCCTCGACGCGGGCCATGATCCGGCCGGCGGATTTCAGCTCGCGATCGAGCTTGGCCATGGTCCGCGACAGCTCCGGCTCGTCATCATCGAGCCAGGTCTCGGCGACGCGGCTCATCAGCAGCACCGCGCCGCGGACCCTGACAGCACCGAGGCTGTCCTCGGTCGGGATGCCCGCCGAGGCCAGTAGATAACGCCAGGAATTCACGGCGCTGCGGCCGAGCGCCGCCAGCGCCAGCGGGTCACGCCGCAGCGCCGGCATCACGGCGCGCAGACCGGGCTTGTAGGGCGCCAAGGCGTCGAGGCGGCGCATCACCAGATCGAAGACGCGCTCCTTGTAGCTCTCCTCCATGAGGTCGTCGGCATTGCCCGCCAGCACCGCGTCATCGGCGATCCGCCCGAGCCCACCGAGAATGGCGAGCTTGGAGGGGAACAGGCCGCGCATCTCGGACAGGCTCAGCCCGGCCTCGCGGGCGATATCGGGCAGCTCGATCTGATCCCACGGACGGCCGGCCGCCAGTCGGAACAGCGCCTCGACGACGGCGCGGCGCGGATCGGGCCTGGGAGCCGCAGGTTTCGCCGCTGAGGGCTCGGCTGCGGGGGAAGCGGGCTTGCGTGCCATCGGATTCTCCTGTCGCCTGCTGTGCATCGAACCGAAATGTGGAAGCCACTTTTCGGACAGGTCCGATGCCTCAACCAAGGGCCGGATCAGCAACGCCTGCAATCGAGCGCTCGGCGATCCAGCGCCCTGAATCTAGGCTTCGCAGGCGCTGGATGAAAGACCGCTCAGCCGGAAAGCTCTTCGGCGCGACGTTTGGCGGCAGCAACCGCACGCCGCATCAGCAGTGGCATGCCGTCTTCGGCCATCAGGACCTCGAGCGCGGCGGCGGTCGTGCCGCCCGGCGAGGTCACATTCTGGCGCAGCGTCCCCGGAGCAAGATCGGACTGGAACAGCATCTCGCCGGCGCCCTCGACCGTCGCCCGCGCCAGCCGCCCCGCCAGATCGGCCGGCAGGCCGGCAGCTGCGCCGGCAGCCGCGAGGCATTCGACGAGATGGAAGACATAGGCAGGCCCGGAACCCGAAACCGCCGTCACGGCATCGATCAGCCCCTCGTCACCCAGCCATTCGACCTTGCCGATGCTGCCGAGCAGCGCGTCCGCCATCTCCCGCTGGCCGGCGCTGACGCCGGGGCCGGTGGCGGCGGCGGTGACGCCGCGCTGCACCGAGGCCGGCAGATTCGGCATGGCACGCACGATCGCCCCGGCATTGGGCAGGCGCTGGGCGAGATCGCCGAGCGTCTTGCCGGCGAGGATCGAGATCAGAAGGGTGCGCGGGCCGATCAGCGCCTGCACCGACGGCGCGGCAGTGTCGAGCATCTGCGGCTTGGTCGCCAGCACAACGACCTCGGCCGGGGCGACCGTCGGCGGGTTGACCGTCATGCCCTTTTCCGCAGCCAGCGCCGACATGGCGTCGCTGATATGCGGGTCGACCAGGGTGATCCCCGGCCCCTTCATGCCGATACGGAGCCAGCCCTCGAGCATGGCGCCACCCATTTTGCCTGCGCCGACGAGCACGAGGGATTGCGGAAGCTGGCTAGACATGGGCGTCTCTCTTGTCGATGCCGCGCGTCATTCTCGGGCGCAGCGAAAGCGAAGACCCGGGAATCTCCTTCCGGAGACGCACGGGTCAAGCCCGAGCATGACGCGCAATGGCGGTCCTCGACAAGCCTATGCTTCGCCGACCGTCTCCAGCATGGCGCCCTCGAGCCCCTCGCGGGCGCTCTTCCCGGCCCAGACGACGAACTGGAAGGCCTGGAAATAGCGCTCGCAGGCATCGATCGCCGCCTTGATCATCCCGGCGGCCTGCTCCTCGGTCGGCTCGGCGCCGCCCGAGAGCAGCAGCGCATGGCGATACATCACCACGTTCTCATTGCTCCACAGGTCGAAATGGCCGAGCCAGAGCTGCTCGTTGACCAGACTCACCAGGTTCAGGACTTCGGTCCGACGCCGGTCCGGCACCCTCAGGTCGAAGGCGCAGGCGACATGGATCGACTCCACTTCCGAGAGCCAGGTGATGGCGACATGGTAGTCCGCCCAGCCGCCGGTGACGGCGACGGAGAGCTCGTCGTCGCTGTCGCGGTCGAAGCTCCAGTGGTTGAGGGCGGCAAGGCGTTCAATCAGATCGAGAGGATTGGAAGGCCGATCACTCTCGGCATCCAGATCAAGGTCCATCATGCCCAGGGTCCAACTGCCGGCGCCCTGCCCGCAAAGCAGGTCCGACGCGTTTGAGAACAGGAACACGGCGACTGGGAAAAGCGTAAGGCACACAACCCGACTGAACGACCGCGAGCGGCCGCCGGATCATCGGAAAGCTTCGCGAGACGAAGCCTGCCGACGAATCACCTCTCTTCATCGACGATAGCGCAGGCGGTCAACGTGCCCAACACGCTATCCAAGCTCGGCGGATTCGACCGTCGGCTCAATCCCCTCGCGGCGCTGTCCACAGCGCGAGACATGCGAGGGCAGCAGTTCAGTCCTTCGCGGACTTGCCCTCGAGCGCGGCGAGGCGGGCGGCGAGCTTCTCGTTCTCATCGCGCGCCAGCAGCGCCATCTCGCGCACCGCCTCGAATTCCTCACGGGTGACCACGTCCATGTCGCGCAAGAGCCGCTCGATCTGGGTCTTCACCACGGTCTCGACCTCCCGGCGTACGCCTTGCGCCGCCCCGGCGGCGTCGGTGGCCAGACGGGCGATGTCGTCGAGGATGCGGTTGCTGGTGCTGACCATGGCGGCCTCCGGCGCTGCGGCGCCCTGCGCGCCTTGAACCGGAGATATGGCGAAGGAGCGCGCCAGGCGCAATCGCGCGCTTCGGGACGCAGCGATTTCGTCGCGGACGACCGCTTCGAGCGACCGGCTCGCCAGCCCGTCGGGTCCGCGCTATCCATGTCCGACCAGCATCGCCGGACGGTTCCTGCCATGGCTCTGCACTTCTCGCCCGCCGAGTTCGCCCGCCGCCGCGATGCCCTGCTCGCCGCGATGGCGCGCGACCGGCTCGACGCCGCCTTCCTGTTCCAGCAGGAATCGATGTTCTGGCTCAGCGGCTACGACACCTTCGGCTTCTGCTTCTTCCAGTGCCTGGTGGTGAAGGCCGACGGCACCATGGCACTGCTGACTCGCTCGGCCGATCTGCGCCAGGCCCAGCACACCTCGAATCTCTCCGACATCCGGATCTGGAAGGATGGCCGCGACGCCGACCCGGCCCGCGATCTGCTGGAACTGGCGCGCGAGATGGGACTCGCCGGCAAGCGCATCGGCGTCGAGTTCGAATCCTACGGCCTCGTCGCCGCCAATGGCCGCAAGCTCGAAGCCGCCTTCGCCGGCATCGCCGAACTCGCCGATGCCTCTCTTCTGGTGACGCGACTGAGGGCGGTGAAATCGGCGGAGGAGATCGTCTATGTCCGCCGCGCCGCTTCCCTCTCCGACGCGGCCGACAAGGCGGCGCTCGACCTGATCCACGCCGGCGCCGACGAGGGCGAGATCCTCGCCGCCCAGCACAACGCGATCTTTTCGGGCGGAGGCGACTATCCCGCCAACGAGTTCATCATCGGCTCGGGCCGCGACGCCCTGCTCTGCCGCTACAAGAGCGGCCGCCGCAGGCTCGACGCCGACGACCAGATCACCCTCGAATTCGCCAGCGCCGACCGGCACTACCATGCCGCGATCATGCGCACGGTCGTGGTCGGCAGGCCGCGCCCGCTGCACATCCGCTATCACGAGGCGGCGAAAGCCGCGCTGCTCGCCTGCGAGACGGCGCTGAAGCCCGGCAATACGGCCGGCGACGTCTTCGCCGCCCATGCGAGCAGCTTCGACGCCCATGGCCTGTCGGGCCATCGGCTCAACGCCTGCGGCTACTCGCTCGGCGCCAAGTTCACCCCGTCCTGGATGGACTGGCCGATGTTCTACGAAGGCAATGACTGGGTGCTGGAGCCCGGCATGGTGATGTTCGCCCACATGATCCTGATGGATTCGCAAAGCGAGACCGCGATGTGTCTGGGCCGGACCTATCTCGTCAGCGAATCCGGCGCCGAAGCACTGAACCTGCCCGATCTCGATCTGGTTATGCGCTAGCCTCGGGGCCGGATATTCCACTTTACCGCGACATGATCTAGAACGGGCGAAGCAGGGAAGACCAAAGCAATCCGAGCCCGACAACAAACAGGGCGGGAGGCAATATGTCGAATTATCGTTCCGCCCCTCTCCTCGGGGCTATTGCCGCTGCCGCGCTTGCGCTCGCCGGCTGCCAGGAGACCACGACGGCAGCCCGCCCGCGGGTCGATGCGCCAGGCGTTCCCGTCTCCGTGCAGAGCATTTCCGGCGCGCCGGATCAGGTCACCACCGCCTTTGCCGGCCTGCTCGGCGAAGCCGCGGCCGAGCGCAGGATGGAGATCGTGCCTGGCGACAAGCCCGCCCGTTTCCGGGTCCGCGGCTATCTGACGGCGCAGCCCACTGCCGATGGCCAGACCGCGCTCGCCTTCGTCTGGGACGTCTATGATGAGACCAAGAAGCGGGCACAGCGCGTCCAGGGCGAGAGCATCGGCCGCGGCAGCGGTGGCAGCGATCCCTGGGCCGGCGTGAACCAGACCATCGTCGCCAAGGCCGCCTCCGATTCGATGGACGCGATCGCCGGCTTCCTGACCACGGCGCCCGCGGCGGAAGCCAAGCCGAACGCACGCGAGGCCACCCGCACCGCCCAGGCGGCGCCGGAGAAGCGCCGCTGACCTTAGGTCGCCGGCAGAACGCCCGAGGCCGATCGGCCACAGAGCGCGTGCAAACGTAAATTTGCACGCGGAACGCCCGCGTCTTTTGTCGACTCGGCGTCATCGCACTGTTATGAGCCGCTCCAATCTGAACCGCCCCGCGGGCGGCCATTCCCGTCTGCGTTTCTGGTGCGCTCGGTATGAATTCCTCGATCAAAGTCGTCGCCGGCAACTCCAACCGGCCGCTTGCGGAGGCGATCTGCGCCTCGCTCGGTATCCCGCTCGCCAAGGCTTCCGTGCGGCGCTTCGCCGACATGGAGGTCTTCGTCGAGATCCAGGAGAACGTCCGCGGCCAGGATGTCTTCGTCATCCAGTCGACCTCGTTCCCGACCAATGACCACCTGATGGAGCTGCTGATCATCACCGACGCCCTGCGCCGCTCCTCGGCCCGGCGCATCACGGCGGTGATCCCCTATTTCGGCTATGCGCGGCAGGACCGGCGCGCCTCGGGCCGCACCCCGATCTCGGCCAAGCTCGTCGCCAATCTGATCACCCATGCCGGCGTCGACCGGGTGCTGACGCTCGACCTGCATGCCGGCCAGATCCAGGGCTTCTTCGATATCCCGACCGACAACCTGTTCGGCGCCCCGCTGATGGCGCGCGACATCAAGGACCGGCTCGACTGGAAGAACGCCATGGTCGTCTCGCCGGATGTCGGCGGCGTCGTGCGCGCCCGCGCCCTCGCCAAGCGCATCGATGCGCCGCTCGCCATCGTCGACAAGCGGCGCGACCGGCCGGGCGAGTCGGAGGTGATGAACATCATCGGCACGGTCGCCGGCCGTTCCTGCATCCTGCTCGACGATATCGTCGATTCCGGCGGCACGCTCTGCAATGCCGCCGAGGCGCTGCTCGAACAGGGCGCGAAGGAAGTCTACGCCTACATCACCCATGGCGTGCTCTCCGGCGGCGCCGTGGCGCGCATCGCCAATTCCAAGCTCAAGGAACTGGTGATCACCGATTCGATCATGCCGACCGAGGCGGTGAAGGTCGCGCGCAACATTCGCGTCATCTCCATCGCCAATCTGATGGGCGAGGCGATCGAACGCACCGCGAGCGAGACCAGCGTCTCCAGCCTGTTCGACTGAACGGCAGAGCGCCCCTTTGAAGTCATCGCTCGGAAACGCAGCGTCATCCCAGGCGACCGAAGGTCGACCCGGGACAACGCTGCGGCCGTGACGACTGGAATGCCATGAGCAATTCCCGCGCCCTCGTCCTCTTCTCGGGCGGCCAGGATTCGACCGTCGCCCTCGCCTGGGCGCTGGAGCGCTTCGCCGCCGTCGAGACGGTCGGCTTCGACTACGGCCAGCGCCATCGCATCGAGCTGGAAGCCCGGCTGACGATCAGAGACAAGCTGCCCGCGCTCGACGAAACCTATGCCGAGCGCCTCGGCCCCGATCATCTGCTCGACCTGACGACGCTGGGCAAGATCTCGGACACCGCCCTGACCAGCGAGAGCGAGATCGCCTTCGCCGAGAGCGGCTTGCCGACGACCTTCGTGCCCGGCCGCAACCTGATCTTCCTCTCCTTCGCCGCCGCCCTCGCCTATCGCCGCGATTGCCGGCACATCGTGCTCGGCGTCTGCGAAACCGATTATTCCGGCTATCCCGACTGCCGCGACGACACCATCAAGGCGATGCAGGTCGCGCTCGGCCTCGGGCTCGACCGCAGGCTGGTGCTGCATACGCCCCTGATGTGGCGCGACAAGGCCCAGACCTTCGCGCTCGCGCGCCGGCTCGGCGGCCAGGCCCTGCTCGATCTGGTGGTCGAGGACAGCCATAGCTGCTATCTCGGCGACCGGAGCAGGCGGCACGCCTGGGGCTATGGCTGCGGCCACTGCCCCGCCTGCGATTTGCGCTCCAGGGGGTTCGCGGCTTATCAGACGGCTCCAGACGACAGCGGACCGAGTTATGACGACTGACCGGCAACGACGCATCGAAGGGCTGATCGCCCTCGTTCTCTTCGGGCTGAGCATTCCGGCAGCGAATTGGCTGATCGGCAATGTCGGTACCGCCTGCGTGCCGAACGGGCCCTGCCTGGTGCCGGTCGCCCCGGGCGTCATGGCGCCGAGCGGCGTCCTGATGGTCGGGCTCGCGCTCGTGCTGCGCGACATCGTCCAGCGTCGGCTGGGCGCGAAGGCGGCGCTGATCGCGATCGCCGTGGGCGCCCTGCTCTCCGGGCTGCTCGCGCCGCCGGCCATCGTCATCGCCTCGATGGCGGCCTTCCTGCTGTCGGAGCTGACCGACTTCGCCGTGTACACCCCGCTTCAGCGCCGCAACTTCGTGGCGGCGGTAGCCGCATCCGGCCTCATCGGCCTGGTCGTCGACAGCATCGTCTTCCTGCAGCTGGCGTTCGGCAGCCTCGATTTCATCGGCGGTCAGATCATCGGCAAGGCCTGGATGGTGCTGCTGGCTCTGCCGCTGATGCACTGGTTGCGCCGGCGCGACGAGCGGCTTGGCCTGGCACCGGCCTGAGCGCATTTTCCCGACAATTCGAGGCAACGACGCAACCAGAGGTTCATGCCCTTGCGGCATGATCGCCAGATCGTGCTCGTCGCTGCCCCGAGGCTTGTTTGGACTCCGTCGAACGTCTCCAGTCCCTGCAGAATGCAACCCTGGAGGCGATCGCGCGCGGCGAGCAGCTGGCGGCTATCATGCTGTCGCTGTGCCTACGGGTCGAAGCCATCGCCCCCGACATCGTCTGCTCAGTCGTCGCCGCCGATGCCGAGCGGAGGCTGCAGCCGCTGGCCGCACCGAGCCTGCCTGCGAGCTACTCCGACGCGCTTCGGGGTGCTCCGTCCGGACCACGGGCCGGCTCCTGCGGAACCGCGATCCATCGCGGCTGCGCCGTCGAGGTCACGGACATCGCGACCGATCCGCTCTGGCAGGGCTATGAGCATCTCGTGCTGCCGCTTGGCCTGCGAGCCTGCTGGTCGAGCCCGATCAAGGCCCGCGACGGCCGCGTGGTCGGCAGCTTCGCCTTCTACTACCGCAGCAGGCGCGGCCCGGACGCGCTGGAGCGCAGGATCGTCGCGACCTGCGTCCATCTCTGCGCCATCGCGATCGAGCATGACGAGGTCAGGGCGCGCAATCATCAGCTCGCCTATTTCGACAGCCTGACCGGCCTGCCGAACCGGGCGCAGTTCAACGACGCCATCGCCCGCATGACCGCCAGCGCCGAACCACGCTTTGCCCTGCTGCTGATCGACATCGACCATCTCAAGGCGGTCAACGACACGATGGGGCACGCCACCGGCGACCGGCTGATCGAGACGGTCGCAGCCAGGCTGGCGCAGATCGCCGGCACCGCCTTCCGCATCGGCGGCGACGAATTCGCCGTGCTGCTGCCGGATTGCGGCCAGACTGCGCAGCTCCGCTCGGCCGCCAACGGCATTCTCGCCGCCATGCCGGCGCCTTTCGACTACGCCGGCAACACCATCATCCCGAGCGTCACCATCGGCGCCGCCCTGGCGGGAGCCGACGGCTCTGACAGCGTCACCCTGCGCCAGAACGCCGATTTCGCGCTCTATCACGCCAAGGAGACCCGCCGCGGCCGCTATGTCAGGTTCAAATACGGCCTGCGCACGACGATGATGCGGCGCGTGCAGATCGTTCAGGCGGTCGGCGACGCCCTTGCAGGCGGACGCGTCCTGCCGCACTACCAGCCGGTCGTCCGCCTCGACACCGGAGAGGTCTCAGGCGTCGAGGCGCTGGCCCGGATGCGGCTCGACGATGGCCGCATCGTCGCCGCCGGCGAGTTCCATGAGGCGATGCTCGATCCCAAGATCGCCTACCGGATCTCGGGCCAGATGCTTGCGGCGGTCACGGCCGACATGGCCAACTGGCGGCGCGCCGGGCTCGATCTGCGCCATGTCGGCATCAATTTCACGACGGCGGACTTCCAGAAGGGCGACCTCGTCCAGCGCATCACCCGCGCCTGCGAGCGCGCCCAGCTGCCACTCGACAACCTCGTCGTCGAGATCACCGAACAGGTCATCATGGGAGGCCGGCGCGACGGCGTGGCCCGCACCATGGAAGCGCTGCGCGAGCGCGGCATCCAGGTCGCGCTCGACGATTTCGGTACCGGCTTCGCCTCGCTGACGCATCTGCTCGACTTTCCGGTCGACATCATCAAGATCGACCGCTCCTTCATCGGCGGCATCGAGGCGGGCGCGCGCAGCAGCGTCATCGTCGAAGCACTGGTCGGCATCGCCAACCGGCTCCGCGTCAAGATCGTCGCGGAAGGCATCGAGACGTCCGAGCAGTTCGCACGCCTGCGCGCCATGGGCTGTGACCTCGGCCAGGGCTACCTCTTCTCCCGGGCCGTTGCCGCCGAGGATGTGCCCGACCTCATCCGCGAGCTGTGCCCGCGCAAGCCGGCGCCGCGGAGTCCGACGCACGCCGCGACGGCTGCCTGAGCCGGAAGGGGTTGAGATCATCCGGTATTTCGCCTATGAGCCTGCCTGCGCTCCACTGACACCCTTGGAGGCAGGAGCGCGAATCGAGACGGCCGCCATCAGGCGGCCTTGTCATTTGCAAAGGACTAGATCCATGACCGCTGTGAAGCAGATTCAGGCTTCGGCGCGCGCTCAGGTCGGCAAGGGGGCCGCCCGGGCAGTTCGTCGTCAGGGCCTCACCCCCGCCGTCATCTACGGCGCCGGCGAAGCCCCTCAGGCCATCGCGCTCAATGCCAACCAGACCCGCCTGATGATCTATGCGGGCCACTTCCTGACCACGCTGCTCGAGATCGACGTCGACGGCAAGAAGACCCGCGTCATCCCGCGTGACTACCAGCTCGACCCGGTCCGCGACACCCCGCTGCATGTCGACTTCCTGCGCGTCGCCGCCGGCCAGACCATCAAGGTCCAGGTCCCCGTGCACGTCGTCGGCCAGGAGGACAGCCCTGGCCTGAAGAACGGCGGGACCATGCAGATCGTCGAGCACACCGTCGAGATCGACGTCGCTCCCGAGAGCATCCCGGACTTCCTCGAAGTCTCGGTCGCTGGCCTCGAGGTCGGCGACACCCTCCACAGCAACGACATCAAGCTGCCGGCCGGCGTCTCGCTGACCTCGCGTGACAACCTCACGCTGGTCACGATCGTGCCGCCGACGGTCGATGCCGAGGCCGAAGCGGCTGCCGAGACGGAAGCCGCCAAGGCCTGATCAGGGCCGTTTCGCCATACGGGGCGACTACCGTCAGACGGCCGGGCTCGCCCGGCCGTTTTCTTTTGGCAGATGCTGGAGAGCAGGAATGCTGATCTTCGCCGGCCTCGGCAATCCGGGCACGCGCTATGCGCGCAACCGCCACAATATCGGCTTCATGGCGGTCGACGAGATCGCCCGTGCCTGCCGCGCCGCGCCCTGGCGCGTGCGCTTCCAGGGCCAGGCCAGCGAAGCCACGATCGGCAACGAAAAGGTCCTGCTGCTCAAGCCGCAGACCTATATGAACGAGTCCGGCCGGGCCATCGGCGAGGCGGCGCGCTTCTACAAGGTCGCGCCGGCCGACGTAATCGTCTTCCATGACGAGCTCGACCTTGCGCCGGCCAAGCTGCGGATCAAGCTCGGCGGCGGCAATGCCGGGCATAACGGGCTGCGCTCGACCACGGCCGCGATTGGAAACGAGTATCGCCGCGTGCGCATGGGCATCGGCCATCCCGGCGACAAGGCCCTCGTCCACGCCTATGTGCTGAACGATTTCGGCAAGGCGGAGGAGCCCTGGGTCGAGGATCTCTGCTCAGCCTGCGCCGATAATGCCGCCCTGCTCGCCGCCCATGACGATACCGGCTTCCAGAACAAGGTCCATCTCTTCATGGAGGCACGCGGCCATGGCGCGGTAAAGCGCCTCGGCGAGAAGGCCGACTGAGCGGGGGCGGGCGCTGCCGGGAGCTTTCGACACCCAGAGCGCCACGCCATGCAGTTTCACACCGGCCACCTTTCCGGCCTGCCATCTTGTATTTTTGCGGCCGGGCACCAATAACGCCCCTGAGAAACCAATAATTCGACAGCAGCCGCCGAAGCGCGGCCGCCACTGACGAGCGAGCGAAAATGGGCTTCAAATGCGGTATCGTCGGCCTGCCGAATGTCGGCAAGTCGACCCTGTTCAACGCGCTGACGCAGACCGCGGCGGCCCAGGCGGCAAACTATCCCTTCTGCACGATCGAGCCGAATGTCGGCGATGTCGCGGTTCCCGATGACCGGCTGGAGAAGCTCGCCGCCATCGCCGGCTCGAAGGAGATCATCCCGACCCGGCTGACCTTCGTCGACATCGCCGGGCTGGTCCGCGGTGCCTCGCGTGGCGAAGGCCTCGGCAACCAGTTCCTCGCCAATATCCGCGAATGCGACGCCATCGCCCATGTCGTGCGCTGTTTCGAGGATGGCGACATCACCCATGTCGAAGGCAAGATCTCGCCGATCGACGATATCGAGACCATCGAGACCGAGCTGATGCTGGCCGACCTCGAAAGCCTCGAGAAGCGCGTGCAGCCGCTGGAGAAGAAGGCCAAGTCCGGCGACAAGGAGGCCAAGGAAGCGGCCGAGCTGATGAACCGCTGCCTCACTTTGCTGCGTGACGGCAAGCCGGCCCGCCTGGTTCAGGTCGCCGCCGAGGAGCGCAAGGCCTTCGCCATGCTCGGCCTGCTCTCCTCCAAGCCCGTGCTCTATGTCTGCAATGTCGAGGAGGCGAGCGCCGACAAGGGCAATGCCTTCTCCGAGCTGGTCAAGGCGCGCGCCGCCGAGGAAGGCGCGGTCGCCGTCGTCGTCTCCGCCAAGATCGAGAGCGAGATCGCGGTGCTGCCGCAGGCCGACCAGAAGGACTATCTCGACGCGGTCGGCCTCGAGGAGCCCGGCCTCAACCGGGTGATCCGGGCCGGCTACGCCCTGCTCAACCTCGTCACCTATTTCACCGTCGGCCCCAAGGAGGCACGCGCCTGGACGATCGAGGACGGCACCAAGGGCCCGGCCGCAGCCGGCGTCATCCATACCGATTTCGAGAAGGGCTATATCCGGGCCGAGACCATCGCCTTTGACGACTACATCGCCCACAAGGGCGAGGCAGGCGCGCGCGAGGCCGGCAAGTTCCGGCTCGAAGGCAAGGAATATGTCGTCGCCGACGGCGACGTGCTGCATTTCCGCTTCGCCAACTGAGCCCGGCGCGATGCGGTATTTCGAGGATTTCGCCGCCGGTCAGGTCATCGAGACGGAGAAGCTCGAAATCACGCAGGCCGACCTCGTCGCCTTCGCCTCGCGCTTCGACGCCCAGGACTTCCATACCGATCCGGAAGCGGCGAAAGGCAGCTTCGTCGGCGGCCTGATCGCGTCGGGCTGGCACAGCTGTGCCCTGCTGATGCGTCTGATCACCGAAAGCTTCATTCTCGAATCGACCTCGATGGGCTCGCCCGGCATCGAGGAGGTGAAGTGGCTGCGCCCGATCCGGCCTCAGGACCGGCTCTCGGCCCGGCACACCATCCTGGAGACGCGCGAATCCCGCTCCCGGCCGGAGATGGGCCTCGTCCGCTTCCGCTGCGAGCTGCTGAACCAGGACGACAAGCCCGCCCTGGAGCAGACCTACTGGATCATGTTCGGCCGCCGCGGCTCCGGCTTCGAGACGCCGGCAGGCGACTGGTTGGCGCATTCGCGCAGCTATCTCGCCCCCGGCCGGACCAGCGAGGTCGAGCCGGCTGCCGGCCCGGCGATCCCCGCCCGTTTCTTCGACGACCTCGTCCTCGACGAGAGCCACGAGCTCGGCAGCCTTGTCTTCACGCCGGACGAGATCGTCGCCTTCGCCCGTTCCTTCGACCCGCAGCCCTTCCATATGGACGAGGCGGCGGCCCGCAACAGCTCCTTCGGCGCACTTTGCGCCTCCGGCTGGCACACGGCCGCAGGCTGGATGGCCGCGATGGTCGTCCACCGCCGCCGCCAGGAGGCCGCGTTCAGGGCCGCCTTAGGAGCCGGAAGCCCGCCGCGCCTCGGCCCCTCCCCCGGCTTCAAGAATCTGCGCTGGCTGAAGCCGGTCTATGCCGGCGACCGCATCACCTATCACTCCAGGATCGTCGACAAGCGCGCCAGCGCTTCGCGGCCGCAATGGGGGCTGTTCTTCCACCACAATACCGGCGTCAACCAGAACGGCGAGACCGTATTCAGCTTCGAAGGCTGCGCCTTCGTCGAGCGCCGCAGCTGATCAGCTGGCGGCGCGCCTCGGGCCGAGCGGCCCGCCCGCCGTCTCGATCCGGTCACGGCCATTGCGCTTGGCCGCATAGAGCGCCTCGTCCGCCTGGGCGTGCAGGCCGGTACCGTCGAGCGGCCCCTGCCCGGCTCCGAGCCCGATCGAGACCGTCACCGCCGTCAGCTCGGGATGCAGCTTCTGCCAGCACACCTGGTCGAGCGCGCGGCGAATGGCTCCGGCGATGTCATGCGCGGCCTCCAGGCGCTGTCCGGCGAGCAGAACACCGAATTCCTCACCGCCGATCCGCGCCACCAGCGCCGAGACCGGGGCGACCTGGTCGGCGACGACCTTCGCGATCATCCGCAGGCAGGCATCTCCGACCAGATGGCCGAAACGGTCATTGATCGACTTGAAGTGGTCGGCATCGATCATCATCAGCGAGACCGGCTGCGCCAGCGCGACCGCCTCCGCCAAGCGCGCGACGAAGCGGCGCCGGTTGGCAAGCCCCGTCAACCCATCCGTCTCGGCCAGCTCCGCCAGCGCGGCATTGGCCCGGCGCAGTGCCTCCTGGGCCTCCAGCAGTTCCATCTGCTGGCGCTTGGCGACGGTGATGTCGGCATGGGTGAAGAAACTGAGGCCGCCGGCGCTGTGCCGTGCGATCAGCCTGAGCCAGCGCTGGCCCGGCAGCTCGATCTCGAAGGGCACCCCGTCATAACGCAGCCCGTTGCTGATGGCAGCGCGCCAGGCACCGACCGGCGGGAAGCCCGACCAGCAGCGGACAATGATCTCGTCGAGCTTGCGCCCCACCACCGCCGCGCCGCGCGGCAGGCCGTAGAGGCGGCGGAAGGCATTGTTGGCCGCGATGATCCGCTCATTCGCATCGAGGATCGTCGCGCCATCGGGAATGAAGGGCAGCGCGTCGATCAGCGGCAGCGTCATCTCGGGCGCCGTCTCGGCCTGGCTGTCGACATCGAGTCGCTGCCACAGGCGCACACGCCCGCCATCCGGCGCCTGCAGCGAGGCGGCGCGCAGGCGCCGCCCGTTATGGATGAACTCGAAAGGTTGCGTCTGATTCTCGTGGCGCGCGACCCCTTCCGCCACATGCCGGTCGATATCCGGCAGCTCCTCGGGCGGCAGACGGCGCCGGTAGAAGCGCAGCAGATTGTCGGCATAGGGCTCGCCGACATAGATCTCGCCCTCATCCTCTGGGAAGAACTGCAGGAAGGTGCCGTTCCAGCCTAGAGCCCGCATATCGGCATCGTATTCGCAGGCCCCGATACCGAGGGCGTCGAGCGAATCGAGCAGATAGCGCGAGAGCTTCATGCCCCTTGATTAGAGAAGAGGCCTTAACAAGCAGTAAGATGCGCCCTTAAGATCATCCGACCTTTCCGTAACCCGCGAACTTCGCCGAGACCCGCTCCATCTCGGCCGCATCGAGAATCACCGGTTCGAGCCCGGACGCGAGCAGGTCGAGATATTGCCCCGCGAGGTTCTCGACCTCGGCGACGATGGTGTGGGCGCCAGCAAGGCTGCCACCGAGCGCGATCACCCCGTGATTGGCGAGCAGCACCGCCTTGCGGCCCTCCAGCCCCTTCACCGCATTCGCCGCCAGTTCAGGCGTGCCGAAGGTGGCGTATTCGGCACAGCGCACATCGGCCCCGCCGCAGAGCGCGATCATGTAATGGAAGGCCGGAATGCCGCGACGAGCGCTGGCGAGCGCGGTCGCGCGCGGCGAATGCGTATGAACGATCGCCTGCGCATCCGGGCGCGCCTTGTAGATCTCGGTATGGAACGGCCATTCCGAGGAGGGCTTGCCCGCTCCGGAGAGCACGGTACCGTCCAGCGTCAAATGGAGCAGATCCTGCGGCTTGGTCTTCGCATAGGGCAGACCAGACGGCGTGATCAGCAGCCCGCCTTCGAAGCGGGCCGAGACATTGCCCGATTTCGACGGGCAGAATCCGGCACGGTCGATCGCCTGCGCCACCTCGACGATCCCTTGGCGAAGTTCAGTCTCGGTCATTTCACGCGCTCCTGCGCCAATTCGGGGAAAAGCCGGCTCAGCCCCTCGAAGCTCGCCGGCGCGACGCCGCGCTCGGTGACGAGGCCGGTGACGAGCCGGGCCGGCGTAACGTCGAAGGCCGGGTTGGCCGCCGGGCTACCCGGCGCCGTGACCTGGAAGAGCCCCGGACGGCCATCGGCGCCCAGTCCGCGCAGATGCGTGACCTCGCCGGCCGCGCGTTCCTCGATCGGGATCTCGGCGAGCCCGTCGCTGAGCGACCAGTCGATCGTCGGCGAGGGCAGCGCGACATAGAACGGCACGCCGTTGTCATGCGCGGCCAGCGCCTTGAGATAGGTGCCGATCTTGTTGGCGACATCGCCGGTCGCCGTCGTCCGGTCGGTGCCGACGATCACCATATCGACCTCGCCATGCTGCATCAGATGGCCGCCGGCATTATCGGAGATCACCGTATGCGGCACGCCATGCGCTCCAAGCTCATAGGCGCTCAGCGCCGCGCCCTGATTGCGCGGCCGTGTCTCGTCGACCCAGACATGCACCGGGATGCCCGCATCATGCGCGAGATAGATCGGCGCCAGCGCCGTGCCCCAGTCGACGGTGGCGAGCCAGCCGGCATTGCAATGCGTCAGGATATTGATCCGCTCGCCGGCCGGCTTGCCCGCCGCGATGGCGCGGATCAGCCCGAGGCCATGCTCGCCGATGGCACGGCAGAGCGCGACATCCTCGTCGCAGATCGCTGCGGCCTCGGCATAGGCGGCCGCGACGCGCTCCGTCTCCGGCATGTCGATCAGCCGCGTCCGCATCCGCGCCAGCGCCCAGTGCAGGTTGACCGCGGTCGGACGCGTCGCCCCCAGCAAAGCGAGCGCCTGTTCCAGCGCGGCATCCGAGCTATCGCCCCGCAGGGCGAGCGCCACACCATAGGCGGCGGTCGCACCGATCAGCGGGGCGCCCCGCACGATCATGTCGCGGATCGCTGCAGCCGCCTCCCCGACCTGCGTCAGCCGGACCGTCTCGAAGCTGAAAGGCAGCCTGGTCTGGTCGATGACCACGACGCTCCAGCCATCCTCGCCCAGCCAGATCGTGCGATAGGCTTTTCCAGCGATCTTCATGCCCGCCTCAATGCCCTTCGAAGGAGACCAGTGTGCGCACCGGCACGCCGAGACGGCGGACCTTGTCGGCACCGCCGAGATCCGGCAGGTCGACAATGAAGCAGGCGGCCACGACCTCCGCTCCCAGCGAGGAGAGCAGCTTGACCGCGCCCTCCGCCGTGCCGCCGGTCGCGACGAGATCGTCGACGAGCAGCACGCGCTCGCCCGGCCGGACCGCGTCCTTGTGGACCTCGATCTCGTCGCTGCCATACTCCAGCGAATAGGGCATGCTCACGGTCTGGTGCGGCAGCTTGCCCTTCTTGCGCACCGGCACGAAGCCGGCCGAGAGCTGGTGCGCCACCGCTCCGCCGAGAATGAAGCCGCGCGCCTCGATGCCGGCGATCTTGGCGATCTTCAGCCCGGCGAAGGGCTGCACCAACTCGTCGACCGCCCGCCGGAAGGCGCGCGCATCACCGAGCAGCGTTGTAATGTCTCGGAACAGGATTCCCGGCCTGGGATAGTCGGGTATGGTCCGGATCGCGTTCTTGAGATCGGCAAAAAGGGTCCGGTCCATCGGGTCTTCCATCGGCTGCGCTGCCTCCTCTTAGAGCAGGAGGCGAAGCGGTGGGAACCTGTTTCCGCATGAGCCCCGCCCTGCTCGTCCGTGTGAGACGAATCCGGCCGCGCGTGCACCTGAGGCAGGCGGAACTCAGCCGAGCGGCCGCAGCACCCGCCCCGCCACGGCATCGAGCTTGGCGAGCAAAGCGGGGTCGCGGAACGCCGGCGCCGTGATCAGAGCGAAGTCGAGCGCCTTGTCCGAGCCGACGGGACAGGGCTGACGTTCGGCCGGAAAATCCGCGGCGAGCCGCGCCACCAGCCGGCGCGCCTTGTCGGCGTTCTCGTGCAGCACCGCGATCACCGAGGCGACGTCGACCGCGCCGTGCTCCTCGTGCCAGCAATCGTAATCGGTCACCATCGCGACGGTCGCATAGGTGATCTCGGCCTCGCGGGCGAGCTTGGCCTCGGGCATCGCCGTCATGCCGATCAGATCGTAGCCGAGGCCTTTATAGGTCAGCGATTCCGCATAGGTCGAGAATTGCGGGCCTTCCATGGTGACGAGCGTGCCGCCATCGACGAAAGGCAGCGCCTCGGCTCGCGCCGCATCGGCTATCCGCTGGCGCAGCGCCGGGCCGACGGGATGCGCCAGCGAGACATGGGCGACGCAGCCCCGGCCGAAGAACGAGTTCTGACGTCCGGCCGTGCGGTCGACGAACTGGTCGACCAGCACGAACAGGCCGGGATAGAGCTCGGCCTTGTAGGAGCCGCAGGCCGAGAGCGAGACCAGATCGGTGACTCCGGCGCGCTTCAGCACGTCGATATTGGCGCGATAGTTGATCTCGGAGGGCGGGATCGCATGGCCGCGGCCATGGCGCGGCAGGAAGACGATCTTCGTCTGTCCCATCCGCCCGATGCGGAGCACATCGGAAGGCTCGCCCCAGGGGCTGTCGATGCGCTCCTCGCGCAGATCGGTCAGCCCCGGCAGGTCGTAAATGCCCGACCCACCGATGATTCCCAGAACCGCTTCAGCCATGTCCGCTCTCCGATGCTTGCCGGATAAGGATCGAGATTCGTGACAGCCGCAACACGGCGGCGCGTTCGAGCAAACGCGTCGTCCCGGGCGGTGGAGCCGCGCCGTCATTCCGGGCTGGCCGCTTCGCGGCGCCCAGGAATGACCGAAGCCCCCAATAACAAAAAGGGCCCCGTCGCCGGGGCCCTTTTCAACTCAGGTCTCGCTCAGTGCGACGAGGCGTGCTCGGGCAGGCGCGACCAGACCTTCTTCTTGGTGTAGTAGAGCAGGCCCGCGAAGATGATCAGGAACAGCATGACCTGCATGCCGATGCGCTTGCGCGCCTCGAGATGCGGCTCGGCAGTCCAGACCAGGAAGGCCGAGACGTCCTTGGCGTATTGCGCCACCGTCTCCGGCACCTGCGGCTTGCCGTCCGGACCCTTCGGATACTCTACCTGGCCGTCATTGAGCGGCTGCGGCATCGCGATCAGATGGCCGGGCATATAGGTGTTGAAGTACTGGCCCGGCAGCAGCGGCGCGTGGCCGGCCGGCGGCTCGGTATAGCCCCGCAGCAGCGCCGTGATGTAGTCCGGTCCCTGCTCCTGGTACTGCGTGAAGATGTCGAAGATGAACCAGGGGAAGCCGCGCTCATAGGTACGCGCCTTGGCCAGGACCGAGAGGTCCGGCGGAAAGGCGCCGCCGCTCGCGGCGCGGGCCGCCTGCTCGTTCGGGAAGGGCGCCGGGAAGGCGTCCGCCGCCCGGCCGGGCCGCTCGAACATCTCGCCCGCATCGTTCGGGCCGTCCTTGATCTGGTAGGTCTGGGCCAGCGCCGCGACCTGCGAGGCGGTGAAGCCCGGGCCGCCCGGCTGCGACAGGTTGCGGAACCGGATCAGGTTCATCGAGTGGCAGCTGGCGCAGACTTCCTTGACGACCTTGAAGCCGCGCTGGAGCTGGGCCTGATCGAACCTGCCGAAGGGACCGGAGAAGGACCAGGTCTCGGCCGGCGGCTTGATGCGGTCGCCGGCGCCGAAGGCCGGGCCGGCCAGCGCCATGACGGCGAGGCCAGCTGCGATCGTGAGACGGAAAGGGATCATGCGCATGGTCTCATCAACCCTTGGCGTTCGGTTCGGAGGCGGTGGCTGCACCGAGGCGCGCGCCGGAGCCACTCTTGATGTTTTCCAGCACCGAGTCCGCGATGGAAGCCGGCAGGGGCCGCGGCCGCTCGAAGATGCCGATCAGAGCCAGCGCGACGAAGTAGCCGAAATAGAGAACGGTGAAGATCTGCGAGGCGATGACGTAGCCGCCTTCCGCCGGCATGGCGCCGAGATAGCCGAGCGCGATGCAGACCACGAGGAACGCCCAGAAGAACTGACGGGCGATCGGACGATAGGTCATCGACTTGATCTTCGAGGTGTCGATCCAGGGCAGGAAGGCGAGGACGACGATGGCCGCACCCATGGCGAGAACGCCGCCGAGCTTGTCCGGGATGGCGCGCAGGATCGCGTAGAAGGGCAGGAAATACCATTCCGGCACGATGTGGGCAGGCGTCGCCGCCGGGTTCGCCGGGATGTAGTTGTCGGCGTGACCCATGAAGTTCGGCTGGTAGAACACGAAATAGGCGAACACGAAGATGAAGCAGACCATGCCGAACAGGTCCTTGATCGTCGCGTAGGGCGTGAACGGCACCGTGTCCTTGGCGACGTTCTTCACCTCGACACCGGTCGGGTTGTTCTGGCCGACATGGTGGAGCGCCCAGACGTGCAGGATCACCACGCCGAAGATCATGAACGGCAGGAGATAGTGCAGCGAGAAGAAGCGGTTCAGCGTCGGGTTGTCGACCGAGTAGCCGCCCCACAGGAAGGTTACGATCGTCTCGCCGATCACCGGCAGGGCCGAGAACAGGTTGGTGATGACGGTCGCGCCCCAGAAGGACATCTGGCCCCAGGGCAGGACGTAGCCCATGAAGGCGGTGGCCATCATCAGCAGGAAGATCACGACGCCGAGGATCCAGAGGACCTCGCGCGGCGCCTTGTACGAGCCGTAATAGAGGCCACGGAAGATGTGGATGTAGACGGCGACGAAGAACATCGAGGCGCCGTTGGAGTGCAGGTAGCGCAGCAGCCAGCCATAGTTCACGTCGCGCATGATGTGCTCGACGGAGTTGAAGGCCATGCTGGCATGCGGGGTGTAGTGCATCACCAGGATGATGCCGGTGACGATCTGCGCCACCAGCATGAACATCAGGATGCCGCCGAAGGTCCAGAGATAGTTGAGGTTGCGCGGCACCGGATAGGACACCGCCGAATCGTGCATCAGCCGCACGATCGGCAGGCGCGCGTCGAGCCAACGCTCGATACCCGTCTTCGGTTGATAGGTGCTGTGACCGCTCATGCTGCTTGCCTCAAGCTCTCTCAAATCCGCTGAATGCCGTCCTCGCCCGATTACGCAGGCTCAGCCGATCCTGATCTTGGCGTCCGCCGTGAATGCGTAGGGCGGGACCGGAAGATTGAGCGGCGCAGGCCCCTTCCGGATGCGGCCCGACGAATCGTAATGCGAGCCGTGGCAGGGGCAGAACCAGCCATCGTAATCGCCCTTGTTGTCGCCGGGCGCATTGCCGAGCGGCACGCAGCCGAGATGGGTGCAGTTGCCGTAGACCACGAGGAACTGCTCATGGCCTTCCTTGACCCGGGCCTGGTCGGTCTGCGGATCGGGCAGGGTCGCGACGTTGACCGCGCGCGCCTCGTCGATCTCCTTCTTGGTGCGGTGACGCACGAAGATCAGCTTGCCGCGCCAGAACAGCTTGATCGCCTGGCCTTCCGCGATCGGCGAAAGGTCGAGGTCGATCGGTGCGCCGGCGGCGACAGTCTGCGCGTCGGGGGCGAGCTGGCTGATCAGCGGCACCAGCACGGCGCCGGCTCCAACAATGCCTGCAGCCCCGGTCGCCAGCATCAGGAAGTCGCGGCGGGTGGTCTCGGTGCCTGTCGTCTCGGTCGCGTGCGCCACGATCCAGTTCCCTACTCGGCCGCCGGCCCTGCCGGCTCAAACAAAATGTCAGGCGCCCGCAATGCGAACGCCAGCCTCGGCCGCCGTGAGGCAGCTTGTCGGCTCGGGGCTCTTTGGCATGCAGTTTTGATGAAGTCTACTGTCGCGCTCGCCGCAGCCCGTCGCATTGCAGCATCTCTGCTGTGCGGCTGGGTCAGGCCGGAATTTCGTCGCTGTCCGCCAGCGCCAGGAAGCCGCCCGACTGGCGCGCCCAGAGCCGGGCATAGAGGCCGCCGCGCGCGACGAGCTCGGCATGGCTGCCGCTGTCGACGATTCTGCCCTTGTCGAGCACGATCAGCCGGTCGAGCGCCGCGATCGTCGAAAGCCGGTGGGCGATCGCGATCACCGTCTTGCCTTCCATCAACGTGGCGAGCTGGGCCTGGATCTCGGCCTCGACCTCCGAATCGAGGGCCGAAGTCGCCTCGTCAAGGATCAGGATCGGTGCATCCTTGAGCAGCACGCGGGCGATCGCGATGCGCTGGCGCTGACCGCCGGACAGCTTGACGCCGCGCTCTCCGACCCGCGATTCGAAGCCTTTGCGCCCGTCCTGATCAGTCAGGCCGAGCACGAAGTCATGGGCGGCGGCGCGCCGGGCGGCCTCGGCGATCTCGGCCTGCGTCGCGCCGATCTTGCCATAGGCGATGTTGTCGCCGATCGAGCGGTGCAGCAGCGAATTATCCTGCGTCACCATGCCGATCTGGGCCCGCAGCGATTCCTGCGTGACCCCGGCGATGTCCTGCCCGTCGATTAGGATGCGGCCGCTTTCCAGCGGGTAGAGTCGCAGCAGGAGGTTGACCAGGGTCGACTTGCCGGCACCCGACGGCCCGACCAGACCGACCTTCTCGCCTGGGCCGATCGCGAGGTCGAGATCCTCGAACAGCCCCGTCTTGCGGCCATAGTTGAAGCGGACGTGCTCGAAGTGCACGGCGCCTTGAGTAACAGCCAGCGGCTTTGCGTCCGGCGCGTCGCTGAGATCGTGCGGCTTGGCGATCGTCTCCATGCTCTCCTGCACCGAGCCGATGTTCTCGAAGATGCCGCGCACGAGGTGGATCAGCCAGGTCGACATCTGGACGAGGCGCAGGACGAGACCGATTGACGCAGCCACCGCGCCGGGGGTCATTTCGCCCTGGCTCCACAGCATCAGGCACAGCCAGGCCGTCACCACGACGAGCAGGCTGTTCATGGTCTGCAGGATGACGCTGACCCCGGTGATCAGCCGCGACAGGTTGAGGAAGGAATCGTTCCAGCGCGTCAGCGAATCGCGCACCGCCGAGCGCTCGGCATCGGCGCGGGCGAAGAGCTTGACCGTGAGGATATTCGAGTAGGCATCGACGATGCGCCCGGTCGTGGTCGAGCGGCCGAGCGAGTTCGCCTCCGAGCGCTTCTTGGCGCGCGGCACGAAATAGACCAGCAGCGCGACATAGGCCGCGAGCCAGACGATCACCGGCAAAGCGAGCCAGAGGCTGGTCGAGCCGAAGAAGCCGATCGCGACCGAGGCGAAGATCAGCGCGTACCAGAGATCGTCGATCACCTCGATGGTGGCGCCGCGAATGGCCTGGCCGGCCTGGATCACCCGCGCGGAGAGCCGGCCCGCGAAATCGTTCTGGAAATAGGAGAGCGCGTGGCCGAGCGTGTAGACATGGTTGCGCCAGCGGATCTGGTTGGTGATCTGCGGCACCACGACCTGGTCGACGATGGCGTGGTTGGCGAAATAGATCAGCGGCCGCACCACGACGACGAGGAAGGCCGCGCCGGCGAGCAGCCAGCCATGCTCGCGGAACACCGTCTGCGGCGACTGCGTCGTCAGCAGGTCGACGAACCAGCCGACCATCAGATACATCGCCGCCTCGATGCCGGAAAAGCCGAGGCCGGTCAGCATGATCAGCGCCATCCAGCCCTTCACGCCCTTGATGTGGTGCCACATGAAGGGGAAGACGCCGCGCGGCGGCGTACGGGTCTCGTCGAAGGGCTCGAAGACGTCGACGCGGCTTTCGAGGAACCGGAACAGCGGGGCGAACATGGAACCGCCCTCCTCGGACCGGCATGCTGGTGATGATGACGCCCTGCTATATGGGCCGCATGACAGCCGAGGGCCAGAGCATGGCCACACCGCAACTTGACGCCCGCCGCGCGCCGGCCGCATGACGCAGGCCATGTTGCGCCTTGCCCTCTACCAGCCCGACATCCCGCAGAACGCCGGCACGATGATCCGCATGGCGGCCTGCCTCGGCATCGCCGTCGACATCGTCGAGCCGGCCTCCTTCGACGTCTCGGACCGCAATTTCCGCCGCTCGGGCATGGACTATCTCGAGCGCGCCGCGATCACGCGGCATATTTCCTTCGGCGCCTTCGAGAATTGGCGCCGCCAGGCCGGCCACCGCCTCGTGCTGGCCGAGACAGACGGCGCGACCGCCCATACCGAATTCGCCTTCCAGCCGGGCGATATCGTCCTGGTCGGGCGCGAATCGGCCGGTGTCCTGCCCGAGGTCGCGGCGGCGGCCGAGGCCAGCGTGCATGTGCCGATGCGCCCGGGCTTGCGTTCGCTCAATGTCGCGATCGCTGCCGCACTGGTAGTTGGCGAGGCCTTGCGGCAGCTTGGCGGCTATTCCGGCCCGGCGGCCTGACGCGTTCAAACGAGTAGAGACATGCACAAGCAAGAGATCGCGAGCCAAAGCTTCGACCCTGCGACCGTGGAGGCGCTGAAGCCGCGTGCCGCCGCCTGGTTCGAGAGCCTGCGCGACCGCATCTGCGCCGCCTTCGAGGCGCTTGAGGACGAGGCCGTCGGCCCCTATCCGCCGGAGACCGCGACGCCCGGCCGCTTCGTCCGCACCCCCTGGCAGCGTCGCAACCATGACGGCGCGCCCGGCGGTGGTGGCGTGATGTCATTGATGAGCGGCCGCGTCTTCGAGAAGGTCGGCGTCCACGTCTCGACCGTGCATGGCACCTTCGCGCCGGAATTCGCCGGCCAGATCCCGGGGTCGGCCGAGGATCCGCGCTTTCATGCGACCGGCATCTCGCTGATCGCCCATCCCTGGAATCCGCACGCGCCGACCGTGCACATGAACACCCGCTTCGTCGTGACGACCAAGCCCTGGTTCGGCGGCGGCGCCGACCTGACGCCGGTGCTGGTGCGCCGCCGCGAGCAGGACGACCCGGACGCGCAGGCCTTCCACGCCGCGATGCGGGCGCCTTGCGAGGCCCATGCCGGCGTCGCCGACTATGCCCGCTTCAAGGCCTGGTGCGACGAATACTTCTTCCTGAAGCATCGCAACGAGCCGCGCGGCATCGGCGGCATCTTCTACGATTATGTCTGGAGCGGCGAGCCGGAGGCCGACCTCGCCTTCACCCGCGCCGTCGGCGAGGCCTTCCTCGACATCTACCCGAAGATCATGCGCGCCAATCTCGGCACGCCCTGGACCGAGGCCGACCGGCATGAGCAGCAGGTCCGCCGCGGCCGCTATGTCGAGTTCAACCTGCTCCACGACCGCGGCACGATCTTCGGCCTGAAGACCGGCGGCAATGTCGATTCGATCCTATCCTCGCTGCCGCCTACGGTGCGCTGGCCGTGAAGCCATGGGTCCGCATGCGGCGCGATCTGGCGATACCTGTACCGGCTCCGACCTGGCCTGCGGGATATCGCCTCGCGCCGTTCGCGATCGCCGACCTGCCGGCGCTTCATGAACTGCTGACGCTTGGCTACGGCCTCGGTGGCAGCCATGTCCCTCCATTCGAGGATTGGCGGGCCGCCCTCCTGGCCGATAGCGATTTCGATCCGGCCCTGGTCTTCGTCGTCCGCGGCACCGGCGATGCCGTCGCCGCGATCTGCCTGTGCTGGAGCTCGGCCTTCATCAAGGACCTCGTGGTCCATCCCTCGGCGCGACGGCAGGGTCTCGGGGAGGCCCTCCTCCGACTGGTCTTCACCACCTTCGCCGCCCGCGGCGCCGATGCCGTCAATCTCAAGGTCGAGCTCGACAATCCGACCGGTGCGAGGCGGCTTTACGAACGCGCGGGGATGAAGGAGGTCGCCTGAGCACCGGGCCGTTCCAAGACCTGCCGGTCAGCCATTCGCCCCAGCGGCGGCCTCGCCCAGCATCCGCGATTGCGCCTCCCGCCCCGCCGGACAGCCCGCCTCGATCCAGGCCTCGCGCGCCGCCTCGAGCACCTGTCCGACCTTCGGGCCGGCTGCGACACCGAGCGCCAGCACCTCCTTGCCGGTCGGCAGGAAAGGCGGCGTCCGAGCCAGTTCGGCGATCCGCGCTTGAATTTCAGTCGATGCGCCGTCGGGGCCCAGCAGCACCAGCCCGCCCGCGACGGCATCGGCTCCGATGCGGTGAGCCAGGCGGCGTAGGCTCGCGATCTCCGGCAGCGCGCCCTTGCCGGACAGCGCCTCCAGCACCGCGGCGATGCTTGAAATCCGCTCGAACTCGGCATTCGACAGCCGCAGCCGCTCGCGCAGCCGGAGCGTATCCTCGGTAATCGAGACCGCCAGCGCCGCCAGCCGGAAGGCCGGGTAGACGCCCTCCCCCGCCTCCCCGGCGATCGCTGCGAAGCGCGAGAGGCGGGGCACGCCGCCGATCACCGGCATCAGCAGCCCGGCGCCTGCCATCGCCTGCAGGGTTTCTGCAGCACGCGGCGCGGCCAGCAGCTTGCGCAGCTCCGCCCAGACCCGCTCGCGCGACAGCCCCTCCAGTCCCGCGCGCCCGGCGATGCAGGCATCGAGCGCCACGCGATCCGGCTCGCCGACACCGTAGCGGGCATGGAAACGGAAGAAGCGCAGGATGCGCAGGTAATCCTCCGCGATGCGTTGCCCCGCCGCGCCGATGAAACGCACCTTTCGCAGCGAAAGATCGGCGAGCCCGTCGGCATAGTCGTGCAGCCCGCCCCCCGCATCGAGGCCGAGCGCGTTGATGGTGAAATCGCGCCTGAGCGCGTCCTGCCGGAAATCGCGGCCGAAGGCGACGACGGCACGGCGCCCATCGGTCTCGACATCGCGGCGCAGCGTCGTGACCTCGAAAGGCATGCCGGCGACGACGACGGTGATCGTGCCGTGCTCGATCCCGGTCGGCACCGGCTTGAAGCCGGCCGCCTTGGCGCGGCGCACGGTTTCCTCCGGCAGCGCCGTTGTCGCGACGTCGATATCGGCCACCTCTTCGCCGATCAGCGCATTGCGCACCGCGCCGCCGACGATGCGCGCCTCCTCGCCGTCCCGGTTCAGCGTCGCCATCAGCGCCGCGACCTCCTCCTGCGCCAGCAGCGGCGCGAGGCGGCCGCGCTCAGAGCTTGTCATTGAACTGGCCCGGCACCAATCGGCCGTCCTCGACATGCGGCGGCACGAAGGCACCGGTATGCCGCGGCGCGACGATACCGGCATAGATGAAGGAGCCGATGCCGAAGACGAGCCCGACCACCGAGAGCCAGAACAGATGGCCGCTCCAATGCTCGACATCGAACGGATTACGCCGCCGGATCACGAGATAGCCCGCGAACAGGCAGAAAGGCAGGACGAAGAGCAGGAACTCCTCGATCAGCGTGCGCAGCATCAGGCGTGACCTATCCCCAAGAACACCATGCCGAAGGCGGGGTTGCGATACTCGAACGGCATCATGCTCCTCTCACGGCTCTCCGGCGGCGAGGCGCTCGTAAAGATTGCGGATCATCCCCGCCGTCGCGCCCCAGATATAGTGACCCTCATGCGGCATCGCATAGTAGGTGCGACGTCGCCCATTCCATTCGCGACCATGACGCTGGTGATTGGCCGGGTCCATCAGGAAGGAGAGCGGGGTCTCGAAGGCCTCGTCGACCTCATGCGGATTGATCGTCAGCACAAGCGGCGGCTCGACCAGCCCGACCACCGGCACGACACGATAGCCGGTGCCGGTCAGATAGGCGTCGAGATAGCCGACGGTGCGGACCTTGTCGCGCGCCAGCCCGATCTCCTCTTCCGCCTCGCGCAGCGCCGCGACCAAGGGCGAGCCGTCGACCGCATCCACCCGCCCGCCGGGGAAGGCGACCTGTCCCGAATGATTGCGCAGCGCAGTCGCCCGCTGCGTCAGCAGCATGGTCGGCCCGGCAGGATGCAGCACGATCGGGATCAGCACCGCCGCTTCGATCGCAGCCGCCTCGTCGGGGATTTCGACCGGCTCCTCCTGCAGGTCATGGTCGCCGCGCGGCCGGGCGATCAGGTCGCCATAGGCCGGCGGCTGGGCGCGCAGCCGCCCCGCCAGAATGTCGGCGATGTCTGAGAAATCCCAATCCTGCCCTTGCCGCAGCAGCCGCCCCGAAACCGGCATCACAGTCCCTCGATCTCGCTCGCCGGAGCAACCACGTGGAACGCCCCGGCGACCGCGATGCCGAACTGCGCGACGCCGTCGACCTCCCGGATCTCGCCGAGCGCCAGCAGGTCATAGGTCAGGGCCCGCGTCACACGCGCCCAGAGGTCGCGCCGGACATGGACATAGGGCTTCACCCCGTCGCCGGCCGAGCGTTCGAAACGAATCGGGTGCTCGCCATCGACGCTCACGACCTCGTCGACCTGCGTCCTGAAAGCGATTTTGCGCCCGTCCGCGTCGCCCGAGACCGCCATCTCGACCGCCTGGAACGGCGCATCCTCGACCTTGATCCCGACCTTTTCGACCGGGGTCACGAGAAAGTAATCGGCCCCCTCGCGCCACAGCACCGAGGAGAAGAGCTTCACCAGAGCCGGACGGCCGATCGGCGTGCCCAGGTAGAACCAGGTGCCGTCGCTGGCGATACGCATGTCAAGATCGCCGCAGAAAGGCGGGTTCCAGCGCTCCACCGGCGGTAATCCGCGCGCTTTTCCACCGCCCAGCGCGCCCAGCAACCGGTCCATGGCGCTTCCCGTCTCACTCATCTGTGACCCATGTCCTGCCTGCGGCCTGCCTGTTGCATCGCCTTCTCGCCTTGAACTCTACATAATCGTGAAGCGCACTATTGTGCACCGCCGCTCTCAGGCCCCTTGAGCCGGCATCGCGCCGGGGCCACAGTTCTGGATTACACCTCATGGCCGCGCCGCGGCGAGGCTGAAGGAGATCGCCATGGTGGCGCAAGCCCGCGCACAAGCCCAGGAAGCTGGGGCCCCGATCAATCTCGACGACGGTGTCGTCGAGGCGGCCGAGGCGGCCCTCGCCGCCATCGGCGCCGCCCGCGACGAGATCGGCCAGGTGATCTTCGGCCAGCAGAAGGTCGTCGACCTCTCGCTGGTCACGCTGCTCGCCGGCGGCCACGGCCTCTTGGTCGGCGTGCCCGGCCTCGCCAAGACCAAGCTCGTCGAGGCGATGGGCACGGTGCTCGGCCTCGCGGCGCGCCGGGTGCAGTTCACCCCGGACCTGATGCCATCCGACATTCTCGGCTCCGAGGTCCTCGACGAGAGCGCCGACGGCAAGCGCCATTTCCGCTTCATCCGCGGTCCGGTCTTCGCTCAGCTCCTGATGGCCGACGAAATCAACCGTGCCTCGCCGCGCACCCAGTCGGCGCTGCTCCAGGCGATGCAGGAGCATCATGTCACCGTCGCCGGTGAGCGCCATGATCTGCCGGCGCCCTTCCATGTCCTCGCGACCCAGAATCCGATCGAGCAGGAGGGCACCTATCCGCTGCCCGAGGCGCAGCTCGACCGCTTCCTGCTCCAGATCGACGTCGACTATCCCGATCGCGAGGCCGAACGCCGCATCCTGCTCGAAACCACCGGTGCGACCGAGCACAAGCCGGTGCAGGCGATGACCGCCGAGACGCTGATGTCGACGCAGCGGCTGGTGCGGCGCCTGCCGGTCGGCGAGGCGGTGGTCGACGCCATTCTCGACCTCGTCCGCTCGGCCCGCCCGGGTGATGGCGACAAGACGATCACCGACAAGCTCGCCTGGGGTCCGGGCCCGCGCGCCAGCCAGGCGCTGACGCTCGCCGCCCGCGCCCGCGCCCTGGTCGAAGGCCGCCTCGCGCCCTCGATCGACGATGTCGCGGCCCTTGCGGGACCGGTGCTGAAGCACCGCATCGCATTGACCTTCGCCGCCCGAGCCGATGGCGAGACCGTCGAAAGCGTCGTCGCCAGGCTGGTGGAGCGCCTGGGGTGAGGAAAAGCTGATGCTGCGCACGCGCGTCCTGGGACCGGCCGAACGCCAGCCGGCCCGGGCGGTCCTCAAGGCCTCGCTCGATCTCGCCGCCCGCCTGCCGCGGCTGGTGCTCGAGGCGCGCCGTGTCTCGGCCAGCGTGCATGGTATCCATGGCCGCCGACGCTCCGGCCCCGGCGAGACCTTCTGGCAGTATCGGCCGCTGGTCACCGGCGAATCCGCCTCGCGCATCGACTGGCGCCGATCGGCCAGAGATGGCCATCTCTTCGTGCGCGAGCGCGAATGGGAGGCCTCGCACGCGATCTGGTTGTGGATCGACCGCTCGGCCTCGATGGGGTTTTCCTCCTCGCTCGCCCAGGCAAGCAAGGTCGACCGCGCCCTCGTCGCCGGCTTCGCGCTGGCCGAAGCACTGGTCGAGGGTGGCGAGCGCGTCGGCCATATGGGCCTGACCCGGGCGCTGGCCTCGCGCCGCATCGTCGAAACCCTGGCGCAGGCGATCCTGGCAGACAGCGATGGCGGGCAAGCCGATCTGCCGCCGGACCAGCCGCTACCGCGCCTCGCGGAAGCCATCCTGATCACCGACGCGCTCACCCCGGCCGAAGGTCTCGCCAGGCGCATCGCCACCATGGCGAGCAGCGGCGCCAGGGGGCATCTCCTGCTGATCGTCGACCCGATCGAGGAGACCTTTCCCTTCTCCGGCCAGGCCGAACTCTTCGATCTCGAGGACGGGCTGTCGCTGCGCGTCGGCGATGCCGGCGCCTGGGGCGAGGAATATCGCCAGCGCCTGCAGGCACATCGCGACGCCATCCGCGAGGCCTGCCGCCATGCCGGCTGGACCCTGACCCTGCACCGCACCGACCGGCCGGCCAGCGAGGGCGTGCTGCGCATCGCCAGCCTGATCGCCGCTTCGCGAGGGGTGGGGTCATGAGCATGAGCGCTCGTCATTACCTTCTTCGTCATCCTGGGCGGCCGAAGGCCGGCCCGGGATCCATCGAAGGGCACCGAGCTCCACGATGGATCCCGGCGCTCCGGTTCGCTCCGGCCAGGATGACGGCGTTCTGTTGGTCGAACTCTTGCGTGGGAGCCAGGTCATGCTGAGCTCCCTGCCGATCGCCTTCTCCGCCCCCCTGGCCCTGATCGCGCTGGCTCTGCTGCCCGCGCTCTGGCTGATCCTGCGGGTGACGCCGCCCCGGCCGCGGCGGATCGACTTCCCGCCGCTGAAGATCATGCGCGACCTCGTCGCCAAGCGCGAAATGCCGGCCCATACGCCCTGGTGGCTGCTGGCGCTGCGCATGGCCGTGGCAGCGCTCGCGATCCTCGCCGTCGCCGGCCCGGTCTGGAACCCGGTCCGTGACGCCGCGGCCCTGCGCGGCCCGCTGCTGCTGGTGATCGACAACGGCTTCGGTGCCGCGACCGACTGGACCGAGCGGCTCGCCATCGCCGAGAACCGCGTCGCCGCAGCAGCCCGCGACGGTCGCGCCGTCGCGCTGGTCGGCCTCGCCGAAGCCCCGGCCGAGATCGCGCTGTCCGAGCCGCGCGCCGCGGTCGAACGCCTGCGCGCCTTCTCGCTGCAGCCCCATGCTCCCGATCGCGGCGCGCATCTCCAGCGCCTTGAAGCCTTCTGGCGGGCCCAGCCACAGGCCGAGACCGTCTGGATCGCCGACGGGCTCGGGCTCGGCGGCGGCGATGATTTCCTCGCGAGGATGCGGCAGGAAGCCTCGGCGGGGCGCCTGTCGATCCATACCAGCCCGGCCGACCAGCTCGCTCTGGCGGCGCCGGAGAATCTCGCCGGCGCGCTCACCGTCAAGGTGCTGCGCCCGAGCCTGAATGCCGCCGCCAGTGGCCAGGTCAGGGCGCTCGACCTCAAGGGCCTGCCGCTCGGCGACGCGCCCTTCGTCTTCGGCGCCAGCGAATTGCAGACCAGCGCCCGGCTCACCCTGCCGATCGAGGTCCGCAACGCCGTCTCCCGGCTCGAGATCACCGGCGAGCGCAGCTCCGGGGCCGTCGCCTTGCTCGATGACCGCGCCAAGCGCCGCCGCGTCGGCATCGTCTCCGGCACCACCGCCGACACCGCCCAGCCCCTGCTCTCGCCGACCTATTACGTCTCGCGGGCGCTCTCGCCCTTCGCCGAGATCCGCGAGCCGCGCGCCGGCTCGACCGATCCGATCGGCGAGCTGCTGGCCCAGAACCTCTCCGTCCTGGTGCTGGCCGATATCGGCGCGCTCGACCGCGACACCGCCGACAAGGTCAACGCCTTCATCGAGCGCGGCGGCGTGCTGCTGCGCTTCGCCGGCGCGCGTCTCGCCGCCGCTTCCGACGAGCTGACGCCGGTGCGCCTGCGCCGCGGCGGCCGCACGCTCGGCGGCGGCCTGTCCTGGGAGACACCGCGCAAGCTCGCCCCGTTCAACCGCGAGAGCCCCTTCTTCGGCACCCAGATCAGCGACGAGATCCGCGTCAGCCGCCAAATCCTGGCCGAGCCCGAGGCCGACCTCGCCCGCAAGACCTGGGCGGCTCTGGAGGACGGCACGCCGGTCGTCACCGGCGAGCGCCGCGGCGACGGCATGCTCGCGATGATGCACGTCACCGCCGACACCACCTGGTCGAACCTGCCGCTCTCGGGCCTGTTCGTCGAGATGCTGCGCAAGATCGTCGCTCTCTCCGGCACCGATGCTGCAGAGGCGCAGGCCGGCGACGCCAGGATCGAGACCCTGTCCCCGACCCGCGTCCTCGATGGGCTCGGCGCCTTCCGCAGCCCGCCGGTGACGGCCCAACCGGTACCGCGCAGCTTCACCGGCCGCGCCATCCTGGCCCATCCGCCCGGTATTTACGGACCCAGCGACGGAACTATGGCCGTGAACACGCTCGCTCCGGCCGACAATCTCGCCGCGCTCGACCTCGCCTCCCTCGGCGCACCGCTGCTGCCGGTCGACCAGCCGGTCGCCAAGGACATCAGGCCGCTGCTCCTCGTGCTGGCGCTGGTTCTACTCGTCATCGACACGCTGGCGACGCTCTGGCTCGGCGGCCGGCTCAATATCGCGCGCCGCCGCGCCGCGCCGGTCGCGCTCCTGCTCGCCCTCGGCTTCGGCCTGCTCGCCCTGCCCCAGCCTCTGCAGGCGCAGCAGCCCGCCCCGGTGCCCGCGGCGCCGGCCGACCAGCGCCCGCCGATCCCGCGCGAACTCTTCGCCGCCGGCGCGGTGACGCGCCTCGCCTATGTCGTCACCGGCGACAAATCGGTCGACGAGATGTCGAAGGCCGGGCTGGCCGGCCTCAACATCGTGCTCGGCGCCCGCACCGCGCTCGAACCGGGCGAGGCGGTCGGCGTCGACATCGCCCGCGACGAGCTCGCCTTCTTCCCGATCCTGTACTGGCCAATCGTCGCCGGCCGGCCGATCCCCTCAGCCGAGACCCTGCGCAAACTCGAAGCCTATATGAAGGGCGGCGGGCTCGTGATCTTCGACACGCGCGACGCGATGAGCGCCCGGCCCGGCGGCGGCGCGACGCCCGAGGGCGACCAGCTCCGCCGCATGCTCCAGACCCTCGACATCCCGGAGCTCGAGCCGATCCCGCGCGACCACGTCCTGACCAAGACCTTCTACATCCTCGACAATTTCGTGGGTCGCTACGATACCGGCACGACCTGGGTCGAGATCCTGCCGCCCGCGGGCGAGGACGGCCGGCGCCCGGCCCGCGCGGGCGACAGCGTCTCGCCGATCGTCATCACCTCGAACGATCTCGCCTCGGCCTGGGCCGTCGGCCGGCGCGGCGAGGCGCTCGTCCCGATGTCGGGTTCCGATCCGCGCCAGCGCGAAATGGCGCTGCGCGCCGGCGTCAACCTCGTGATGTACGCCCTCACCGGCAACTACAAGGCCGATCAGGTCCATGTCCCGGCCCTGCTGGAAAGGCTGGGGCAGTGATGCGGCGGACCGGCATGGGATTGGAATTCTAGCCGATGTGGAGCCTGACCTTCGCCCCGCTGGTGCCGCTGCCGCTGCTGATCGGGCTCGCCGTGCTGGCCGCGCTCGCCGCCGGCGCGGCACTGGTGCTCGCCGGCCGCAGCGCCATCCTGCGCGCCCTGGCGCTGACCGTGCTGACGATCGCGCTGGCCGACCCCTCTCTGGTCTTTGAGGAGCGTGAGCCGGTCAAGGACGTCGTCGCCGTCGTCGTCGACCGCTCCGGCTCGAACCGCCTCGCCGATCGCAGCGCGCAGACGCAGGCCGCGCAGGCCGAGGTCGAGAGTCAGCTGCGCGGCCTCAGCGGCGTCGAGGCGCGCACCGTCGAGGTCACCGACGCTCAGGGCGCCGGCGACGGCACGAGGCTGTTCGAGGCGCTGGCCTCCAGCCTCGCCGATGTGCCCTCCGAGCGCGTCGCGGGTGCGATCGTGATCACCGACGGCCTCGCCCATGATGCGCCGGCCAATGCCGAAGCGCTCGGCCTGCGCGCGCCGCTGCACATCCTGACCACCGGTCGTGAGCGCGAGATCGACCGGCGCATCGTGCTCGTCGACTCGCCGCGCTTCGGCATCGTCGGCAAGGACCAGAACATCCGCCTGCGCGTCGTCGAGAAGGGCGGCCCCGGCCGCGCCGCACTGACCGTGCGCCGCGACGGCGAGGTCATCGCGCGCCGCGAGGTGATCGCCGGACAGATTGTCCAGGTGCCGGTCAGGATCGATCGCGGCGGGCCGAACGTCGTCGAGATCGAGGCCGCGCCGCTCGACAACGAGCTGACGCTCGCCAACAACCGCGCCGTCATCACCATCGAAGGCGTGCGCGACAAGCTGCGCGTGCTCCTGGTCTCCGGCGAGCCGCATCCCGGCGAGCGGACCTGGCGCAACCTGCTCAAGGCCGACGCCAATGTCGACCTCGTCCACTTCACCATCCTGCGCCCACCGGAGAAGCAGGACGGCACGCCGATCAACGAGCTCTCGCTGATCGCTTTCCCGACGCGCGAGCTGTTCCAGGTCAAGATCAAGGATTTCGACCTGATCATCTTCGACCGCTACGCCAATCAGTCGATCCTGCCGCTGCTCTACTTCGACAACATCGTCCGCTATGTCCGCGAGGGCGGGGCCCTGCTGGTCGCTGCCGGCCCGGAATATTCCGGCTCGCAATCGCTGGCGCGCACGCCGCTCGGCCAGATCCTGCCGGCACAGCCCGATGGCAGCGTCATCGACGAGGCCTATCGCGCCCGCGTCAGCGAGCCCGGCCGCCGCCACCCGGTCACCCGCGACCTGCCCGGCGCCGAAGTCGAGCCGCCGCGCTGGGGCGAATGGCTGCGCATGGTCGGCGCCCGCGCCCGCACCGGCTCGGCCGTGATGACCGGCCCCGGCGAGCGCCCGCTGCTGATGCTGGCGCGCGAGCAGAAGGGCCGCGTCGCGCTCTTCCTGTCCGACCATGCCTGGCTCTGGGCGCGCGGCTTCCGCGATGGCGGCCCGCATCTCGACCTGCTGCGCCGGCTCGGCCACTGGCTGATGAAGGAGCCCGATCTCGAGGAGGAGGCGCTGCGCGCCGTGGCCCGCGGCCGCAATCTCGAGATCGAGCGCCAGACGCTGGGCGACGCGCCGGCCCCGGCGACGATCACCGCCCCGGATGGTTCGACCCGAATTGTACCCTTCGAGCCCGGCCGCCCCGGCCTGTTCACCGCCCGCACCGCGACGAGCGAATTCGGCCTGCACAAGATCACCGCCGACAATCTCACCGCCTTCGCCAGCGTCGGCCCGGAGAATCCGCGCGAGCTGATGGAGGTGGTCAGCGATCCCAGCCAGTTGCAGGCGCTGGCGGAAGCGACTGGCGGCTCCTCGCGCCGCATCGGCCAGGAGAACGGCTCCGGCGTCGGCATGCCGCGCATCGTGCCGGTGCGCTCGGGCCGGCAATTCGCCGGCGCCGACTGGATCGGCCTGCGCATCAGTGATTCCGGCATCGTCCGCGGCGTGCAGATCTCGCCGCTGTTCATCGGGCTGATCGGGCTCGCCTTGCTCTTCGGCGCGCTGGTCGCCGGCTGGATCGGCGAGAGCGGCCGCAGGTCCCGCAAGGAAAGCTAACCCGCGCCGTCATTCCGGGGCATGCCGCAGGCATGAACCCAGAACCCACGACCGGGTGAGCCTTATGCCGCACCGTGTTCATGGCGTGTCACCCGGTCGTGGGTTCTGGGTTCGCCCTGCAGGCGCCCCGGAATGACGACAGAGAGCCCGATCCTACCGCAGCGCCGTCACCGCGCCGCTGCGCCTGGCCAGCACGCCCTCGGCGAGTTCGAGCGCCAGGAAGCGGCCGGGATCGGCCGGCCCGGGCAGGACGAGCTGTCCGGGCCTGACCGGCTTGAAGCCGAAGCGCGCATAATAGGGCGCGTCGCCGACCAGCAGGATCAGTTCGTGGCCCTGGCCGCGCGCCGCCTCGATCGCCGCGTTCATCAGGGCCCCGCCGATGCCCCGACCCTCGAAGGCCGGATCGACCGTCAGCGGCCCGAGCATCAGCCCGGGCCCGCCGCCGGCGAGGATCGGCGTCACCCGGACCGAGCCGACCAGGAAGGTGCCGACATGGCTGGCGAAGGAGAGCGCCGGCTCGTGCGGCCGGCCCTCGCGCAGACGCGAGGCGGTGCGGGCGAAGCGGCCCGGCCCGAAAGCGCGCTCGTGCAGGCGCTCGATCGCCGCGGCGTCGCCCGGCACTTCTTGGCGGATGGTCAGAGGCAGGGAGGTCATGATCGGCAGCGGGATGGCGGAATTTGCATGAAATGGCAATCGTGTGGTGGCCGCGAATCCCGGCGGCGTCAGACCGGCCTGGCCCAGAGGTCCTGATGGCCGATCCGGCCGGAGCTCGCCTTGGCGCGGACGGCGAGCCAGCTCGCGATCGTTTCCGCATCGACATGGCCGGTCTCGGCCACCGCTGCGGCAATGCCGGCCGTGAGCTCGCGTGTCAGCGCCGCGCTGCCGGCGTCGAGCATCCAGGGGCTCTCACCCACGGTGACGGCGCAGCCGGACTTGCGGAAGGCCTGCGCCAGCGTCTCCGTCGCCTCCGGTCCGGCGGCCGGGCCGAAACCCTTGTCGCTGTGCTGGTGATGGTTGAAGGCGGCGAGCATCCGGGCATCGGCAGGATGGGCCGGCTCCCAGCTCTCGCGCCCGTCATAGGTCAGCGCCGTGTAGAGCGGCAGGCGCTGGCTCACCAGCGAGGCGACGAAGCGCTCGAGCCAGCGCGCCGAGGTCAGGTCGAACAGCGCGGCGGCGGTGACGAGGTCGGGTTGCCAGCCCAGCACCCATTCGAGATCGGTGTTGAGATCGGCCTTGCGGAAATCGACGGTCAGCGATTTCTCGCCCTTGCGCAGCACCAGCTCCTCGCCGAGCGCCTCCGCTTCATCGGCCCAGGCGGTCAGGCATTCGCGCGCCACGGCCAGCAGGCGCGGATCGAAATCGACCAGCGTCCAGTATTGCCGCGCTGGCAGCACCGAATAGGTACCGCGCAGATTGGAGCCGGCGCCGCAGCCGAGGTCGATCACCGTCAGCGACTGTCGGCTGGCGAAGGCGGCACCGACCGCAGCCAGCACCTGCGGATTGCGGGCGGCATGGTCGGCCGGCTCGCGCAGAGCGAGCCAGTCCGGGGAGAATCCACTCATGGCGACACCATCGCACAGGTTTGCGCGACGATCGTCGCGGTGTCTCGCCAGCGCGGCAATGCATCCGCTGCATGCCAGGCCGCGTCGGAGCGTCTTTTGCGCTCCCCGGCATCGTCGAGCAGGCGGAGGAGCCCGGCCCGCAGCGCTGCTGCATCCCCGGGCGGAACCTTGAGCGCCGCCGCGTCCGGCGCCGTCTCGGCCGCCGCGCCGCCGGTCGTGCACAGGATCGGCAGGCCGCGTGCAAGGGCTTCCGTCAGCACCATGCCATAGCCCTCGAACAGCGATGGCATGACGAAGAGATCGGTGCCGGCATAGGCCGCCTCCAGCGTCTTCTGGTCGACCGCCCCGGCAAGATGGACGCGATCGCCGAGGCCGGCACCGGCGATCTGCGCGGCCAGTGCCGCCGCAGTCTCTGGAGCCCGATCGGCCGCGCCGATGATGGTCAGGCGCCAGTTTCGATCCGCGAGCCCGGCTAGCGCCGCGACCAGCACGTCATAGCCCTTTCGCGGCACCAGCGAACCCACGGCCAGCAGTTGCAGCGGCGACCCGGTCGGCGAGCCGGAGGCGCGCGGTGCCGGATCGACGCCGGGTTCCGCCACGGTGATCCGCGCTTCCGGCACGAAGAAATCCGCGACCAGCAGGCGCTTGGTGTTCTGGCTGGTGGCGATCACGGCGCTGGCATAGCGAAGCGCCGCCGTCTCCCGGGCCAGCAGGGCCGCGGCCCGCTCCGGGGAAAGCCCGGCTTCGAGCCCGAGGGGGTGATGCACCAATGCGACGACGCGTCCGGCGAGCCCGGCGGCGATGCCTTCCGGAAAGGCGCCATAGGCGAGCCCGTCGATCAGCAGCACGCTGTCATAGGGCTGCGACAGGATCGCCCTGCCGGTCTCGGCGAGCTCGGCCTCGCTCGGCGCCGGAAAGCCGCCAGGCAGCGCAAGATGACGCGCCGCGACACCCATCCCGGCCCATTCCGCCAGCAGCCGCCGGTCATAGGCGTAGCCGCCGGTCGGCAGCGAAAGGTCGCCGGGAATGGCGAAGGCGATCTCGCTCACGCGAGGGCGCCCTCATAGCTGGCGCGGGCGAGGTCGGTCTCGTGCAGGGTGACGCGAATCTTCGCGAGATCGGCCGCGTCCGCGCCGAGCTTGCCGGAGCGCGCCGCCGCCGCGATCGCGTCGAAAATGTACTTGCAGAGGAATTCGGTGGTGGTCAGCACGCCCTGGAACTGCGGCAGCGTGTCGAGGTTCTTGTAGTTCAGCGGCTTCAGCGTCTCGTTCAGCACCGTCAGCGCCGCGCCGATATCGACCACCACGTTCTGCCGGGTCAGGTTCTCGCGGAAGAAGGCGACATCGACGACGAAGGTCGCGCCATGCATGGCCTGCGCCGGGCCGAAGAAGGGATCGGGCAGCGAATGGCCGATCATGATGCGGTCGCGGACTTCGACGGAAAACATGGGCAGCCTCCTTCAGCCCAGCCTGCTTAAGCCCGTCGCGTGTTTCTGCCTACCCTTCAAGATCAATAGCGCAGCACCGCCGTGATGCCATTGCCCGCGAACAGCGCCGGCAGCCGCGCCGGCGCATCTCTGAATCCGATCTCCTCCGAGATCAGCGCATCGAGCCGCTCATCGGCCAGCAGCGCGAGCGCCGCCTGCGTCCGGCGTGCATAGTCGAAGCGCGGCCGGCGCGACGGCGAAACCTGCCCGACCTGCGACGAGACCAGTTGCAGGCGTTTCGCATGGAAGGCGCCGCCCAGCGGGGCCGCGACCGCGCCCTCGCCATACCAGCTGAGCTCAACGACCCGCGCCTCGAAACCGGCGGCGCCGATCGCGGTCGCAAGTCCGGCCGCGCTGGCGCTGGCATGGAAGACGAGATCGGCCTCTCCGGGGCAGTCCGGTGGCGGAGCGAAGCCGAAGCCGAGCGTCTCTGCCAATGCAGCGCGGGCAGGGTCGAGATCGACCAATGTCACCTCTGCGCCCGGTAGTTGCGCGGCAATGAAGGCGGTCAGCAGGCCGAGCACGCCGCCGCCGACCACGACGATCCGATCGGCCGGACCGGAACCGGCATCCCAATGCGCGTTGAGCGCGGTTTCCATATTGGCGGCGAGCACGGCCCGCCGCGCCGGCACCGCCTTCGGCACGAGCGCGAGCCGGCTGGCCGGCACCACGAAGCGATCCTGATGCGGGTAGAGGCAGAACACCGTTTCTCCGAGCAGGTGCGCCGGCCCCGCCTCCACGATCCCGACGGCGCAGTAGCCGTACTTCACCGGGAACGGGAATGCCCCCTCCTGGAACGGCGCCCGCATGCGCTCATGCTCGGAAACGGGCACACGCCCTTCGAAGACCAGTCGCTCGGTGCCGCGGCTGACACCGCTCCAGAGTGTCCTGACAACGCAGTCCTGCGGCCCTGCCTTCGCCAGCTCGACCTCGTTCAGGACGCATTCACGCGGTCCGACATACCAGAGCGCCGTTGCCACCGTCTTGCCGCTTGCCTTGGCGGCCATTGCCGGTTCAATCACGCTGCCCCTCCGCGACGTTCCCTGCCAGCTTCCGCCCGGCCCATCGCATGACAGAGACCGCCATGAACCAGCGCCCCGGTCCGAACACGTTCCAGGCGACGGCGCAAGAGCGCAATGATGCCGGCCACGGCTCTGGCTTCACGCCGGCCGGCCTGCAGCGCACCGCGACCCTGCGTATGCGCCGGCTGCTGGTCGCAGGCCTCAACCTCGCGACGCTCGCCGCCCTGCTCTACGGCCTCTCGCATGTGCTCTCGGCCGGCGGCTGGAGCCTCGCCGACATCGTGATCTTCATCGCCTTCCTGTTCGGTGCGCCCTGGACGGTGCTCGGCTTCTGGAACGCCGTGATCGGTCTCTGGCTGCTGCATGGCGTCGAGGACGGGCTCGAACGCGTCGCGCCCTTCGCGGCGGCCGGCGACGAGGCGACCCCGCTCGCGATCCGCACCGCGATCCTGATGACCCTGCGCAACGAGGACCCCGCCCGCGCCTTTCGCCGGCTCGCCATCGTCAAGCAGAGCCTCGACTCCACCGGCCAAGGCGCCTGGTTCGACTATTTCGTGCTCTCCGACACCGACGACCCGGCGGTCGCCGCAGCCGAGGAGAAGCTCGCCGCCGCCTTCGCCGCCAGGATCGGCGACGCCTCGCGCCTGACCTATCGCCGCCGGACCGACAACACCGGCTACAAGGCCGGCAATGTCCGCGACTTCTGCGAGCGCTGGGGCGACCGCTACGAGCTGATGCTGCCGCTCGACGCCGATTCGGTGATGTCGGGTCCGGCCATCCTCGCCTTGACCCGGATGATGCAGGCCTGGCCGAAGCTCGGCATCCTGCAGAGCCTCGTCGTCGGCATGCCCAGCAAGTCCGCCTTCGCGCGCATCTTCCAGTTCGGCATGCGCCACGGCATGCGGCCCTACACCATGGGCTCGGCCTGGTGGATCGGCGATTGCGGCCCCTTCTGGGGCCACAACGCCATGGTCCGGATCGCGCCCTTCCGCGGCGCATGCCATCTGCCGGTGCTCCCCGGCGGCCCGCCGCTCGGCGGCCATGTCATGAGCCATGATCAGGTCGAGGCGACCTTGATGCGCCGCGCCGGCTACGAGGTCCGCGTGCTGCCGGTCGAAATGGGCAGCTGGGAGGAGAACCCGCCGACCATGCTCGAATTCGCCCGGCGCGACCTGCGCTGGTGTCTCGGCAACCTGCAATATCTCAAGCTGATGGACATCCCCGGGCTCAAGATCATGAGCCGCTTCCAGCTCGCCTGGGCGATCCTGATGTTCATCGGCCTGCCGGCCTGGACGCTGATGATCGCGCTGCTGCCGCTCAAGGTCTGGCAGGATCGCGCCGTTCTCGACTATCCCGCTGGCCTCGCCGCCTTCCTCTATGTCCTGTTCTTCGCGATGTATCTCTCGCCGAAGCTCGCCGGCTTTGCCGATATCCTGCTCAGCAAGGGCGGCACGAAGCGCTATGGCGGCACCAGCCGCTTCGTCGTCTCCTCGCTGATCGAGATCGTCTTCGCCTTCCTGCAGGGCGCGGTCTCGACCTTCCGCACCACGATCTTCATGGTCGGCCTCGCCTTCGGCAAGGCGAGGATCGGCTGGAACGGCCAGGCCCGCGACGCCCATGCGCTCTCGCTCGCCACCGCCTTCGCGGGGCTCTGGCCGCATCTGCTCTTCGGCCTCTACATTTTCGGCACGCTCGCTCTGCTCTCGTCGACCGTGCTGATCTGGTCGCTGCCGCTGACGGCCGGCTATGTCCTCGCGATCCCCTTCGCCATGCTGACCGCCTCGCCGGCGCTCGGGCGCTGGTTCGCGCGCCGGGGCCTTTGCGGCATCCCCGAGGATTTCGATCCGCCGCCCGAGCTCGTCGCCATCCAGGCGGATGAGCCGAAATGAAGCCGGTCGCCTACCCTAAGGGCACGGCGAAGAGCCTGTCGCGCTCGCTGCGAGTCTACCATGGCGACAGCGCCCGCAACGCCGCCATGGACGCGCTCTATGCGCGCTTCCTCGAGGCCGGCGAGCTTGCCTTCGACATCGGCTCGCATGTCGGCGACCGCATCTCCAGCTTCCGCCGGCTCGGCGCCCGCGTCGTCGCGCTCGAACCGCAGCCCGGACCGGCCCGCGCCATCCGCCTGATCCATGGCAGCGATCCCGACGTCACCCTGGTCGAAGCGGCCTGCGGCGACCGGCCGGGCATGGTGACGCTGAAGGTCAACAGCGCCAACCCGACGGTCTCGACCGTCTCGACCGATTTCGTCGGCGCCGCCGTCGACGCCGATGGCTGGCGCGAGCAGATCTGGGATCGCGAGCTCGAGGTGCCCTGCACCACGCTCGACACGCTGATCTGCCAGCACGGCATGCCGGCCTTCATCAAGATCGACGTCGAGGGTTTCGAGGCTCATGTCCTCGCCGGTCTGACGCGGCCGGTCCCGGCGCTCTCCTTCGAATTCACCACCATCCAGCGCGACGTCGCCGAGGCCTGCCTCGCTCTGGTCGAGGCGCTCGGCCCCTACCGGTTCAACGTCGCACTCGGCGAGAGCCAGACGCTGGCTTTCCCCCAAGGTGTCGGCGCCGAGGCGATGGGCAGCTATCTGCGCGGGCTGCCGCATGCGGCGAATTCCGGCGACGTCTACGCGATGCTGCCGCGCTGAAGGCAGCGATCCGACGATCTGATCGGTGAAGCCGCGCCACCGCGCGCTTTCACCGGCGCACGGCGTTCTTTATGAAGCCTTGGGGATGCGGGCCGGCGCCAGCCAGTCTGTGTTCATCTCGCCCTGCCCACCATGGCGGCTCGATATCGTTTCCGAAGGATGGACATGCTCAGCCTCGCCCGCCCGCTCGCGATTTCGCTCGCTTTGCTGATCTCGGCCGCCACCGGCCATGCCGCCAGCGACGTCGCCGTCGAGTTAAAGAACGAGTCGGAGCCGGTGCTCTGTGCCGAGAAGGACAACGTCACCATCAAGGCGATCTCGCCCGAGGTCCAGCGTTTCCGCATCGAGGCCGCCCATCCGGCCTATATCGTCGGCCTCCAGCGCGACAACTGGGACGCCGACTGGACCGATTGCGACATGAGCGGCGATCCCGTCCACAAGGCGCCGGTGCCGCCGCAGCGCATCACCTTCTATGAGAGCATCGAATACTGGCTGGTCGGCTACACTTTCGAGAGCTTCTGGCGCCCGGCGGACACGACCTTCCGGGTCGGAGACCGTGTCGAGAAGGGCCTGCACCTCGTCCAGCTCTGGAAGCTCGGCAAGACCGGCTCCTATGAGGTGCTGGTGGTCTATCCGCAGGACGGCTACTGGCGCGTCCGGCCGCTGCCGCCGCCGCAGCTCTCCGCCGCCGCCTATGGCTCCTCCTTCCTGTTCGGACCGATCGAGCAGGACGGCGCGCGCCCTGTCGTCAACATCAAGGAGATCGCCTTCGACCCGAAGACGCTCTCCTTCAACCTCGCCTTCAAGGACGGCTCCTCCGGCACCCTCAAGCTCGACAACGTCGACCAGGACCGGATGGTGCTCGACGCCGTGCTCGACAGGCCGGTGACCGGCGGCAAGGCCTTCGCCGCGCTGCGCTCGATGTATGTCACCGAGTTCAACAACGACGTCGCCCGCATCGCCATCCGCGAGCCCGGCGCCAAGGGCTGGCGCGAGGAGGCGCTGATGCCCTTCGCCGGCGGCACGGCGACCGACGTCTGGATGGGCCGCGCCACCCATTCGCGCCACAATACCTCCTCGCCCGACATGGTCTTCCGCGGCTTCTCGAAGAACCCGAACCCTCCGGCCAAACCGGAGGCGAAGAAATAGCGTTCACTTGAGCCACCCCCTCGACGGTCATCCCGGACAAGCGGCGTCAGCGGCGCCGATCCGGGATTCATGCCTGAACGGTTCCGGCATGGATCCCGGGTCTCCCTCCGGTCGTCCGGGACGACCAGTGTCCCGATACGAAGGTGAATGATCGGACAGGCCGGCTCATGGACACCAGCATCATCCTGAGCCTCGCCTTTGGCGCAGCGCCGGCAGGCTTCGCTCGCCGCGTGGGTCTCCCTGCCTGCCTTTGAGCCCCGGCAATCGCGAGTGCAGGCCGCGCATTCCGGAACGGAGTGCCACCAGTCGCGTTATCGACATGACGCGGCCGACGGATCGGACTAGCTTGCCTCGGCTGAATCCACTGAAGAGACCTTCATGCCTCGCTTTGCCGCCAATCTCTCGATGATGTTCAATGAATGGGCCTTCCTCGACCGCTTCAAGGCGGCCTCGGATGCCGGTTTCGACGCCGTCGAGTTCCTCTTCCCTTATGAACACCCGGCGGAGAAGGTCGGTCTTGCGCTGGCCGGCGGCGAATTGGAGCAGGCCTTGTTCAACCTGCCGCCCGGCGACTGGAACAATGGCGAGCGCGGCATGGCGGCGATCCCCGGCCGCGAGGCGGAGTTCCGCGCCGGCATCGAGACCGCTCTCGCCTACGTCCATGAGACCGGCGTCAAGCGCCTGCACATGATGGCCGGCCATGCCGACCCCAAGGACCCGGCCGCGCAGAAGGCCTATCGCGCCTCGATCGCCTATGCCGCCGACAAGCTCGGCGAGCACGGCATCGACCTGCTGCTCGAGCCGATCAACGGCAAGGACATGCCGGGCTACTTCCTGGATGATTTCGACCAAGCGGCGGCCTATGTCCGCGAATCCGGCCGGCCCAACGTCAAGTTGCAGTTCGACATGTACCATTGCGAGCTGATACATGGCGATGTCGGCGCCCGCCTCGAAGCGCTCTACCCGCTCGTCGGCCATGTCCAGATCGCCAATGCCGAAGGCCGGCACGAGCCCGACGGCACCAAGCCCGACTATGCGAAGCTCTTCGCCCAGCTCGACTCGCTCGGCTATGCCGGCTGCGTCGGCTGCGAATACCGCCCCCGCGCCGGGACGCTGGAAGGGCTCGGCTGGTTCGCACCCTGGAAGAGGCGCGCTTGATCCCCGCCGTCGCCCTGCCCTGCCCCGTCCTGATCGCCGATATCGGCGGCACGAACTGCCGGCTGTCGCTGCTGGCGGAGCATGGCGCGGCGCCGAAAGCGCTTGCCCGCATCAGCACCGGCGCCTTTCCGACCCCGGAGCAGGCGCTGGAATCGGTCCTTTCGACATTGTACACTAGGCCGCGCTCGGCGGTTCTGGCGGTCGCCGGCCCGCTCCATGGCCATTCCGCCCAGCTGACCAATGCCGGCTGGTATTTCGACGGGCCGAAACTGGCGCAGGCGCTGCGGCTCCAGCAGGGCCTGCTGGTCAATGATTTCGAGGCGCTGGCGGCAGCTCTCGCCGTGCTCGGCGCAGAGGATGTCGTCACGCTGGTCGCCGGCCAGCCGGAAGCGACGGGGCCGCGGCTGGTGCTCGGCCCCGGCACCGGCTTCGGCGCCGCTGCCCTGCTGCAGCGCGGCGAGGCCAGCGTGCTCGTCCCCACCGAATGCGGCCATATCGGCATCGGCCCGGAGGATCCGGCGGAGGTGAAGCTCTGGCCGGCCCTGTCGGAAGGATTGCCACGCGTCACGATCGAGGCGCTGCTGCGTGGTGACGGGCTCGTCCGCTTCCACCGGGCGGTCGCGCAGCAATCGGGACTCGCGGAACCGGATATCAGCGCCGCCGACGTCACCACCCTCGCCCTTGACGGCAACCCAGCCGCGCTGATGGCGGTGATCTGCTTCTGGCGGCTGCTCGCCCGCGTCGCCGGCGATCTGGCGCTCGCCTTAAAGGCGACCGGCGGGGTCTATCTCGCAGGCGGCATCGCTCCGCGGATCCTGCCGCTCGCCGACAAGGCGACGCTCCAAGCCGTCTTCAGCAGCAAGCCGCCGGTCGAGGATCTCGCCGCGCGTTTTGCGCTGCATGTGATCACCGCCGATGCCGCCGCCGAACGTGGCGCCGCCGCGATTGCCTGCGAACCGGCACGTTTCGGGCTCGACGACCCCGCCCGGTTGTGGTTTGCGTGAACACGCTGCGGCTCGCCTGACGCCGCAGCGCTCCTTTTCCCGCTTCCGAGCCGCCCCCACCTTGTCCCAGCTCTACGGCATCCAGGTCCTGCGCGCCTTCGCGGCACTGATGGTCGCCGTGCATCATGTCCAGTCCGACGCCGTCTTCCTGGCCGGCCGGGCGGGCACGGCCTTCTCGCCTTCGGACATCCTGCCCTGGAACGCCGGCGTCGACCTGTTCTTCGTCATCTCCGGCTTCATCATGGTGCACGCCTCCTCCGGCCTGTTCGGCCAGACGGGCAGCGCGCGCCTGTTCCTCGCGCGGCGCATCGCCCGGATCGTGCCGCTCTACTGGGCGGCGACGACGCTCTTCCTGCTGGTGATGCTCGCCTCGCCGGCCCTGCTGAATTCGGGCGCGCCGGGTGCCGGGCAGATCCTCGGCTCCTATCTGTTCTGGCCCCTGCCCAATGCGGTCGGCGAGATCCAGCCGGTCTATTCGCTGGGCTGGACGCTGAACTACGAGATGCTGTTCTACGCGCTGTTCGGCGCGGCCCTGCTGCTCCCGGCGCGCCTGGTCGTGCCGGCGACTGCGCTCGCGCTGTTCGGCCTCGTCGCCACGCAAGCGGCGGTCCCCCTGCCCCTGCCCTTCGGCTTCTGGGGCCAGCCGATCGTGCTCGAATTCGCCGGCGGCATGGCGATCGCGCTGCTGCGCAACCATGGTCTACGTCTCGAAGGCCGCCTGCGCTGGCTGATGGTCGCCGCGGGCGTCGCGATCCTGGTCGCGGCGGCCGCCAGCGAGTGGGCACAGACGCCCTGGGGTTCGCTCGCTTTTCGCGGTCCGGCCGCGCTGCTCCTCGTCACCGCCGCGGCCTGCGGGCGCGGCCAGTCGGCCCCTTCGGCGCTGGTGCGCCAGCTCGCCCGGCTCGGCGACGCCTCCTACGCGCTTTACCTCGTCCACCCCTTCGCCATGCGGGCCATGCGCGAGCTCTTCCTGCGCATCGCCCCCGGAGCGACGGGATTCTTCGTCGTCGCGGCCTTGCTGGTCGCCGTCCTCGCAGCCCTTGCGGTCTATCGCTGGTTCGAGAAGCCGATGACGAAGCTGTTGCGGCGTCTGCTGCGCGCCTGACGGCGCGCACCTCGCTTCCACCTCATCCTGAGGAGCGGCCGCAGGCTGCGTCTCGAAGGGTGCTCCAGACCGCGGCGGGACCTCCGAGACCATCCTTCGAGACGGCCGCTGACGCGGCCTCCTCAGGATGAGGTCGGAGGAGTTGTCCCGACGCAGCCGCTCTACGTCTTCAGCCGCATGCCCTTGAGCGACTGCCCGACCACGCCGCCGTCGCGCCGGCGCTGTGGCCGCTTGGCGACGATCGTCTCGACATGCTCCGGCTGCGGGAAATAGCCGCGCTCCAGCACTTCTAGGGTATATTCCTCATAGGTGAGCCCCAGCGTCTCGGCCCGCTCCTGACGCCTGAGCGCGATCTCTCGCGGCTTCTTCCAGGCCCGGCGATGGGCGAAACGCCAGTCGAAATAGCGGCCGATCTCGCCCTTGCCGCTCTCCGGCTCGCGCCTTTTCTCCTCCAGCGGCGGACCGCCATTGTCACCGATGCGGGCGCTGCGGGGCTTGCGAGGGGTCGGCTGTCTCATGAGAAGCATCCATCCACCAAGAGATACGATTTGTATCCTATAATGGATTCCGGGACAGGCAACCCCGTGCCGGAGGTGACAGCACCCGCCGAGCGGTCTATCCGGGCGGCCTGACATCAAAGGAACGCCATGGCCCCCCTGCTGCATCTCCGCGACGTTGCTCTGACCTTCGGCGGCCACCCGCTGCTCGAAGGAGCTGAGATCGCGGTTTCCGCCGGCGAGCGGGTCTGCCTGGTCGGCCGCAACGGCTCCGGCAAGTCGACGCTGCTGAAGATCGCCGCCGGCATCGTCGAGCCCGACAGCGCCGATCGTTTCCTGCAGCCCGGCGCGACCGTGCGCTATCTGCCGCAGGAGCCGGATTTCTCCGGCTACAAGACCTCGCTCGCCTATGTCGAGGCCGGCCTCGGACCGGGTGACGATCCCTATCGCGCCCGTTATCTCGTCGAGGAACTCGGCCTGACCGGCGAAGAGGACCCGGCAAGCATGTCGGGCGGCGAATCGCGCCGCGCCGCGCTCGCCCGCGTGCTCGCGCCCGAGCCCGACATCCTGCTGCTCGACGAGCCGACCAACCATCTCGACCTGCCGGTGATCGAATGGCTCGAGCAGGAGCTGAAATCGCTGCGCTCGGCCATGGTGCTGATCAGCCATGACCGCCGCTTCCTGAGCTCGCTCTCGCGCGCCACGATCTGGCTCGACCGCGGCGTGACGCGGCGCGTCGAGCGCGGCTTCGGTGAGTTCGAGGCCTGGCGCGACGAGGTGCTGGCGCAGGAGGAGCTCGACCGCCACAAGCTCGACCGCAAGATCGCCCGCGAAGAGGACTGGCTGCGCTACGGCGTCAGCGCGCGGCGCACCCGCAATCAGCGCCGGCTCGGCGAGCTGCACGCCTTGCGCGACCAGCGCCGCACCGCCCGCCATGCCGTCGGCTCGGTCCGGCTGGAGGCCAGCGAGGCGCAGGCCTCGGGCAAGCTGGTGATCGAGGCGGTCGACGTCTCCAAGAGCTATGGCGACAAGCCGATCGTCCGGAACTTCTCGATGCGCGTCGCCCGCGGCGATTGCATCGGCATCGTCGGCCCCAACGGCGCCGGCAAGACCACGCTGATCAACCTGCTGACCGGCGCGCTCACCCCCGATTCAGGGACGATCAAGCTCGGCGCTTCGCTTGAAATGGTGACGCTCGACCAGCGCCGCGAAAGCCTCGACCCGGCAACGCCGCTCGGCGACGCGCTGACCGGCGGCGGCTCGGACCAGGTCATGGTCGGCGGCCAGCCGCGCCACGTCATCAGCTATATGAAGGACTTCCTGTTCCAGCCGATCCAGCGCGGCACCGCAGTCGGCGCGCTCTCGGGCGGCGAGCGCGGCCGGCTGATGCTGGCCCGCGCCCTGGCGAAGCCCTCCAACCTCCTGGTTCTGGACGAGCCGACCAACGATCTCGACATCGAGACGCTCGACCTCCTGCAGGAACTGCTCGCCGACTATGCCGGCACCGTGCTGCTGGTCAGCCATGATCGCGACTTCCTCGACCGGGTCGTCTCCTCGACCCTGATCTCGGATGGCGACGGCATCTGGACCGAATTCGCCGGCGGCTATTCCGACATGCTGGCCCAGCGCGGCCGCGGCGTCGGCGCCAAGGCGCGAGCGGTGCCGGTAAAGGCATCTGCGTCGGAAACCGCCAAGTCTGCCACAGCAACTGTGGCGACGTCGAAACGCAAGCTGTCGTTCAACGAGCAGCACGCGCTGAAGACCCTGCCCCAGCAGATCGAGAAGCTGCAGGCCGAGGCCGGCAAGCTCAATACCGCACTGGCCGGCGATCTCTACACCCGCGACCCAAAGCTCTTCGCCAAGGCGACGACGCGGCTGGACGAGGTGACGCGCGAGATCGCCGAGGCCGAGGAGCGCTGGCTCGAGCTGGAAATGCTACGCGAGGAGATCGGCGCCTGAGCGCGCTTCGTTCGAGCGCAGACGCCGGCCGAGAGCCCCCTGACCGGCGTCGAAAGCGCCCAGGCTACGGATTCTTGCCAAGGAACGGAAACGGCTTGGCCGGAACGAAACGGGCAGTGGCGTTGCCGGAATAGATCTGGGTCTGGTCCTTGCCGAGATCGAGCTTGCGGACACCACCGCCGGCAGGCGAAAAGTCGACCTGTTTCAAATCGACCCAGAAGGTGTTCGGGGTCAGCGCGGATTCGAAGAAATACAGCTTTCGCGCATGGTCGACGACGGTTCGCCAGCGCGTCGAGGAGATGTTCGGCTGGTCCGGCGTCGTCAGCCCGAACGGCACCGAGACATTGCGGATGACGCTGAAGACGGTGGCGACGGCGCGGTCGGGATTCTCGAATTTCGGGATCGCGTTGACGTAGAACGAAGCGCGGGCGAAGCGGTCGGAGGCGCGATTGGTGCCGGGCAGCATCGCGGTGCCGCCGATCTGCTTCCAGTATGAGTTGAGCGCGAGCTGCTGGTCAAAGATCGGCGAATTGGTCATGACCTGATAGGCCCGGTCATGGTGGATCACCTGGCGGCCGCCGATATATTCGACGATCGCGCTGTCACCCGTCGCGTCCGAGATCGAAAGATGCAGCGTCGCAAGCCGCGTCTCGCCCGGCACAGCATCGGTGACGATCGTGAAAGGCTCCTTGCGCAAGGCCTCCACGGCCTCCGCCACGGTGCCGAAGCTGTCGAGAACGTACTGGGCCCAGGCGGCGATGGTCAGGCCCGGCTTCGACCCTGCCTCGAACTTCGGATATTCCGATTCCACCAGCCAGAGCAGATTGGCGGAAAGTCCGGCCTCGTTGAGGCCGTCCGTCGTCGAGATGTCGTAGCCGGAGGCGATGACGCTGCCATATTTCGCCGTCCATTTGAACGAATTCGGCCCGGCTTCGCCATTGCGCTCGATCCCGCGGGGCAGGATCCAGAGATTGGTCGCGACGTCGCTCTTCCAGTCCATCGAGCGCGCCGTCAGGTTTCGCCCCTCGGCACCGAAATAGACCAGACGCGTGCAGGCCTGCGCGGCCGAATCCGCGAAAAGGGTGGCGGCAAGCGCCAAGGCCGCGATACGGCGCCGCGCAAGCTGCGGCCGCTGATCCGGGCGATGGGATGGTCTGGTCATAGGCATTCTCATGATGGTCGTCTCGGAAACACATCCTAGCGCCGACAACCTGACAACACCGAGACATCTCTGCATGGCGGCGCTGCAGGGAGTGCCCGCCGATCCGGCCGTGGCCGCGAGCCCGCCATGCCCGGCAGCCCATACCTTTTTGCTATCCGCCCGATCGCGAAAGCCTATTTATCCCCGCCGGCAAAACGCCCCAAACTCACCGGACACGAAGAATCCCGAGGAAACACCATGAGACTGAAGGGCAAGACCGCGCTGATCACCGGCGCGGCGCAAGGGTTCGGCTTCGGCATCGCCGAGACCTTCGTGCGCGAGGGCGCGCGCGTCGCCGTGCTCGACATCAATGGCGACAAGGCGAAGGAGGCCGCCAAGGCGATCGGCCGCAAGGCTTTTGCGGTCGCCTGCGATGTCGGCAAGGCCCGCAGCGTCGACAGTGCCGTCGCCCGCGTGATCAAGCGTTTCGGCCGGCTCGACATCGTCGTCAACAATGCCGGCATCAGCCACCGCAACCAGCCCATGCTCGATGTCAGCGAGGCGGAGTTCGATCGCGTCTTCGACGTCAACGTCAAATCGATCTTCCTGATGGCCAAGGCGACGGTGCCGCATTTCCGCGAGCATGGCGGCGGCGTCATCCTCAACATCGGCTCGACGGCCGGGGTCCGGCCCCGCCCCGGCCTGACCTGGTACAACGGCTCGAAGGGCGCGGCGAACCTGCTCTCGAAGTCGATGGCGGTCGAGCTCGCCCCCGACCGGATCCGCGTCAACGCCATCGCGCCCGTCGCCGGCGAGACACCGCTGCTCGCGACCTTCATGGGCGAGGACACGCCGGAAAAGCGCAAGGCCTTCACCGCGACGATTCCCTGGGGCCGCTTCTCGACACCGCAGGACATCGCCAATGCCGCGCTATTCCTGTGCTCGGACGAATCCGAAATGGTCACCGGCTCGGTGCTGGCAGTCGACGGCGGCCGCTGCGTCTGACGCCCGCTCGAGCAGCCGTCATGCTCGGGCTCGCCCCGAGCATCGCGCGCTAGGCGAGGCGCCGGAGCAGGCGCCTTCTCGTCATGAGATTCTCGGCTCTGCTCTGCGCTGCGCTTCGGCCAAGAATGACGGCGACGTCTCCTAGACAATCCCGCCGCCGGTCAGCGGCATTGTCTGCTGCAGCTTCACCGTGCCGTCGAGGTCGAAGCCGCGGCGCTCCAGCGTGATCGCCGGCGCCTCCGCCGTCCCCTCGATCCGCAAGAGGTGCCAGGAGGCGAGCTCGCCATGGCCGCGCGGCCCGATCGAGGCCGAGGGCACGCCGACGATCGGCACGTCGCGACCGGCACCTGGCCGCCAGGCCAGCGAGAAGCGATGGTTATGGCCGTGCAGGACGAGGTCGGCGCCGACGCGGGCCAGCATAGCCTCGAAGGCCGGTGCGTCGAGCAGTTCGCGGGTGCGCCGGGCACCGCCGACATAGGGCGGGTGATGGATCAGGATGACACGGATCAACCCCTCGGCCTTGGCCTGCGCCAGGAGCTTTTCGGCCATGACGATCTGGGCCGGGCCGACGCGGCCGGTCGCCATCAGCGGCAGCGTCGGGATGCCGGTGTTCATGCCGATCAGCGCGACCGGGCCGCGCCGGCGATACCAAGGGTAGCCGGGCTCGCCATCGTCGCTGGCGCACCAGGGGCCGAGTTCGCCGGCCAGGGCCTGCAGCGAGGAGCGGGCATAGGCGTCGTGATTGCCGGGGACGAATGAGACCTTGTCGCGCGGGCCGAGCGTGTCGAGGAAGGTCAGCGCCGTCTTGAACTCGTTCGGCAGGCCGATATGCGAGACGTCGCCGGTACAGGCGATATGGTCGGGCTTCTGCGCCAGTATATCGGCGACGATCAGCCCGAGGATCTCCATGTCATGGGCATGGCGACGCTTGCGCCGCCAGTTGACATAGCCGGTCGCGCGCTTGCCGATCAGCTCCCGCAGGGAGAACCGGGCGAGCGGCCCGAGATGCGGGTCCGACAGATGCGCAAGCGTGAACACACCTTGCGCTTGCCCTCAGCAGGCGGGCGCAGTCAAGCGTGGACGCAAGATTGGATGAATGTGACGCAGGATCGCGGGCCGGCTCAGTTGAGCGAGTCGGTCAGTTCCGAGACGATGCGCGGATCGGTCAGGGTCAGCGCCGGCTTCCAGACGAAGGCGGGCTTGGCCTGAAACCAGGAGGTGATGAAGGCGAGCAACATGGCGAATTCCCCAGCGGTGACCATCGCCTTATCTTCCTGATTTACGGCGCGTTTGTGTTGGAACTCGAGAGCAAACAGAGGCCTGATATGCGTCTGTCGCATAGATCAATCACCAAGCTTGAGAAAATGCCGCCCCGATGAGCAATTCCTCATCCCCACGGACGAGCCGACCCGCGCTGATCGACAGGCTACCGCGGCCGATGCGGCGCCTGTTCGGCTGGGCCCTGCACCTGTATTTTCGCTTGAGCCGCGGCCTAACCCTCGGCGTGCGCGCCGCTGTCCTGAACGATACCGGCGAGATTTTCCTCGTTCGCCACACCTACACCCCCGGCTGGCATCTGCCCGGCGGCGGCGTCGAGCCAGGGGAGACCGTCGCCGCGGCGATCGGCAAGGAACTGCGTGAGGAAGCCAATATCGAGATCATCGGGCCCGCCGTGCTGCACGGCCTGTTCCTGAGCGGCGAGAGCTCGCGGCGCGACCATGTCGCGGTCTTCATCATCCGTGATTTCACGCGGTCCGCACCGAAGGTACCCGATTTCGAGATCGCCGAAGCCGGCTTCTTCGCGCTGTCCGCGCTGCCGGAGGGCACGACGCCCGGCACCCGCCGGCGGCTCGCCGAGATCACGGCGGGCGCCCCGGTCGATGAACGCTGGTGAGGCCTATCTCAGCCCTGGCAGCATGCGCCGCAACACCCCGTCCCGGCGGATGAAATAGTGGTAGAGCGCCGCGCCGATATGGCCGGCGATCGTCAGTGCCAGCAGAATTGCCAGCCAGCCATGCAGCGCGAGCACGCGCTTGGCCGCCGCCTCGTCGGGCCCGGCCAGAGCCGGCAGGTTGAACAGGTCGAAGATCGTCAACGCCGGAAACAGCGAAACGCCGATCCAACCCAGCAAGGGCACGACGAGAAGCAGCCCGTAAAGTGCCCAGTGAACCAGGTGCGAACCAGCCTTCTGCCACCATTCCAGCGTCGGCTCGTCAGATGGTGCGCCGTGCAGAAGCCGATAGGCCAAACGTCCGGCCGTGAGCCAAAGCACGAGGAAACCCAACAATTTATGCGCGGAATAGAGCCCGTTGGTCAGTCCGTCCCAGATATCGAGCGTATTGCCGCGATAGGTCATGCCGAGGCCAAGCGGGATCATCACGAAGACCGCCGCGACGGTCAGCCAATGGAACCGTCGCGCCGTGGTGCTGTAGACCTCGGGCCGAGCTTTCGCCGCTATGGCGGGATCCCGTGGCTGCCACATCTTGCTCCCACCCCCCTATTGCCCCGTCAGGGTCGGCACCAGCATTCATCTCGCGTTCAATGTCGCGCTTTTAATAGGCCATCTTGCACTCGCTCGGCCGGCGGTCGACATTCGCCGGAAATCCGCCCGACATCACGCTTTTGGGAACCACGCAAGCCCGGACAAGTTGTAGCTACGCCGTATTGCGCCGGACGGCACCCGTCCTGCCGAAACGAACGTATAAGACCATCTCCTCCGCCGCCAGCCGGCGCAATCTGACGGACGCAGCCATGCCTAAGTCGCGTACGCTTTTCGGCCGTCCCGGCGAAACCGAGATCATAACCGTAGACCGGGCACTCGCCGAGTTTCGGGCCGGCCGCCCCGTCCTGCTGCGCGATGGTGAGAACCTGGCGCTGGCGCTCTCGGCCGAACTGGCCGATGTCGAGATCGCCGGCCGGCTCGAAGCGCTCGCCCAGGGCAATGCCAGGCTGGTGCTGAGCGCCGCGCGCCTGCGCCGCCTCGGCGCCAAGGGCCGCAGCGAGACCGGCGTCCTCGCCATGCCCGCGATCGACGTCGCCCGCGTCGAGACCCTCGCTCTCAGGATCGATGCGCGCGTCGATGCGCCGGTCGGCCCGGCCAATGCGCTCGACGCCGCGGCTCTCGAACTCGCCGGCCTTTCGCTCGTGCTGCCTGCCATCATCCTGGTGCCGGTCACCGCGGCGCAGATCGTCGGCGAACCGCTGATCGAGGTCACCATCGCCGCGATCAACGGCTACCGCGCGGCGCAGGTCGCGACGCTCGCCATCGTCGGCCGCGCGCCGGTGCCGCTGGAAGGCGCTCCCGATACCGAGTTCGTGGTCTTCCGCGGCGGAGAGGGCCTGCGCGATCAGGTCGCGATCATCGTCGGCAAGCCGGACCTCGCGGCCGCCGTGCCGGTGCGCCTGCACTCCGCCTGCCTGACCGGCGACCTGTTCGGCTCGCTGAAATGCGATTGCGGCGACCAGCTGCGCGAGACGGTCGAGTGGATGGCTCAGAACCAGGGCGGCATCCTGCTCTATCTCGACCAGGAAGGCCGCGGCAACGGCATCTCCAACAAGATGCGTGCCTACAAGCTGCAGAGCCAGGGCTGGGACACCTACGACGCCGACGAAGTGCTCGGCTTCGATCTCGACCAGCGCCATTTCGACTTCGCCGCGGAGATGCTGAAGCAGCTCGGCGTCAGCAGCGTCACGGCGCTGACCAACAATCCGCTCAAGGTCGGTGCGATCAAGGCCGCCGGGCTCGAAGTCGCCGCGACCCAGCGCGTCCTTGGCCGCCCGAATATCCACAATGTCCGCTATCTCGCCTCGAAGCGCGACCGGGCCGGCCATTTCATCGATATGGACGCGCTGATGGCGCGCGCCGCCCCGAAGGATTGACCTCGCGCCAGGCAGCGAGCCCGTGCCGGGCATTGATCCGGCACGGGGCCTGGGGCAGGAAGCCGCCATGTCCGAACAGAAGCGGTCCGAGCAGAAGCTGTCCGAGCAAGAACGGTCCGATCCAGCGCCGTTGCGCGCGCCCTGGCCTGTCGCCAAGGTCCTCCTGATCGTCGGCGCCGCCTGGCTCGCTCTGTCCTGGCCCTGGCTGTCCGGGGTGATGACCGTGCCCTGGGATGCCAAGGCGCATTTCCACCCGCAGCTCCAATTCCTCGCCAGCGCCCTGCACAAGGGGCTGTCGCCGTTCTGGACACCCTTCGTCTTCGCCGGCTCGCCGCAGGTCGCAGATCCGCAATCCCTGATCTTCTCGCCGCCCTTCGCGCTGATCGCCCTGCTCAATCCGACGCCGGATTTCCGCTGGAGCGACGGGGCGCTGCTCGGCTCGCTCCTGGTCGGGGCGCTCTGCCTCGTCCTGCTCTTCCGCGACCGCGACTGGCACCCGGGCGGCGCCGTGGTCTGCGCCCTCGCCTTCGCCTTCGGGGCTTCGGCCGCCTGGCGCATCCAGCATGTCGGTCAGGTGCTGAGCCTTGCCTATTTCGCCATCACATTGCTGCTGCTCTCGCGCGCTCTGGAGCGCGGCTCCTGGGGCTATGGCTTCTTCGCCGGTATCGTGGCCGGCTTCATGGTGCTCGGGCGCGACCAGGTCGCGCTGATCGGCGTCTATGTCCTCGCCGGGCTCGTCATCGCCGCCATCGCCATGGCGAAGCAGCCGCTGCGCGCGCTCAAAGGCAGCCTGATGCCGCTGTGCCTCGGCGTGCTCGGCGCCGTGCTGGTCGCCGCCATACCGATCCTGCTCACCGCCTTCCTGGCCCAGGAATCGAACCGGCCGGCGATCGACCTCGCCGGCGCCGGCAAGGGCTCGCTTCATCCGGCCTCGCTGCTCACCGGGCTGGTCGCCAATCTCTATGGCGCCGCCGGCCCGCTGGAGAATTTCTGGGGGCCGCCGAGCCCGGCCTGGGAAGCCCGCTTCGGTGCAGTCGATCTCTATCTCGCCCGCAATATGAGCGAGCTCTATCTCGGCCTGTTGCCGCTGCTGATGATCATCGGCGTCGGCGTCGTCCGCGGCGGCCTCTGGCGACGCGAGATCGTGGCGCTGAGCGTCGCGGCCATCGTCGTGCTCATCTACGCGCTCGGGCGCTATACGCCCGGCTTCCAGATCCTCTTTTCGGCACTGCCCGGCCTCGACCTCTATCGCCGGCCGGCCGACGCGCTCTTCATCCTCGGCGCGCTCTTCGCCATTCTCGGCGGCTACTTCACCCATCTCGTCCTGACCGACACCGCGCCGCGTCCCCGGCGCTGGCAGATCGCTCTGGAAGCCGCCTTGCTCGGCGCCGCCTTCGGTCTCGCCATCTGGCTGGCCTGGACGACCGATCGCCTCGGCGTCGCCGCCTTGCCGCTGATCACCGCCCTGCTCTGCCTGCTGCTGGTCGCCGGAGCGCTCGTCGCCGCGCGCGGTCTTGCTCTGCAGGGCGCTGGCATGGCCGCGACGCTGATCCTCGCCATGACCATGACCATCGATCTCTCGGTCAACAACGGGCCGAGCGAGTCGACCGCCCTGCCGTCCTCGCGCTATGAGGTGCTGCGCGCTGACAGCGCCAACGAGACCATCGCCCTGCTCAAGCGCGAGATCGCGCGCACCGCCGGCCCGGATCGCCGCGACCGCATCGAGCTCGCCGGCATCGACTTCCACTGGCCCAATGCGAGCCTGGTCCACGGCCTCGACAATACGCTCGGCTACAATCCGCTGCGGCTCGGACTCTACAGCGCCGCCACCGGCGCCGGTGACCACGTCGCTTTGCCCGACCAGCGCACCTTCTCGGCGCTGATGCCGTCCTATCGCTCGCTGCTCGCCGACATGCTCGGCCTGCGCTTCATCGCCACCGGGGTGCCTGTGGAGCAGATCGACAAGGCGCTCAAGCCCGGCGACCTCGTCCAGATCGCCCGCACCGCCGACGCCTTCGTCTACGAGAATCCGCGGGCCCTGCCGCGCGTGCTGCTCGTCACGAACGCGCAGCAGGCCGATTTCGACGCCATATTGAAGAGTGGGCAATGGCCGACGGGGTTCGATCCGCGGCGCACCGTGCTGCTCGACAGAACGCCGCCGAGGCTGCCGGGCGGCCCGGCCGGGCCGGGCACGGTGAGCATTCGCGACTACGGCACCACCGAGGTTATGCTGGAGGCCGACGCGCCCGCCGGCGGCTTCGTCGTCCTCAACGATGTCTGGCAGCCCTGGTGGCAGGTCGAGGTCGACGGCAAGCCGGCCGAGCTGCTGCGGGCCAACGTCATCTTCCGCGCCGTGCAGGTGCCGCCCGGCCGCTCGACGATCCGCTTCACCTTCCGCCCCTTCGACGGGCTCTTCCGGGCGATCGGCCAGCGGATCCGCGAGGCGAACCCGCCGCCGGTGTGAAGGTTCAGGTCAGCGCCGCCATCGCCGCGACCGGAGCCGGAACATGCCCCGCCAGAACCTTGGCGAGGCCGGCCGGATCGACCACGCCGTCGCGGATCGTCTCGTCGCGATGGATGCCGCCGGCGATGAACAGGCCGTCGAAGCCCATCAGCCGCGCCCCGGCGAGATCGGTGCGCACGGCATCGCCGATCACCAGCACCTTGCCGGCGTCGACATCCCGGCCGCCACGCGCATCGCGTGCCGCCGCCAAAGCGAGATCATAGGCCGGACGATGCGGCTTGCCGGCCCAGGCGACCCGGCCGCCGAGTTCCTCATAGATCGTCGCCAGCGCACCGGCGCAGGGCAGGAGATCATGGCCGACATGGACGACGAGGTCGGGGTTGCCGCAGATGAAGGGCAATCCCCGCGCCGCGAAGCGCGCGAGCTGCGGCCGGTACTGCTCCGGCTGCTCGGTACGATAATCGTTGAGCTCGGTCGCGACGACGAATTCGGCGTCCTCCTCGTCGACGAGTTCGACATCGAAGCCCTCGAACACGGCGCGGTCCTCATGCCAGCCGATATGATAGGCCTTGCGCAGATGGCTCGCTCCGATCAGCGCCCGCGTCACGTCGCCGGAAGTGACCAGCCGGTCCCAGGCGGTGCACGGCACGCGCTTGTCGTCGAGCACGCCGGCGATCTGGTCGGAAGGGCCCGGCGCATTCGAGAGCAGGACGACGGTGCCGCCCGCCTCGCGATAGCGCTCAAGCGTGTCGCAGGCCGGCGGCAGCGCCAGCAGACCGTCATGGACGACGCCCCAGACGTCGCTGATCAACACTTCGTAGCGGGCGAGGAGATCGCCCGCTCGCGTCAGGATCGGAATAGTCATGCCTTGAGAGCTGCCTCTGCTGCGATCCGCGCCTCGACCTCGGCCCGGCGCGGCAGGGGGGCTACCGCACCATAGCCCTGGGTGGAGAGCGCCGCCGCGACATTCGCGTAGGCGCCGGCGACGAAGGCGTCACCGGTGCGTATATATTCGGCGAGGAAGGCGCCGTCATAGCAGTCGCCGGCGCCGGTCGCGTCGATCGCCTCGACCTTGATCGGCACGAAGCGCTGGCGCCGCTCGGGCGTCGCCACCAGCGAGCCCTCATGGCCGAGGGTCAGCGCCACCACCTTGGCACCGAGCCCGAGATAGAAATCGACGATCGCGTCGGGTTCTTCCAGCCCGGTCAGCAGCTTGGCGTCGCCGTCGCCCGGCAGGACGATGTCAGCCATCCGGCAGGCGGTGTGGACGATCGACCGGGCGCGGGTCAGCGGCCAGAGCTTGAGACGCAGATTTGTGTCGTAGGCGGTCAGCACGCCGTTCTGGCGCGCCAGCTCGAAAGCCTCGAACACCGCATCGCAGGCGCTGGCCGAGATCGCCTGGCTGATGCCGGAGGCCTGGACCACCTTGGCCGAGGCGATCAGCTCCCGCGGCAGATCGGCGGGGCCGTAGAGACTCGCGGCCGAGCCGGCGCGCAGATAGGAGAAGACGTGCCCCTGCTCGCCATGCGCCACGAAATAGAGTCCGGTCGGCGCCGTCGCATGGGTCGAAACATGTCTGTCGTCGATGCCTTCCTGCGCCCAGGCGGTCCGGAGCGCACGGCCGGGCTCGTCATTGCCGAGCGCGCCGGCATAGGCAACTTTCGCACCTTGCCGGGCAGCCGCGATGGCGCAATTGGACGTGTCCCCGCCCAGTCCGAAACGATAGGCCCCCGCCTCGCCGCGCGTCGCGTTGAACTCGCCGAGCGGCTCACCGATACAAACGATATCCGTCATCATCCAAACCGAAAAAGCCGTGTCCCGTGCGAAGGCGCAAGGCACATCTCCCTATAGCATCGGGCCGCAAAGTGGAATCCACTTCGCGGACGAATCCGACGCTACCACAAAGAGATAGGTGCTTGCCTCACGCCGGGGCACAGCCCTTGTGACCGCAAGCGAATCGCCGCACCGCAGCAAAGGGGGGGCTATTCCGCCGCCTCGCGGCTTTCGGCCGATGCCAGCAGCGCGTCGGCCAGTCGCACGATCTCCTGTCGCAAGGCGGCCTCACCCACCTTGTCCGCGCTGGCGCCCTCGCGCCGCAAGCTCGCAAGCTCGCGCTTCAGACCGGCCCGGTCCGCCCGCGCCTGGTCGCGCGCGCCCCGGAGAGTGAGCACCTCTCCATGCAGCGCCTCGATCGTCTCGTCACGCTCGCGCATCCTCTCGTGCTGCTGGGCGATTTCCTGCGCCAGCCCGTTCTTCAGCTCGACATTGGCTACGGCGACCGCCGCGAGCTCGCCTTCGAGCCTGGCGATCCGCTCGAGCGCCTCGGCGAGTTCAGCTGTTCCTTGCTTCACCGCGACCTCCTGTCTGGCGATCTCGGCACCCAGCTTGACCGCGTTCGTATCGGCCACCGCCTGCGCGGCTTCGGCCTCGACGGCACGGCCGGTGACGGCATCGGCGCGCAACCGCTCGCTATCGCGGTCGAGCTTCATCGCAGCCAAGGCTGCCCGTGTTTCCGCCAGCGTCTTCTCGCTCGCCATGAGCTTCACGGCAAGCTCGTCGCGCCGGGTTTCCAGGGTCAGCCGCTGCGTGCCGGCTTCGACCAGCGCGACATGCAGCGAATCGCGCTCGTCCCGCAGCGCCGCCAGCGCCGCGTCGCGCTCCGCGAGCACGGTTTCGAGCCGCCCATGCGTCGTCCTGATCTCGTCGAGTTCATGGCTTCGCGCCGCCAGATCGGCGCTGGTGCCGCCGAGCGCGGTCCGGGTCTCGGCGAGCTGCTGTTCCAGCGACGCCAAGTCGCTGACGCGCATGGCGAGCGTCGCCTGCGTGGTCTGATGGCCGGCGCTCTCACGGGCGAGGTCCTCGCGTGTCACAGCGAGGTCCCGGAGGGTCTGCGCCAGTTCCGCCTCGAGCGCGGCGACCCGGTCGCGCCGTTCAGCGAGCTCCGCCTCGAGCCGGGCGATCGCCATATCGCGCCGACCGATCTCACTCATCGCCCCCGCTCTGGCGGAAAAGCCGCTCTCGGCTCGCTGCTCGAGCGCCCGCTCGCGCATGGCGAGCTCGGCCCGCAGATGATCGCGATCCGCGGCGATCTCCGCCAGCGACAGTGGAAAGGCCGCTTCGGCCCGCCGGCGCGCCAGCCGATCCGCCCTTCGGGCCAGAGCCGGCAGTGCCGCCAGCGCAAGCAGGCTGGCAACCAGGAAGCCGAGCGCGACGAGCATGACGGCTTCGATCAAGGCTGGCAGCTCCATGATAGACTATGCGCGCAACGTCAGCTTGCCATGGCCGAAAGCACAATTCCAGTAACGGCAGCTCGATCGCTCAGAACGGATTCCAGGTCGCTTCCGGCGTGAACTTCAGATAGCCGAGATTGACGCCGAGCCTCCAGCCGACACCGGTCCGGATCGGGACGAGCGTCACGCCTTCGGCCGCCATAGCGGTGAAGCCGAAGCCGCCGACGAAATAGACCGAACCGTCGACCCCGACGAAGCGCTGGTAGAGCGCGTCGACCCGCGGCAGGTTATAGACGAGCATCATCGTGCGAGCGCCCTCGCCGCCGAAATCGAAGCCGACCGAGGGGCCCTGCCAGAAGACCTTGCGGTCGCCGGCATTGCGGGTGAACAGCGTGCCTTCGCCATAGCGCAGCCCCCCGACGAAGGCGCCTGAAGCCTCCTGGCCGAGAACATAGCCGTTCGGCTCTCCCCAGCGTCGCACCGCTTCCTCGATGGTCAGCGCAAGCCCCCGCGAGACATTGCCGAAGAACTGATGTCCGGAGCTGACGAGCTCGTTCTGGGAGAAGGACCGATCGCTCTGCTGCGCGGCGGCGGGGGCGCTGACGGAGGCGGCCGCGAGCAGGAGCGCGGCTGCCAACAAGGTGCGGCGGGTCTGGGTCATCACATCGTCTCCAGGCCGGCATCGGCGCGAGGCTGGCGGCCTTCGCTCCGGGCGGCGGCGGCGCAAGAACGCGCCAATGCGCGTCGTTTGACGCGATTACGGTAACCGCTTGGATACCCTGCATGTGTATCCAAGCGGTGAAGAACCGCCCGCTTGTCGGCGCGACGACGCTTTTCCGAGGATTTTCCGGCAATGAAGGCCGCAGCAAGGCAGTCGCGTCGGCTGTTCGCCCTCATCGGCGCCGTGACCATCGTCGCCATCGCTCCCTCCGGAGCGCAGGAAACGCGCGCCGCTCTGCCGGCGGGATTGCCCGACCTGCCGGGCCTCGGCGAAACCATGATGCGCGACACCCGATCGCCGATCGCGCTCGCCGGCTTCGACCCCGTCACCTATCATCTTGAAAGCGGCCCCCAGCCGGGCCTCCCGGAGCATGAACTGACATATGGCGGCGCGGTCTGGCGCTTCGCCAGCGCCGCCAACCGCGACGCCTTCCTCGATTCGCCGGCGCTCTACGAGCCGCGCTTCGCCGGCTTCGACGCCAGCGCTGTTGCCGAAGGCTTCGTCGCCGATGCCGACCCACGCCGCTATGCGCTGATCGGCTCCGAACTCTTCTTCTTCACGACCGAGGAAAACCGCCGCCGTTTCCTCGCCGAGGCCGGATTGCGGGATAAGGCGAGGCGCAACTGGCCAATGGTGTCGCGTCAGATCGCCCGCTGAGCCTCAACCCGTCGCGCAGGCCCGCGCAATGGCGCGCGCCGCGAGATCGGCGCTGCCGGCAGCCACGAAGGGCAAATTGCGGAAGGCCCGCCCGCTGCAGCCATATTCGGTCGCCGCGCCCGTCAGGGTCAGCACCACGCCGCCGGCTGCATCGAGGATCGCCTCCCCTGCCGCCACGTCCCATTCCATCGTCGCGCCGCAGCGGACATGCAGATCGGCCTCGCCGGAGGCGATCAGGCCGAATTTCACGGCTGACGACACCGGCGCATCCGCGCCATCGCCGATCGCGGCGGCGATGGCCGTGCTCACCGCATCGCCATGAAAGCGGCTGACCAGCATGCGCGGCCCCGCCGCCGGTTCGGGCCTGACCCGTATCGCCGACGGCGCGCCGGATGGCTCGGCATCCGGCCCCAGCGCCTGGTCGAAGGCGCGCTCTCCACCATACCAGAGCCGGCCGATGCCCGGAGCGGCGATCGCGCCCGCGATCGGCCGACCGTCGCGGATGATCGCGATGCAGACGCAATAACTGTCGCCGCCGGCCAGGAATTCGCGCGTCCCGTCCAGCGGATCGAGCAGGATGAAGACCGGCGCGACCACGGCCTCGTCGACGCTTTCCTCGCTGATCACCGGGAAGCCGGGGAGAAGCTGCGCCAGGGCCGTTTTCGCCGCCTCGTCCGCCGCGATGTCGGCGGAGCAGACCGGCGAGCCGTCGGGCTTGAGCTTGACGTCGCGGGCCGAGCGCTTGGCGAGCAGCACGGCGGCGCTTCGGCGCGCCGCTTCGCCGAGGAGGCCGGCAAGCCGGTCCCGGTCATCGAGCAGCGGATCGTCGGGAGCAATCGTCATGATTTCCAGCCATAGCCGCGGCAATATCGGCCACGCCGCGCATCAATGACCACCTAGTCCATTGCAGGAAAAAGGGAAAGCCGACTTGCCTTCTGGCCGCCATCCCAGGCGGACATGCTGGCCGAAGTTATTCGCGCCCGGCCCTTATGCTTAACTTCCCGCAAACCAGACTCGCGCATTCTGCGACACCTATGCCGGCGCCGGTGGCGCTGCCCCCTTATGACCCAGGACCAGATCATGACCGCCATCACGCTCGAGCCGCTCGATCTGGCCGCGCTTCTGTGCAGCCGCGTCTGCCATGACGTGATCAGCCCGGTGGGCGCCATCGTCAACGCGCTCGAGGTTCTCGAGGAAGACGATCCCTCGATGAAGGAGTTCGCGCTCGACCTGATCAAGAAGAGCGCCCGCAACGCCTCGGCCCGTCTGCAGTTCGCCCGTCTCGCCTTCGGCGCCGCCGGCTCGGCCGGTGCCATGATCGACCTCGGCGATGCCGGCAACGTCGCCAATGGCTTCCTGAATGACGAGAAGCTCTCACTGGATTGGGAGGCGCCGCGCGCCCTGCTTCCGAAGAACCAGGTCAAGCTCGTTCTCAATCTGCTGGTGCTCGCGACGCAGGCGATCCCGCGTGGCGGCAAGATCACCTGCCGCACCACGGCTACCGGCGAGCAGGGCAGTTTCAGGATCACGGCGACCGGATCGCATGCCCGCATCCCCGCCCATGTCGAGGAGCTCATCGCCGGCCACGCCGAAGGCGGCGCCATCGATGCCCACGCCGTCCAGCCGGTCTATACCGGGATGGTCGCGCGCGCGGCCGGAATGGCGATCGCCTTCAGCATCGAGGGTGACACCGTCAGCATCTCCGCCGACCCTGCCTGAGCCTGAGAACCGGAAAACAGGGCAGGATCGGTCCCAGCCCAGCTTTCCGGGCGATCTCAACCGATCTTAAACCCTTCGGCAGCACTATCCGGGACCGTATCGGTGGCGTGAGTGAACGGTCCTCGCATGGACGAGTTGCTGCAAGAGTTCCTGAGCGAGACCGGCGAGCATCTCGACACGGTGGATCGAGAGCTCGTGCGCTTCGAGCAGGAGCCGAACAACACCGACATCCTGCGCAACATCTTCCGGCTGGTTCACACCGTCAAAGGCACCTGCGGCTTCATCGGCCTGCCGCGCCTGGAGGCGCTGACCCATGCCGCGGAATCGGTGATGGGCCAGTTCCGCGACGGCGCCTCGGTCTCGTCGAGCGCCGTGACCGCCATCCTCGAGACGATCGACCAGATCAAGGAGATCATGGCCGAACTGACCGAGAAAGGGCAGGAGCCACCCGGCAATGACGACCAGCTGATCGGCGAACTGCGCGCCCTCGCGGCCAGGGCCAAGCAGGAACTGGCGTCCCGTGAAGAGCCAGCCGCGCTCGACCCGGTCGCCGCCTACCTCGCCAGATCGGCCGGGGAGAACCGCTCGCCCGGCGAAGCCAAGGCCGACGATCTCGATCTCGTCTTCCGCGCGGCGCCGAGCCCGCTCGACCAGCCCCGTCCGCAGAGCGCGGAGGAGACCGCTGCCCGCCCTGTCGGTCCGGCCACGCTGCGCGTCAATGTCGACACGCTCGAACATCTGATGACCATGGTCTCGGAGCTGGTGCTGACACGCAATCAGCTCCTCGAGATCTCGCGCCAGCAGGAGGATTCCGGGATCAAGGCGCCGCTGCAACGGCTCTCGCTGATCACCGCCGAGCTCCAGGACGGCGTGATGAAGACGCGGATGCAGCCGATCGGCAACGCCTGGTCGAAGCTGCCGCGCATCGTGCGCGACCTTTCCACCGATCTCGACAAGAAGATCGAGCTGGTGATGGAGGGCGAGGATACCGAACTCGATCGCCAGATCCTCGAGCTGATCAAGGATCCGCTCACCCATATGGTGCGCAACTGCGCCGACCATGCGATCGAACCGCCGGCGGAACGCCTGGCCTCGGGCAAGCCCGAAACCGGCACGATCCGGGTTTCGGCCTATCACGAGGGCGGCTCGGTCACGATCGCGATCAGCGATGACGGGCGCGGCATGGACGTCGCCCGCATCCGAGCCAAGGCGATCGAGCAGCGTCTCGCCAGCGAAGCCGAGATCGAGAAGATGAGCGAGGCGCAGATTCTGCGCTTCGTCTTCCATCCGGGCTTCTCGACCAGCGAAGAGGTGAGCGCCATCTCCGGTCGCGGCGTCGGCATGGACGTCGTCAAGGTCAATGTCGATGCGATCGGTGGCGTCGTCGACATCGTCAGCGTCGCCGGATCCGGGACGGCGATCACGATCAAGATCCCGCTGACGCTGGCGATCGTCTCGGCGCTGATCGTCGCCTGCGGCAACCAGCGCTTCGCCATTCCCCAGGTCGTCGTGCGCGAGCTGGTCCGGGTCAAGGCCGGCAGCGAGCACCGGATCGAACGGATCAATGACTCGCCGGTCCTGCGCCTGCGCGACCGGCTGCTGCCGATCATCGCCCTCGCCGGGATGATGGGGCGCGACAGCAAGCTGCTCGAGGACGGCTTCATCGTGGTGACGCAGGTCGGCGAGCGCCAGTTCGGCATTCTCGTCGATTCGGTGTTTCATACTGAGGAAATCGTCGTCAAACCGATGTCTACGAAGCTGCGGCACATTCCGCTCTTCTCCGGGAACACCATTCTCGGCGACGGGGCGGTGGTGCTGATCATCGACCCCAACGGCGTCGCACGCCTCGTCGGGGCCTTTGCCGCCGGCCATGAAGATCCCGTGCCGGCCATGACAGGCGAAGTCGTTTCAGCAAGCGAGCGCACCACCATGCTCGTCTTCAGAGCCGGGACGGGCCAACTCAAGGCGGTGCCGCTCGCCCTGGTGACGCGGCTCGAGGAGGTCGACGCTGCGCTTTTCGAGAACGGCGGCGGACGCTTCCTGCTGAATTATCGCGGCCGGCTGATGCCGATCGTGCCAGTCGAGGGGGTCACGCTGCGCCAGTCCGGGCTGCAGCCTCTGGTCATTTTCTCGGATGGCGACTTCGCCATGGCGCTCGCCGTCGAAGCCATCGTCGACATCGTCGAGGAGGCACTCGACATCGAAATGGTCGCCATGGCGGAGCGAGGCGTCGTCGGCTCGGCGATCATCCGCGGACGGGCCACCGAAATCGTCGACCTCGCCCATTATCTGCCGCTGGCTAATGCGAGCTGGATGCACAGCCGCCGGGACGAAGGGGCTGCCGGGCCTCATGTGCTCCTGGTGGAACCCTCCGATTTCCTGCGCGAAATGCTCGTGCCCGTACTCAAGGCCTCCGGAATGCGCGTCAGCCAGAGCGCCGACATCGCGCTGGCGGCGGGCCTTGCCGCCGGCAAGGCCGATCTCGCCGCGATCGTCCTCGATCTCGACCGCGATCCCGAAGCCGCCCTGGCGCTGGCAAGCCAGCTGCGGGCCGAACCGAGACATGCCGGCCTGCGGATCATCGGGCTGTCGACGCTGCCCACACCGGAGCTGCATCTGGCCGCAGCGCAGGTTCGCATCAACGAAGTCGTCACCAAATTCGACCGCCGTGCCCTGATCGCGGAACTGGCGGAGTGCCGGGCGGGACAGAGGCGAGCGGCATGACCACAGAGCGCTTTATGGGCGATCACGGCGGTCCCGGCTTCGAGGACTCGCTCGACTACGTCACCGTCTTCATCGGCGAGCAATTGCTGGGCCTGCCGATCGGCCGCGTCCAGGACGTCTTCATCGCCACGCGCATCACCCCGGTGCCGCTGGCGCCGCGTGAGATCGTCGGTCTGTTGAACCTGCGCGGCCGTATCGTCACGGCGATCAGCATGCGCGAGCGCATGGGCCAGCCTGCCGCACCGGAACCGCAGGAGGCCGGCGCTTGCGAGCTCGTGGCCGTCGGCATCGACCAGGGCGGCGAGGCCTTCGCGCTGATTGTCGACAAAGTGGGCGAAGTCATGCGCCTCGAACGCGCGACCTACGAACCCGTGCCCGTGCATCTCGACCGCGGCTGGGCCGGCCTCGCCAAAGGCGTGCACCGGCTCGATGATCGCCTGCTGGTCGTTCTCGACGTCGACGCTATCCTCAACATCGAACTGCCGATCGCCGCCTGAAGGCCGGTCCCGTCTGGAGAGACATGATGAAATACTGCCTCGTGGTCGATGACTCAGCCGTCATCCGGAAGGTCGCCCGCCGGATCCTCGAAGGCCTGCAGTTCCGTATCGCCGAGGCGGAAGACGGAGCGCGCGCGATCGATTCCTGCCGCGGCGAGATGCCCGACGCGGTCCTGCTCGACTGGAACATGCCGATCATGGACGGCTATGACTTTCTGAGGAATCTGCGTCAGATGCCGGGCGGCAAGCGCCCCAAGGTCGTGTTCTGTACCACCGAGAACGACATCGCCCACATTGCCCGCGCCATGCATGCCGGCGCCGACGAGTACATCATGAAGCCCTTCGACAAGGACATAGTCGCCTCGAAATTCCACCAGGTCGGCCTGCTCTGAGCTGACTCAGCCGCACCTTTCCTGACTGCCTTTTCAACCCTTCCGGGACCCCTTCGCCGCCGATGCCTCCCCCGAATGCGACGCTGATGACCGCCCCGCGGCCCAGCACCGTGGTGATCGCCGACGACTCGGTCGTCGTGCGCGGGCTGTTCGCGCGCTGGCTCGGTGAGAGCGGCAGGTTTCATGTCGTCGCCGTCGCCGGCGATGGCGAGACGGCGATCGAGCATACCGCCCGCCATCATCCGGACATCGTGGTGCTCGACATCGACATGCCGGGCCTGGATGGCATCGCCGCCCTGACCCGTCTGGTCCGACAGAGCCCCGGGACCGCCGTACTGGTGACGACGGCGCTGACCGAACGCAATGCGCAGCTCGCGCTGCAATGCATGACGCTGGGCGCCGTGGACGTCCTGCCCAAGCCCGATAGCCGCAGCGGCCTCACTCTCTCCCTCGATTTCCGGGCCGAGTTCCTCAGCAAGCTCGCCAGCATCGACCCGGCGCGAAGCAAGAGCGCTCCCGCCGATGTCGAGCCCGCCCTGGCGCCCGCGCTCGTTCCGGGCAGCGTGGTCGATCTCAGGCCGCTCATCACGATACCACCGCGCTATCTCGTCATCGGCGCCTCCACCGGTGGCCCGCGCGCCGTCGCCCGCGTGCTGTCCGATCTCGGCGATGCCGTCCACAATCTGACAACGCTGATCGTGCAGCACATGCCTCCGCTGTTCACCGCCTCCTTCGCCGACCAGATCGCCGCGCAGATCGGCGTGCCGGCGCGCGAACCCTATGACGGCGAGCGCCTCGCGCGCGGCACCGTCTATGTCGCACCGGGCGGACGCCATCTCGGCATCGATCGCAGGCTCGGTCATATCGTCGCCAGCATCAGCGACGGCCCGCCCGTACGCTTCTGCCGCCCGGCCGTCGACGTGCTCTTCAATGAGGCAGCCCGCCATCTCGGTTCGGCAGCGCTCGGCCTGGTGATGACCGGCATGGGCAGCGACGGCACCGAGGGAGCCGCTTCGCTGCGGCGCGCCGGGGCAGCCGTCATCGCCCAGGACGAGGCTTCGAGCACCATCTGGGGCATGCCGGGCTCCGTGGTCCGCGCTCGCCACGCCAGTGCCGTCATTCCCCTTGCCGGAATCGGGCCGGCCATTCGCGCCCTGGTCGGCGGAGGCCACGGCGCATGACGGAACAGGATTTCGATTTCCTGCGCATCCTGTTGCAGATTCGCTCCGGCCTGCATCTCAGCCATGAGAAGCGCTATCTGGTCGAAAGCCGCCTCGGCATGCTCTGCCGGCGGCGCGGCATCGAGGGCATCGGCGCGCTGGTCGCGATGCTGCGGCGCGAGCCAGGCCGGGAGCTCGAAACCGCGGTCGTCGAGGCGATGACCACCAACGAGACCCTGTTCTTCCGCGACCGCACGCCATTCGACCTGTTCCGCGACGTGATCCTGCCCGAGAAGCTCGCCAGCAATGCCAGAACCCGGCATCTGCGCATCTGGTGCGCTGCGGTCTCGAGCGGCCAAGAGGCCTATTCACTGGCGATGCTGCTCGACGACGCGGCGCCCCGGCTCGCGGGCTGGAAGATCGACATCCTCGGCACCGACATCTCGACGGAAGTGCTCGAGAAGGCGAGGCAGGGTCTCTACAGCCAGTTCGAGGTGCAGCGCGGCCTGCCGATCCAGCTCCTGATCAAGCATTTCCGCCAGGAGGGCGACAAATGGCGCGTCAATGAGCGCATCCGCGCCATGGTCGAGCTGAAACCGCACAACCTGTTGGAATCGAGCAGCCATCTCGGCCAGTTCGACGTGATCTTCTGCCGCAACGTCCTGATCTATTTCGACGTTCCGACCAAGGCGCGGGTGATGGCGGCGCTGTCGCAGCGCCTCGCCCCGCACGGCGCCTTCGTTCTCGGCGCAGCCGAGACCGTGATCGGGATCACCACCACGCTTGTGCCCGATCCCGTCCATCGCGGTCTCTATCGCGACGCGGCGAGCCGCCAGGCGGCGACATCGACGCCGCCGGCGCAGCCTGCCTCGGAGACCGGACCGCGCCAGCTGCCGCCGGCCCTCGCCCCGCTCGGCTGAGCCCCTTCCCCCGATCGCCTGCTCGACATGAGGCCCAAACAAAAACCCCGCCTCGCGGCGGGGTCCCCGTTCACCTGTCGTGTACATCCGACGATCAGGTGACTTTCCTGTAGCGCGCCGGTGATGACACGCTGATGACGAAATCTCAGGCCGGGATGCGTTCCTCGGCGTCGGACGGTTCGCGCAGCACATAGCCGCGGCCCCAGACCGTCTCGATGTAGTTCTTGCCGTCGGAGGCGTTCGCCAGCTTCTTGCGCAGCTTGCAGATGAACACGTCGATGATCTTGAGCTCGGGCTCGTCCATGCCGCCATAGAGATGGTTGAGGAACATCTCCTTGGTCAGCGTGGTGCCCTTGCGGAGCGAGAGCAGCTCCAGCATCTGGTATTCCTTGCCGGTCAGGTGGACGCGCTGGGCATCGACCTCCACGGTCTTGGTGTCGAGATTGACGACGAGATCGCCGGTCGTGATCACCGACTGGGCATGGCCCTTCGAGCGACGCACGATGGCGTGGATGCGCGCGACCAGCTCGTCCTTGTGGAACGGCTTGGTCAGATAGTCGTCGGCGCCGAAGCCCAGGCCCTTCACCTTGTCCTCGATGCCGGCGAGGCCGGAGAGGATCAGGATCGGGGTCTTGACCTTGGCGACGCGCAAGGACCGCAGGACCTCGTAGCCAGACATGTCGGGCAGGTTGAGGTCGAGCAGAATGATATCGTAATCGTAGAGCTTGCCGAGATCGACGCCCTCTTCGCCCAGGTCCGTCGTATAGACGTTGAAGCTCTCTGACTTCAGCATCAGCTCGATGCTTTGGGCGGTTGCGCTATCGTCTTCGATCAGCAGAACCCGCATGTCACGTCCCCAATTTCGCCCCGAGGCCAGCGATCCGAATTGACTCCGTCCCGAACCCCCACGGCCCTGGACGGCGAAAGCTTGCCTGATGAAACGCCACGCGACACGCTACCGGGGAAATGGTTAACAAACCCTGATTCCCGGGCGCAAGCGCTTCTTCGGAGAAAGCTAACGATCCTTGCCCAGGTGAGTCGAATTTGACACGGATCGATCTTGCTTCAGCCGCGAAAGCGCCCTTCGCGGAAGCTCGCCCCGAGGAATTGCCCCAAATCGGCATTTCCCAGCGGCATAGCTTCGAAACGCAGTGTTAATCACAGAGGTAAATGAAAGGTTGACGGAAGCCATCATGAGCAGTGGACAGCGTGACCCGGAACGGCTTTCCCATCTTGCCGCGCTCGTCGGCGGCATCGAGGGAATGACCGTCTATGGCCGGGTCAGCGCCGTTAGAGGGCTGATGGTCGAGGTTTCCGGGCCGATCTCGGCGATGAGCCTGGGCGGGCGCGTCGGCATCGAGATCGCGGCCGGAACCCGGATTCCCTGCGAGGTCATCGGCTTCTCCGGCGACAAGGCCCTGGTCATGCCCTATGGCGGGCTCGACGGCGTCCGGCGCGGCTGCCCGGCCTATGTCGAGCGCACGGTTCCCGGCCTGCGGCCGACCACGGCCTGGCTCGGCCGCGTCGTCGACGCGCTCGGCCGCCCCGTCGATGGCGGGCCGCCCTTGCCGCTCGGCGAAACCACCATCCCCTTCCGCAACGATCCGCCGCCGGCCCATGCCAGGCGCCGTGTTGGCCCGCCGCTCGATCTCGGCGTGCGGGCGCTCAACACCTTCCTGACCTGCTGCCTCGGCCAGCGCATGGGCATCTTCGCCGGCTCCGGCGTCGGCAAATCCGTGCTGCTTTCGATGCTCGCCCGCTATGCCAGGGCCGATGTCAACATCATCGGCCTGGTCGGCGAGCGCGGCCGCGAGGTCCAGGAGTTCCTGCAGGACGATCTCGGACCGGACGGGCTCGCTCGCTCGGTCGTCGTCGTTGCGACCTCGGACGAGCCGGCATTGATGCGCAAGCAGGCGGCGCTGACGACGCTGGCGCTGGCCGAGTTCTTCCGCGACCAGGGCCTGCAGGTGATGTGCCTGATGGATTCGGTGACGCGCTTCGCCATGGCGATGCGCGAGATCGGCCTCGCCGCCGGCGAGCCGCCGACCACCAAGGGCTATACGCCAACCGTCTTCGCCGAATTGCCGCGGCTGCTGGAGCGCGCCGGGCCGGGGACGGGCGACGGCGCCATCACCGGCCTGTTCACCGTGCTGGTCGACGGCGGCGACCATGACGAGCCGGTCGCCGATGCCGTGCGTGGTATTCTCGACGGCCATATCGTGATGGAACGCGGCATCGCCGAACGCGGCCGCTACCCGGCGGTGAACGTGCTGAAATCGGTCTCGCGCACCATGCCCCGCTCCTGCGATCCGGCCTATTATCCGGTGGTGCAGAAGGCGCGCGCCACGCTCGCGACCTATGCCGACATGGAGGAGCTGATCCGCCTCGGCGCCTATCGCCAGGGCGCCTCCGCCGAGGTCGACGAGGCGATCCGCCTCAATCCAGAGCTCGAGGCCTTCCTGAAACAGGCCAAGGACGAGGCGACCGGACTGGGCGACGGCTATGCGAGGCTCGCCCGCATCATGGGGATGTGAGTCCCGGCTCAGTTGTCGGCGAAATGCGCGAGAAGCGCCCGCGCTGCCGGCTCGGTCCAGTCCGCCTCCCCGAGAAGATAGCCGCGCACCCCGCCGCGCGGATCGAGGACATAGGTGATCGGCAACCCCTCGGAGAGAGAGAACGGCGCCTCGCTGCCATCCTCGCGCGGCGCTGAAAGCCGCGTGCCGCCATGATCGAGGAAGACCGGGAGCTGCTTCACGCCGAGGCGGGCGAGATAGGCCCTGACATGCGCCGGCTCGCGTTCATCGGTGGCGATCGTCAGCAGCTCGACGCCGTCCCGCCGGAGCTGCGCCAGCTGACGCTCGAAGCGCGGCAGCTCGATCCGGCAGACCGGACACCAGGTCGCCCAGAGATAGACCAAAGTGACCTTCCCGCTCGTCGGCTTCGCCAGGGCCGGCTTGCCGTCGAGCCGCGCCAGCTTCAGCGGCGTCATGGCGACGACAGGGTCGAGCTCCCGGAACTGATAGCGCGAAGTGCGGAAGACCGGCGGGCGGCCGCCGGCCTGGGCCGACACAGCGAGCCCCCCCAGCAAGGTCTGCAGGGCCAGGCGGCGGGATAGTGACGGAAACGGCATAGGACGGGAGATTCTCGCATTGGGCGCGCATCGCCATGCGCAGTACGGCGCTCCGGGACGAACGGAAGCGGTGACGACCCGGCACTGTTCCTGCCCTAACATGGCGCCCCCAAGGCAGGGACCGCGACATTTGCGCCGGCTCGGCTCAGCCCCTGAGCCGACGGACCAGCAGCGCCATGGCCAGCAGCGCCGTGAACTGGATCGCCGCCGAGATGTAGAGCGCTCCGGCCGGGCCGATCCGCTCGATCATCAACGCAAACAGCAGCGGGGCCGCCGCGAATGTCAGGTTCTGCGGCACGGCCAGGCGCCCGAGCATGCTGCCGAAGCCGAGCCGGCCGAACAGCGCCAGCGGCAAGGTCGCGCGCGCGACCGCGATCACCCCCATCGCGGCGTTGAACAGCAGGATGAAGGCGATCGCGACCGGGGGCGAGCCCGGTGCGAGCGCCATGAGCAGGCATGACAGCGGCCCGAGCGCGAGGCCGGCGAGCGCGACACGCTCGACCGGCAGCCTGTGCCCCGCCACAGCATCGATCGCCCGGGCGGCCAAGGTCGCAGGGCCGCTGAGCGTGGCGATCGCCACCGCCGCCGCATTGCTGAGGCCGGCACTCTGCATCAGGCCGATGACGTGCAGCGGCAGCCCCCAGGAGACCAGGCCGCTGGCGGAGAAGCTCAGCGCCATCAACCAGAAGATCGCCCGCCGTTCCGACAGCGGCACCCGGCCTTCATCGCCCTCCGCCTGCGCGGCTTCGGGCGCCTCGCCCGCCGGCTTCATACGGTAGCGCGGAATGGCGAGATGGATCGGCAGGACGACGAGCAACTGGGTGGCGGCGAAGATCAGAAGACAGCTCCGCCAGCCATAGGCCGCCGAAAGCGCTGCCGTCAGCGGCCAGAACACGCTGGAGGCGAGCCCGGACACCAGCATCATCAGCCCGATCACCCGGCGCGTACGCTCGCCCATCAATTGCGCGACCGTGACATTGCCGGTGTTGGCGAGCTGCATCGCATGGCCGATGCCGATGACGAACCAGGTTGCCAGATAGCTCACCGGCCCCTGCACCTGCGAGAGCAGTGCGAGCCCGATCGCGGCTATCACCGCGCCGACGCACATCGCCTGTCGCGTGCCGCGCTGGTCGAGATGGCGCCCCAGCGCCGGCGAAAACGCGGCACCGGTGACCAGCAGGATGGTCACGCCGCTGAAGACCACGGCCGGGCCAAGGTCGAGATCCCGGTCGAGATAGGCGGCCAGGACCGAGGGCGAATAATAGATCGACCCCCAGCCGATGATCCGGGTGAGGGCGAGGCCGGCGAGAAGCGGCCCGTGCTGGGGGAGACGGAAAGAGCCAGGCAAGGCGAAAAGTCCGACAGCACGCTCGGTGCTTGTTCTTGATTCCGGCGACGGTAATCGAGTCGTCAGGGAAGCGGCAGGCTTTGCGGTGCAGATGCAACATGCGTCAAATGCGGTCTCTGCCGGTAAGGAACGGTCAACCTCCTTGCGCCATTGTCCTTTTCGTCTCGCGGAAGTCTTTCGGGCGCCGCGCCGAGGGGTCGGTGCGCCGCCATGCGTAATCAGGAGTTAGAGCCGACATGAAGTCGCGAGAGACCCTTTTGCGTCTCAAACGGTTCCAGGTGGACGAGAAGCGCCGCCGTGTGAGCCAGATCGAGATGATGATCGCCGAGTTTCACCGCATGGCGGGCGATCTGGACCGCGAGATCCAGAACGAGGAAACCCGCGCCGGCATCTCCGATCCCGCCCATTTCGCCTACCCGACCTATGCCAAGGCAGCGCTCGGCCGCCGGGACAATCTGCGCCAGTCCGCCGACAACCTGCAGGGCCAGCTCGAAGAAGCCAAGGGCGAGCTCCAGGAGGCCTTCGAGGAAATGAAGAAGGTCGAGATCCTCGAGGATCGCGAACGCGCCTCCGAGCGCGCCGCCGACGCCGCCCGCGATCAGGCGATGATGGATTCGATCGGCCTGCGCACGCCGCGCGCCGGCATCTGAGCGCTTCCGCCCTATCCGTCGATCACCGGATGATGCGGTGCCGCGGCTCGCGGTAGATGCCCTGCGAGCCTGGGATCGTCGACCACCTCGATGCTGCGCTTGAACGCCTCGAAGCCAGAGCGCTGGTAGAACTCCGGCGCGCTCTGGTGGTCGAGCGTGCAGGTATGCACCCAGAAACGCGAGATCGGCCGGGCCCAGGCCAGTTCCAGGGCCCGGTTCATCAGCCAGCGCCCCGCGCCCTTGCCGAGCACGCTCTCCTCGAGGCCGAAAAAGGCGAGCTCGCCCTCCCCCGCTACCCGAAAATCCAATTCGAGCAGCCCGACGTCGCGCCCATCGAGACGGACGACGAAGCACAGCACCGCCGCGTCGGCGAGGATCGCCTCGCTGTAGGCTGCCGGCTTGACCAGGCGGCTGAACCACATCCAGCGCTCACCGAGCACCCGGTAGATCGAAAGATAGCGCGCCGTGTCGGCGGCGCCGATCTGTTCGAGAGAAAGCCCTCCCGTGCCCGGCGGATCAGGCCTCAACGGCGGCGCCGCACGCATTTCCAGCGAGGTCACGATGGCGGCGAGCTTGCCCGGCGGCAGATCGGTGATGCCGTTCAGGCTGATGGAGAAGGTCTCGAACATGGGGCTCCGCCGGGCCGGCCGCCCGGGCTCGATTCGTTTCGCCGCGATCATGACATGATCCCGGCCCAACTGGACCAGGCCGGCTGTTCGTCCGGCAGCCCGCCCACAGGCGATACCCGGCTCTGCCCGGTGCGGCCTGATGGCGGCTCAGTGCTTCGAAAGGATACCCGATGACCATCGACCGCAGGCTTTTCGCCGGTCTCGCCCTGTCCGGCGCCCTCGCCTCCTCCGGCTCCGGCTTCGCCCAGAGCCATCAGGGACATGCCGGCCACGGCGCCAGCGCCTCGGACAGCCCGGCGACCGCAGCCTACAAGGCCGTGAACGACAAGATGCACAAGGACATGATGATCGCCTTCACCGGCGATGCCGACGCCGATTTCGTGCGCGGCATGATCCCGCATCATCAGGGCGCGATCGACATGGCCAAGGTCGTGCTCGCCCATGGCAAGGATCCGGAACTGCGCAAGCTCGCCAACGCCATCATCACCGAACAGGAGAAGGAGATCGCCTTCATGCAGGCCTGGCTGAAGAAGAACGGCCACTGAGCATTTTCAATGCGAAACCGGTACCGGCTCACATGAGGAAAATGCGATGAAGCGATGAATGAGTGTCTTTCCGCGTTTCAGGAAAAACGCGGAAAGGCCCTGGCCGCCGCTGCGGGCAACCCGGCGCCGGAATGCCAGCCGGGCCGCTTGCCCTCGCCGCGGCGCGCTGGCAGAGAGACGAAACGCGACCCGCGCGGTTCTCGCATGCGCAGGCTGCTGACTGCGCATAGCCTTGTTTCTCCGCCATCCTTCACGCCGTCCGGCCGCCTGCGGGTTTCATGAAGAAATATCTCGACTATCTCTGGCCGCTGATCGGCCTCGTCGCCGTTATCTGGTCGGTCGAACTGCTCTGGGACAAGCTCAAGGCCGAGGCGCTGACCAACGAGGCGATGAGCGCGCGCCTCGAGCATGCCGGACTTTGGGAGAGCATCGGCATCGTCGCCGGTGGCATCGGCGAGAAGATCGCGCTGATCTCGCCCGCCGCCTTCTTCCATGCGGGCCTCGCCACGCTCGTCGCCTATGCCGCGCTGGCCTGGTATGACCGCATCGCCCTGCTCCATCTGCGCAAGGAGAAGGGCATTTCCTGGCCCTATATCTCGCTCTGCTCCTTCGTCACCTATGCGCTGTCGCATAATATCGGTGCCTCGGTGTTTTCGGGCGGCATGGTGCGCTACCGCGCCTATCACGCAAAAGGGCTTTCCGCGGCCGAGATCGCGGTCCTGGTCGCTCTCTGCTCCTTCACCTTCGCCTTCGGCACCATCCTGCTGCTCGGCCTCGTCCTCGTCGGCGAGCCGCAGATCCTGCGCCCGCTCCACCGCCTCTCGCAATGGTTCGGCATCGGCGACACCCAGGCGAGGCTTATAGGCTTCGGCCTGCTAGGCTTCTGCCTGCTCTACACCATCGGCTCGTGGCTGCGCTTCAAGCCGCTCAGGATCGGCAAGTTCGAACTGGTCTATCCCCGCCTGCCCATCGTCTTCCGGCAATATCTCGCCGCGCCGCTGGAACTGATGGGGGCGGCCGGCATCATCTATTTCGCCCTGCCAGACCAGGGCAATCCCGGCTTCTTCATCGTGCTCGGCGCCTTCCTGATCTCGTTCTCGGCCGGGCTGCTCAGCCAGGTTCCCGGCGGCGTCGGGGTGATGGAGGCGGTCTTCCTCGCCGTCATGCCCGGCGTGCCCGCGCCCGCCGTCTTCGCGGCGCTGCTGATCTGGCGCCTGTTCTACCTGATCCTGCCGCTGGTGCTGTCGCTGCCGGTCGTGCTCGCCTTCGAGCGTGCCCAACTGCGCAAGACGATGGCGCATGAGACACAAGTGAAGGCGCAGGAGCAGGCGGCCGCCAAGGCCGCGGCCCTGCACATCGACAAGCCGGATTGAGGCTTCAGCTCGCTCGCTTGCGATGGAACCATGCCGTCTTTGCCGGGCAGACTGAACGTCTGAACCCGGCCCCCGAATTCTGATGGCATTGCAAAAGGAGGCGACGCGCTCAGCGCTTGAGCGCGATCGCGGCAGCGCCGAACATCAGGAGGCTGCCGAGGGCTTCGCTCCAGCCGAACGGCTCGGACAGCACGAGCACGCCCGCGGCGACCGCGACCGCCGGGCTGATGAAGGCATAGAGGCCGGCCCGGAAGGCGCCCCAGTCGCGCACCAGTCGGATATAGACGGTGAAGCCGATCAGCGAGCCGCCGACGACGAGGAAGGCGAGCGAAGGCAGGGTCGGCCACGCGACGAGCGCCTGGAAATGCGCGGCCGTCACGGTCTCGAAGCTGACCGAGACGAGGCAAAGACCGACCCCGCCGATCAGCGTCTGCCAGCCGGCGAGCGCCAGCGTCGGCATGCGGCTGGCGATCGGGCGTGCCAGGACGGCACCGAAGCAATAGAGCAGCGTTCCCAGGGCGATCGCGGCGAGGCCCCAGATTTCCAGCGGGTTGCCGCTTGCCGCCTCGAGCCCGCCAAGCGCCCGCGTCGCGAACAGGAAGCCGAGTCCGAGCGTGCCGAGGCCGATGGCCGCGAGCTTGCGAGCACCGATCTCATGGCCTTCGATCATCCGGCTGGCGATGATGGTGAAGATCGGGATCGTCGCGAAATTGACGATTGCGGCGAGTCCGCTCGGCGCCTGCGCCGCCCCCCAGAACAGCAGCGAGTAATTGCCGGTGTTGAGCAGCACCGCCGTCGCGATCAGCCGCGGCCAGGCATCCGCCGGAACCAGCTTGAGGTCGCGCCCCGCCCAGGCGAGCATCAGCGTGCCCGCTATGGTGAAGCGTGCTGCGGCGAGGAAGACCGGCGGCACATGCTGCGCTCCGACCTTGATCGGCAGCCAGGTCAGCCCCCAGACCAGGCACATCAGCGCGAAGAGAGCGGCGTTGCGGGACATGGGCTGCGCTTAGCGGGGGTGACGGGGAAGAGCCAATGCGAGCCGGACATGCAGCCATGGCGGCAATGCAGAGCGCTTGCCTCGCCATCTGGCCAATACCCCTGACGCAGTCTACTATATAAGAAAGAAGGGTATGATGATGGACGATCTCGGGTCAAGACTGGCAGAGCGGCTACGCGGTGAGCGCGAGGCCCGCGGCTGGAGTCTGAACGATCTCGCCGAGCGCTCCGGCGTCTCGCGCGCCATGATCAGCCGGATCGAACGCGGCGAGGCCAGCCCGACGGCGGTGCTGCTCGGACGCCTCTCCGGGGCTTTCGGCCTGACCCTGTCGAATCTCCTGGCTCGCATCGAGAGCGCCGGCGAACGCCTGCGGCGCGCGGGCGACCAGCCCTCCTGGCGCGACCCCGAGACCGGCTTCGTCCGGCGCGCCATCTCGCCGGCCGGCAATGGCGACCTCGAACTGGTCGCCGGCGAGCTGCCGCCCGGCGCCGCCATCGGCTACCCCGCCAGCTCCTACGCCTTCATCCGCCAGCAGATCTGGATGCAGTCCGGAATGCTGGATTTCGACGAGGGCGGCGTCGTCACGCGGCTCGAACCCGGCGACTGCATGGAACTCGGCCCGCCTTCCGATTGCCGCTTCAGCAATCCCGGCCCCGAGCCGGCGCGCTATCTCGTGGTGGTGTCGCGACGATAGCTGTCGGCGCAGTCGAACGAGACGCCGTCATTCCGGGACAGGCCGCAGGTCTGAGCCCGGAATGACGATGCGCTTCGCGGTGAAGCCGGCGGCTGCTACACACTCCCGACCGTCCTGAGCTTGGCGCGCGGGTGGATTTCGCCCTGCGAGAGCACCGGCGTCTCGCGCCGGAAGCGCTCGACGATCTGGCGCACGAAGGGCCGGGCCATGCCGGAGGTCACCAGCGCCGGCATCTCGCCCATCCGCGCCGCATCCTCGAACTTGTCGCGCACCGCATGGACGAAGTCCTGCAGGCGCGAGGGCTGCATGGCGAGATGGCGGTCCTCGCCCTGGCCGACGATCGACTCGGCGAAGACGCTTTCCCAGGCCGGCGACAGGGTGATGATCGGCAATTGCCCGTTCTGGTTGGAGAACTGGGCGCAGATCTGGCGGGCGAGCCTGACGCGGACATGCTCGGCGATGTCGCGCGGGTTCTTGATGCTGCCGGCGACCTCGGCGATGCCCTCGACGATGGTCGCGAGGTCGCGGATCGAGATCCGCTCGGCGAGCAGCAGCTGCAGCACGCGCTGGATGCCGGTGGTCGAGATCTGGTGCGGCACGATCTCCTTGACGAGATCGGCATGGTCCTTGGGCAGTTCGCGCAGCAGCTTCTGCACTTCGCCATGCGAGAGCAGCTCCGGCATGTGCGATTTCAGCACCTCGGTGAGATGGGTCGAGATCACGGTGGCGGCGTCGACGACGGTGTAGCCGCGCAGCTGCGCCTCGTCCTGCAGCGCCGCGTCGATCCAGGTCGCAGGCAGGCCGAAGGTCGGCTCCAGCACGCTGTGGCCAGGCAGGTTGACGCTGCCGCCCATCGGATCCATCGCCATGTACTGGCCGGCATAGACGACGCCGTGGCCGGCATCGATCTCCTTGATCTTGATGTAGTAGTGGTTCGCTTCGAGCTGGACGTTGTCGACGATCCGCACCGCCGGCATGACGAAGCCGAGCTCGGCGGCGAGCTGCCGGCGCAGCGCCCGCACCTGGTCGGTCAGGCGGTCGGCCCCTCCGGGCGCATTGACCAGCGGCAGCAGCCCGTAGCCGATCTCGATCTTGAGTTCGTCGAGCTTGAGCAGATCGTTCAGCGTCTCTTCCTTCGGCATGCCGTCGGCGGCCAGCGGCGAAGCGTCCTGGGCCGCCTGCGCGGTCTCCACCGCACGCTCCTTGGCGAGCTGGCCGAAATGCCGGGCGAGCCAGGCCGAGCCGGCGGCCAGCAGCAGGAAGGGGACCATCGGGATGCCGGGCAGGATCGCGATCAGCGCCATCACCGCCGCCGACATGCCGAGCGCCTTGGGATAGCCCGAGAGCTGCTTGCCGAGCGCCTTGTCGGCGGCGCCGCGCACACCCGATTTCGACACGAGCAGGCCAGCGGCGGTCGAGACGATCAGCGCCGGGATCTGGCTGACGAGACCGTCGCCGACCGTCAGCTGGGTGTAGTTCGTGGCGGCGGCGCTGAAGCTCATGCCCTGCTGCGCGACGCCGATGATGATGCCGCCGATCACGTTGATGAAGGTGATCAGAAGACCTGCGATCGCGTCGCCGCGCACGAATTTCGAGGCGCCGTCCATCGAGCCGAAGAAGGAAGCCTCGTCCTCGAGCGCCTTGCGGCGGGTCTTGGCGACGTCCTGGTCGATGAGCCCGGCCGAGAGATCGGCATCGATCGCCATCTGCTTGCCCGGCAATGCATCGAGCGCAAAGCGCGCGGCGACCTCGGCGATGCGGCCCGAACCCTTGGTGATGACCACGAAATTGACGATGATCAGGATGGTGAAGACGATCACCCCGATCACGAAATTGCCGCTCATCACGAAATTGGCGAAGGCCTCGATGACATGGCCCGCCGCCGCCCCCCCCTCATGGCCATGCGCGAGGATGAGGCGCGTCGAAGCGAGGTTCAGCGCCAGCCGGAACATGGTGACGATCAGCAGGACCGTCGGAAAGGCCGAGAATTCCAGCGGCTCCTCGATGAACAGCGCCGTCATCAGGACCAACACCGACAGGATGATCGAGAGCGCCAGCATCAGGTCGAGCAGCACCGCCGGCAGCGGGAAGATCAGCACCACGAGGATGCCCATCACGCCGATCGCGAGGAAGAGGTCCGGGCGGTTGAGCAGGCTGCCCACCTGGCCGCGGGTCGGCATGGTCATGCCGCCGCCGGTGCCTGCCGTCACATCGCTCATCGCGTAACCCACTCCCGGCACGGGCATCGCAAGGCGCGCCCCGTACCCGGCAATTCTTGCCGGGCTCATGGTAAACGAGTGGTTAATCCGGGTCGAAAATTCCCGCCTGGAACCTTTCCCTGAACAGACCGTTATCGAATGGCCGTGTTCTGGCCGCATTCGGCCAGCCAACTCGCGTCCGGGTCGACAACATTGCTCCGCGAGCCGGAATTACTGGAGGATGCTTTGGATAGACGTTCCTTTGTTTTGAGCCTTTTCGGTGGCCTCGCAGCGGTCGGCGCCCTGACGAGCGCCCAGGCCGCACCCGCCGCTCCTGCCCCGGCCGCGCCCCAGTCGGATGCGACCGCGCTCGACGCGACGACCAAGGCAGCCCTCGACGCGGCGCCGGCCGAGTTCACGCAGCATCGCCGGCACCACCATCGGCACCGCCATCACCCTCGTCACCGCCATGTCTATCGCCGCCACCGCCATCATCATCGCCACCGCCGGCCCGTTGCCGTGCGGCGTCCGAGCCATACGGTGATCATTCGCTAGCAGTTTCCGGGGAAGGCGGCGCATTGCGCCGCCTTCTTCGCTTGTGCCGCCATCGGCGCGGAGAACCGGGTTGAAGCCGTTGAGCCAGAAAAGCCCTGTCGCCGACGAGATCGTCACCGATGTTCCCGCCAGGCTCGACCGCTTGCCCTGGTCGCGCTTCCACACCCTCGTCGTCGTCGCGCTCGGCGTCACCTGGATCCTGGACGGGCTCGAGGTCACCCTGGCGGGCGCCGTCTCCGGCGCGCTGAAGGAAAGCCCGGTCCTGCGCTTCAGCAACACCGAGATCGGCCTCGCCGGAGCGGCCTATCTCGCCGGCGCGGTGATCGGCGCCGTGTTCTTCGGCTGGCTGACCGACCGGCTCGGCCGCAAGCGCCTCTTCACCATCACCCTCTTCGTCTATCTCGCCGCGACGGCCGCAACGGCCTTTTCCTGGAATCTCTGGAGCTTCCTGCTCTTCCGCTTCCTGACCGGCATGGGCATCGGCGGCGAGTACACGGCGATCAACTCGACGATCCAGGAACTCATCCCCGCCCGGGTCCGCGGCTGGACCGACCTCGTCATCAACGGCTCCTTCTGGGTGGGCGCCGCCATGGGCGGGATCGGCGCGATCGTGCTGCTCGATCCCCGGGTGATCGATCCCGAGATCGGCTGGCGGCTCGCCTTCTTTATCGGCGCCACGCTCGGCCTGATCATCCTCTTCCTGCGCCGCTGGATTCCCGAAAGCCCGCGCTGGCTGATGAGCCATGGCCGCCTTGCCGAGGCCGAGGCCATCGTGGCGCGGATCGAGGCTTTCGCCCCCGCCCCACCGCCGCAGACCCCGCTCCCGACCCTGACCCTGCGGCCGCGGCGCTTCACCCCGATGCAGGAGGTCATGCGCACGCTCTTCGTCAGCCACCGGCCGCGCACGCTGGTGGCGCTGGCGCTGATGTCGTCGCAAGCCTTCTTCTACAACGCCATCTTCTTCAGCTACGCGCTCATCCTCACCGATTTCTACGATGTGCCCTCCAATGCGATCGGCTGGTTCATCCTGCCCTTCGCCGCCGGCAATTTCCTCGGGCCCCTGCTGCTCGGACGGCTCTTCGACAGCCTCGGCCGCCGTCCGATGATCGCCTCGACCTATGTTCTCTCCGGCGTGCTGCTGGCCGCCACCGGTTTCCTGTTCGCGCGCGACCTGCTCACCGCCAGCCAGCTCACCGCCTGCTGGAGCGTCGTCTTCTTCTTCGCATCGGCGGCCGCAAGCTCGGCCTATCTGACCGTGAGCGAGACCTATCCACTCGAGATCAGGGCGCTGGCCATCGCTGTCTTCTATGCGCTCGGCACGGCGCTCGGCGGCGTCGCTGGCCCCTGGGTGTTCGGCGCCCTGATCGACACCGGCTCGCGCATCAGCGTCTTCGGCGGCTACCTGTTCGGCGCCCTGCTGATGATCGGCGCCGGGCTGGTCGCCAGCAAGTTCGCCGTTCGAGCCGAAAGGCGTTCGCTGGAGGAGGTCAGCCGCCCGCTCGGCGCACGATGAAGCAGCTTCAGGGAAGGATCATTCACGATGCTGGCGAGGCGCGGCGATTCCGGTTCAGACCTCCCCAAACCGCTAACGGCCGGCCCCCCGCGCCGTCAGCCCCCGCACCCATCGGCGCGTCGCGGACGTGACGGGTCGGTAGCAGGGGAATAGAGTAGCTTCGCGGGAACGCGGCGCTCGGATCGAACCTGATGGAGGAATGCATGGATAGACGTTCATTCGTGATGGCGCTGTTCGGCGGTCTCGCCGCCGCCAGCGTCGGCGGCATTGCCGCGGCCGAAGCGGCCCAGGCCAAGCCCGTTCCGACGCCGACCCCCGAGCCCAAGGTCGCCGAAGGCGGCGAGGCGCTCGATGCCGAGACCAGCGCCGCGCTCGACAAGGCCGACGCCGACTTCAGCCAGTACTATTACTATCGCCGCCCGCGCTACTACCGGCGGCCGTACTACCGTCCGCGCTATTATCGGCGCCCCTATTATCGCCCGCGCTACTATTACCGCCCGCGGCCCTATTATCGCCGCCGCTACTACTACTGAGCTGCCTTCCACGGGCCGGAGCCTCCGCTCCGGCCCGCTTCATTTCGGAGGCCCTCAGAGCGACTGTGTCCGCGCCTGCCCGGGCTCGGCCACCGGAATGCCCGCGGAAACATATTCGCCGAGCTTGTTGCGCAGGGTCCGGATCGAGATGCCGAGGATCTTGGCCGCATGGGTACGGTTGCCGAGGCAATGGTCGAGCGTGTCGAGGATCAGGTCGCGCTCGACATCGGCGACGGTGCGCCCGACGAGACCGCGCGTCACCGCTTCCGCCGTCTGGGCGGCGCGCGAGGCCACGTCGCGTCCCGTAGCCGGGCCGAGCGTCTCGCCCTCAGGGGTCAGCATCGCATCGGCGCCGATTTCGACGCCCTGCGCCAGCAGCACGGCGCGGTGGACGGTGTTCTCGAGCTCGCGGACATTGCCGCGCCAGCCATTGCCGAGCAGCAGCTTGCGCGCCTCGGCCGCGATCGGACGCTGCGGCAGGCCGTTCAGCTCGGCATATTTGCGGGCGAAGTGATCGGCCAGGGCGAGGATGTCGCCCGGACGTTCGCGCAGCGCCGGCAGGCGCAGATGCACGACGTTGAGCCGGTAGAACAGGTCCTCGCGAAAGGAGCCGTCGCGCACGGCGTCGCCGAGATTGCGGTTCGAGGTCGCGATGATGCGCAGATCGACCTTGACCGGCTGCGTGCCGCCGACCCGGTCGATCATCCGCTCCTGGAGCGCGCGCAGCAGCTTGGCCTGCAGGCGCACATCCATCTCGGAAATCTCGTCGAGCAGCAGCGTGCCGCCATTGGCTTCCTCGAACTTGCCGATGCGGCGGGCGATCGCTCCGGTGAAGGCGCCCTTCTCATGGCCGAACAATTCGGATTCGAGCAGGTTGTCGGGGATTGCCGCGCAGTTCACCGCGACGAAGGGCCTGTCCTTGCGCAGCGACTGCCGGTGCAGGTGCTGGGCGATCATCTCCTTGCCGGTGCCGCTCTCGCCGGTGACCAGCACCGGCGCATCGGAGCGGGCGATCTGGTTGGCGAGCTGGACGACGCGCTCCATCGCCGGGTCGCGCCAGATCAGGCTCGCCTTGTCGGAGGCGACGGCGGCAAGCACCGCCGCGATCAGCTCGGGATCCGGCGGCAGCGGCACATATTCGCGCGCGCCCGCCTGGATCGCCGCGACCGCGGCCCGCGCATCGGTCGAGGTGCCGCAGGCGACCAACGGGGTACGGATGCGCTCGACCTCGAGCGCCGCGATCAATCTCGCGATCGGCTGCTCGACATCGACCATCAGGAGGTCGCCGCCCTTGGCGCGCAGCACGGCCAGCGCCTGCTCGGCGCTCTCGGCATGGGTGACCGCGGCGCCCTGCGAGACGGCGATCTTCGCCGCGGTGATGAGCTGGCCCTTGAGGCTGCCGACGATGATGAGGCGCATGGGTCAGAGCTTCCTTGCGTGATCTGCTTGCGCCGTCCGGTTCGTCACCGGTCGGCCTTGATGATTTCCGTCATGGTGACGCCGAGCCGCTCCTCGACCACCACCACCTCGCCGCGCGCCACCAGGCGCTCATTCACGAAGATGTCGATGGCCTCGCCGACGCGCCGGTCGAGCTCGAGCACGGCGCCGGGCGTGATCCGCAGGAGGTCGCCGACGGCGATGCGCGAGGAACCGAGCACGGCCGAGACCGTGACCGGCACGTCGAAGACCTGCTCCAGGTCCTCCGCCGTCTTGACCGGTACCGGCCCGGAACGGGCGACGGAGCCGTCGCTGTTATGGTCGAAGGAGAGATCGGCCGGGTTCAGCGGTGGCAGGTTGAGGTCGTTCTCGGCCATGTCTTTTACCTCACGGTCCCGCCGGACGAAGCCACCGGGCCAAATACGCTTCTGATCGCCGCCTCGATGGCGGCGTCCTGCTGGGAGCGGTCGATGGCGAGCCCGCCATCGGCCCATTCGATCCGCCCGTCCCCCGGCGCGATATCCGGCTCGCCGAGCACGACGATCCGGCCGGCGAAACCCGTCTCGCGCGCCAGCCCGCCGAGCCTAGCCTCGACGGTTTCGACCAGGCTCTCATGCACATGGATCACCAGATGCGGCGCCAGCCTTGCATGGCCAAGGCATTCACGAACGGCCGCCAGCAGCTGCACCAGCGGCTTGTCGGCCAGAGCTGCGCCAGCAAGGCCGCGCGCCACGGCCACGGCGAGATGCGCCGCCTGTTCCTCGATCGCGGCGAGGCGCGCATCCTGCTGCGCCAGCAACTGCTCGCAGGAGCGGACCAACTGTGACAGCAGCGTCCCCGTCTGGTGGTCGCCCTCGCGGCGCGCCTGGTCGAGGCCGCTGTGGAAGCCCTCGGCCCGGGCCGCATCGAGCGCCCCCTCGTCGACCGCCTTGCGGCTGTTGCCGCGGAAGTCGGTGTCGAACAGGAATTTCTTGGCGGAGGCCATCGTCAATAAACCAGCTCGTCTTCGGAATTGCCCTTGGCGATGACGATCTCTCCCTTCTCGGAGAGATCCTTGGTCAGCGTCACCATCTTCATCTGCGCTTCATCGACTTCCTTCAGGCGGAGCGGGCCGAGCCCCTGCATGTCGTCGAGCAGGTTCTTGGCCGCGCGCTGCGACATCGCGCCGAGGAAGAATTTGCGCATCTCCTCGCCGGCGCCCTTGAGCGCGCGCGCCAGCGTATCCTTGTCGACCTGGCGCATCAGCGTCTGGAGCCCAGCGGAATCGAGCTTGGCGAGATCCTCGAAGGTGAACATCAGAGCCCGGATGCGCTCGGCCGATTCCTGATTGGTGGCGTCGAGCGCCGCCAGGAAACGCGTCTCGGTCTGCCGGTCGAAACCGTTGAAGATCTCCGCCATCATCTCGTGCGGGTCGCGCCGGCGCGTCTGCGTCAGGGTCGAGACGAATTCGGTGCGCAGCGTATTCTCGATATGGTCGAGCGCTTCCTTCTGCACCGATTCCATCCGCAGCATGCGGCTGACGACCTCGATCGAGAGCTCGCCCGGCAGATTGCGCAGCACATTGGCGGAGTGTTCCGGACGGATGCGCGACAGGATCACCGCGATGGTCTGCGGATATTCGTTCTTCAGGAAATTGGCGAGCACGACCGCGTCGATATTGCCGAGCTTCTGCCACATATTGCGGCCGGCCGGCCCCCGGATCTCCTCCATGATCAGGGCGACCTGATCGGTCGGCAGGATCTTCTCGAGCAGCGAGATCGTCCGGTCGAAAGAGCCGGTGATGGCGCCTGCGCTGGAGAGCTTGCCAACGAAATCCAGCATCAGCCGCTCGACCTGGTCCGAATCCACCGTGCCGAGCTCGGCCATCGCCCGGGTGATGATCCGGATCTCCTCGTCGTCGAATTCCTGCCAGATCACCCGGCCGTGCTCCTCGCCGAGCACCAGTAGGATCACGGCCGCGCGCTGCGGACCGGTCATCGCCTCCACAGAAACCGCCGGCAGCTGCTCGGCCAGGCTTGCGGCGAGGTCGCTTTCTCCGGCGCTTCTCGTGGCGATCGAGCGTGTGGCCATGGCTCAGCCCCTCACGCCGGCGCTTTTTCGTGGATCCAGCCACGCAGCACCGCGACCGAGTCGGCGGGGTTCTTGGCAACCATCGCACCGATCTTCTCGACGGACTGCGCCTTCAGCTGGCCCTTCACCTGCGCGATCGCGAGCATGCGCTCGGAGGGGGCGGCGACATCCACATCCCCGAACTCTCCGGATTCGGAGTCGCCATTGGCGGGCAGGCTTGCCGGATCGCCGGTGCCCTGGGCCGCGCTGGTGACGATGACGCCATTGCGCATGAAGCTCGGGATCGCGCGGAACTCATGCTCGGGCGCCAGCACCTGCTTGAGCAGCGGACGCACCACCACCATCAGCACGATCAGGATCAGCAGCGAGATCACGCCGATCTCGGCGAAACGGACCATGTCCTCCTTCGAGAAAGAGAGAAGCTGCTGCACCAGGCTCTGCTCGACGAGATCGACCTGCGCCTGCGGCCCTTCGGCGAAGCGCAGATTGACGACCTCGACCTGGTCGCCGCGCTGCCGGTCGAAGCCGATCGCGGTCCGCACAAGCTGGCTGATCCGCTCCAACTCCTCCTGCGTGCGCGGCTGGTAGCTCGCCTCGGCACCCTGGCCACGGGCATAGGTGCCGTCGACCAGCACCGCGACCGAAAGCTTGCGCACCCGCCCGCCCTCGAGCACTTCGGTGCGCGTGGTCCGCGAAATCTCGTAGTTGACCACCTCCTCGTTCTTGTTGGTGGCGTCCCTCTGCACGCCCTGCTGGGCCTGGTTCGGCTGCTGGGCACCCGGCAGCTCGTTGCCGACGGTGACGCCCTCGCGCGCCTCGTTGGTGGTCGAGGTCTCGTTGCGGTTCTGGCTCGAGCGGATGACCTTGCTCTCGGGGTCGAAGGTCTCGGAGCGGCTCTCGATGCGGTTGCTGTCGAGCGAGGCCGAGACCTGGACGCGTGCCCGGCCGGGGCCGACGATGCTGGCGACGATATCCTCGACCTGCGACTTGATCCGCCGCTCGATCGCGCCCTGGCGCTCGTCGAGGCCGACGCCGGCCAGGCCCTGCTCACCCTGGGCGCCGTCCGCCAGCAGTCGGCCGCGCTCGTCGACGATCGAGACGCGCTCGGGCTTCAGCCCGTCCACCGCCGAGGCAACGAGATGGCGCACCGCCCGGACCTGGGCGGCGTCGAGATCGCCGGCGAGCTTGAGCGCGATCGAGGCGCGCGGCGGCTCCCGGTCACGCTCGAACAGCCGGCGCTCGGGGATGACGAGGTGGACGCGAGCCGCCTGGACGCGGCTGATCGAGCGGATGGTGCGCGAGAGCTCGCCCTCGAGCGCCCGCAGATGGTTGATGTTCTGGACGAAGCTGGTCGAGGAAAAGGCGTCGCCCTTGTCGAAGATCTCATAGCCGACACCGCCGCCGGACGGGATGCCCTTGCCGGCTAGGTCGAGGCGCAGGCGCGGCACATCGGCGCGCGGCGCGAGAATGGTCTGTCCGTCGCCGCGCAGTTCGTATTTGACGCCGCGCGCGTCGAGATCCTTCAGGATCGCGCTGACATCCTGGCTCGACAGGTCGGCGAAGAGCACCCCCATCGCCGGCTGCGACATGCGCAGCATGACGAAGGCGAAGAAGCCGACCAGCGCCAGCGTCACCGCCAACATCGCCGCCAGCCGCGCCGCACCGAATCTCCGGAACTGATCGACCAAGCCGTTCACGCCGTTCCTTCCGTCGCCCTCGCCCCGCAGAACCGGCCGCGGGATCATCCACTAGGCAAGTTTTTCCCGGTGCATGGTTAGCACCGGGTTAACGACGGTTAATTTTTCGACAGGAAGGCGCCGGTTTCGTCCCGGCGCGAACGCGGAAAGGCGCCGGTCCTGCCTGGACCGGCGCCTTTCTGGAAACCTTGGAATGACGGGCGCGGCTACTGGCGGTAGTGCTGGATCCGCGTCGTGCGCAGACCGGCCAGCCCGTGCTGGTCGATCGACATCTGCCAGCTCAGGAACTCGTCCACCGTCAGCGTATAGCGCTGGCAGGCCTCCTCCAGGCTGAGCAGGCCGCCGCGCACGGCGGCGACAACTTCGGCCTTGCGCCGGATAACCCAGCGGCGGGTGTTCATTGGCGGCAGGTCGGCGATGGTCAACGGGCTCCCATCGGGGCCGATGACATACTTCACGCGCGGTCGCAGCGGCTCGGTCATGGTACTCTCACACAACTCAACAAGACCTACTTGTCGCTGACCGTACCCCCCCGGACTTAAATTTTGCCTAAGGCAACCGTGCAGGCTTTCACTATGCCGCGCCGACGACTGAGCCCACACGTCAAGAGCCGCTCTTCACCGACTTGACCCGATCGAGCGGCACCTTGATCGCGCCGATCAGCAGGGTCGGAACCGCTGTCGAGAAGTCGACGCCGTCGACGACGCCGCTGATCTCGGTCTTCACCGTGATCGCCGTACCGGCGAGGTCCTTGGCGTCGACGGTGATCGTATATTCGCCCTCCGGAGCGGTGCTTCCGGTCGACGTCTTGCCGTCCCAGCTATAGGTCTGGTCGCCGGCCGTCAGCGTCGTCGTTCCGGTCTGCACGACCTTGCCGCTCGCATCCTTGATCGTGATCGTCGCAGTACCGCCCTTGGAAGCGTTGAGCTTCCATTCGGCCTTGCCTTCCTTCAGCTGCGTCGCCGCCCCGTCCGCCGTCACCGTCTGGCCGACGAAACCAATGGCGCTCGCCCCCGTCGTCGCCTTGCTGACCCCGAGCAGCGCCGTCAGCGTCTCGTTCTGCTTCAGTTGCTGCTCGACGCCGGCGAACTGCACCAGCTGCTGGGTGAACTGGTTGGTGTCGAGCGGATCGAGCGGGTTCTGGTTCCGGAGCTGCGTCGTCAGCAGCGTCAGGAACTGGTCGAAATTATTGGCGATCGAGGTGCCGTTGCCGGAGGCGTTAGTGTTGTTCTGCGCGGCGTTGACGGCCGCATTGCTCAACTTGCTGGTATTGGAGACGCTCACTTTGTCGCCTTTCTTCAGATGCTGAGGTCGACGCCGCCGAGCCTTGCGGCCCGGCTCAGCGGCGCCGTTTCGGTGACGAGCGCGCTCTCTTCGGCGGTTTCGACCCAGCTTCGACGCAGGCGTGCGCCTTCCTCGTCCTGGCGGTGCTGGCGCGAGCTCTGGTCGGGAGAATCGCGCAGGCTCATCTCGACCCCGCCCTCGGAGGCTTTCAGACCCGCCTGCTCGAAAGCCCGTTCCAGCGTCCGCGCATCGCGCTGCAGCAATTGCAGCGTCTCGACCCGGTCGACCGTCAGCTTGGCGCTGACGCTGCCGTCATCGGAGATTTCAAGACGGACATCGACGCGACCGAGTTCGGCCGGATCGAGCCTGATGTCGAAGCGCTTGCTGCCGGCGAGCGCCCGCGCGCCGATCTCGACCGGCACGACATGCAGCGGGGTCGGGCGCGTAGTCTCGACCTGTGCCCGCGTGCTCGCCTCGGCCTGCGTCCGGGCATTGGCCTGGGCAGCGGTCTCGAGAATCTCGGCCTGCGGCTCCGGCCGCCCCGGCACCTGGGGGCCGGATGCGGGAACGGCCTGCACGGCCGGCGTCGTAGTCTGTTGCGGCGCCTCGACCTGGGCATCGGCTGCAGCTGCGCTCTGCGCCTGCCCCGTTGTCGCCGGCCGCTCGGCAGCCTTGGTTTCGGCCCCGGCGCTCGTCGCGGCCTTGGGCTGGCCGGCTTCGCTCGCTTCACCGGTCTCGGAATCTGTTTTGGCCGTCTCCGCCGGCATTATGGCGGCGGGGGTGGCGGTCTTGCGCCCGGTTGCAGCCGGCGCCGTGCCCGTCTCGACCGCGGCATTCGCCTCGCCATCGCTCTGGACCGCCTGCTCCGGCGCGATTGGCGAGATCAGAGCGTTCTGCCCGGGGATCGCCATTGTCGCCTGCTCGCCGCTCTGGCGCGCCGGGCTCGTCTCGGCCGCAGCCTTGGCCTGCGCCTCATCGGTTGTCACGGGCTGGGCACCGGGCTGGACCGGATTCGCGGCCAGCGCCAGGAACTGCGCCTCGGTCGCGCTCGCCCCTGTCGCCGGCTCGGCGCCTTCCGACTGCGCCTTCTCCTCGTTGACAGGGGTAGGGTTGGCGGTGGATGGCGCCGTAGACGCCGCGGTCCCGGCATCGGGCGCCTTCTGTTCGTCGCTCTTGACCACGGCCGGTGCCAGCTGCGGCAGAACCGGGCTGGTTTCCGTGCCGGCCCCGGGCTTCTCGCCGGTCGCATTCTCCGAACCGCTCTGCTTGCCTGTCTCGGCCTTCGTCTCACCGGACACCGGTTCGCCGGAGAACGCGACGACCTCGCCATCGGCCTTCGCCGCGCCTTCAGCCGGGGCGACAGCCTCTGCCTTTTCCGCACCGACGGCGCGCTCGCCTGCCGGAGGCGCGGTCTCATTGGCGGCGCGCGTCTCGTCGGGCCGTGCGCGGCTCACCGGGGCTTGCGCGACCGGCTTTTCGACGGGCGGCAGCGTGAAGGCCTCGCTCGTCGCGCGCGCCTTGCCCGGGTCGCGGCGGACGGGCGGTGCAGTCTCGAACGGAGAACGCGAGATCGACGCGGTGGACATGGAATGCTCCGGAACTGGGCGGATGGCGAAAACGCACCGCCCCCGCCCGAGCAAGAGCCGAGCCAGAGCGATAGTTGTTTGAAATCAATATCTTGCGAAACAAAGACGCCATCCGGACCGGCAGGAAGCGCCGGCTGTACGCCGGCACCCGGCAGTATTTGCCGGGCCGATGCTGGTCCAGACCCGGCAAAGCCGGTATAGAACGCGCCAGGAGGGCACCCCGCCCTCGCTTCACCCTGCGCCAGACATCGCCATGACCGTCCCGCTCAACTCGCTCGACATCGCCAAGCCGCCCGCGGCGACGCGCGTCGTCGCCGCGATGTCAGGTGGCGTCGATTCCTCGGTGGTGGCGGCGCTGCTGAAGCGCCAGGGCTATGACGTCGTCGGGGTCACGCTCCAGCTCTATGATCATGGCGCCGCCGTCCACCGCGCCGGAGCCTGCTGCGCCGGCCAGGACATTCACGACGCTCGCCGCGTCGCCGAGGCGATCGGCATTCCCCATTACGTGCTCGACTATGAAAGCCGCTTCCGCGACGCCGTGATCGAGCGCTTCGCCGAAAGCTATCTCGCCGGCGAGACGCCGATCCCCTGCGTCGAGTGCAATCGCACCGTGAAGTTCCGCGACCTGCTCGGCCTCGCCCGCGAGCTCGGGGCGGATGCGCTCGCCACCGGCCACTACGTCGCCAGCCGCGATCTCGGCAACGGCCATCGCGGCCTGTTCCGCGCCGCCGACGAGAACCGCGACCAGAGCTATTTCCTCTACGCCACCACGCAGGAGCAGCTCGACCTGCTGCGCTTCCCGCTCGGTGAGATGGAAAAGGCCGAGACCCGGGCGCTCGCCGCCGAATTCGGCCTCGCCATCGCCGACAAGCCCGACAGCCAGGACATCTGCTTCGTGCCGAACGGCCGCTATGCCGACGTCATCGAGCGCCTCAAGCCCGGGGCCGCCCGCCCCGGCCAGATCGTCCATCTCGACGGGCGCGTGCTCGGCCAGCACGAAGGCGTGCTGCGCTACACCGTCGGCCAGCGCAAGGGCCTCGGCCTCAGCGCCGCCGAGCCGCTCTATGTCGTCGCGCTCGACGCGCAGAACGCCCGCGTCATCGTCGGCCCGCGCGAGGCGCTGAGCGTCAGCCGCGTCGATCTGCGCGATCTCAACTGGATCGGCGACACGCCGCTTTCCGCGCTGCCGCCCGAAGGCCTCGAAGTCGCGGTGCGCGTGCGCTCAACCCGGGCGCCGCGCGAGGCGCGCCTCCACGCCGACGACAAGGGGGTGCATGTCCTGCTCGCCCAGGGCGAGGAAGGCGTCTCGCCCGGCCAGGCCTGCGTGATCTACGATCATGCCGGCGCAGGCGCGCGCGTCCTCGGCGGCGGCGTCATCCTGGCGGAGAAAGCTCGCCAGCTTCCCGACACTCCGGAACTTTCGCTCGCGACATCATGACGGCTGGCAAGGGTCTCGACGCGCAGAAGCGCGTCTATGCGGTCTGGGCGAAATTCTACGACCGGATCTATCAGGGGCTGCTGTCGCGTGCCCAGCGCGAAGCGGTGACGGCAGCCTGCGCCTGCGGCCGCGACATCCTCGAGATCGGCGTCGGCACGGGACTGACCCTGCCCTATTTCGAGCGTGACCGGCGGGTCGTCGGCGCCGACCTCTCGCTCGACATGCTGCGCGTTGCCCATGCCAAGGTTCAGAGCCAGGGGCTCGATCACGTCATCGGCCTGCTCGTGATGGACGCCTGCCGCCTCGGCTTCGCCGATCGCTCCTTCGACGCGGTCACCGCGCAGTTCGTGATCACGCTGGTGCCGGATCCCGAGCAGGCGCTCGCCGAGATGGACCGCGTGCTACGGCCGGGCGGCGAGATCGTCATCTCCAGCCGCCTCGTCGGCGAAGGCGGGCTTACCGCACCGCTCTGGTCGCTGGTCGCGCCGCTGGCCAAGGCTGTCGGCTGGAGCAGCGATTTCAAGGTCAGCCGTTTGACCGACTGGGCCGCCGCGACGGGCCGCTATGAGACCGTCCATGTCGGCCAAGGCTACTTCAAGGTCGTGCGCCTGAAAAAATTGCGGTGAAAGCCTGCGCCGGGAAGGCTTGACGCGCCCCCCCGCAAAACCCTATATCCGCGCCGTCGCGATTGAGCGTCTTTCGAGACGCGGCGCATCGGGGCGGGGTAGCTCAGCTGGTTAGAGCAGCGGAATCATAATCCGCGTGTCGGGGGTTCAAGTCCCTCTCCCGCTACCATTTTTCCTCGGAAGCCAGCCCGAGCGATTTCAAGCATTTATAACTGGTCAATCGCCGAAACCTGCGCGGTGTGTGCCGTTTCCGTGATTCTGGCCCTCCACAATGTTGGTCCGTCAGCTCTTCCTACTTCGTGACGCTTCTCTGCGTCTTCGGTGGGACGCCCGATCTTTTCGCGGTCGATCTGATCGAGCCCCGCCAGGAGCAGTCGATCGGCCTCGTCCTGTCCCAGCGCGATCCCGCCTCGCCCATGGCCGAGGCATTGCTGGCCTGCCTGAAGGATGTCGACTTCGAGACCAGGCTTCGCCAGGGCATCCGGCAGATGTCATCGACGGCAGCTATCGATCATTCCAAAATTTTCATTGGATTTCCGGGAACTGCCACGCAAGTCTCATGACGTTCGAGGCGGAGCAATAAAAATGACCCGTGGCAGATCTCGAATGGGGAACGCCAGGACAGAGCACAGCGAGAACTAGAAAAACGTCGTCATTCGACGAGCTTGATTCTTGTCGTATGCTTACGACCATCCCGTGATGGCCGAGCTACTCCTCTTGTCTTTTTTCCAGGAGACAGAAATGGCCAAGGTCGTATGCGTTCTTTACGATAACCCGGTAGACGGTTACCCGAAATCCTATGCACGCGACGATCTGCCGAAGATCGAGCGCGATCCCGGCGTCCAGACCCTGCCGAGCCCGAAGGCCATCGACTTCAAGCCGGGCACGCTGCTCGGCTCGGTTTCGGGGGAGCTCGGCTTGCGAAAATACCTGGAATCGCAGGGACACGAGTTCATCGTCACCTCCTCGAAGGATGCCCGAATTCGGAACTCGAGAAGCATCTCGCCGGCGCCGAGATCGTGATTTCCCAGCCCTTCTCGCCGACCTATCTCACCGCGGACCGGATCGCCAAGGCGAAGAATCTCAAGCTCGCCCTGACCGCCGGCATCGGCTCGGACCATGTCGATCTGCAGGCTGCGATCGACCGCGGCGTGACGGTCGCCGAAGTGACCTACTGCAACTCGATCAGCCTCGCCGGGCATGTGGTGATGATGATCCTCGGCCTCGTCCGCAACTAAATCCCCTCCTATCAGTGGGTGGTGAAGGGCGGTTGGACATCGCCGACTGGGTCTCCCGCTCCTACGACGTCGAGGGCATGCATGTCGGCACCGTCGCGGCCGGCCGCATCGGCCTGGCCGTCCTGCGCCGCCTCAAGCCGTTCGACATGCACCTGCACTACGCCGATCGCCACCGGCTGCCGGAAGCGGTCGAAAAGGAGCTCGGCCTGACCTGGCACGCCGCGCGCGAGGAACTGTACAAGGTCTGCGACGTCGTCACGCTCAATTGCCCGCTCTATCCGGAGACGGAGCACATGGTCAACGATAAGACGCTCAAGCAGTTCAAGCACGGCGCCTACCTCGTCAACACTGCGCGCGGCAAGCTGTGCGACCGCGACGCCATCGCCCGCACGCTAGAATCCGGACAGCCGGCGGGCTATGCCGGCGACGTCTGGTTCCCGCAGCCGGCTCCGCAGGACCATGCCGCATCACGGCGTGACCCCGCATATCTCGGGCACCTCGCTCTCGGCGCAAACCCGCTATGCCGCGGGCGTCCGCGAAATCCTCGAATGCTATTTCGAAGGGCGGCCGATCCGTGACGAGTATCTGATCATCCAGGGTGGCTCTCTCGCCGGAACCGGCGCCCATTGCTATTCGAAGGGCAATGCCACCGGCGGCTCCGAAGAGGCGACGAAGTACAGAAAGCTCGCCTGACACGTCCTCCAGGCGCCATTGCTCCGCGGCGGCGCCTTTTCCTCATCTCGATGACGGAGACCGTGCGATGTCCTCGCATGAGAATGCCGGCACGTCTGCGCTCGCTATCACTGCCGGGCGCCTGCGTGCCGCTCTCGCCCCGAAGACCCTGGCCGAGGCCCTGATTGCCGGTGGCGGCGGCTTCATCGCGATCTTTCTGCTGTCCTGGCTGAACGACCGGCTCGAGGTTCTGCTCCTGATCGCGCCTTTCGGCGCCAGTTACGTGCTGGTCTTCGTCCTGCCGCAAGGCCCCCTGGCCCGGCCTCCTCGTCCAGATGTCGCTCGGCGCGACACCGCTGGGCTTTGCCCTGGGAGCGCCCTCGCCATTGCCGGAATGATCCTGACGAGGACCGTGCACCCGCCCGCCGGAGCAGACCCCATCGTCGTGCTCCTGGCTTCCGCGTCCTGGAGTTTCCTGGCGACGCCCGTCCTCATCGGCGCGTCGACGATCGTGCTCGCGGGCATCGCCTATCACCGCATCGCCTCCGGCAAAGCTTACCCAACGACATAGCAATGACTTCGGCATGCCTCGGGCTCGCGCCGGAGGCATGCAACGCTCGAGCTTCGCGGTGCGAAGCCGATTTCGCCTCAGCGGAACAGCGCGAGCGATTTCGACAGGGTGATCCAGACACCCCAGATGATCGGGATGCCGACCACGGCCCAGGCCAACATGGCGGTCGTGTCGAAACCGCCCTTGCCGATGCCGAAGGAGCCGTATTGCGCCGTGGCACCGGCCTTGGCGGTCTTGGCCTGGAGCGCCGCGACCTCGGCATCCTTCATGAACCAGCGCGTCGCGACGGGGCGGACGAGCAGGTTGCAGATGAAGCCGAGCACCAGGAAGCCGGCGAGGATGTACATCGTCCGGTCATAGACCTGGGCGCGTGGCACGCCGGCGGCGATCTGCGCCTCGCGGATATAGTTCACCACCACCGGGCCGACGATGCCGGCCGTCGACCAGGCGGTCAGCAGCCGGCCATGGATGGCGCCGACGAACTGCGTGCCGAACATGTCCGCGAGATAGGCCGGCACGGTGGCGAAGCCGCCGCCATACATCGACAGGATGACGCAGAAGAAGGCGACGAACAGCGCCAGCGACCCGGCATGGGCCGCCCAGGGCGACAGGGCGTAGAGCGCGATGCCGAGGACGAAGAAGGTGGCGTAGGTCAGCTTGCGGCCGAGCTTGTCCGACAGCGAGGCCCAGAAGAAGCGGCCGCCGATGTTGAAAAGCGAGAGCAGGCCGACGAAGGCCGCCGCGATGGTGGCGACCTGCACCTTCTGCTGGGCGTCGAGCGCAGCGAAGCCGATCTCCGGCCTGCCGATCAACGCCCCCGCGAAGATCTCCTGCAGCATCGGTGAGGCCATGCCGAGCACACCGATGCCGGCCGAGACGTTGAGGCAGAGCACCGACCAGATCAGCCAGAACTGCGGGGTCTTGTGCGCATCCTTGAGATGGACGTGGCCGGAGGTGATCATCGCATTCTGCGTCGTCGGCGGGGTCCAGCCGTCGGGGCGCCAGTTGGCCGGCGGTATGCGGTAGCCGAAGGTGCCCGCCATCATGAAGACGAAATAGATCCCCGCCATCACCACGAAGGTCTGCCAGACGCCGACCGATTCCGGTGTCCTGAAATAGTTCATCAGCATGTCGGCGAGCGGCGAGCCGATCATCGCACCGCCACCGAAGCCCATGATCGCCATGCCGGTCGCCATGCCGCGCCGGTCCGGGAACCACTTCACCAGGGTCGAGACCGGCGAGATGTAGCCGAGGCCGAGGCCGATGCCACCGATGACGCCGGAGCCGAGCCACATCAGCCAGAGCTGGTGGGTGTAGATGCCGAAGGCCGAGATCAGCAGGCCGCCGCACCAGCACATCATCGAGACGAAGGCAGCCCGGCGCGGGCCGACCCGCTCGAGCCAGCCGCCCCAGATCGCGGCGGAGGAGCCGAGCAGCACGAAGAACAGCGTATAGATCCAGCCGAGATCCGCGATCTTCCAGTCGCAGCTCGTGGTGAACAACGAGCCGATCAGGCCGACATCGGCCCCGCAGGCGACAGGCTTGCTGACGCCGATAGCCTGGCTCAACGGCAGCCAGAACACGCTGAAGCCATAGGCCATGCCGATACACAAATGGATGCAGAGCGCAGCCGGCGGCACCAGCCAGCGGTTGAAGCCTGCTTTCGCGATGGTGCGCTCGCGATCGAGAATCCCGGCGCCCGCGCGGCCCTCGTCAAAGGTTCCTGTCGCAGTGGACATGAATCGTTCCTCCTCGCCGCCGATACCGGCGGTCCCTCAGTTTCTGGTTATGGTTGCTTTGATTGGCCGTCGCGCTCAGGCGCCGGCCTTGTCATCGCCGGCCCGATGGCCGTCTCGGCGAAACGCCCGTGCGGTCCCCCCTATCGCCTGATCGATCTTGTCGATCACAGCGCAAAGCTCATGCCGAGAGCGGGAACCGAATATTTTCAAACAGTTAGAATTCTAAAGCAGGCGAACTTCGGACAAATTGTCCAAGCTGCCGGACAAAATGTTCGGGCTAAAGAGCCTGCGGCAGCCAGATCAGGAAACGCGTACCGCTGCCCTGCTCGCTTTCGGCGCTGATCGCCCCGCCCTGGCGCAGGATCAGCTTCTGGCTGATCGAGAGGCCGAGCCCCGTGCCTTCCCGGCTCTTGGTGGTGAAGAACGGATCGAAGATGCGCGCCAGCGTCTCGGCATCCATGCCGGTGCCGGTATCGGCGATCTCGATCACGATGCCCGGCGTGCCCTGCCGTTCTTCGTCGAAGTCGCGGAGTGTCACAGTGCCGCCGGACGGCATCGCATGGATCGCGTTGACGATGAGGTTGACCAGCACCTGCAGGAGCTCGGTACGGTTCATCAGGACGAGGCCCGTGGCGCGATGATCCTCGACGATGTCGATCCCGGCCCGGTTGAGCAGATGCTGCACCAGCGGCAGGCAATGCTCGATCACGTCGCGCGGCGCATGGCGCTCGACATAGCCGGCGAATTCCTCCGGCCGGGCGAATTGCAGCAGCCGGGTGACGATATCCTCGATGCGGCGGATCTGCTCGTCGATCAGGCGGAACTCGGTGCTGGCGAGCTGGACCTGGTTGCCGAGCACCTGACGGACCACGTCGAGATTGCCCTGGATCACCGCCACCGGATTATTGATCTCATGGGCGACGCCGGCGGTGATCTCGCCGATCGCGGCGAGCTTTTCCGACATGACGAGCTGCTTGGTGGTGAGCTCCAGCTCCTTGTTGGCGGCTTCCAGCTCGCGCGTCCGCTCGGCGACGCGCTTGTTCAGCTCCTCGTTCCAGCTGCGCAATTGCCGGTCGCGCGCCTGCAGACGGTCGAGCAACTCGTCGAGATGCGTCGCGACGCGACCGATTTCGTCGCGCGCGGCGGGCAGGCTGGTACGGGCGTCGAGATCGCCGCCCTCGACCTTCGAGATCGTGTCGGTCATCTGCTCGAGCGGCTTGAAGATCGCCCGCGCCCAGCGCAGGAAGATCGGCACGCCGAGCGCCGTGACGAGCAGAAAGGCGCCGATGATCGTCGCCAGCGTGATCAGCTTCTCGTGGCGGAACGGCGTCTCGAGAAAGCCGACATAGAGCATGCCGACGCGCTTGCCATGGCTGTCGCTGATCGGCTCATAGGCCGAAATGTACCAGTCGTTGACGACGAAGGCGGAGTCGAGCCAGGTCCGGCCCTCGCCGAGAACGGCCTGGCGCACGGCCGCCGAGACGCGCGTTCCCAGCGCCCGCCGCCCTTCGAACAGGCGGACATTGGTGCTGATGCGGACATCGTCGAGGAAGAGCGTCGCCGTGCCCTGGCTGCCCTCCGGCAAGCTGGCCTGGCGATAGACCAGATCGTTGATCGTATCGATGAAGACGAGATTCTGGTTGAGCAGGAGACCGCCGACCAGCACGGCCCTGCGCCCATCGGCGAGCTGAACCGGGCTGGCAGAGTGCACGACCATGCCGCGCGTCTCCGCCGCCCTGTCGGTCGGCGCAGCATTCTCGGTGGGAACCAGCTCGACCTTGGCACGCTCCGCCATCGCCGGCGAGATCGCGGCCAGCTCTTCCGCGCTGAAGATGTCGACGGCCGTCGACGGCGTCCCAGCCATAGCTGAAACGATCACCGGCCAATCCCTGCGGGTACGGGTTTCGCCCGTCTGCGGCGCCGTGGCGAGCAGCCTGCCATCGCCTTCGAGGAGGTTCAGGAAGTCGAGGCCGAGTTCCTTGCGGCTCGCCTCCAGCCAGTCGGCCAACTTCGGCCCGCTATCCGCGTCGGCAATGATCCGGAACGCTGCGGAGTCGCCGAGCGCGCGGATATGGTCGCTGGTATTGTCGAGGATGCGGGCGAAATACTGATGCGCGATGGTGAGATCGCCATTGACCTTGGTGATCAGCAGCGCGTCGAATTTGGTGTTGAGGCGGCCGATGACCAGCGCCAGCAGCAGCGGAACCACGACCAGGAACGGCAGCAGCGCGATCGCCAGCAATCTGTAGCGGACCGAGCGCCCGCGCCGCGCCGGCGCCTGGACCGTGGCGTCAGACATTCCAGGCCGCGCACTTCCTGTCGATGGTCTTGCGCGAAACGCCGAGCCGTCGCGCCGCTTCATTGCGGTCGCCTGCCGTCTCCTGCAGCATGGCCAGGATGTGCCGGCGCTCGATCTCTTCCAGGCTTTCGTCTGCGGCGCCGGATTGCGGCGCCAAGCGGTCGCCGAAATCCTCGGGGAACCTCCCGAGGATCAATGTGCGCTCGATCAGATTGCGCAGCTCGCGCACATTGCCCGGCCAGCGATAGCGCGCCAGCGCGGCGCGTATGCCGGCTTCGATCGGCACCTGCGGCATCGCCAGCTGCTGGGACAGCCTACGCATGAACAGCGTCGCAAGCTCCTGCACGTCGTCGCCACGATCGCGCAGAGGTGGGAGCTGAAGCTGCATCACGTTGATGCGGTAGAACAGGTCCGCCCGGAAACGCCCGCGCCTGACAGCGGCTTCGAGGTCGGCATTGGTCGCGAAGACGAAGCGCAGGTCGATCGGCACCTCGCGCTCGGAGCCGAGCGGCCGGACACGCCTGTCTTCGAGCACGCGCAGCAGCTTGCTCTGCGTCGCAGCCGGCATTTCGCCGATCTCGTCGAGGAAGAGCGTGCCGCCGCGCGCATGCAGGAAAAGCCCTTCGCGCGAGGCGTTGGCGCCGGTGAAGGAGCCTTTCAGATGGCCGAACAGCTCGCTCTCGAGCATGTCGGCCGGGATCGCGGCACAGTTCACCGGCACGAAGGGCTTGTCGGCGCGGTCGGACAAGGCGTGCAGCGAGCGCGCCGCGACCTCCTTTCCGGTGCCGGACTCGCCGGCGATCAGCACCGAGGATGGCAGCGGCGCAACGCGCGCGATCGTCTCCCGGACGCGCGCGATGACCTCCGAATTTCCGATCAGCCTGTCGCGCAGCAGGATATGATCGGAACTTGAGCGCAGCTCGTGCCTGAGCACGATGTTCTCGCGCTGGAGCCGGACCCGGTCGAGGCAGCGCGCGACGGCGTTGAGGATTTGGTTCGAGCGAAACGGCTTCAGGACGAAATCGACGACGCCGGCCCGCAACGCCTGGATCGCCGTATCGAGATCGGCATAGGCGGTGATCAGGATGACATCGGAGAAGAAGCCGGTGGCACGCTGCTCGGCCAGCCAGTCGACGCCGTTCTTGCGCGGCATGATGTTGTCGAGGATGACGACGTCGAAATGCTGGGCATCGAGCTTGCGCGCGGCCTCCTCGACATCGGCCGCCTCCTCGATGCGCTTGCAGCGCGGCCCGAGGATACGCAGCAGGAAGTTGCGCATCCCCGGCTCGTCGTCGACGACGAGAATCGTGGCCTGCGCCAGCCATGGGCCGAATTCCGGATCCTGCAAGGCCGGAGCCGGCGCCCTCTCAACGTCGATCGTCACGTTTCCTGACCTGAAGTCCGTTTTTATCTTGCGTTGCGGCACCGCCGGAGCAGGCCGAAGCGGCGATCATCAAACCGGATGCGTGCCGATGCAACCAGCTGCCCATTCAGCCTGGGGAAGACACGTCCAGATCGTGCGAACTGACGTGCCTTCGCGCAGCTCCGAGCGACCTTCGCGACCCATGGACTGGCTCTCAACTCAAAGGACGGATCGCGACGCAAGCGACTCAGGGGAGTGACGAGTTCCAAGAGCCGCTTGTCTTGGTTGAATGACGAGCGGCGGCAGAAGAGCGAGCCGCCGCTGCCGCGCCATGGTAGCCCCCTGCGGGGCGACGATCGGCGCATTCTCGGTGGGATCGTTCCTGTGCTGGGGTGCGGCTGGCGCTGCTGCGACCGCCCGGCCGAATATCTGCCCTATCCGACGGTCAAGGATCGCTTCGATCACTGAGCGCGAGCGGCATCCTCGCCCTGCCGGCGCCGGGCAGGACGACGGACCGCGCCGCAACCGCCGGCATGGCCCATCCTCGCCTCGATCTCCTCGAACAGGCGCATCGGCATAAGCCATACGCGGCGCGGTTCTCCGCCTTCGCGGCAAGCAGTTCCCCCAGCCCCCTACGCGTCGTTCCGACGCGCTGTTCCCCTGCGATCCGAATTTCTCGCGCAGAGCCGATTGACATCGGACACGATCCCAGCCTTTTTAGTAAAACCTTTTACTATGGCGTTTTGACATGTCTCACAAAGAACTTCTCGACGCGATCGACCGCGACCAGGATCAGCTCGTCGATTTTCTCCGCCGCCTCGTCCGAGCTCCCTCGCCCAATCCGCCGGGCGACACCCGCGAAGCTGCGGGCCTCGTTTCGGCCTTTCTGGAGCAAAGAGGCATCGGGTCGGCGATCATCGCGCCCCAGGAGACGATGCCGAACGTCGTCAGCGAGTTCGACGGAGGCAGCACCGGCGAGCGGCTCGTGATGAACGGCCATCTCGACGTCTTCCCTGTCGGAGACGGTGCAGGCTGGGACCGCGATCCCTGGTCGGGCGATCTCGAGAACGGCTACATCCATGGCCGCGGCACGACGGACATGAAGACGGGGACCGCCGCCTCCATCATCGCCTTCAGCTACCTGCATCGCTATCGCAGAAAGCTGCGCGGAAGCCTCGGCCTGACCGCCGTGTCGGATGAGGAAACGGGCGGCAAATACGGCAGCCGCTGGCTCCTGGAAAACGATACCCGCTGGCAGGGCGACTGCATGATCAACGCGGAGCCGGGCAGCCTCCACGCGATCCGTTTCGCGGAAAAGGGAACCTTGCGGATCACCTTCATCGTGCGGACGGCCGGCGCCCATGGCGCCTATGTGCACAGGACCGAGAGTGCGAGCCGCGTCGCGGCAGCCCTGATCGCCCGCCTCGCAATCGTTGAGACGATGACACCGGATCTGCCGCCGGATCTGGCGGCCCACATGGCGAAAGCCGACGTGCGCGACGCCATGGATGCCGCGATGGGGCCCGGCGCCGCGGACGTCGCGACCCGGACGACACTGAACATCGGCGTGGTACAGGCCGGCCTCAAGGTCAACATGATCCCTGACCACTGCCGCGTCGAGGCGGATATCCGGCTGCCCATGGGCCTGAAGGCCGAGCAGGTCCTGGCGGTCATTGCCGGGATTCTCGAGGACTTTCCCCAGACCGAGATGTCGGTGCAGGAAGCCGCCAGCAATCCGGCCGCCTATTGCGCCCACGATCACCGCATGGTCGGCCTGCTTGCCAGAAACGCCGAAACCGTCACGGGGATCAGGCCGGTCGCTGTGCCTTCGCTCGGCGCGACCGACTGCAAGTTCTGGCGCTACCGCAACGTGCCCGCCTATGTCTACGGCCCGGCGCCGGGCCGTATGGCGATGACCAATGAGAGCGTGCCGGTCTCCGAGTTCCTCGCAGTCGTCAAGACACACACCCTCGCCGCCTGGGACTTTCTCGGCGGCGAAGGCTGAAGTTCACATCAAAATCGAAAACATTGGGGGAAACATAGATGCCCGGCTTCTTCACCGTCTCGCGTGCCTGTCTCATCGTCGCCGCGCTCGGAGGCCTGATCGGCTCCGCGGCGGCGGCCGATCTGAAGGTCGCATTGAGCACCAACCTCAACACCCTCGATCCCGCCACCGCGGCCTTCGGGGAGGAATATGTCTATAGCGGCCTGGTCTTCAGCGCGCTGATGGGGACGGACGCTGACGGCAAGGTCTATCCGGACCTTGCCGTCAGCTCGCAGGCCTCCGCGGACCTGAAGTCCTGGGATTTCAAGCTGCGTCCCGGCGTGCGTTTCCAGCATGGCAAGCCCCTGACGTCCGAAGACGTCGTCTTCACCTTCCGCCGCATCCTGGAGCCGGGGACCGGCTCTGGCGCGAGGTCCGATCTCGGCCTTGTCGAAAGCGTCGAGGCGGTCGACGACATGACGGTTCGCTTCAAGCTCAGCGTGCCCTATGCGAGCTTTCCGGAACTGCTGACCGGCCGCCATATGCGCATCCTCGCATCCGACCGCGCCGACAGCATCAAGACCAACCCGAGCGGCACCGGTCCGTTCCGCTTCGTCAAATACACGCCCGGCGATTCCGTCGAGCTGGAGCGCAACCCCGACTATTACGGCGCCGACAGGATCAAGCTCGACAAGGTCGTGCTGCGCATCATCCCGGAAGCGGCCTCACGCGTCGCCGCCTTGCGGGCCGGTGACATCGACATGATCTGGAACGCGCCGCTGGAGACGATTCCCGATCTCAAGCGCAATCCCGACGTCGCGGTCGATGCCAGGCCGAGCGGCACCTGGGACGGTTTCGTCCTGAACAACACCAAGCCGCCCTTCAGCGACGTCCGCGTACGCAGAGCCGTCTATCTGACGCTCGACAAGCGCGCGCTCGTGCAGTTCGCGCTCGACGGCCAGGGCGAGCCGACCCATTCCCCGATCGCGCCGACCGACCCGGCCTTCAACAAGGCGATCGGCTTCCAACCCAACATAGCCGAAGCCAAGCGCCTGATGGCCGAAGCCGGGCACCCTAACGGCTTCAAGCTGGACATCACCGTCCCCGTCGGCCGCCCGGCTCGCGAGCGCCTGGGCGTGGTGGCCCAGCAGCTTCTGCGGCAGATCGGCATTCAGGTTGCCGTCCAGCGGGTGCCCTACAACCGGTACAGCACCGAGATCGCAGGCATCGCCCCGATGTATGTCGACGGCTTCTTCGCGAGAACCGTCATCGATGCCGCGGTGTATCCCTGGTTCCACAGCAAGGGCGCCTGGAACGGCCGGATGTGGCGCTACAGCAGCCCGCGCATGGACGCGGTCCTGGACGAGGCGCGTCGCACGCCGGCCGTGGACAAGCAGCGCGATCTCTACCGGCAGTATCAGCAGATCATGGTCGACGAGGTTCCCGGCATCATCGCCTACGTCTCGAATGTCGCCACCGCCTACCGGACCTCGGTCAAGAACTATCGGACGAACCCCTTCCTGTGGCTCGACCTCGCTGATGTCGAGAACGTCAAGGCACCGTGATGGCAGGATACCTCACCCGCCGGCTCGGCCAGATCGTCTTCACGATCCTGGCCATGTCGGTCGTCATCTTCGGGATCACGCAGGTCCTGCCCGGCAACGTCGCCTATGTCATCGCCGGGCAGTTCGCCACGCCCGATCAGATCGCGGCCATCGAGACCAGGCTCGGCCTGAACGACCCGATGTGGCAGCAATTCCTCCGCTGGGCCGGCGCGGCGCTGCAAGGCGATCTGGGGACCTCCATGGTGATGAGCCGGCCCGTCGGCCCGCTCGTCGCCGAGGCCCTGGGCCGGTCGGCTCAACTGGCCGGCGTCTCCTTCCTGCTGGTCGCGATGATCGGCGTGATCGTGGGCGTGGTGTCCGGCGTAAGGGCCGGCGGCTGGTTCGATCGCGTCGCGCTCGTCGTGACCTGGCTGTCGGTGGCCATGCCGCAGTTCTTCATCGCGATCGTCCTCGTGCTGCTGTTCTCCGGGCATCTCGGCTGGCTCCCGGCGACCGGCTACACGCCGATCAGCGGGGGCGTGCTGAACTGGCTCTCCCACCTGATCCTGCCGGTCGCGACGCTGGTCGTCGGCCTGTTCGCACATGTCGCGAGCCTCCAGCGCGCGAGCATGATCGAGACCCTGGGCGCCTCCTATGTCAGGGCTGCCAGAGCAAAGGGTCTGAGCGAGCGCAAGGTCATCACGCGCCACGCCCTGCGCAACGCCCTGATCCCGACGGTCACCGTGCTGACCCTCGATCTCGGCATCCTCATGGGCGGCATCGTCGTCGTCGAGACCGTGTTCTCCTATCCGGGCCTGGGTCGGCTGATGATCACGGCCGTCGAACAGAAGGACCTGCCCGTGCTGCAGGCGAGCGTCCTCACTGTGACCGTGATCTACGCCTTCGCGAACCTGATCGCCGACCTCTGCTATCTCGCTCTCGATCCACGTCTGAGGACCGGTCATGCTGGCGTCCGCTGAACTCCGCGCGCGGCCGCGGCTGCCCCTTCCACTCGTGATCGGCAGCAGCCTGCTGCTCGCGATCCTGATGGCGTCCCTCGCAGCACCTTTCATCACGGCCTTCGACTTCGACGCGATGGATGTGACCGCGCGCATGAAGGCGCCCGACGCAGTCCATCTGCTCGGCACCGACGAATTCGGCCGCGACGTGCTCAGCAGGACCTTGCACGGCGCTTCGACCTCGATCGGCCTCGGTGTCGCCGCGACGGCGTTCGCTTTCGCGATCGGGGTGCCGCTGGGCCTGCTCGGAGGCTATATGCGGGGCCGCCTGGACGATGCCATCATGCGCACCGTCGACATCCTCGTCTCGATACCTCCGGTCATGCTGGGGCTGCTGATCCTGGCTTCGACCAGCCCGGGCGTCTGGAAGGCCGCGCTCGCCGTGGGGATCATCTACATCCCGATCCTCATCCGGCTTTCACGCAGCGTCGCGCTGTCCCTTGCCCAGGAGGAGTTCATCCTGGCGGCGCGCACCCGCGGCGAGGGGCTGGGCTGGATCCTGTTCCGCGAGATCCTGCCGAATGCCCTGCCGCCGCTGGTGGTGGAGACATCGCTGCGGATCAGCTTCGCGATCCTGCTGGGGGCGGTGTTCAGCTTCCTCGGCCTGGGCACGCAGCCGCCTTCCTCCGACTGGGGGCTGATGATCGCGGAAGCACGCCCCTATCTCGAACAGGCCCCCTGGATCGCATTGGCGCCTGGCGTCGCGCTCTGCGTGACCGTGATCTCGATCAACCTCGTCGGGGAAGGCCTGCGCCAGTTCCTGGACGTCCGCAGCCAGCCGGGGGCGTAACCATGTCGGCGATCCTAGAAATCAAAGACCTGCAACTCGTCTACGGCGCCGGGTCGCAGCCCACGCTTCATGGCGTCGACCTCGAGATCGCGACCGGCCAGGCCGTCGGCGTGGTCGGAGAGAGCGGCTCGGGCAAGAGCACCGTCGCATGGACCGTGATGGGGCTGTTGCCACCCGGTGCCCGCGTCACCCGAGGCTCGGTATCCTTCGAAGGAAACGAGCTTCTCGCCATGTCTGCCGAAGAGCGCAGGCGACTGCGCGGCAAGTCCATCGCCATGGTGTTCCAGGACCCCTTCACGACCTTGAACCCCTGCCTGACGGTCGGGCAGCAGCTCACCGAGGTCCTCGTGGAGCGCGGTCTCGTCGACGCCGGCGCCGCACGGCGCGAAGGCTTGCGGCTGATGGACGAGGTCAAGCTGCCCCGCGCCTCGGAGCTTTACGATGCCTATCCCCACCAGCTCTCAGGCGGCATGAAACAGCGGATCGTGATCGCCTCGGCCCTCGCCTGCTCGCCGAAATTGCTGGTGCTTGATGAACCGACGACCGCGCTCGACGTGACGGTCGAGGCGCATATCCTGCGGCTCCTGGCCGAGTTGCAGAAGACACGCGGCCTAAGCATGCTGTTCATCAGCCACAATCTCGGCATCGTCGAGCAGCTCTGCTCTTCCGTCACCGTGATGCAGTCCGGCCGCGTCGTCGAAGCCGGCGCTGCGGAACAGGTGCTCCGGCGCCCGAACCATGCCTATACGCAAAAGCTCCTCGGCTCCCTCCCGCGCCTCCTGAAGCCCGCGACCCCGGCCCCAGGCCCGGCGAACGAGGAAGCGCCGCAAGCCGAGGTGATCGAGGCTCGCGACGTCTCGCTGAGCTTCGGCGGGCGCCCGGGCCTGATCTCCCGACTCCTCGGCACCGAGGGCAACGCCGTCCAGGCGTTGGCGAACGTCTCCTTGTCCCTGCGAAAGGCCGAGATCGTCGGCCTCGTGGGGGAGAGCGGCTCGGGGAAATCGACTCTCGGGCGCTGCCTGGTCGGGATCTATGCGCCGCAATCCGGCGAGATCCGCCTCGACGGCCGAGCGACCAACCCGCGGGCCGACCGGTCTGACCGACGCATCCAGATGGTCTTCCAGAACCCCGACTCCTCGCTCAATCCCCGGCACCGGATCGGCGAGATTCTCGGCCGGCCGCTCCGGCTGGTCGGAAAATCGAAGCGCGAGGCCGACCAGCGGGTCAAGGAGCTTCTGGCCCTGGTGCGTCTGCCCGAGACCTATGTCAGCCGCTATCCCCACCAGCTCAGCGGCGGCGAGAAGCAGCGGATCGGCATCGCCCGGGCGCTGGCGCTCGAACCCGAGATCCTGATCTGCGACGAAGTCACCTCGGCGCTCGACGTGTCGGTGCAGGCCTCGATCCTGGATCTGATCAAGGACCTGCGCGATCGCCTCGATGTCGCGATCCTGTTCGTCTCGCACGACCTCGCCGTGATCTCGCAGATTTCCGACCGTGTCGTCGTCATGCGGGGTGGGCGCATCGTCGAGGAAGGCAGTGTCGGGCAGGTGATCGCCGCCCCCCGGGAGGCCTATACGCGGGAACTTCTGGCATCCGTGCCGCCCTTCATTTCCGAAGGCCTTTCGACTGCACGCGCCATCGCCGGGGCCTGACGCGACATTCCCGGCGATAATTCCTGGAGAACGCGATGCCGCACGCACAGCCCGCGCCGGAGGACGGGCTGCCCGCCCGGGAGCGTGTTCGGTGCGGGGCGGGTATCGATCCGCGGGAGGAAGATGCGATAGAATAAGGGCCTGGCGCATTTGCACGGTTCGAAGGAACGCGGAGATGCGCCAGGATCTGCACGACCATTCCGCTTCGCCCGAGCGCGAAGCCGGTTGTATTGTGGCTGCGACCGTCGAGACCATCTGCCGGTCGCTTTGCGGCGGCCGACCGCCTGAACTGGACGAAGGCCCGGCATTTCGTCAAAGAAGGCGGCGGCGAACAGGCAAATTCGTAGGATCATGTCATCCAGGCGCGCAACCATCTCTGACGTCGCCAATGCGGTCGGCATATCGATCGGCGCCGTTTCCCGGATCCTCAACAAGGATCCCTCGCTCAACGTCCGCGAGGAGACCCGGGAGGCGGTGCTGCGCAAGATTGCCGAGCTCGGATATTCTCCCAATCCGCATGCGCGCAGCCTGAGAACCGCGCGCACCGGCAGTCTGGCGATGATCCTTCCCGAGATCCACAGTCCGGCTTTCGCCGCGATGATCCAGGGCGCACAAAAAGCCGCGCATGAGCGCGGCTATTCCATGCTGCTCGGCGGCGTCGGCCCGGACGGCGACGACCCCGAGCTCCCTGCACGATTGCTCGAGAAGAACCGGGTCGACGGCTTCCTCATAACCGCCGGGCGCCGGGAAACCGAGGCTTTTGCCGCCCTGCGCGACCTCGACGCTCCTTACGTCCTGCTGAACCGCTACCGCGACGAGGAGCAGCCTCATGTCGTTCTCGACGATACGGGCGGCGTCCTGGCGGTCGTCCGGCATCTGACGGATCTCGGGCACCGGCGCATCGGCTTCCTGGGTCCTTCGGAGCGTTTTCTCGGCATTCGGCGTCTGGCCGGTTACAAGGCGGCACTCGAGGAAGTCGGCGTGGCCCTCGACCCCGCCCTGATCGTCGATACAGGCTATTTTCGCGAAGGCGGTGAGACCGGCCTGGAACAGTTGCTTCGCCTGCCCTCCCCGCCAACGGCCGTCTTCGCCACCAACCACCTGGTGGCGGCCGGCGCCATCGTCGCGGCAGGCCGTCATGGTCTGTCCGTGCCAGCAGATCTTTCGATCGCCAGCTTCTATGACGGACCGGTCGCGGAATTGCTGCAGCCGCCCCTCACCGCGGTCCGCTATCCCCTCGAAGACCTCGGGTACCGCGCCACCAGCATCCTGATCGATCTGGTCGAGGGGCGCAGCGTCACGGAAACCAATGTCGTCCTGCCCTATGAAGCGGTCGTGATCCGCGGCTCTACCGGTCCTGTACGAGCTTCCCGCTAGCTGGCAACGCTGATGTCGGCCATTGCCTCGCCCTGGCCATCCCGGCTCGCCCGTGCGTCATCTGTACAAAAGCGAAGCCCGGTGGTCTGCTGCTTGGGCTGCAGCGACGCGGACGCCTTTGCCTGCGGTCGCGAAACGGAAGGAGTGGTGGGCCGTGTCTGACGCCATGACAACTCTAGACGAACGGATCGCGCTTCTCCGGCGAACCATTTCAGACCTGATGGAGCAGGCAACGGCTGCTTCGGGCTCCGCCACCGAAGAGAGCATCGCGGCAAGGCTGGACGATCTTCAGCAGCGTCTCAACACGCTGCTGAAGGAACGCGAAGCGCTGGGCGGCAAGACGGGTTGAGGCATGGTGCCGGCTTGCCGGAGCGCCGCTATTTCGCCGGCGCCCCGGCAAGCCAGGCCTTGATCGTCCCGGCGTCGGCATCGGCAAGCGCGTGGCCGGCATCGATCCGGGCCAGTTCGACATGCCCGCCGGCCTTGCGAAGCCGCTCCGCCAGTGCCGCCGCGCCGGGCGCATAGGGATCGGATGCGCCGGCGACGATCAGCGTCGCGCTGTCCGAGAGATCGGCCTGAGGCTGCTCCTCCAGCACATCGATCGCCCGCAGCAGCACGGCTTTGCGGATGAGGCCGGGATGGAGCCGCATCGCCGCGGCGAGGAAATTCGCGCCGTTGGAATAGCCGAGCCAGGTCGTCCGATCCGGATCGAGCCCGTATGCCTTGACGGCCTCCTCGACGAAGGCGGCGAACGCCTCCGCTTCGGTGCGGATATCGGCCTGGTCGAACCTGCCTTCGCCGAGGCGGCGAAACCAGCGTGCCGTCCCCTCCTCGGTGCTGCGCCCGCGCAGGCCGAGCAGGCTGGCGCGCGGCGCGGCGCGGCGGGCGAGCGGCATCAGGTCCGCCTCATTGCCGCCGGTGCCGTGCAGGAGCACGATCGTACTGCCGTCATCCTGCTCCGGCACATGGAAACGGTGGACGAAGGGCAGGTCGCGATAAGTCGGGCGCGGCTCCCCCGGCAGCGCGAATTGCGGCAGCATCACCCGGATCGCCTCGGCGCGCTCGGCATCGGAAGGCGGAACCATCAGCGTCTTGCCGAGCTCCGGCTCCGCCTCGTCGACGGTGAAGCCCGGCCCATCCGTCGCCAGTTCGATCAGCGTGCCGCCGGGCTCGCGCACATAGAGCGAGGTGAAATATTTCCGGTCGTGCCGGTTGGTGATCGAGGAGTTGAGACGCGCCAGCGAGGCTTCCGCCGCGGTGACGGCCGCCACGTCCTCCGCCCGGAAGGCGACGTGGTCGGCGACGCCGGTGCCCGGCGCGCCCGGCCAGAACCCCGCGGCCTCCTGAACATCGATGACATCGCCGCTTCCGGAGACCAGACGCTGGACGCCATCAGCCTTCGCTGCCGCCTCATAGCCGAAGCGCCCGACGAAATGCGCGGTTTCCTCCGGCGTCTCCGAAAGGATCGTTGCGCCGCGCAGCCGCAGGATCGCATCGCCCGGCTCGATACCGGGCGACAGCCAGGGCGAAACCGCCGGCATCTCGACGCCGACCAGCTTCACCACCACCCCGTCGGGATCGCGCAGCCGCAGTACCGGTTCGCCGAATTCCTGCCGAGGTCCTGCGGCCGGCACCTGCCGCGTCAGCGCCCGCGTCAGCCAGAAGCCGATGCTGGCCGGCGGCACGGCCAGCGCGATCTCGCTCACCTGGCCATGGCCGACGCGCCCGGCCGAGCCATCCTGCCAGACCAGGAAGGTGATCAGCGAGCCCGGCGTCCCCAGCCGGTCGCCATAGAACAAATGAAGCTGCTCGGCGTCCTCATAGCCGCCCGTCTGCTTCACCAGCCGCAGGCCGAGGAAACCGGCATAGAAGTCGATATTGGCCTGCACGTCGCGCGTGATCAGCGTGAGATGGTGGATCCCGGAGGTCATGACCGCGCTTTCCGCTCTGCCGTGGCAACAAGAGTTCGATCTCTTGCCCGCATCGGCGCCGCGCGTCGAGCCTGCCGATGGCGTCGGGCGCGAGCGCACCGCCTATCCTCCATCGCAGCGCTGCGCGTATTGACGGCGGCGCGCGCGGCACACAACTCAGCGGGACGTCCGGACGCGCCTCGAAGGGAAACGAGATGACGACGCAGCTCCAGCTTGGCCTCGACACCTTCGGCGACGTCACCGCCGGCCCGGACGGCGCGCTCAAGCCGCATGCGCAGGTGATCCGCGACCTCGTCGACCAAGGCGTTCTCGCCGACGAACTCGGCATCGATTTCTTCGGCATCGGCGAACATCACCGCGCCGATTTCGCGGTATCCTCGCCCGAGACCGTACTGGCCGGCATCGCGACGCGCACCAGCCGCATCCGCCTCGGCTCCGCCGTGACGGTGCTCAGTTCGGACGACCCGATCCGCGTCTTCCAGCGCTTCTCGACCGTCGATGCGCTTTCCAATGGCCGCGCCGAGGTCATTCTCGGCCGCGGCTCCTTCACCGAATCCTTCCCGCTATTCGGCTTCGACCTGCGCCAGTACGAGGCGCTGTTCGAGGAGAAGCTCGACCTCTTCGCCGAGCTGATCCGCAAGACGAGCGTGACCTGGCGAGGAAACTTGCGCCCGCCGCTACGCGACCAGCAGGTCTTCCCGCCGATCGAGAAGGGTGGGCTCACGACCTGGATCGGCGTCGGCGGTAGCCCTGAATCGGTCATCCGGGCCGCCCGCTACGATTTGCCGATGATGCTCGCCATCATCGGCGGGCCGCCGCAGCGCTTCCGGCCCTTCGTCGATCTCTATCACGATGCCTTCGAGCGCCTCGGCCGACCCGTGCGCCCGGTCGGCGTGCACTCGCCCGGCTATATCGCCGACAGCGATGCTGAGGCCGTCGAGGAGTTCTTCCCCGCCTACAAGCAGATGCGCGACCGGATCGGCGGCGAGCGCGGCTGGGCGCCGATGACGCGCGAGGAGTTCGAGCGCGAGGTCGCCGGCGGCTCGCTCTATCTCGGCTCGCCCGAGACGGTCGCCCGCAAGATCACGGCGACCGCCAAGGACCTCGGCCTGTCGCGCTTCCAGCTCAAGATCAGCGCCGGCCCGCTTGCGCATGAGAAGATGATGCGCTGCATCGCGCTCTATGGCCGCAAGGTCATGCCGCTGGTGCGTGAGATGCTCGGCTGAACCATCGACCGCGCGGGAAATCGGTCCTGCACGGCTTCGGCCACTTCTCCGGAGCGGTGGCACGCGTTCATCGGCGGCGCGCTGCCCTCACTTCCAACCGGGTCGCCATTTCGCGAATTCGGCCTTGGTCTCGTCATCGGCCGGGTAGAGCCCGAAAATGCCGCGCCCCTCGCGCACCTTCTCCTCGACGAAATCCTCATAGGCTGTCTGCTCATAGGCCTCGGCCGCGACCTCGTTGGCGAGATGGGCCGGGATGACACAGACGCCCTCGCCGTCGCCGACGATGATGTCGCCGGGATAGACCGGGACGTCGCCGCAGCCGATCGGCGCGTTGAGGTCGAGCGCGTGGTGCTGGATCAGGTTGGTCGGGGCGCTCGGCCGGTTGTGATAGGCCGGGAAGCCGAGCGCCGCGATGTCCGGGCTGTCGCGGAAGCCGCCATCGCTGACGATGCCGGCGACGCCGCGCTGCATCAACCGCGTCACCAGGATGCAGCCAGCCGAGGCGGCGCGCGGATCCTTGCGGCTGTCGATCACCATGACATGGCCGGGCGGGCAGGCCTCGACCGCGACGCGCTGCGGGTGCTCGGTGCCGGCGAAGACGCCGAGATGGTCGAGATCCTCCCGCGCCGGGATATAGCGCAGCGTATAGGCCTCGCCGACCATGCGCGCCTTCGGATCGAGCGGGCGCACGTCCTGGATGAAGACATTGCGGAAGCCGCGCTTGAACAGGGCGGTGGTCAAGGTCGCGGTCGAGACGCGCTTCAGCTTCTCGCGGTTCTCGGGCGTCAGGGCAGTCGATGTCATGGGTAGGCGTCCTCGTTCGGGCCACGACTCAATCAGCGTCAGGATCGTCATTCCGGACAAGTGGCGTAAGCCGCGCAGCTCCGGAATCCATCAAGAGGCGAGCCCTGTGATGGATTCCGGCACTCCGCTTCGCTGCGGCCGGAATGACGGGCGAGGCTAGCAGCGAATCTGCCGCTCACTCGATCCTGACATTCGCCTTCTGCGCCACCTCGGCCCAGCGCTTGGTCTCGTTGGCGATGTGGGCGGTGAACTCGGCCTGGGTCGAGCCGACGGCATCGACGCCGAGCTTCTTCAGCTGCTCGATCACGGCCGGCTCGCGCATGATCGCCTGGGTCTCGGTGGAAAGCTTGGCGACGATCTCCGGCGGCACCTTCGAAGGCGCGAAGAAGCCGTGCCAGGAGCTTGCGTCATAGCCCGGGATGAACTCGGAGAGCGCCGGCAGGTCGGGCGCGACCGCGAGGCGCTTCGGCGTCGCCGTGGCGAGCGCCCGGATCTTACCGGCTTCGACATGCGGCCAGGCTATGGTGATGTTGTCGAAGGTCAGCTGGATCTGGCCGGAGAGCAGGTCCTGCGTCACCTGCCCACTCGAGCGATAAGGCACATGGGCCATATCGGTGCCGGTCGCGACCTTGAACAGCTCGGCCGCCATATGGGTCGAGGTACCGGCCCCAGACGAGCCAAACGAGTATTTGCCGGGGTTCTTCTTCAGGAGCTCAATCAGCTCCGGCACGGTCTTGGCCGGCAAATCGAGATTGACCATCAAGATGTTCGGCACGCTCGCCACCTGCGAGATCGGCGCGAAATCCTTGATGTGATCATAGGGCATCCTGGCATAGACGCCGGGGTTGATCGCATGGCTCGACACCGTACCCATGGTCAGCGTGTAGCCGTCGGGCTCGGACCGGGCGACCGCCGCGGCCCCGGTATTGCCGCCGGCTCCCGGCCGGTTCTCGACAATGAACTTGCCGCCGAGGCGGGCGCTGAGCCGGTCGGCCAGGATGCGCCCGAGCAGGTCGGTGGTGCCGCCCGCGGCGAAGGGCACCACGATGGTGACGACCTTGCTGCCGGGATAGCCGGACTGCGCCAGGGCCGGCGCCGCGATCAGGCTGGCCGCACCGGCCAGCAAGGCCCGGCGTGTGAACCTCGTCATCTGTTTCCTCCCCTTCTGCATTTGCCGCCCTGTCGCGCGCCTTCGGGCCGCGCCTCTTTCGGGCGTCTTGCTGTTCCCATAGCATGGGATTTGAGATTTGAAATCTGAAATTTCAGACTTGATACAGCTTGCGCTTTATGGTGACTGATGCGGAATGGCGCTGTCCGCCCGGCCCTGCATGAGGAACCCGATCAGCGGATGGCTGGAGTTCAGATGTCGGAACCGCTCACGATCGAACCCGTCTCGCCACATCTGCTGCGCTCGCTGCGCGAGCATGTGCATGAGCGCCTGCGCCGAGCGATCGTCGCGGGCAATTTCCGCAATGGTGAGCGTCTGAACGAGCGCCACCTTGCCGACCTGCTCGGCGTCTCGACCACCCCGGTCAAGGATGCCATCCGCAGGCTCGAAAGCGAGGGCCTCGTCCGCACCGAGGCGCGCCGCGGCGTCTTCGTCGAATTCTCGGCCAGGCAGGCGCTGGAAATGGCACTCGGCCGCGCCGCGCTCGAAAGCGTCATGGCCCATATCGCCGCAAACCGGATCGCCGATGCCGAGATCGCCGAGATGGCGGGCCTGATCGACGAGATGGCGCATGCGACCGAGCACCGCGCGCTCGAGGACCTCGTCACCCTGAACGAGGCCTATCACGGCATGATCCACCGGATTTCTGGCTGCGCCTATCTCGAGCACCGGCTCGATGGCCAGCGCATGTACGACCACGCCCAGCGCATCGCTCTGCTCGGCGAGCCGGCCGAACGGCGCCAGGGCTATGTCGAGCACAAGGGCATTTTCGAAGCGCTCGCCGCCCATGATCCGGCACTCGCCGAGCAGAGGATGCGGAGCCACATCGTGCGCTCCGCCAAGAGCCATGTGCGCCAGGTCTTCGGCGCCGACGCGGAAGGATTGGCCTATGACGAATGAGAGCGGACGGCAGCAGAAGGTGCGCACGGCCCTGCGCGGCATTTCCGGCGTGCACGTCACCGCCTGGAAGAGCGATGGCGAAGCCGACTGGGCGCTGACCGGCAAGATCGTCGCCCGTATCGCCGAGGCCGGCATCCACAACATCGTCTCGGCCGGCAATACGGGCGAGTTCTACCCGATGACCACCGAGGAGGTGGTGCGCAGCCATGCCGTCGCGGCCGAGGCGGCCGCCGGCAAGGCGCTCGTTACCGCCGGCATCGGCCGCTCGCTGCGCGAAGCGGTCTCGACCGGCAGGCTCGCCGCCAGGGCCGGCTGTGATGCGGTGATGGTGCATCATCCGCTCGATCCCTTCGCCGCGCCGCAATCCCAGGCCGATTATTTCCTCGCCATCGCCGAGGCACTGGAGATCCCGCTCGTCGCCTATGTCCGCTCCGACGCGATCGGCGTGAAGGACCTCGCCCGCGTCGCGAACCACCCGAACGTCGCCGGCGTGAAGTTCGCCTCGCCCAACATGATGCTGCTGGCCGATTGCGTCCGCGAGACACAAGGCTCCAGCGCCAACTGGATCTGCGGCCTCGCCGAGGGCTGGGCCGCGCCCTTCTACGCGCTCGGCGCGCGCGGCTTCACCTCCGGCCTGATCAATGTCACACCCGAGCGCTCGCTGGCAATCTGGCGGGCGCTGGAAGCCGGCGATTACGACGCCGCGCGCCGCGAGGTCGACGCCATTGCCGGCTTCGAGAAGCTCAGGACGAAATACGGCAATGGCGCCAATGTCACCGTGGTCAAGGAAGCGCTCGGCCTGCTCGGTACCAATGTCGGTCCCGTGCGCCTGCCCGGCCTGCCGGAGCTCAACGCGAGCGAGCGCGCCGAATTGCGGGCGATCGTTTCGAGCTGGGGCAGCCGCCGGGCGGCGGCGGAGTAGACGAGCACTTTCCACCCCCTCCCCGTCATCCCGGACAAGCCGCGAAGCGGCGCAGCTCCGGGATCCATCGGAGGCCACGTCGCTCTACGATGGATCCCGGGTCTGCGCTTCGCTTGCCCAGGATGACGCGGAGGTTCGAGAGCGAAAATACGAAGCACCGAGGAAACGCCGATGTCCCATCCCCGCAAGACGCCCGACACGCTGCGCTCGAAGCGCTGGTTCGGGGCGAGCGATCTGCGCTCCTTCGGGCATCGCTCGCGGGCACTGCAGATGGGGCTCAACCATGACGAGTTCATGGGCAAGCCGGTGATCGGCATCCTCAACACCTGGTCCGAGATCAACCCCTGCCACACTCATCTGCGCGACCGCGCCGAGGCGGTGAAGCGCGCGGTCTGGGCCGCCGGCGGCTTCCCGGTCGAGATCCCGGTGATGTCGGCCTCGGAGCAGTACCAGAAGCCGACAACCATGCTCTATCGCAATTTCCTGGCGATGGAGGCGGAGGAGTCGATCAGGTCCCATCCCCTCGACGGCGCCGTCCTGCTCGGCGGCTGCGACAAGTCCACGCCGGCCCTGATCATGGGCGCCTGCAGCGCAGGGCTCCCCTTCATCTTCGTGCCGGCCGGGCCGATGCTGCGCGGCAACTGGGCCGGCAAGACGCTCGGCTCCGGCGCCGATGTCTGGAAATACTGGGCCGAGAAGGAAGCCGGCAACATCTCCGACGAGCAATGGCGCGAGATGGAGAGCGGCATCGCGCGCTCGCACGGCACCTGCATGGTGATGGGCACCGCCGCGACGATGATGAGTCATGCCGAGGTGCTCGGCCTCACCTTGCCCGGCGCCTCCGCCATCCCCGCCGCCGACGCCGCCCATCCGCGCATGGCGGCGGCGGCCGGCAAGCGCATCGTCGAGATGGTCTGGGAAGACCTTACACCGGACCGCATCCTGACCCGCAAGAGCTTCGAGAACGCGCTCACCGTCCATATGGCGGTTGCCGGCTCGACCAATGCGATCATCCATCTCGTCGCCATGGCCGGGCGCGCCGGCGTGCCGCTCACCCCCGACGATTTCGACGAATTCTCGCGCAAGGTGCCCGTGATCGCCAATCTGCGGCCTTCCGGCGAATTCCTGATGGAGGACTTCTTCTATGCCGGCGGCCTCCCTGCCCTGCTGAAGCAGCTGGAGAGCAAGCTCCACACCGACGCGATGACCGTCACCGGCAAGCCGATTTCGGAGACGATCGCCCTCGCCCAGGTCTATGACGACAACGTCATCCGTCCGCTCGACAAGGCGGTCTCGACCGCCAACGGGCTCGCCGTGCTCAAGGGCAACCTCGCCCCCGATGGCTGCGTCATCAAGCCCTCCGCCGCCGAGCCGCGCCTCTTGAAGCATTCCGGTCCGGCGCTGGTCTTCGAAGACTATGACGCGATGATGCGGGCGGTGAACGACGAGAATCTCGACGTCACCGCCGAGCACATCATGGTGCTGAAGAATTGCGGCCCGGTCGGCGGCCCCGGCATGCCGGAATGGGGCATGCTGCCGATCCCGAAGAAGCTGCTTAAGCAGGGCGTGCGCGACATGCTGCGCCTCTCCGATGCCCGCATGTCCGGCACCAGCTACGGCGCCTGCGTCCTGCACATCGCTCCGGAAGCCTATATCAAGGGCCCGCTCGCCGCCGTGCAGACCGGCGACATCATCAGCGTCGATGTCGAGGCCCGCAGCATCTCGGTCGATCTGACAGACGCCGAGATCGCCGCGCGGCTGAAGGGCTGGACGCCGCCCGACCGCGACTATGCCCGCGGCTATGGCAAGATGTCGGCGGCCCATATCCAGCAGGCCGACAAGGGCTGCGACTTCGACTACCTCACTGGCACGGCGAAGGTGGCGGAACCGGAGATCCACTGATTGCGACGGCGCGGCCGACTTTTGCTCTGCCGCGCCCTCCTCTTCTCGCACCTCCTGCGTTGGGATGGTCACTTGGCATGTTGTTGCTGCTCTGCTAACAGCCTGCGCCTTGCGAGGTCGCTCGGGCGGGGCCGTTGAGGCCGACGGCGCGGGCGGGCTGTGATCGTCCGGGTCGAGAGCGGCCCCACCATGTTCCGAAGGCGCAGTGCATGCTTGAGA